>DHSB01000010.1:18871-27383 GCA_002408385.1 Myxococcales bacterium UBA5297
GCCTCTTCGCCACTCGATGAGTCGAAATTCGCTGCCCAACCCGCCTCTTCGCCACTCGATGAGTCAAAATTCGCTGCCTCCGCAGCCTCTTCGCCACTCGATGAGTCAAAAACCTTCGGCTGCGCGACGTTTTCGGCACTCGATGAGTCGAAGACCGGCACCTGCCAGGCCTTCTTAGCACTCGATGAGTCGAAAACCGGCGTCTACCACCCCTTCCTGCCACTCGATGAGTCGAGAACCGGCGCCTACCACGCCTTCCTACCACTCGATGAGTCGAAGGCGGGCGCCTGCACCGCGCTTGTCGCACTCGACGAGTGGCCGGGCCGTCCCTGTGCGCCACCGGCTCAGGCTCGGGCGAATCGCAGGTGCGGTCGATATGTGACCGCCGGGCCGGCGGAGAGCCTCGCCGCGTGGGCCCCGTGGGCGTTGGTGACAGCTCGATAGCCGGCGGCCGGGTTCGCGAAGTGCGGCCGCTGGCGGCTGCAGCCCTCGCGATTGCCGCGATCGCGCCGACGGATCGCCTCCGGCGGGATCGCCGCGGAGGCCAACTCGGGTGAGGCAAGACTGCACCGCTGCACATCCGAGCCGTGAAGGCAGAAGACTGTCCCCTCCTCCGGCAGATCGAGCGATGCCTCGCGGAGGTCGGGATGCCCGAAATCCCCGCGGACGGGCCAACCTCGAGCGAGGAGCGCTCGAGTCGTCGAGACGACGGCGGTACCTTCTTCGGCTCGTACCTCTTGGATTCGACCAGTGTCGGCCAAGCCGGCCGGGCGAGCGAACGGTCGCCCGACCCGGCCGGCCCGCCGCACGACCTCACAAGGTCAGCGCGAGCGCGTAGGCGTCGTTGACCGCGTCGCCCACCTTGCGCGGTTTGACGCAGTCGCCGACCGGGTGGACCCTCGCGCCGTAGCGCTGCCTCAGGGCCTCGGTCAGCTCGGTGGCCGGGAGGACGCCGAAGGCCGCGACTACGCTGTCGGCCGCGATCTCCTCGCGGCCGTTGGGGCCTTGGGCGACCACCGCCCCCTCCTCGATGGCGGTGATGGTCCGCCCGGTGAGCACCTTGACCCCGCGCTCGGCAAGCTGGCGCAGCAGCGTGATCCGGTTGGTGATGAGCATGTCGCGGGCGATCTCGTCGAGCATCTCGACAAGGGTGACCTCGTGGCCCTTCTCCGCTATCTCGAGCGCGGCGTCGCAACCCGAGAGACCGCCGCCGGCGACCACCACCCGCTTGCCGAGCGGCGCCCCGAGGTGGAAGTCGAGCACGTCGACCACCTGCTTCGAGTCGAGCCCGGCGACGCTGTCGGGCAGCAGAGGGGGGAGCCGGGGTCGACTTGCCGTCGGGGGTGCACATCTCGGTTCCCATCGGGCTCAGCAGGATGCGGTTGGGGAGCTCGAGGCTGCCGATCTTCCCCGGGGCCAACAGGTGCTCGAAGCCGCTCATGGCATCTCTCCTTGGTTCGGGTCTGCGTCAGGCGAAAATAGGTCCATTGAGCCGGCGGCAGTCACCAGGGCGCGCGCTTTGGCTTGGCCGGTGTTGCAAGGCGGCGAAGCCCTTATTGCGGACAGGAGCCGCAAGGCTTGGGGGCAAGGAGGGAGCGGCAGAGTCGCTTTGAGTCCCGTCCGAGCAACCCTGGCCCAGTCCGCCTATCCCAAAGCCTTCGACGAGCCTTTGAGAGCGAGCGACACCTGATAGCCAAGGTGAAGACCGACGGCGGTCCCGCACCGACCTTCCATCCTCTGAGCAACTCGACCCGCGCGCGTTCGAGCTATCCTCCCTTTCCCCCAACGACCCGGGAGTCTCGTCCGATGAGAGCGATGTTTGGCCTGCTGAAGGAGCGCTTGGAGAGCGGCGAAGACGCGGTGCTCGTCACCGTCGTCGCCAGCACCGGCTCGATTCCCCGGGAGGCGGGGGCGAGGATGCTGGTGACCCGGCAGGGAAGGCTGCGCGGAACCATCGGAGGCGGCGCCGTCGAGCACCGCGCCGAGGGGCTCGCCGCGAAGATCCTCGATGAAAAGCGCTCTCGCCTGGAGGGTTTCGTCCTCGCCCGCAACGAGGTGGAAGACCTGGGGATGATCTGCGGCGGCGAGGTGAAGGTCCACTTCCAGTTCGTCGCTGCAAACGAGAGCGCCAACCTCGCGCGGGTCGAGGCCATCGTGGCCGGGTTCAGTCGCGACGAGGACGCCTGGCTGGTCACCGACCTGACCGACGCCTCGGCCTGGAACATGGGCCTCTTCAGCCGCAGCCAAGGCCTCTCGGGCCTGGCCGTGCCCGCGGAGCCGCTCGCCCCGCTCTGGGCGAGCCGTGCGGTGCAGATGGAGATCGCCGGAAGGCGCTACTACTCCGAGCCGTTGGTGCGCGCGGGCCGGGTCGTGATCTTCGGCGGCGGCCATATCGCCCAGGAGCTGGTGCCGGTGCTCGCCCACGTCGGGTTTCGCTGCGTCGTCATCGACGACCGCGAGGAGTTCGCCTCGCGGGAGCGGTTCCCCGGAGCCGAGACGGTGCTGCTGGGCGATTTTGCGAAGATCGCCGAGACGATCACCCTGACCGCCGCCGACTACGTGGTGGTGATGACTCGGGGGCACGCCCACGACTTTTCGGTGCAGCAGCAGGTGCTGCGCACCGAGGTCGCCTACCTCGGGGTCATCGGCAGCAGGTCGAAGAGCGCCTCCATCGCCGCCAGGCTCCGCGAGGCGGGCATCCCTCAGGAGGCGATCGCGCGGATTCACACCCCCATCGGAACGGCGATCGAGGCGGAGACGCCGGCGGAGATCGCCATCAGCATCGCCGGAGAGCTGATCCTCGCGCGGGCCGAGCGCACCGGGGCACGAGCTCGCTGAAATGAGGTGGACGAGCCCTCGCGCGCCACGCGGAGCGGGCGGGGAGGGCAGCGCGGGTGGCCGCGCGGTCGACATGAGCGACGAGGCCGAGAGCGGCGTGAAGCCCCGTCGAAAAGTCGACCTCAACCTCGCTTCATCCGCGCACGCAGGCCGGCGAGACGACCGCGCGCCCGCCTCGCGCGATACGCCGTAGAGTTGCCGACAGGCTCTCGAGCGACTACCGCTCGAACAGCGCCTGCAGCGCCTCGCCGATCGTCGAGACCGGCACCAGCGCGAGCGGCGGATTCTCGAGGTTGCGCACGCTGGCCGCCGGCAGCACCGCGCGCTTGAAGACCGGGGTGGCCGCCGGCCAGAGCACGCCGCCGAGGTAGCGGTTCTTGTCGAAGACCTCGACCGTGTGCCCGCGCAGCGCGGCCACCCGAGCGGCCTCGAGGCCGGCCGGTCCGGCGCCGATGATCGCGATCTGCTTGGGCTTGTCGGCCCGTTCGATCTTCCGCGTCCCCTCGAACCCGACCTCCGGGTTGACCGCGCAGCCGAGCGCCTTCCCGAAGAAGGCGTTGCCGGTGCATAGCTGGTTGCAGCGGGTGCTGGGGCGCACGTCGGCGGGGCGCCCTTCGCGCAGCTTGCGGCCGATCTCCGGGTCGGCGGTGAGCGGCCGGCCGAACGCCACGAAGTCGGCGTCGCCGTCGGCGAGTACCTTCTCCGCGAGCTCGGGCGGCAGGTTGCCGCAGGCGCCCACCGGGATGGAGAGTTTCGCCAGGTGTTCGGAAGAGGCAAGCGCCGCCGCCCGGCGGCATGCGTCCCTGACGTGCGGCTGCTCGCCGAGAGCTCCCTGCGGGTTGGCTGCCTGGCCTGCGGCGAGGATCTCCTGGGGCCCTCAATTGCACGCCGACACCGCGGCGGGCGCACAGGCTGGTGTCGAGCGTCTCGACGCAGGCCCACACAGACGGTCATACTCGGCGCCAGGGTCGCTGGAGCGCCTGCTTTTTCCTTGTCGCACTGGCCACTTGCCCCTCTTTTGCTGCACTCAGACGCCCAGAAATGCGCCAGGCCAACCGCGGCAGGAACCAGGAACCAGATGCCCCGTCCGTCAAGGAAGACACGTCTTTCCCAGCAGCCGAGCTCCGCTCAGTCACTGTGGAGCTTCTTCTTGCGAGACGATGCCGGCTCGGTCGCCCCCAACGTCGGCGCGCTGCTGGCAGGGCTCTTTCTATTCGGCGTGGGTGCCTTTCTGCCGCTCGCGCTCATGATCACCGGCAAAGCGCGAATCTCACTCGGGACCGTCGTGGGAGTGGCGGTGGTCGGCGTCTTCGCGGCCTGGATCCCCAAGCGGCTCGTCCTCAGCGACGAGGGCGTGATGTTGCTCTCGGTCTTCGGGAGGCGCCGGCGGCTCGACACGCCAGGTCAGCGGCACTGGTGGGGCGCCTTTGTTCCCTGGCGCGACTTCGCCTCGGTCACGCGCAAGAAGAACAACCACAGGTACTGGTGGCGCGTTCGCCTCGGTGAGCGCCGCTATGTGATCCGCCTGCGATGGCACGGCAGCTACGAGGTGCACGAGCGGATGCCCGCATACCGTCCTTTCGAGCGCCTCGCCAGAAAGCACGTGTCCGAAAAGATCAAGGACGCCAGCCTGCGCTGGTGGAGTTGGCTCCAATAGCGCGGGTGGCTCGGCAGTCTGACGTGCCGAGCGTCGGAGCGACGCCCCGGGGATACCGAACGGACCGGTTCGGTGGCGCCCGGCTGCCTCGATGCAAGAGCCCGGTCGGCATGACGGGCACCGTCGAGCGCCGCACCCGGCGGCAAGACACGCTCGCCTTCTTTGCGAGCTCAGGCCGCGGCGCCGCCTTCGCGAGGTGAAGCTGCGCAGCACGGAAGCGCTGTCGCGCGTTAACCGCAATGCTGCAGTCGCGGGATTTGTGGAGAACCGCCGCTGAGCCCCGGTCCTTGGCCAGGCAGGGGCCGACGCCGAGAGTCTGGGTAAGCCAGGGCGAGCGCTTGGCTCCTCGACGCAGCCCCGCCCCATCGGCCATACTCGTCGGCCGGAGGGTACCGGGGCGCTTGTTGCCCGTGGCATGCCTTCTGTTTCTGTGCTGCTAATTCCCAAACGGAGGGATCACAATGAAATCAGCGGTGAAGGTGCTTGTGCTGGTGTTCCTGGGGGGTTGTGGGTCGGGTGAGGATTCGAGCAAGGACGGCAGCGTCTGCACCGCCGGTTCGACCGAGGCCTGCGAATGCGATACCGGCGGCACCGGCGAGCGGACCTGCAACTCGGACGGCTCGGAATGGGGTGCCTGCGAGAATTGCGTCACTCCGGTCTCTCCCGCCCAGGCCTGTGATGCCCACATCGGAGCCGTTTGCAACCTGCTTCAGCGGTGCGCGGGATTTAGCGCGCAGATCAACTACGGCGACGTAGCCACCTGCCGCGCGCGCAATCGGATTGGCTGCGAGGAGACCTTCTCCGCGAAGGGCGTGACTTTCCTCGCCGAGCAGATGAGCACCTGCGCCGCGAGCTTTGCCGGGCTCTCGTGTCAGGACCTCTTCAGCGACAACCTTCCGGCCGCCTGCGACTTTCCCGCGGGAACCCTCCCCAACGGCAGCGTCTGCGGGGCGGACGAGCAGTGCCAGAGCGGGGCCTGCCGGATGACCTCGGCCTGCGGGACTTGCGCGGCGACGGTTCCTGCCGGCTCTTCGTGCGCCAATGGCGAGCGCTGTGCCGACGGGCTCAAGTGCGCGTCCAACGGAATGTGCGTCAGCCCTGGGGCTGCGGGGGCGCCCTGCGGCGTCAGCTTGCCGTGCAAGTCACCGCTGGCTTGCCGCAATGGTACGTGCAGTGCCGCCTCGGGGGCCGGGGGCGCTTGTAATCAGAGCAGCGACTGTGACCCGACCGCAGGGCTCTTGTGCAACGGAGGCACCTGCCAGGCAGTCTCCTTCGCCGATGCTGGACAGCCCTGCGGCTTCATTGCCGGAGGCGTCACGCTCTGCCGGGCCAGCGGGTTTTGCCGAATGGTCCAAGGCCAGGCGAGCGGCACGTGTGTTGCGGCGGCTGCCGATGGCGCAACGTGCAACGACCTCTCGGGGCCAAGCTGCATGCCTCCGGCCGCGTGCATCAGCGGCACCTGCCAGCTCCAAGGGGTGTCCTGCAACTGATCCGCTGGCGATTGCGCTGGGGGGGCCATGGGCGGGCGCGGGGGCGGCGCCTTCTGTGGGCACTCCCAGAGCCTGGGGCGTCTTGCCAGCAGGTCTTGCGCAAAGCGCGGTCACGATACGAGTGACCGGCGGAGGGCTCTCTGCCTCCCGCCGGTCACCCCTTCGACACCGTGTCTGGCGTGAAACCGACGCGACAGGCAAGCCGTCGCTCTGCGTCGGCAAGCCCGCCCGAGGCTCCTCGCAAATCCGACTACCGCTCGAACAGCGCCTGCAGCGCCTCGCCGATCGTCGAGACCGGCACCAGCGCGAGCGGCGGGCTCTCGAGGTTGCGCACGCTGGCCGCCGGCAGCACCGCGCGCTTGAAGCCCATCTTGGCCGCCTCGACAAGCCGCGGCTCGACCTGCGCCACCGCGCGCACCTCGCCGGCGAGGCCGACCTCGCCGAAGACCATCGTCTTCGCGTCGAGCGGCCGGTCGCGCACGCTGGAGACGAGCGCGGCGAGGATGGCGAGGTCGGCGCTCGGCTCGGAGAGCTCGATGCCGCCGGCGACGTTGACGAACAGGTCGCAGCCGGCCAGGTCGACGCCCTCCTTCTTCTCGAGCACCGCGGCGAGCAGCGCGACCCGGTTGTGATCGACCCCCATCGTCGTGCGCCGCGCGGTGCCGTAGCCGGTCGGCGCGACGAGCGCCTGCAATTCGACGAGCAGCGGCCGGGTCCCCGAGACCGAGGCGGTGACCACCGAGCCCGACGCATCGACGGGCCGCTCGGCCAGGAAGAGCGCCGAGGGGTCGAGCACCTCGCTCAGCCCGCTCGACTTCATCTCGAAGACCCCGATCTCGTTGGTCGAGCCGAAGCGGTTCTTGTGGGCGCGCAGCACGCGGTAGGGATGCCCGCGGTCGCCCTCGAAGTAGAGGACGGTGTCGACCATGTGCTCGAGGACCCGCGGCCCGGCGATGGCGCCGTCCTTGGTGACGTGGCCGACGATGAAGGTGGGGGTCTCGGTGCGCTTGGCATAGGCCATCAGGCGCCCGGAGCACTCGCGCACCTGGCTGATGGTGCCCGGGGCGCTGCCGAGCTCGGGCAAGAAGAGCGTCTGGATGGAGTCGACCGCCAGCGCGCAGGGCTTGAGCTTGCCGGCCGCGGCGATGACCTTCTCGGCGTCGGTCTCGGCCATCAGGTGCAGGTTCTCGGCGTCGATTCCCATGCGTTCGGCGCGCATGCGCGTCTGGCGCAGCGACTCCTCGCCGGTGACGTAGAGCGCCGAGCCGTGGTGCGAGAGCTTGGCGAGCGCGGCGAGCAGCAGCGTGCTCTTGCCGATGCCCGGATCGCCCCCGAGCAGCACCAGGCCGCCGGCGACCACCCCGCCGCCCAAGACCCGGTCGAGCTCGCCGATGGCGGTGAGCATCCGGTCCTCGCGATCGGCGGTGACATCGAGCAGGCGCACCGGCTTGCCGCCGGTCGAAAGGGTGCCCCAGCCGCGCTTCTGTTCGCGCTCCTCCACCTCTTCGACCAGCGTGTTCCAGCCGCCGCAGTCGGGACAGCGCCCGAGCCACTTGGGCTCTTTGTGGCCGCAGGACTGGCAGGAGTAGAGGGTCTTGGGTTTGGCCATTCGGGCCTCCGGGTTCGGCGGAGGATAGTAGGCGATGGGGCTGACAGCCGGGGACGGCGGATCGCCGAAGCGATGGAGGGCCGCCCGCTTTCGGCAGCGGGCAACAATGCGGTTCGAGGTCCGTGGAAGAGTCTGCGAGACCCGCGCGCCGCAGGGCGTTGCCAGGCGAGCGAGACCGGCGCGCGGGGTCTGCGGTAGAGCCAGCCGCGAACGCGACGAATGCGGTGACGGTGGCCCTTTGCCGCCGAGCGCTTTTGCGCGGTACGCCCGTTACTCGGCAGCGCCGCCGACGCAAGAAGCACGTGCCCTGCAGAGCGTAGTCCTCCCAGACCGGGCAGGTCGGACACATACACCGCTTGGTCTTGTCGAGGTCGTCGCACCTGGATTTGCCGACGGTGGCAGCGCAGTAGATCCCCTCGATAAACCTTGGCCGGCGGGAGCTCGCCGGGAATTCCAATCGATGGTTGCGTTCTTCGCCTTGGCCCAAAGCGCTCTCGACAAATACCCCGGGCACTTGCCGCACTGGCAGCGCTCGAAGTTATTTCAATGGGTAATCGACAATGACCTCTCCCCCCCGGGCAATGCCGCCCCCCATGCCGGCGGGTTCCGGCTCGGTTCAGACTGGCAGCGGGAGCGAAGCTGGTACCAGAGGCCAGGCGAATCAAGCGCAGCGGATTTGCAGCGGTCGGCCAGCTCTCACCTGGTCGACGCGGACCTCGAGCTCGCTCGGGCTGACGGGAAAGGCCGGCGCGCACGAGGGTCGGAAGGCCGCAGCCACGAGACGACCGGTGCGAAGCTCGGGATGACTGGCTGCGCCCAAGGGGTTGGGGACCTACTCGGCAGAGTTTGACCAGATTGGCAAGAATCTGCAGCCTGAAGTCTGACGACTGGGGCCTGCCGGCCGCCCCGATCTCCCGG
>DHSB01000010.1:27511-40602 GCA_002408385.1 Myxococcales bacterium UBA5297
GGCCGCCCCGATCTCCCGGATTCATCTTGGTTCCGGCTCGGCCGGCTTGGGTGAGGGCGAAATGAGCCCCGGCGTCGAAACCCACGGGCCGCACTGCGAAAAGCCAAAACACCCACCGTTATCCCGCCGGCCCTTGACACCCCTGAACTCTGGGACCTATAAGGGCTGTCGCTTACGACACCCAGGCGCCCGCTCTTTGCGGGGCGCGTCCTTCTTCGGGGCTAGAGCTCGCGAGCTTTCGCTCGCCGCCCGGCGCCTCCCTGGCGCTGGCTGGAGGGGGGCGTCGCCTTTCGGCCACCCGAATGAACCGGGTCGTCGCCCTCGACATCGACTCGAATGCTTATCCCCAGGTGGCGCCGGCGGACCTCCTCTGCCGTCGGATTCCCTGCGCCAAGGGGAGAAGGGACCCCCATGTCACCAGCCTTTTCCCGGCTCCGCAGCGCCCCGCGGCCCCTGAGCGGGTCTGCGTCCGCCGGCGAGGAGCAGCCTTTTCGCTCCGAGCTCTACAGCGTCGGGCAACTGCGCGAGCACGCCCAGGCCCTGGCCGGTTGGCACAAGCTCGCCGCGCGGCCCGGGCCCGACAGGCTGCTGGGCCGCCTCACGGAGAACGAGGCCTTCCTCCTGGAGACGCACGCCCTGTTGGAGGAGTCGGTCCGCAACCAGCGGCGCATCGCTCCGGCGGGGGAGTGGCTTATCGACAATCACTACCTGGTCCTCGAGCAGATTCGCATGGCCCGCCGCCACCTGCCGCGCAGCTACAGCGGCGAGCTGCCACAGCTCGCCAGTGGCCCGTTGGCCGGCTACCCCCGGGTCTACGACCTGGTCCTCGAGATGATCTCCCACGCCGACGGCCGGCTCGACCTGGAGAGCCTGAGCGCCTTCATCGCCTCCTATCAGGCCGTCTCGCCCCTCAAGCTGGGCGAGCTGTGGGCCGTGCCGATCATGTTGCGCCTGGCGCTGGTGGAGAACCTGCGCCGGGTGGCAGCCCGGGTGGTCTCCGAGCGCAGGGACCAGGAGCGCGCGAGCTTCTGGGCCGACCGGCTCATCGGCGTCTCGGAGCAAGAGATGAAGGGGCGGGTGCTGGTCCTCGCCGAGATGGTCGAGGACGCCCCCCCGCTCTCCAGCGCCTTTGTCGCCGAGCTGTTTCGGAGGCTGCAAGACCAGGGGCCGGGGCTGGCCTTCCCGCTCGCCTGGCTCGAACAGAGCCTCTCCGAGCGAGGCCGCACCGTCGAGCAGCTCGTCCTGAAGGAGAGCCAGAACCAGGCGGCCGACCAGGTCTCGGTCGGCAACAGCATCACCAGCCTGCGCTTTCTCTCCACCCGCGACTGGCGCGACTTCGTGGAGTCGATGAGCGCTGTCGAGCGGGCGCTGCGCAGAGACCCCTCTGGCGTCTACGGCCGCATGGACTTCGTCTCCCGCGACCTCTACCGCCACGTGGTGGAGGAGATCGCCCACCGCAGCCCGCTGCCCGAGCAGGAGATCGCGGTCAAGGCGGTGCAGCTCGCCCGCGCCCAAGCGGCCCGCGGGGGAGGAGAACGCCGGGGGCACGTGGGCTACTTCTTGGTGGACCGCGGCCGCCCCGAGCTCGAGCGCGCGGTCGGAATGCGACCGACGCTGCGCATGAGATGGGAGCGCCTCGGCCGCCGCTTCCCAGTCGCGGCCTACCTCTCGGCGACAGGGCTCTTGACCGCCTTGCCCAGCGCTGCGGTGCTCTGGAAGGCCTGGGAGCTGGGCCTGCGAGGTCTGCCCTTGGCGGGGCTGGGCCTGGCTGTGGTGCTGGCCGCAAGCCAGCTCGCGGTCGTCCTGGTCAACTGGCTGGCCACGCTGCGCGTCGGCCCCCGGCCTCTACCGAAGCTGCAATTCCCGGACGGGCTCTCCTCCGAGCAGCGAACCATGGTGGTGGTGCCCACCATGCTCACCAGCCCTCGGGGCATCGAGCAGCTTCTGCAAGGGCTCGAGGTGCGCTTCCTGGCCAACCGTGATCCGCACCTGCACTTCGCCCTGCTCACCGACTTTGCAGACGCGCCGGAGAAATCGATGCCGGGCGACGCCGAGCTGCTGCGGCTGGCCAAGGAGGGGATCGAGCGGCTCAATGCTCGCCATTGCCCCGAGGAGGGCGACGGCTTCTTTCTTTTTCATCGCCCGCGACTGTGGAACGAGCGCGAGCGCACCTGGATGGGCCGGGAGCGCAAGCGCGGCAAGCTCGAGGATTTCAACGCCCTTCTTCGCGGCGAGGCCGAGGGCTGCTTCGAGACGGTCGTCGGCCGCACGGACCTGCTCCGCGGGGTGGAGTACGTGATCACCCTGGACACCGACACCGGCCTGCCCCAGAACGCGGGGCGGGAGATGATCGGCGCGATGGCCCACCCGCTGAACCAGGCCCGGTTCGATCCCGAGCGGGGCCGGGTGGTCGAGGGTTACGGGATCCTCCAGCCCCGGGTAGGTATCGACCTGCCCAGCGCCTCGCGCTCGCGGTTCGCCGCGCTCTTCTCGGCCGACGCCGGGGTCGACCCCTACACGCGCGAGGTCTCCGACGTCTATCAGGACCTCTTTGGCGAAGGCTCCTTCGTCGGCAAGGGCATCTACCACGTCGACACCTTCCGCGAGGCGTTGCGCGACCGGCTGCCCGACAACCGCATCCTGAGCCACGACCTCATCGAGGGCTGCTTTACTCGCTCGGGTCTGCTCAGCGACGTGGTGCTCTACGAGGACTCTCCCGCCTCCTATCTGGCCGGGCTGAGCCGGCGCCATCGCTGGCTCCGGGGCGACTGGCAGATCGCCTCCTGGCTCCTGCCCTGGGTGCCGGGCCCCGGGCGGCGGCGCTCCAACCCGCTCACCCTGCTCGCCCGCTGGAAGATCTTCGACAACCTGCGGCGCAGCCTGGTCCCCGTGGCGCTCCTCGGCCTGGTCGGCGCCGGGCTGGCGGTCCCCAGCCTCGGGGCCACGCTCGCTCTGCTGGTTGCCGCGGTGCTCCTCGCCCCCGCGCTCTGCGGGGCGCTGGGGCGGCTGCTGCGCAAGCCCTCCGAGCTTCCCTGGAGGATGCAGCTCGGAGAGCTCGGCAGCGGGCTCTGGCGCCAGCTCGCCCAGGCCCTGCTCGCCCTGGCCTGCCTCCCCGCCGAGGCGCTCAACAACCTCGACGCCATCGCCCGGGCAAGCTGGCGGGTCCACCTCTCGCGGCGCCGGCTGCTCGAATGGCGCACTGCCAGCGAGGCCGAGAGGTCGGCCCGCAGGGACCTGGCTGGCTATTACATCGCGATGGCCGCCGCCCCTTTGTCGGCAGTCGCGGCGGGCGCCGCCCTGGCCTTCTGGCCCGGGGCCCCCACGCCTTGGCCGCTGCTGCCGCTCTTGGTCGCGTGGGCGTTTGCCCCTCTGCTCGCCTGGTGGCTCAGCCGTCCGACGCCCCCCCGGCTCGTTCTCCCCACGGCCGAGGACCAGCGGCTCCTACACAACCTCGCCCGGAGGACCTGGGGCTTTTTCGAGACTCTGGTCGACGCCCAGGGCAACTACCTTCCGCCCGACAGCATCCAGGAGAAGCCGGCCGGGGCGGTCTTCTATCGCACCTCTCCGACCAACATCGGCCTCGCGCTGCTCGCCAACCTGGGAGCGCACGACCTCGGATACCTTTCGACCGGCAGGCTCATCGAGCGCACCTCGGACTGTCTCGACACCTTGGAGCGCATGGAGCGCTACCGCGGGCACTTCTTCAACTGGTACGACACCCGCACCCTCGAGCCGCTGCCCCCGCACTACATCTCCTCGGTGGACAGCGGCAACCTGGTCGGCCACATGCTCACCCTCGCCGCGGGGCTCGAGGGGCTCGCCGACGAGCCGCTCGTCGTCCGCAGGGCCGTCGGTGGCCTCGGCGACACACTCGACGTGGCGCTCGAGGAGGCCGAGGGGTGCGGCTTCAGCCCCGAGGGCGAGCCGGCCCCGGCACAGCCGGGCGTGGCGGCGCGCCTGCGGCGGATGCAGCTCGAGATGGAGGCCTCGCCGCTCTCGCTCTCCGAGGAGCGCGAGCTGCTCAAGCGGCTGGCGGCGATGGCCGAGGGGCTGCGCTCCTCGCTCGGGCCGAGCGCTCCAGCCGAGCTGCGCCGCTGGAACGAGACGCTCGAGCGCCAGGTGGGCGAGGTTGGCCAGGAGCTCGGCGAGCTGGCGCCGTGGCTCGAGCTCTTTGCGCCCGGCGAAAGGGACCCGCTGCAAAGCCTGGGCGCCGAGCTGAACGGGGCCGAGAGGCTGCGCGAGCGGCTGCGCAAGATGGTCGACGCCCCCTCGCTGCGAAGCCTTGCTCGACAAGCGCCCAGGCTCGCCGACGAGCTCGGGGCGTTGCTGGAGCGGCTCCAGGGGGCCGACGAGACGGGTCGCGCCCGGCTGCTTCGACTGCGCGCCAAGCTGGAGGAGGGAGGCGAGCGGGCCGCCGCGCGAATCGAGAGGCTCGAGGGGCTCGCCTCGCGCCTGAGGACGCTGGCCGACTCGGCCGATCAGAGCCTGCTGTTCGACAAGCGCCGCAACCTCTTCTCCATCGGCTACAACGTCACCGCCAACCGGCTCGACAACAGCTTCTACGACCTCTTGGCCTCCGAGGCACGGCTGGGAAGCTTCGTGGCCGTCGCCCACGGCGCGGTCCCGCAAGACCACTGGTTCGCGCTGGGCAGGCTGCAGACGAGCACCGGGGGCAGGCCAGTCCTGCTCTCCTGGGGCGGCTCGATGTTCGAGTACCTGATGCCCGCCCTGGTGATGCCCTGCCACCCGGGCAGCCTGCTCGAGCAGACCTGCCGGGCCGCGGTGGCCCAGCAGGTCGCCTACGGCGAGCAGCGCGGGGTGCCCTGGGGCTTCTCCGAGTCGGCCTACAACGCGACCGACGCTCAGCTCACCTATCAGTACCGCTCCTTCGGCGCCCCGAGCCTGGGGCTGCGCCGCGGGCTGGCCGAGGACCTGGTGGTCACGCCCTATGCGACCCTGCTCGCCTTGCCCTTCGAGCCGGGGTTGGCCTGCGCCAACCTGCGCCGTCTGGAAAAAGAGCGGATGCGCGGTCGCTATGGGCTTTACGAGGCGGTCGACTACACCCCCTCGCGCTTGCCTCCCGGGCAGGAGCGAGTGGTCATCCGCTCTTTCATGGCTCACCACCAGGGGATGGGCTTTCTCGCCCTGGTCAACCTGCTGGCCGACGGGCCGATGCAGCGGCGCTTCGCCGCCGATCCCGTCTTCCAGGCGGCCGACCTGCTCTTGCAGGAGCGGGCCTCCAAGGCGGTGCCTATCTCCACGCTCCCGGCAGGAGCGGCCAAGGCCTGGGAGTTCGAGCCGGCCTCGGAGCGGGCCCTGAGGCACTTCTCGACCCCGCACACCCCGACCCCCGAGGTGCACCTGCTCTCCAACGGCCGGCTCCACGTGATGGTGAGCGCGGCCGGAGCGGGCTACAGCCGCTGGAAGGACCTCGCGCTGACCCGCTGGCGCGAGGACGCCACCCGTGACCACCAGGGGACCTTCCTCTACCTGCGCGACCTGGAGAGCGGCGCCTGCTGGTCGGCCGGCCATCAGCCGACGCTGGCTCCGACCGACGCCTACGAGGCCGTCTTCTCCCAGGGTCGGGTGGAGCTGCGTCGCGAGCAGGGGGACCTGATCACTCGCATGCAGATCGCCGTCTCCCCCGAGGACGACATCGAGCTGCGCAGGCTGAGCATCACCAATCGCGGCCGCACCCGGCGCACCCTGGAGCTGACGAGCTATGCCGAGGTGGTCCTCGCCCCTGCCGCGGCCGACCTGGCCCACCCGGCCTTCAGCAACCTCTTCGTACAGACCGAGCACTTCGCCCCGCGGCGGGCGCTGCTTTGCACCCGCCGGGCACGCTCCTCTGAAGAGCGCCCGCCCTGGATGCTCCACCTGATGAACGTGCACGGCGAGGAGGCGGGCCGCTCGTCGTTCGAGACCGACCGGCGCGCCTTCGTTGGCCGCGGCGGCAGCTTGGCCAGCCCTGCGGCCCTGCGCGAGCCGGAGCTGGGCGGGGCGGCCGGGGCGGTGCTCGATCCCATCGTCTCCTTGCGCCGGGTGGTGGCGGTCGAGCCCCACGCCACCGTGGAGATCGACATGGTGACCGGGGCCGCCGACACCCGAGAGGCGGCGCTGGCGCTCATCGAGCGCTACCATGACCGGCGCTTGGCCGACCGGGTCTTCGAGCTGGCCTGGACGCACAGCCAGGTGCTGCTGCGCCAGCTCGGGGCGACCGAGGCCGAAGCCCAGCTCTTCGGCCGGTTGGCCGGCTCGGTGCTCTTCGCCAGCCCGCTGCGGCGAGCGAGCGGGGCGATCATCGCCCGCAACCGCCGCGGCCAGTCCGGGCTCTGGGGCTATGGGATCTCCGGGGACCTGCCGATCGTGCTCTTGCGGGTCGGGGACCCCTCGAGGATTGGGCTGGTGCGCGAGCTGCTCAAGATGCAGGCCTATTGGCGCACCAAGGGTCTGGCTATCGACCTGGTGATCTGGAACGAGGACCAGTCGGGCTACCGCGAGGAGCTGCAGGACAAGATCCTCGCCTTGATCACCGCCGGGCACGACGCCCACTGGCTCGACCGGCCGGGCGGGGTCTACGTGCGCCGCGCCGAGCAGATCGCCGACGAGGACAAGCTGCTGATGCAGGCGACGGCCCGGGTCGTCCTCAGCGACACCGCCGGGACGCTGGCCGAACAAGTCGAGCGGCGCAAGCGCAGCGAGCCGGCCGTTGCCCGGCTGGTGCCGACCCGCGCCCGACGCCCCGAGGCGCCGCGGCGCGAGCGGCCACGCCAGGACCTGCTCTTCTTCAACGGGCTGGGCGGCTTTACCCGGGACGGCAAGGAATACATCGTCACCACCGGCCCCGACGCCCGCACCCCGGCCCCCTGGTCCAACGTGCTCGCCAACCCCGAGTTCGGGACGGTGATCACCGAGAGCGGCGGGGCCTACACCTGGGCCGAGAACGCCCACGAGATGCGCCTGACCCCGTGGGAGAACGACCCGGTCTCCGCGGACAGCGGGGAGGTCTTCTACCTGCGCGACGAGGAGACCGGCCACTTCTGGTCCCCCTTGCCCCAGCCGGCGCCCGGCTCGGGCAGCTACACCACCCGCCACGGCTTCGGCTACAGCGTCTTCGAGCACCTCGAGGCGGGGATAGCCTCCGAGGCCTGGGCCTACGTGGCGATCGACGCGCCGGTCAAGCTGATGGTCTTCAAGCTGCGCAATCGCTCCGAAGCCGCGCGCAAGCTGTCGGTCACCGGGGCGCTGAGCCTGGTGCTCGGGGACACGCGGCTGCGCCACTCCATGCACGTGGTGACCGAGGTCGATCCCCGCTCCGGGGCGCTGTTCGCCCGTAACCCGTTCAACGCGGACTTCCCCGGGCGAGTCGCCTTCTTGGAGGTGAGCGAGCCGCAGCGCACGTTCACCGCCGACCGCACCGAGCTGTTGGGGCGCAACGGCTCGCCGGCAGCCCCGGCGGCCATGTTCGCCGAGGGGCTGTCAGGACGAGTAGGCGGGGGGCTCGACCCCTGCGCGACGATGCAGGCGGTCGTCGCGCTCGAGCCGGGCCAGGAGCGCGAGGTGGCCTTCGTCTACGGCATCGGCCGGGACACCGAGCACGCGCGCAGCCTGGTCGAGCGCTTCCGGGGAACCGGCGCGGCGCACAAGGCGCTGGAGGCGGTCTGGGAGCACTGGAACCGGGTGCTCGGGGCGGTGCACGTGGAGACCCCCGAGCCCTCGGTCGATGTGTTGGCCAACGGCTGGCTCATCTACCAGGTGCTCTCCAGCCGGCTGTGGGGACGCAGTGGCTTCTACCAGTCCGGCGGAGCCTACGGCTTTCGCGACCAGCTCCAGGACGCGATGGCCCTGGTCCACGCCGAGCCGCGGGTCCTGCGCGAGCAGCTTTTGCGCTGCGCGGGGCGGCAGTTCCCCGAGGGCGACGTGCAGCACTGGTGGCATCCGCCCGCCGGCCGCGGGGTGCGCACCCGCATCACCGACGACCTGCTGTGGCTGCCCTACGCGCTGAGCCACTACCTGCGCCTCACCGGAGACACCGGGGTGCTCGACGAGCAGGTCCCCTTCCTCGAGGGCCGGCCGCTCCAGCCGGAAGAGGAGAGCTACTACGACCTGCCGGTGCGCTCGGAGGCCTCGGCGACCCTCTACGAGCATTGCCGGCGAGCGATAGAGCGCGCGCTGCGGCTCGGCGAGCACGGGTTGCCGCTGATGGGCAGCGGCGACTGGAACGACGGGATGAACCTGGTGGGGATAGGGGGCCGGGGCGAGAGCGTCTGGCTCGCGTTCTTCCTCTACGACGTGCTGCGGCGCTTCAAGGAGATCGCCAAGCTGAAGGGCGATCTCGAGCTGGTCGAGCGCTATGAGAACGAGGCCGGGCGCCTGCGCCTGAACATCGAGCACCACGGCTGGGACGGGGCCTGGTACCGGCGCGCCTTCTTCGATGACGGCTCGCCCTTGGGCTCGGCGAGCAATCCCGAATGCCAGATCGACGCCCTGCCCCAGAGCTGGGCGGTCCTCTCCCGGGCGGGAGAGCCCTACCGAGTGCGGATGGCGCTCGAGGCGCTCGAGGCGCGGCTGGTGCGCCGCGACCTGGGGCTGATCCAGCTCTTCGATCCCCCCTTCGCCACCTCGGAGCTGGAGCCGGGCTACATCAAGGGCTATCCGCCCGGAGTGCGCGAGAACGGCGGCCAATACACCCACGCGGCGGCCTGGACGGTGATGGCCTTTGCCGAGGTGGGCGAGGCGGCCAGAGCCTGGGAGCTCTTCTCGCTCATCAACCCGGTGCTCAAGGGCTCCAGCCCCAAGGCAGTCGCCCGCTATCAAGTCGAGCCGTACGTGATGGCCGCCGACGTCTACGCCAACCCCGACTTCCCCGGGCGCGGCGGCTGGACCTGGTACACCGGCTCGGCCGCCTGGGTCTACCGGCTGCTTATCGAGTCGCTGCTCGGCCTGAGGCGTCAGGCCGACCGGCTCAGCCTGCAGCCGCGAATCCCCGAGGGATGGAAGTCCTTCAAGATCCACTACCGCTACCGCCAGACCTTCCACCACATCACCGTGCACAACCGCGGGGCCAAGGAGGTCACCCGGGTGGTCTGCGACGGAGTCGAGCAGCCGTCGATGACCGTCCGGCTCTCCGACGACCGCGCGGACCATCGGGTCGAGGTGTTCCTGGGCTGAAGGTGCGTCGAGAAATCCCTCTTCGACTCCGCCAGGTTCCCCTCACCTGAGCGGAGTCGAACGGTCCCTCGATTTGGCGGCGCTCGCAGGCTCGCCCGACGAACGGGCCTCTCGACTTCGCTCGAAGTGACCGGCGAGGGGCCAGGCCGGGCCCGAGGAGGGTTCTCGACACCCCTTGAGGAGGCGTCGCGAACAGCCTCCTTCTGCCTCGGTTCGATGCCGCTCGCCCTGACCGCCTCCCGAGGGACGAGAGGGGCCGAAGGCGAGCGGCCCGGCCGCGCAAGACGATGGCCCTTGCAGCGGAGCGCTTTCGCGCACCGCGTTACTCGGCAGCGCCGCCGATGCAGAAGTACGTGCCCTGGAGAGCGTAGTCCTCCCAGACCGGGCAGGTCGGACACGCACACCGCTTGGTTTTGTCGAGGTCGTCGCACCTGGACTTGCCGACGGCGCCGGCGCAGTAGATCCCCTCGATGGCCTTGGCCGGTGGAAGCTCGCCGGAGCTCCAATCGATGGTTGCGTTCTTCGCCTTGGCGCAATTGCTCGACAAATACACGGGGCACTTGCCGCACTGGCAGCGCTCGATGTTTTTCAACGTGTAATCGACCATGGCCTCTCCCCCAGGCAACGCGCCGCCCTCCATGCCGGCGGGTGCCGGCTCGGTCCAGACTGGCAGCGGGAGCGAACTTGGTACCGGAGGCCGGGCGCATCAAGCGCGAGCGGGGTTGCAGCAGTCGCCCAGCCTGCAACCGGCCTCGACACAGGGCAGGCACGCACCCGGTGCCGCGCCCTGCGGCCGAGTGAATCAGACGGAGTTCCCCCCTTTGTCCAACCGGGCCGCGCCGGAACCAATGAGGCACGCCGGGGCTGCGGACCCTGAGGCGCCAGGACGACCGGCACGACGGCGCTTTGCTCGCGACTGCGCGGCCCCACGTTCCAGAGGCCATCGAGCCGGCGCCCCGCGGGAGCGACGCGCCGGGCCTGCGTGCTCAACCTCGCGGACCACCGGTGGCTGTCAGGCAGGAGCGCAGGCCGAGCCTGCGCGGCCGAAGTCGGGCCCTTCGACTCCGCTCCGCCGCTAGCAGGCGCGTGGGGCTCAGGGTGGGCGGAACCGAAACGAGTCGCGAAAGAAGGATTTCTCGGCGGATCTTCAGTGGTGCTCGGCGCACCGGATCTTCGGGCTGGAGAGCTAGGCGCTTGGCGTCGATTTCTTCGACACGGGCAGCGGCAACCTGCTCAACGCCGAACCGTTCCGCAGTCCGTACCGCGGCGCTCTCGCACCTCTTGCGCTCCTGCCGGATGGAAGCGCCTTCGTGACCCAGCAGTACACCGCGCCGTCGCAGCTCGACCTGCCGCGGGTCCTCTCGCTCCGGCAGGATGCAGTCGGTGCGCACGCTGCCGCTCGGAGTCGGGAGCCCGGGTCGACAGGTTCGCCTGCAGCGACGACGGGCGCTTTCTGGCGATGTCCCGCAACTCGGACCGCGTGAGAATTGTGGACCTGGCGAGCTGCCCGTAGGCGGTGCAGCGGCGCTGCCGTTCTCGCTGTCTCCGGCGGACGTTCGTCCCTTTCTCTGGGAGCCTCGAGCCGGCTCGACCAACAAGAAGCGCGCGGGTCGGCTGGTCGAGGCACCGAGATGCCGCGGGCCGCAACAGCGGGTTCGCCGAGCGCAAGAGGCCGGGTCCCGCAACGCGCCGCTGACCCCAGAGGCCGAAGCCGAGCGCCCGGCGGGTGGAGTCGCTCACCGCGGTCAGCCCGCGGGGCACCAGGACCCCGCGCGCGAGGAACCCTGCGGCGAGCAACACCGCGGTTGCGGCGAAGGGGGCCGGCGGCCCGGCCAGACCTCTCTCGGGCGAGGCGTCGCACGCTCTAGCGCCGGGGCTTCGCGAAGGCGGCCAAGCCGGGCCGCCTCCAGCAACGCTCATCCCGAGCGCGCTCACGATTGACTTGCCAGTGATTCGTTTGTTGGTGCACAATCACCCCCGCACCTCGGGCCGGGCCCTCCGCCGGATTTCACGCGAAGTGAAGCTCGCCTGCCCGTTCGCAGCCTGGAAGTGCCGCCAGAAGCTGGCGGACTTCCTCTTCATCCGAGAGACCCCATCATGCGACGCGTCCCGCCCGAACCCCGGCATCGTCCCTTCCGCCCAAGAGTCGTCGGGAAATCTCAAATTCGGCCCGCCTTCCGCTCGCCCCGAGCGTAGGCCGAGCCTGCGAGGCCGCAAGTCGAGGGGCCCTTCGACTCCGCTCCCGACGCTCGCGCCTCGGGAGCTACGCTCCGAGTGAGCGGAACCAAACTGACAGTCGAAGAAGGCTCTCTCGACGGATCTTCAGCGTCTCTTCGCCTCGTCTGAGCCGCGTCGGTCTCGACCCCTTTCTCCGCAAGGAGGCAGTCGGTGGACTTCCAGGTCAGCAAAGAGCAGGAGCTCGTCCGCAAGCTGGTGCGAGCCTTCGCCGAGCGAGAGGTCAAGCCGCTCGCCGCCGAGGTGGACGCGCAGCATCGCTTCCCGGCCGAGACCGTCGCCCAACTGAAGCGCTACGGGTTCACCGGAATGATCGTCCCGAAGAGCTACGGCGGCGCGGGCGCCGACGAGATCGCCTACGCGATCGCGGTCGAGGAGCTCTCGCGGGTCTGCGCGGCGACCGGGGTCATCGTCTCGGCGCACAACTCGCTCGCGCTCTGGCCGCTGCTCAGGTTCGGCACCGAGGAGCAGAAGGAGCGCTACCTGCGCCCGCTCGCCGACGGCCGCAAGCTCGGCGCCTTCGCCCTCACCGAGCCGAACGCGGGCACCGACGCGGCCGGCCAGCAGACCTGCGCCGTGCTCGACGGCGGCGAGTGGGTGCTCACCGGCACCAAGATCTTCATCACCAACGGCGGCGAGGCCGACACCTACGTCGTCTTCGCGATGACCGACCGGGCCAAGGGCACCCGCGGCATCTCGGCCTTCGTGGTCGAGCGGCCCGCGCCCGGGTTCGCCATCGGCAAGGTCGAGTCGAAGATGGGCATCCGCGGCTCGAGCACCGCCGAGCTGGTCTTCGACGGCCTGCGCCTGCCCAAGGACGCCCTGCTCGGCAAGCAGGGCGAGGGCTTCAAGATCGCCATGACCACCCTCGACGGCGGGCGCATCGGCATCGCCGCCCAGGCGCTCGGCATCGCCCAGGGCGCGCTCGACGAGAGCGTCAAGTACACCCGGCAGCGCGAGCAGTTCGGCAAGCCCATCGCCAAGCAGCAGGCGCTGCAGTTCATGATGGCCGACATGGAGACGCGGGTGCAGGCCTCCCGGCACCTCGTCTACCACGCCGCCTGGTGCAAGGCCTCGGGCCGGCCCTACGGCAAGGAGGCGGCGATGGCCAAGCTGTTCGCCTCCGAGACCGCGACCTGGGTCACCGAGCGCGCCGTCCAACTCCACGGCGGCTACGGCTACACCTCCGACTATCCGGTCGAGCGGATGATGCGCGACGCGAAGATCACCGAGATCTACGAGGGCACCTCCGAGGTCCAGCGCATGGTCGTCTCGGCGGCGCTGCTCAAGTGAGGCTCCCGATGAAGATCATCGTCTGCGTCAAGCAGGTCCCCGACACCAACGAGGTGCGCATCGATCCCGTCAAAGGGACGCTGGTGCGCGAGGGGGTGCCAAGCATCCTCAACCCCGACGACAAGCACGCGCTCGAGGCCGCGCTCCGCTTCAAGGACGCCGACCCGGCGGCGCGGATCGTCGTGCTGAGCATGGGCCCGCCGCAGGCCGAAGAGGCGCTGCGCGAGTGCCTGGCGATGGGCGCCGACGAGGCCATCCTCCTCAGCGACCGCGCCTTCGCCGGCGCCGACACCTGGGCGACCTCGAACACGCTGGCTGCGGCGCTGCGCAAGATCGGCGACTACGACCTCGTCTTCGCCGGCCGGCAGGCCATCGACGGCGACACCGCGCAG
>DHSB01000010.1:40717-43775 GCA_002408385.1 Myxococcales bacterium UBA5297
ATCGACGGCGACACCGCGCAGGTCGGCCCGCAGCTCGCCGAGCGGCTCGGGATCCCGCAAGTGACCTACGTGCAACGGATCGAGCGGCGCGACGGCAAGCTCACCGTCGAGCGCCAGCTCGAGGACGGGCACGAGGTGATCGAGGTCGGGCTGCCCTGCCTGCTGACCGCCATCAAGGAGCTCAACGAGCCGCGCTACATGTCCGTCGGCGGGATCTACGACGCCTTCGGCGAGAAGACGGTGGCCGTCTGGGGGCTCAAGGACCTCGGCGTGAGCCCGGACCAGGTCGGGCTCGAGGCCTCGCTGACGCAGGTGCAGCGCTCCTTTACCCCCGAGCCCAAGGGACAGGCGGTGCGCCTGAGCGGCACGGCCGCCGAGATGGCCGAGGCGCTCGTCGGCAGCCTGGCCCACCGACACGTGATCTGACGAGGAGACGAGACCATGGCCGCAGTGGTGATTCTCCAGGACAAGTGCGTCGGCTGCGGGCTGTGCGCGAAGGCCTGCCCGTTCGACGCCATCGACCTCGACAAGGGGGCGCGCAAGGCCTCGATCAACGAGAAGTGCACCGCCTGCGGGTCCTGCTTCGAGTCGTGCAAGAAGTTCGGGGCCATCGTCCACGGCGCCCGGCGCAAGGCGAAGGCCGACCTGAGCGAGTACCGCGGGGTCTGGGTCTACGTCGAGCAACGCGCCGGGGTGGTGCAGCCGGTGGCGGTCGAGTTGCTCGGCGAGGGGCGCAGGCTCGCCGACGCGCTGGGCGTCGAGCTGTCCGGGGTGCTCCTCGGCGAGGGGATCGAGCCGCTCGCGCGCGAGGCCATCGAGCTGGGCGCCGACCGGGTCTTCCTCTGCGAGAGCCCGGCGCTGGCGGGGTACACCACCGACGGCCACACCAAGGCGCTCGACGCGCTGGTGCGGGCCCACAAGCCGGAGATCTTGCTCTTCGGGGCGACGCACATCGGCCGCGACCTCGCGCCGCGCCTCGCCGCGCGCGTGGACACCGGGCTGACCGCCGACTGCACCAAGCTCGAGATCGACCCGGCCGACCGCAAGCTGCTGCAGACCCGCCCGGCATTCGGCGGCAACGTGATGGCGACCATCGTCACCCCCAACAACCGTCCGCAGATGGCGACGGTGCGCCCGGGGGTGATGAAGAAGGCCGAGGCCAAGCCGGGCCGCGCGGGCGAGATCGTCCGCTTCGACGCCGCGGTGGGCGCGGGCGACCTGCGCACCCGGGTGCTCGAGGTGGTGCGCTCGGCGCGGCCTTGCTGCGCCATCGAGGAGGCGGAGATCATCGTCTCCGGCGGCCGCGGGCTCGGCAAGCCCGAGGGCTTCGAGCTGCTGCAGCGGCTCGCCGACAAGCTCGGCGCGACCGTCGGCTCCTCGCGCGCCTGCGTGGACGCGGGGTGGATAGGGCACGAGCGGCAGGTCGGGCAGACCGGCAAGACGGTCAAGCCGCGCCTCTACATCGCCTGCGGCATCTCCGGGGCCATCCAGCACCTGGCCGGCATGTCGTCCTCCGACCTCATCGTCGCCATCAACAAGAACCCCGACGCGCCCATCTTCTCGGTGGCCGACTACGCGATCGTCGGCGACCTCTACGAGGTCGTCCCCGCCCTGATCCAAGCGCTCGACCGGAAGGAGTCGCTCGCCGAGCTGATCGCGAGCCGCGCGGCGGCGTAAGGCCGCAGGTTGGTCGGGGCGCGTGCGCGATGCGCTCCGGCCGAGCCGACGGGGACGCAGCCCTCCAGGCGGCGACGCTAGAGCAGGCCACCGAGCCAGGTGAGCTGCGCGTCGATGGTCTCGGCGGTCGCCTGGGCCCGGTTCGCGGCGCTCGGCTCGGTATACGGGTTGCCGATCTCCTTGTGCTTCCAGCGCACCCAGGTCTGCTTGTACCAACCCCAGTCGAGGTTGCTGCCGGTCTTGGGCGGCGAGCCGGAGTAGGCCGAGAAGGCCCGGATTCCGGTGGCGGGCGCGACCTCCTGGCCGCCGACGACCTGGTAGACGTGCAGCAAGGCGCGGCGCGGATACTGCGCGGTCAAATCAGTCGCCCAGCCGCCATAGAAGGTGCCCCAGGGGCGCACCGGGTTGTTGATCTTGGTCCCGAAGGTCCCCAGCTCGCTCTGGCTGTGCTTGCAGATGCCGTCGAACGAGGAGACGTAGACCGCGACCCCGTCGAGCGCGGTGTTCGCGCGCAGCGCCTGGGCGATGCGCATCACCAGGCAGCCGCCGCGCGAGCTGCCGGCCAGGTAGATGGCGCGGGTCTCCGGGCGCACCTGGTCCTCGAGCCAGTGCACGAAGCCGTCGAGGATCTGCTGCTTCTTGGCGGGGTCGAAAAGGTGGTCGAAGTTGCTGTCGTTGGCGACCGCCATCCAGGTCGTCGCCGGCGGGAACCAGCCCTGCGCGCGCAGCTTCATCGTGAGCGAGCGGCCGTCGAGGCTGACGTTCGGGCAGGAGACCTCGTCGCAGCTCGATTCCCAGTCGGCGACCTGCCCGGTCAGCCCGTTCTCGTGTCCGCTGCTGCTCGAGACCTTCTGGCCCGCCGAGACGAAGACGAGCGCCTCGCGGGTGGCGGGCGTGTCCACCTCGGCGATGCGGATGGGGTAGAGGTCCGCGTCGGGCGCGCCGGCGGCGCGGAACTGCTCGAGCCCGGTCGCCGGGTGGTAGCCGCCGGAGCCGTCCTTGTAGACCACGCGGCGCGAGTGCACCGTCATCGTCGAGCCGCTGGGAAAGGTGAGCGCCTGCTCGAGCGTTCCGGGTTCGGGGTCGGTCGAGGACAACGGCGGCGGCGCGCCACAGCAGACGAGGACGGGAAGCGCGCCCCAGAGGGCGACCGCGCGGGCAAGAGATGAGCGGTTCACGAAACCTCCTTGTTCCGAGGGTTTCAAGAAGGATAGGCCCGCCTCGAGGAGGTCGCGAAGTTCGCTCAGCCGGATTTGGGCGCGCCGCTCACCGCGGCGCTCCAGACTTCGTGTGAGTCTCTTCGAGCGACTTGGGGTTGGGCGCCGGTCGTGCCGGGCGCAGAGGCGACCAGCGGGGGGGCCCGGGGGCGGGGGGGGGGGGG
>DHSB01000010.1:43888-48890 GCA_002408385.1 Myxococcales bacterium UBA5297
GCCTCGGAGTCGAGGCACGCGCGGGGAGGCTGTCTCGATGGGTCGCCGCGGAGCGGGTGCTCGCGCCTGGTCCTTCGATGGCCGCGGGCAGGGCTCGCCCCGGGTCTGGTCATCATTCGGTGGCCGATGGTCCGGCTCATCCTCGCCGTGGTGCCGGTATGGAGAGGAGACAGCCCCGCGGGACGGGTGCGCTCGTCTTACGGGACGACCGCGCTTCTCTCACGGGACCTCAGCTCCGGCTCTCGCGAGACCATCGAGCCGGCGTCGGGGGGCCAGCGCGCCGGCCCCGCGCATCCGGCGTCGCCGCGTCGCGCGCCCCGCGCGCCGGCTCCGCGCGACCACCGTCGCCACATCGCGCGACCCGCAGGCCGACCCCGCGGGCGGGGTGCACCAGCCTGCCGGGAGTGCGGCGCCAGGCTCACGGATGAGCAGGCCGCCCCCGCGCAGCCGCCTGCCCGATCCACGGACCGGCCCGGCCCCGTCTTCGGAGGACCGCCGCACGCCTCGCGGGGCTCGATGACACCCCCCAAGAGGGCACTGCGCAGCCCGTACGTTGGAGTGTACGGTCGCCTCATCTGGCGATGGCATTCACGATTGCCCGGGGAGGGTGCTGATGTCCGACGAGCGGAAGCGTCTTTTCGACAAGGGCGCCCACGCCCCGACCTACCCGTTGCTCACGCTCGGCAGGGTCTCGCTCGAGAGAATCGACGAGTATCGACCGCAGCTTCTCGCCAACGGCCTCACCGAGGAGCACATCACTCGGCTGCGCGAGGCGATCGACCAGGTCGAGTCCCTTCAATCAATCCAGTCGACCACGCGCGCCGAGAAGGGGATGGCGACGAAGAGGGCCCAGCGGGCGACCAAGGAGGCCAAGGCCTTCGTGCGCCGGTTGCGACTCGCGGTGCCGCTCGCCATGGAGGGTGTCGAGGGGCTGCCGTTCCTGCCCGAGGCGTTCAACACCGGCCGCCTCGGTCGCTCCACCCCGCGGGTGGCCCTCTATCTCGACCGCATCCGAGGCCTTGTGGTCACGCTCGATGCCCGGCTCAGCCCCTACTTCAAGGGCGAGTCGGCGTTGAAGCTGCTCGACGAGCGCAGAGCTGCCTTGTTGCGCATCGACTCGGTCCAAGAGGTGGCCGTCTCCGCCGCGCCCAGCGACACCTTCCGGCTCTACGAGGCCAAGGGCCGGCTGCTTGGCCTCATCGAGAGGCTCCACTGCATCGCCCGAATCGCCTTCGACGACGCCCCCCTCGTCGCCGCCCGCTTCAACAAGGAGCTGCTGCGCCGCGCTCGCCGGTCGCGCCGCAAGGCGGCCGATTCCCCGGTCACCCCGAGCCTGTCGTGAATGGGCTTCGCTCGAAGGATTCTTCGACACCTCTTCAGGCCGAGAGCGAGCTGCCCGCGGCCGGCCTTGTGCTCCCGGCGCCCCTCGATCCGGTGGCCGCGGCCGAAGACGCGCTCGCAGCTTTAGAAAGCGCAGGCATCCGAGGTTCGGGGAACGAGGAGCCGGCGCAGCCTGCGGCGGTCACGGCCGCGCTTCGTGCTTCCGGCTCGCCTCCTGGTGGGCAGTCGCCCTCGGCGTCGGGGTCTGCCCGTGGCGAGCGCGCGCGGCGCACGAAGCGACGCGGCCGGCACCCCGAGAGGTGAGCGGGGTCATGCCCGAGCCTGTTGCCGGCCCCTTGGTCGGCTGTGAGCCATGAACGAACGGCCGATTGCCGTGGAACCACCGCGCGCGAGCGAGCTCGAGGAGTTTTCCCGACCCCTGCTGAGCGACCAGGAGACCTGCAGAGGCGCCCGCCTGCCTACCAATTCTTCAACTGCGGAGCCGGTTCGGCGGGCTTGACCGGCGGCCCCTTCTCCGGAGTTCCGTCCGGCGGGGGCTTCAGTGGCACCCAGCCGCCGGGGGGCGGTGGCGGCGGCGGGGTCTCGTCTGCCGCTGCCCGGCCTCGAGCCGGGTCGGTCTCCGTCGCCCACGACGGCCGCTCGTCGGCCAGAAGGTCCTGCCAGTGGTCGGTCCCGGCGGCCTGGAAGCGCAGCCCGACCAGCTCTTCGTTCTTGTAGCGCGTTCTCGAGCTGCGACCGTTCCGCGAGACGGTCTGATAGGTGACCGTGATCCGCAGCACGCCCTTGCCCTTGGGACCGGCGATGGGGACATCGCGGTCGTATCGCTTGCCGATGAGCCGCTCGGTCGAACGCCAACGCTTGCCGAGGAGGCCCGACCGTTCGATCGGCGTCCCGAGCGCCTCGACGACCACCGGGTGGGTCGCCGCAATCTGCACCGCTTCTTTGAGGACCTTGGAGTTCTCGAAGTAGAAGAGCAGCGTCAGCGCCACCCCGATTGCCAGCGCTCCGACGGCGATCAGGATCGGGGGCTTCGCCACTGTCTCGAGTCTCATGCCTGGCCTCCGGGCTCGTTGGGAGCTCTGCGATCTAGCGGCCTGCTTTGGTTCGGCTCACCGTCAGCATATCTCTGCCTCGAGGGCAGCCCCGCCGGCATCGGCCTGGAAGGCGCGCTGCGGCGCCGTCGCGCTTCCCGGGTGCGGAGCGTCTCGAGCCCCGCTCCGGCGGCGAGGAGCCAGAGCTGTTCGCGGCGCTTGCGAGAGCTCGGAACCGCGCGGCCAGGCCTGGAAGTCCGTTGCCCAGGAGCGGGGAGGGCGACGCCCATGATCGCAAGAAGGTGGGCAGGTGCCCGCGTCACCTCGTCAGCGCGCGCCCGTCAGCACACGCGCTCTCGAGCGCCTCGAGCCGCGCCCGGCCCGCGGGCAGCATCGGCTCGATCCGACAGTCCGGCGGAACCTCCTCGCAGCGGCGCAGCAGGTTCGCCTGGACGATCTCGAGCGGGCCCTGCAGGCTCGCCGTCGAGTGGATCTGGTCGGGGTCGAGCTTGGAAAACTCGGTCTCCTCCGGGTGCAGTTGCAGGTAGGCCGCGAAGCAGGCGCGGGCCTTGGCGCGCATCTGCTCGAGCGTCGGCAACGCGGCGTAGCGCTCGGCCAGCACCCGCTCCTCGCGCGGGCTCGGTCGCTCGGCGACCCCGAGCCGCCTGCCGTCTTCGGTCACGACCAGCCGAGGGCCGTCGCGGACCAGCTCGAATCCTCCCGAGTGACCGGCGTAGGCGCCGGTGAAGCGCGGCGGCGCGATCTCGAGCCAGCGGATCTCCATCCGCGCCCAGAGCCCGCCGGCCATGTGCGGCGCGAAGGAGTCGGGCTCGACGAGCAGCGAGGAGCCGGGCTGCGGAAAGGCCTCCGGTCCGCGCGCTGCGTCTTCGCCGGCCTCCACGAACTGCCAGTAGCCGAGGACCGGATCGCGCGGGTCGGCCTCGCGCGCCGCCGTCGAGCCGGTCGCGCAGGCCGCCGACGCCAGGGTGAGGAGAGCGGCGCCGAGCGCTCTTCCGGCACGGAGGCACGCTGCGGCGGGTCGATGCCTGTCCATCTGCGACTCTTCAGTGAGGCGACCGATGAAGCCGCCCGCCCCCTACTCCTCGGCGCGCAGCGGGGCCTCGGCTCCGGCCGCGTCGTCCGATACCGCGAACCCGCGGCCGCGCGCCTCCTCGAGCATCTCCAGGGGATCGACCTGGAGCGCCGTGAGATCGATCGGATAGACCGCGAACCCGTGGCCCTGGTTGATGGCGAAGCGCCGCCCCTGGGGATCGACGTCCATGCTCATCAGCTCGCGCGGGGTGCGCGTGATGAGCAGCAGCTCGCCGCTGCGCGAGTCCCAGAAGCGCACGTACTGATCGTCGCAGGCGGTGGCGAGGTAGGGCCCGTCGCCGACGAAGCGCACCGAGGTCCATTGGCCGTGCTCGAGCTCGAGCAGCCGCTCTCCGGTCGCCGGGTCCCAGACGATGACCTGGCCCTCTTTGCCCGCCGAGGCGAGGCGCCCGTCGGGCGCGAAGTCGAGGGAGCTGAGCCAGCCGCGCCCCTGGAGCGCGCCACGCGGCTTGCCGGTCTTGACGTCCCACAGCCGCACCTGGCCGTCCTTGCCCGCGCTCGCCAGGGTGCGGCCGTCCGGCGAGAACTCGAGGTCGAACACCGTCGCGGTGTGCTCTTCGAAGACCTGCAGCCGCTCGCCGGTCGCCAGCTCCCACAGCGTCACCCGGCCGGTGTCCTCGCCGGTGGCTATCAGGCGGCCGTCCGGCGAAATACGCGCCGAGCTGCCCAGCTCGAGCGGCAGCCGGCGGACGAGCTTGCCGCTCTCCACGTCCCAGACCTCGACCACCCCGCCGGCGCCCGCCAGCAGCCTCCCGTCGCCGCCGAAGCTCACCTCCACGTCCATCTTCAGCTCGCCGCGAAAGACGTGCAGCTCGCGCTTGGTCTCCAGGTCCCAGACCCGCAGGCTGCCGTCGCGGCTCGAGGTCGCCAGCCGGCGGCCGTCGGGTGAGAAGGCGACCTCGAGCAGCGGCGCGCCCCCGGAGGCGAGCCCGAGCAGCGGGCTTGGCCGGATGGTCCAGGTGCGCACGCTGCCGTCGAAGCCGGCCGAGGCGAGCGTGCTGCCGTCGGGCGAGAAGGCGACGCCGGAGGCGATGGCCTGGTGCTCCTCGAGCGTCGCAATCGGCTCGCCGCTGAGCGAGTTCCAGACTCTCACCGAGCGGTCGAGCCCGGCGCTCGCGAGCATCGCGCCGTCGGGCGACCAGGCCACCTGGCGCACGAAGCTCGCGTTGCCGCCGAGGATCAGGTCCGGCTCGCCGGTGCGCGCGTCGAGGACGTTGACCGTGGGCTCGTCGCAGGCGATGGCGATGCGCGCCCCGTCGGGCGAGAGGGCCAGGTCGCGGATGGAGAAGGGCAGGCGCGCGAGCGTCGAGCCCTGCCCCGCCGCCAGATCCCAGACCCGCAGGCCGCGATCGATGCCGCCGCTGAACAGCCGCGCGCCGTCGCGGCTGAAGACCACCGCGCGCACCTCGGCCGCGTGGCCGCGCAGCAGGGCGCGCTCCTCGCGCTTGGCCAGGTCCCAGATCCGGAGGGTGCGGTCGGCGCCGGCCGAGGCGAGCAGCGTGCCGTCGGGCGAGAAG
>DHSB01000010.1:49026-49219 GCA_002408385.1 Myxococcales bacterium UBA5297
TGCCGTCGGGCGAGAAGGCGAGGCCGCGCACCAGGCCATCGTGCCCGCTCAGCTCGGCTATTCGGGCGCCGTCGGCCGCGCTCCACAGCAGGATGTCTCCGCTCTTGCCCGAGGTCGCGAGCAGCTTGCCGTCCGGCGAGTAGACGACCGCGTAGGTGGTCAGCCCGTCGCCTTCGAGCCGCATCAGCGGCTC
>DHSB01000010.1:49362-50343 GCA_002408385.1 Myxococcales bacterium UBA5297
CGAGCCGCATCAGCGGCTCGCCGGTGCGCACGTTCCAGACCCGGCCCGCGCCGTCGTAGGCCCCGGCGGCCAGCGCCTGCCCGTCGGGCGAGAACTCCAGGGTGCCCAGCGCCTCCTCGACCCGCAGCAGGCGCAGGGGCTCGAAGCTGAAGTGGTGGCGCGCCTGCAGCGCGGTCGAGGCGGCGCGCACCCGCAGCAGGCGGCTGCGCGGGAAGCCCTCCTCGAAGCCCGGCTGGAATCCGGGGCTCGTCGGGTGGGCGGGGTTGTGGCGCAGCGACATCGCGGCGAAGCCGTAGGCCGAGGCGAAGCGGTAGTCGGCGAGGTGGCGGTCGGCGCGCTCGGCGTAAGCGCCGGCCAGGTTGAGCTCGGCCTCGAGCCTCTGGCGCTGCTCCTGCTGGCGCGCCTGTGTCTGCTGGCCGAGGGCGACCGAGACGACGACCAGCGCCCCGACCACCGCGAGCAGCGCGACCAGCGAGGCGAGGACCGCGGTGCGGTGCTCGGCCGCAAAGCGCCGCAGCAGCTCCCACGGGCTGTAGGCGTAGGCCCGGACGCGCCCGCCGGTCATGTAGGCGCCGATCTCGTCGGCGAGCTCCTTGGCGGTCTGGTAGCGGTCCTTCTTGTCGCGCTGCAGCGCCTTGTGGGCGATCGCCGCCAGCTCGAGCGGCGCCTCCGGGCAGAGCGAGCGCACCTCGCGCACCCCGGCGATCATCGCCCGCGCGATGCGCGCCTCCTTGATCCCGCTCGAATAGGGCGCCTCGCCCGTCAGCAGCCTGTAGAGCACCGCCCCCAGGCCCCAGACGTCGGTGCGCTCGTCTATCGCCTCGCCGCAGGCTTGCTCGGGGCTCATGTAGGACGGGGTCCCGAGCGCGAGCCCGTCGCCGGTCAGATCCGGATCGGTAGGCAGGCTTCCGTCCGGATCGCACGGGGCCGAATCGGGCGCGCACTTCAGCTTGGCGAGGCCCCAGTCGAGCAGGACCGTCT
>DHSB01000010.1:50466-58426 GCA_002408385.1 Myxococcales bacterium UBA5297
GCCCCAGTCGAGCAGGACCGTCTCGCCGAACTGCCCGAGCATCACGTTGGCCGGCTTCAGGTCGCGGTGGATGACGCCGCGGCTGTGGGCGTAGGCGATGGCCTTGCAGGTGTCCCAGAACGCGCCGAGCAGGGTGAGCCGCTCCTTCAAATCGCGGCAGTTGCCGAGCTTGTTCGAGAGCGTCTCGCCGTGGACCAGGCGCATCGTGTAGTAGAGCCGGCCGTCGGTGCGCCGGCCCGCCTCGTGGACCGGGACGATGTTCGGGTGCTCGAGCCGGGCCGCGACGCGCGCCTCGAGCAGGAAGCGGCCCTCGGCCTGAGCCGGGGGCGAATCGGGGTCCTGGACCATCTCCTTGAGCGCGACCCTGCGCCCGAGGTGCTTGTCGAAGACGTTGAGCACGCGCGCCTGGCCACCGCGCCCCTCGACGTAGATCTCCTCGTAGCGGCCCGGCTGCTCGGCGCCGACCTCGACGGCAAACGGGAAGCCGAGCGGCAGCGGATCCATCGCGCCCGTTGCCTCGACCGAGGTGTAGCTCGCCAGCGCGGCCGAGGTCTGCTCGCTGGCGCTCGCCGCGTTCGCCTCGGGTGCCGAGAGCGTCTCGTCGCGCGACGTGCAGGGCCGCTCGGGTCGGGTCGGCCCGGTCGGTTCGTGCAGCTTCGCGGTGTCGCGAGGATGGCGCGCCAAAGCTCCTCCGGAGAACGGTGCCGATTGTCGCACGGCTGGGGGGCACGCCAAGGCTTCGGCCGAAGAGAACAAGCGCGATCCCGCCCTTCCGCGCGGCCGGAGAGGGCTCGGGAGGGTCCTGCCGGCAGCGAGCGGTCGCGAGGAGGGGGCCGCCGTCCATCGCTACTCTCGAATCGGCCGCGCCTCTCCCGGGTTCCTCGACGGGCGCATGGCCATGCGCCCCTCACCCAACCTGCGACCGAATCGCGAGGGGTCCGGGCGACGACCGGGCTGTCGGTGCTCGCCGTTCAGCCTCCATCCATCGGCGCGAGCTCGCGGCCAGGGGCCGGCGCCTCCAGGCCCTCGCCCTCAGCCTCATGAAGCTCGGGATGGGGCAGCCCGCAGCGCGCTTTGGGCTCGCTGCCGGGCAGGAAGGGCGCGCGCAGCGGCCTGCAGGCAGGCCCCGCGAGCCTGCCGGTCGAGGCGCAGATCCAGCGGTGCGCGAGCTCCACCTCGTCGGCGAAGCCGTCTGCTGGCCCGCGCAGGGCGAGCCGGCGCATCCACCAGCCCCAGAGCGGAGCGGCCAGCTCCGAGGCCGAATGGCCGAGGCTCTCCGGCTCGTCGCGGCCGAGCCAGACCGCGGCGGCGAGGCGCGGAGTCGCCCCCACGAACCAGACGTCGCGCTCCTCGTCGGTCGTGCCGGTCTTGCCGATCGCCGGGCCGTGGTACCCGGGCGCGCCGTCGAGCCCGCGGGCCGCCGCGCCGCCGGTCCCCGCGGCGATCACCTGGCGCATCAGCTCGCGGGTGAGCGCGGCGGCACTGTTCGAGAGCACCTGCGGCCCGCGCGCGGGCGGCGAGAGCAGCTCGCGCCCGCGCTGGTCGACCACCTGGACAACCGGCGTGCCCTCGACGCGCCAGCCGCCGTTGCCGATGGCCGCGGCGAGCTGCGCCATCTGCAGCACCGTCACCTCGCCCTGCCCGAGCGCCAAGCCCATCTCGGCAGGCAAGCGCTCGAGCGAGAAGCCGAACGTGTGGGCAAAGTCGACCAGCGCCCTCGGGCCGCCCAGCCTCTCGAGCAGCGAGGCAGTGGCGATGTTGCGCGACCAGATCAGCCCGTCGGCGAGCGAGGCGGTCGGCGTGTATTCGTAGCCCGCGTTGCGCGGCCGCCAGTCGCCCTGCTCGGTGTGGAAGACCCGTGGCGCGTTCGGCTCGAGCGAGGAGGCGGTAAACCGCGGGCTGCCGTCCTCGAGCGGCGGCTGGCCGAAGGCGAGGGCGTAGACCAGGGGCTTGAAGGCGCTGCCGGCCTGACGAAAGGCTTGCGTCGCGCGGTTGAAGCCGGTCGCGGTGAGCCCGGCACCGCCCCAGAGCGCGAGGAGCCGGCCGGTCTCGAGATCGAGCAGCACGCCGGCCGACTGCAGCGGCTGGGGGCTCGGCGTCACCCGCCGGTCGAACTCGCGCGTCGTCTGCTTGAAGAGCTCTTCGGTCACCCGCTGCGCGCGCAGGTCGATGCCGACGCTGACGACGAGCCCGGCGCCATGGATCTGCTGCTCGGGCAGCCGCTCGAAGAGCCAGGCGCGTGCGGCCGACAGGAAGGCCGGATGGCGCTCCTCGAGCGGGGCCGGGGGAACGGTCCTCACCGGGCGCCTGAGCGCGGCGCTCACCTCGTAGCCCTGCAGCTTGGCCATGGCGAGCAGGAGCCGGTCGCGGCGCTGCCTCGCCTCGCGGGGATGGCCATCCGGAGCGAAGCGGCCGGGCGCGGGGAGGATGGCCGCGAGGGTGGCGGCCTCGGCCAGGTCGAGCTCGCGGGCGTCCTTGCCGAAGTAATGGCGCGCAGCCGCCTGGAAGCCGCAGATGGAGAGCCCGCCGCGCTGCCCGAGGTACGGGATGTCGAGGTAGGCCTGCAGCACGCCGTCCTTGCCGAGGGAGCGGTCTACGGCAAGCGCCATGACCGCCTCGCGCAGCTTGCGCACCAGGGCGCGCTCGCGTCGGCCGGAGAAGGCCCGCACGACCTGCATCGAGAGCGTGCTGCCGCCCTGTGCGTAGCCGCCGCGCCGAGCGTTGGTGAGCGCGGCGCGGATCAGGCCGGCGAAGTCGACCCCGGGGTGTTCGCGGAAGCCGCGGTCCTCGGCGGCGATGATGGCGTCGACGAGGTGGCGCGGCGCCTCTTCGAGCGGCAGGTGCTCGCGGATCTCCGCGTCCGGACCGACTATCCATCCGAGCAAGAGCGGCTCGAGCGCAGCGCCGGCCCGCGGCACGACCGTGCCCGTCTTGGCGCAGTACTCGCCCGCGCGAGGACCCGGACAGCGCTCGCGGTAGCCGCGGGCCTTCGCCTCCTCGACGAGCCGCTCGGCGGGCTCGGTCAGCGGCACCTGGTCGCTGAAGATGCGGGCGGGAAAGCTCCATCCCCGGTGGACGGATTCGAAGGCGAGGTGCGACCCGGCCAGCCGCACCCCCTGGCGCCACCAGCCGAGGCCGACCGCCGTCAGCAAGGCCAGCGCCCCGGCGACGAACAGCGCCGAGGCGGCGGTCGCGCGCAACAGCAGGCGGCGCCGCCGGGAGGACCGAAGAGGCGTCGCCAAATGCTTCTTCGACTCCGTCCGGTTCCGCTCACCCTGAGCGCGGTTGCCGACGCGCGCGCGGCGGGAGCGGAGTCGAAGGAGCCCTCGACCTCGCAGGCTCGGCCACTCGACTTCGCTCGAGGTGAGCGGAGGGGGCGCGCCGAAGCTCGGGTGGTTTCGCGACAGACCTGGAGTCCATCTACGGCCCCTCGGATCCGTGTGCTCCCTCTCTTGCCGCGGTGCGGCGGGGCCCGCGAGCCGCGGTGAGCGGCGCGGACGACTACCGGCAAGTTAGTGAGGGCCCGCAGCGAGGGCCGGGGCGCCTGGCGATGTGTCGCGGGCGCTCGTCTCGAGTGCGCTCGGCTGTCCTTCGAGCGGCAATAGGAACGAAGCCCGGCAGCCTGGCGAGCGCTCGGCCTGCAGAGCCTGAATCACCCAGCCGTCCGCGCGGGACTGGTACGGACTGAATGGAGAGAGCCAGAGGCCTCGGCAGCAAAGCCTTCCCTTCTGCACGAGGGCACCGCGATCAAGAACATTCGCGCCTACATCGACGAGCAGGTCGGCCCCGGGGCCGACGATCGCTTCTTGCGTGAGGTCGATCCGAATTGGACCGGGCAGGTCTACCGCACCACCTGGTACGACATGTACCCCTGCGTCCACGCCTACTCCCAGGCGGCCAAGGCTCTGGACATTTCGCTTCGCGAGATCATGAAGAGGGCCTCGAAGTACTGCCTGATGAAGGACCTGGGCACGACCGCGCGGGTCTTCCTCACCGTGTTCGATCCGGTCCCCAAGACCATCCTCGCGCTGTGGCCAAAGATGGCGACCGGCTACATCAACTTCGGCCGCATCGAGATCGTCGAGAACGTGCCCGGGCGGTTCTCCTTCGACTTCTTGGAGATCCCGGATCCCTCGCCCGACTTCGTCGCCTCGGTGGACGGCTCGATGGAAGGGGTTCTCTTCGGGCTCGTCGAGTCCTGCAAGCACCGCCCGGTAGGCTATCGGCTCGTCAAGTCGGGCCCCGACCCTCGTAATCCGGCCCACGCCATGTTCCGCTGCGAGCTCACCTACGAGGGACCGAAGGACAAGTGACCCGGCAGCCCGCGCGTGGGCCTGTCCCGTCTCATCGACGCTCGCCGCTCGGGTCATCGGGCGGCGCGCTGACCGCCTCCGGAAGCTCGGCGAGGACCGCCGTGAGCGCCCCGGTCGCTCCGGCCGAGCCTTGCGCTCCGTCGCCGAGGAGCGCGCGCAACCTCTCGGCCTCTTCGCGCAGGGTGGCGGTATCGGCCCGCGCGCTCGCGAGCGCGGCCTCCAGGTCCTGTGTCTGCAGCGTCGCCTGAGCGCGCTCGGCGCTGGCCTTCGCGAGGTCGGCGCGGGCGCGCTCGAGCGCCGAGGACGACTCGAGGGCGAGCGCCGCGATCTGCCCGCGTTCGCGCTCCAGCTCCGCCACCCGGTGCCGGGCCGCCTCGAGGGCGGCTGCCGACTCGGCCTGCGAGGGTGAGGGCCCGGGGTCCGCGGCGGTGCCTCGAGCCAGCGCGTCGCGTTGTTGCTCGACGACGCGGGCAAGCGCCGCGAGCTCTTCGCGCTGCTTCCGCAGGGCGAGCAGCTCCTGTTCGGCGGCTTCGGCGCGGGCTTGGGCCTCATCGCGGGAGAGCGCGGTCTGCTCGAGCTTCGAGAGCGTCAGATCGCAGTCGCGCTCGGCCTGCTCGAGGCGCTTCCGCATGTCGTCGCGCACGGCGGACGCTTCGGCCCCGGCCTTCTCGAGCGCTTCGCGCAGGGAGCGCGACTCGTCCGCAGCCCTCTCGAGCTCGGCGCGCAGCGCGGCGGAGGCTTCGCGTTCGGCGGCGAGCTCGCGACCGCGGGCTTCGAGGGAGCCGCGCGCCGATTCCGTGGCGAGCGACTGCTGTTCGCGCTCGAGCCGCAGCGATTCGGTCGCCTGGCGCAGCTCGTCGAGCTTGGACTCGGCTTGGGCGCGGGCGGCCTTCTCGCTCTCTAGTGCGGTGGCGAGCTCGCCTGCGGCGGCGCGTTCCTGCGCGAGGAGGGCCGACGCCTGTGCCCCCTCGGTTTGGAGCGCGGCGAGGCGCGATCGCATCGCCTCGGTCTCACCCGCGGCTTGCGCTGCCTGGTGTGCCGCAGCGAGCGTCCGCGCCCGCTCGTCGTCGAGCGCTTGGCGGGCCGAGTCGAGCTGCGCCTGGAGGGCGGCGCGCGCGTGCTCGCTGGCTTCGAGCCCCGCGAGCGCCTCCGAACGCAGCGCCGCGGAGCCCTCGAGGTCCCTTTCGAGCCGAGCGAGGCGGTCCGCGTGGGTGCCGAGCGCCGACTCCAGCTCGGCAGCCCGCGCGGTCGCGGAGGCTCGTTGCGCGCGGGTGGCAGACAGCTCGTCGGACAGCTCCGCGACGCGGCCCTCGAGCCTCTGCCGATGCTCGAGGGATTGGTCGACCTCGGCACGGGCCGCGTCGAGAGCGTCGGCGAGCCGTGCGCGCTCTTCTTCGGCCAATCGAGCCGTCTGTTCGAGCGCTCGGGTCCGCTCGTCGAGCGCGGTGAGCTCGGTCGCCGCGCGGACCAGCTTCGACTCGAGCTCGGCGCGCGCCGCTTCCAGATCCTGGACGTGCGCGGAGGTCGCGGTCAGCTCGCCTTCGAGAACGCTGCAGGTCGCTCGTTGCTTGCCCAGCTCATCGCGCGAGGCTTCGAGCGCCTGAGACAGCTCTTCGACGCGGGCGCGGGCCGCATCGCGCTCGGCCCCGGTCGCCTGGAGACGGTTCGCGAGATCGCTGCGGGCCTCCGCCAGGCTCGCGGCTTCGGCACGCGCGGCTTCGAGCGCCTGGGACAGCTCTTCGACGCGGGCGCGGGCCGCATCGCGCTCGGCCCCGGTCGCCTGGAGACGGCTCGTGAGATCATCGCGGGCCTCCGCCACGCTCGCGGCTTCGGCGCGCGCGATCCCGAGCGCCTGCGACAGCTCTTCGACGCGGGTGCGGGCCGCATCGCGCTCGGCCCCGGTCGCCTCGAGCCGGCTGGCGAGATCGCCGCGTTTCCCGACCAGGCTCGCGATCTCGGCGCGCGCGGTCTCGAGCGCCTGCGACAGCTCTTCGACGCGGGCGCGGGCCGCATCGCGCTCGGCCTCGGTCGCCTCGAGTCGGCTGGCGAGGCCCTCGAAGTCCTCGGTCGCCCGGGCGAGCTGCGCGGCCAGACCATCGCGGGCGGCCTTGAGCTCGGCCACGCGGGAGGTGGCGTCCTGATGGCGAGCGCTCAGCTCACGGGCCGATTCGGTGAGGCGTTCGATTTCGCCGCGCTTGGTGTCGAGCTCGGCGACGAGCTGCCGGCGCTCGTCGGCGAGCTGAGAAGCCCGCTCGGTGGCCTCGCTTCGCTCCGACTCGACGAGCCGAAGGTGCGCCTCCAGCCCATCGAGCTCGCAGACCTTCGCGTCGAGCCCCTGCGCGAGCTGGTCGCGGCTCTGGCCGACTTCGTCGAGCGCCTTGGACAGGCCGAGGTTCTCTTCGACCGCCTCCACCAGGCCGGCGCCGATACTCGAGAGCTCCTCCTCGAGCTCCCGGCTCCAGGCGACGGCTTCGTCACGCTCGGCTTCAACCTGGCCAGAGCGTGCCGCGAGGGCTTCGAGCTCCTCTGTCCTCGACTGGAGCCGGGTGTCGAGCTGACTCCGCTGCCCTTCGGCCTCGGCGAGCCGGTTCTCCGTCGCGACGTGCCGCTGCGCGAGCTCTCGAAGCTGCTCGGTGATGGATCCCAACTCCGAGCGCGCGCGGCCGAGCTCGCTCTTCAGCTTGCGCTGCTCGTCCTCCAGCTCCCGAACCCGCGTCTGGACCGCTTCGAGCGAAGCTTGCCGCTCCTCCAGCTCGACCGTGCGGTCGTTCAATAGATGCTCGAGCTCGGCGAGGCGTTGGCGCGCGCCGTCGCGTTCCCCCTCCAGCTCTGCTCGCCGGGCTTCGAGCGCGTCCAGCTCGTCGCGGGCCAGCGCGAGCGCCGCCGCGAGCGAGGCGCGCTCCCTGGATTGGTCCGCGCGCTTCGCCTCGCTCTGCGCCAACTGCGCCGCGAGCGCCTCCTTCTCGCCTCCGAGCTCTTGGAGCCTGCGTGTCAGCCCCGCGCGTTCGTCGCGAACCGCGTCGAGCTCAGCGGCGAGCGCCGATCGCTGCTGCTCGAGCCGCTCCAGGCGCCCGGCCAGCTCGTCGCGCTCCTGCCGCAGCTCTTCGAGGCGCGCTTCGGCACTCCTCAGGTCTTCACGGGAGGCGCCCAGCTCGCTCGAAAGACCGGCGCGCTGCTCCTCGAGCTGAGCGACCCGCGCATCGAGCCCGGCGCGCTCCTCCTGGAGCGCGAGCGACCTCGCGCCCTCGGATTCGAGCCGCTCGTCGAGCTCGCGCTCGCGGGCTGTCAGCCGTTCGATTTCGCCCCCCGCCAGCGTGAGCTCGGCGCTCTTGTCCGCGACGCGGGTCTCGAGCTGCTGTGCGCGGGCCTTGTGGGAATCGGCGGCCGATTCGAGGTCGCGCAGGCGCGCCTCCAGCGCTTCGCCCGCGGCTCGGGCGGAGGCGAGCTCCCGCTCGACGCCGGCACGGTCTTGCTCGGCTCCGGCGAGCCGCCCGCGCAGCTCCTCTTCGCGTCTCCCGGCCGCTTCGAGCAGCCCGGAGAGCTCCTCGCAGGCGTGAGCCTTGGCAGCGCGCGACTCCTCCTTTGCCTGGAGCTGACTCTGAAGCTCGGTTCGCTCGCCGGTGAGCGTGTCGAGGCGAGCGCGGGCC
>DHSB01000010.1:58624-59416 GCA_002408385.1 Myxococcales bacterium UBA5297
CCCTCGGCCGCCTCGAGCCGCCCGCGGGTCTCGTCGAGCAGCGCCCGCGCCGCGCGAAGGTCGGTGGAGGCTCGTTCGAGCTCGCCGCGTTGCTCGCCGAGCTGGGCATCGAGTCGCCGGCAGCGCTCGGCGGAAGCGCCGGCCTCGGAGGTCGCCTCCTCGATGCGGCGCTCGGCCTGCGTCAGGGCCGAGGCGAGCTCTTCGCGCCGCGCCTCGAGCTCGTCGAGGCATCGCTGCAGCGCTTCGCGGGCCTGGTGTGCCTCGTGGAGGTGAGCGCGCTGAAGCTCGACGGTCTCCTGAGCGGTGTGAAGCTCGGCGGTCGCCTCGTCCCGGGCGCGCCCGGTGGTCTCGAGGCTCGAGCGCAGCTCGTCGCGCGCCTGGTCGGCGAGGGCGAGCTTCCCGGTCAGCTCGGCTTGGGCGGCCCCGGCTTCGGAGAGCGCCGTCGCGAGCGCGGCGGTTTCGGCCTCGGTCGCTGCGAGCCGCTCGGCGAGCCGGTCCTTGTCGGCGCGCGCGGCCTCCAGCTCGGTGAGCAAGGCGGCGAGACGGGCCTGCTCGCGGTCGAGGCGAGTGACGAGCGCGGTGCAGCCCTTCTCGGCGACCTCGGCGCGCTGCTTGAGCGCGGCCTCAGCCCCGCGCGACAGCGTCATCGCCTCCTTTTCCGCGGTGAGCGCCTCGTCGAAGAACTTGAGCTCTGCCCAGAGCTCTGCCCGTTCGCGCTCGGTCGACGCCACCTCCCGGCGCGCCCCCGCGAGGGCGGACTGGAGCTGCGCGAGCTCGGCGCGCGCGGCCTCG
>DHSB01000010.1:59548-79807 GCA_002408385.1 Myxococcales bacterium UBA5297
CGAGCTCGGCGCGCGCGGCCTCGGCGTCGCCTCGGGCGGCCTCGATGCGCGAGCGCAGCTCGTCGCGTTCGGCGTAGGCGCCGGCGAGCGTCAACTCGGCGCGCTCGGCCGTCTGGAGCGCCGACTGGGCTCGCTCCTCCAGCTCCGCAAACCGCTGGGAGTCGAGCTCGACCTCGAGCTGCTCGCCGAGCCCGCGCAGACAAGCGGCTCTCTCGGCCTCGGTTCTCGCGGGCCCCTTCTGCAAGTCGCGCAGCAGTCTGGAGGGCAGCGCCGCGAGGGTGGTGGTGCTCAGCCCCGAGGGCCGCAGTCCGCACACGAAGAGGTGGAAGGCAGGCGTGCCGGTGTCGGCCAGGCTCTCGTCGAGGGCGGTCTCCGGCTCCGCGACGGCCTCGGGCGCGACCGAATAGGCGAGCAGCGCCGTCTGGGTCGCCGCCTCGACCGACCGAAAGGCGCCCTTGAGCAGCGAGAGGAGCGCGGCCGGGGCCGGGGCGCTGCCCGAAGCCCTCTGCCCTGGCGAGCCCGAGAAGGCGACGCCGGTCGGGTCAGCGAGCGAGACGACGAGCCGTCCGTCGCGGGTGAGCAGTCGCTTGAGGGCGCCGAGCCGCGTGGTCTCGGCGAGCAGTCCCGCGCCGCGGGCGAGGATGACGAGGTCGAAGGACTCGGCCGGCAGGTCCTTCTCGTTGCCGGTGCGAAAGTGCAGGCCGTCGCGCCGCAGCCCGAGATCCCCGCGGGCCTTGTCGACGGCCTCCTCGTCCGAGTCGAGCGCAAGGACGGTGGCTGCGCCGCGGTCGAGGAGCAGCTTCGCGCTGCGGCCGCAGGTGAGCGCGACCGCGCCCAATTCGAGGACACGGGCGCCCGCGAGCAGGGGCTCGAGGAACAGGTAGCGCGGCAGGATCTCGGCTTCGGCGCCGGTGCTCGATTGCCGTGTCATCGACAGTGCTTATACCCCAGCGCCAACTTCCCTCGTTGGCCCGGCGCGCCGCCTCGGTGCGGCGGTGCCAAAGAATCCTTCGAGCGATGGGCGGTCGGCCCGCGCGTCGGGGCCGAGCTTGCGCGGCTTGGAGTCGAGTCGAGGGGCCCCTCGGGTTGTTCTCTCCGAGCTCGTTACCGGTCCCCTGGCGGCCAATGACCTTGAGCCGGTAGGGCCGTTCGGAGGGCCGGCGCGCCAGGCTTGGTGCTGGCGGCCCGCGAGTCTCGGGGTTCCGAGGCCAGTGACGCGCGCGAGTCGAGCCGGCCCTCGGCCTTTCCGGCCGCGCCGGGCGAACCCCGGGGCCTCGCGAATCAGGCCTGGGGACCCGGGTAGAAGTCGAGCAGCCAATCGAGCGAGCTGACGAGCTCTTCGCTGCAGGGCGCAGGCTTGCCCGTTTCGCTCAGGACCTCGGCCAGCCAGGCGCAGGCGTCGCCGGGGCGCCCGAAGTAGCGCTCCTTGACGCCGCGCGCGAGGGGCAGGCGCAGCCTCAACGGCAGGCGGTTGAGCCTGCCAAACACGTCGTTGCCCCCGACCACGGTCGCCATCGCGGCGACCGCGTCGCCCAGTTCCCTGATGCGCCGGGCGTTGGCCTGGCGCACCAGCGCCGCCTCTTCGGTGTTGTAGCCGCTGCGCAGCACCATGAGGAGGCCGACGCCGTCCGGGTGAGCGTCGATGACCGTGCGCATCGCCGCGCCGGTCTGCTCGAAGGCATGCAGGGTCGGCGGGTGGTTCCAGACCAGCGCGGCGATGTTCTGCAGCTCGGCGCAGCAGAACTCGTGGCTCTGTTGGAGAACGCGGACGAAAGCCGGCTTCTCCGGAGGCGTCGGCCGCGCTGCTTCTCGTGGTGATGCACAGTCCATAGGGTCCGAGCCCGAAAGGGAGGGCGCAGTATCGACAGGTAGGCAAACGTGCGCAAGCCCCTCTTCCTGCGCCGGGGACTTTGGAGGTTGCTTTGTTGTTTTTCCTGTGGCGCCTCGCTCGCCAGTGATTCCGCGGCTTTGCGGGCTCGGCCGTCGGCCCCGGGCGGCAGGCGAAGGCCTCTTTGGGCGAGCCGGTCCTCGACAAGCAGCCCGACAGGCCCCTATCAAGCATGCCCATGAGCTCACCTGCCCATACCTGGATTGACCGCCCCGAGCAGCTCGCACCGCTCGCCGAGCAGCTCGAGCGAGCCGCCTGGCTGGCGCTCGACACCGAAGCGAACTCGATGTTCGTCTACCGGGAGCGCGTCTGCCTGGTTCAGCTCAACGCCGAAGGGCGCCTGTACGTGGTCGACCCGTTGGCCCTGGCCGGCGCCGACGGCCCGGACGGCGCGCTCGACCCGCTCAAGCCGGTGCTCGAGGACCGCTCGCGGATCAAGTACCTGCACGGTGGCGACTACGACGTGGGGATCCTCAAGCGCGACTTCGGCATCGAGCTGGCCGGGGTCTGGGACAGCCAGCAGGCCGCGCTTTTCCTGGGCTGGGAGCGCACCGGCTACGCGGCCATCATCGAGCGGGTCTGCGGGGTCGGGCTCGAAAAGGCCTACACCGGCTACGACTGGGGAATCCGGCCGCTCGCTGCCGACGCGCTCGCCTATGCGCTCGACGACGTCGTCTACCTGCCGCAGGCCTGCGAACGGATGCGCGAGCTGGTAACCGAGGCGGATCTCGGGGAGGAGGTGGAGATCGCCAACCGCTCGGTCGAGGCGGCGACCTGGACCGGAGGCTACGACCCGGCGGCCATCTGGCGCATGCCGGGGGTTCGGAGCCTGAGCGCCCAGGCGATAGGCGTGCTCTGCGCGGTCCACGACTGGCGCGACGCCGTGGCCGAACAGGTCGACCGTCCCGCGGGCCAGCTCGTCAACTCCCGGGTCCTGGTCGCCCTGGCGAACGCGATGCCCGACAACGTCCGCGAGCTCAAGCGCCATGGGCTGAGGTCCTCGCTCGCCGCGACGCACGGCGAGCAGCTCCTCGAGGTCATCCGGCGGGCCGCCGAGGCTCCGCCGACGCCGCCCGACGCGCCGGAGCGGCGCGAGGTCGACCCCGCGGAGCGCGAGCGCGAGACGCGGCTGCGCGACTGGCGCAGGGCCGAGGCCCGGCGGCGCGGCGTGCCGACGCAGGTGGTGCTTCCGGCCCGCGCGCTCGAGCACCTGAAGCGCGACGGCGCCGCGGACCTCGACTCGGTTCCGCAGCTCGGCTCGAAGCGCGCGAGGCTGTACGGCGAGCGGCTGCGCGCGCTCTGCGCCGGGCGCTAGAGCGAGAGGCCTTGAAGCATGGGGAGGCAGGCTCTCTCGGGTCACCCTGAGCGTCGGGCCGGGCTTCTGGCGGCTAGAGTTCCAGGACCAACGACGCGGAGCCTCAGATCGATCAGGCGTTCAACGGGCGATCAAGCGACCTACCAGAAGAGAGCACCACCGATCGCCCCTCCCAGACCCGCGCAACCAAGCCCGCGGCAGGCTCGGTGGTCGTGGCGGGCCGTTTGGAAGGGGAGAGGGCGGGCCAGCGGTGTGCGAACCGGCATCGGACCTCCTGATTTGCCGCAGGAGCTCCCTTGAAAAACGCGCGCGGTGCCGGCGGCGAGGATGGACGGCGCAGCTCCAGCTCCGCCAAAGGGCCGGCGGTCCCTGCTCACGACCGCTCGTCGCAGGCGAGACGCCGCGAGGGACCGGCGATCCGTTCCTCTCGTTCAGGCTCGGGCTCTTGCCCTGCCAAGACAGTCGCTTGAGGCGCAGCGCTCGCTCGAGCCAAGTGCGGGCCGTTGCTCGCCCCCAGGCCGAGCCCGGCGAAACCCGCGAGAGACGAAGCTGGCCGTGCGATCGGAAGTGGCGCTCAGGCGCCGAGGGGACGCAGCTACGGTCGTTCGCCCCGCTGTTCCCCGATCGGCAGCGAGACGCGAAAGGTCGAGCCGACTCCGACCGTGCTCTCCAGCTCGACGCGCCCGCCATGCGCCGCCACGATCCGGCGCGCGACGTACAGCCCCAGACCCACGCCGGGAAAGCTCTCGCGGGCAGGTCCGGTGCGCTGGAATGGCTGGAAGAGCCGCCGTTGGTCCTCGGGGGAGATGCCGATCCCCTGGTCGGCGACCGCGATGAGCGCCTCCTTTCCCGCCCTGGAGAGCGCGACGCTCACCCGACTGCCTCGAGGCGTTGCTCAGCAGGTTGTTGAGCACCTGCTCGATCCGAAAGGGATCGCAGCGCGCCTGGACCGGTTCGTCGGGGACTGAGAGCTCGAGTCGGTAGTCGGGCGCGGCCTGCTGGAACAGCTCGACCGACGAGCGCACGAGCTCTCTCAGATCTCGATCTGCTCGAGCTGCAGCTCGAGCTGGCCGGACTCGACGCGCGCAGCGTCGAGGAAGTCGCCGACCATGCGATCGAGCCGATCCACCTGTCGGCTGACCAGGCTCATCATGCTTTGGGCTCGCTCGGGAGGCTGCGTCGGACGCTCGGGGGCCCACAGCGAGGTCGCGGTGCGCAGCGCCGAGAGGGGATTACGCAGATCGTGCGCGACCCCGGCGAGAAAGGCGAGCTGCTGCTCGCGCTGATGCCCCAGGGTGTCGGCGAGCTCGTTGAAGCTCGTGGCGACTTCATGGATTTCGCGAGGCCCCGCTTTCGGCGCGCGCGCTTGCGGATGGCCCGAGCCATAGCGGCGGATGGAGCCGCTGACCGCGGCCAGGGGTTCCAAAATGAAGATCTCGACGACGACTCCGATGGCGAGGGCGAGCAGGACGAGCAGGATGGCGATGGCGACCCCAACGCTGCTCGCAAAGCTGTCGAGCCGCTTGGAGTGGTCCTCTGCGGTTCGCGCCTGGGTTGCGTTGAGCCGGGGTGTAGCTCCCCAGTGCGAGTAGGGCGGTCTCCAGCCGGGCCTCGGTGCTCTGCTCGAGAAAGGCATCGATTCCCACCCGCACGTCTTCGAGAAGCTGCGCCTCCTGCTCGTTGGCCACGTACTTGTCGGCGCCCGAGAGCATCTCGAGGAGCTCCGACCTCAAATCGCGCCGAACGGCCAGATCCTGGTCGCGGTCGTAGAGCAGCAGGTTGATCTGCAGGTGCTCGGCAACGCGGATGCTCTCGATGGCGAGGCCAAGCTCGACGGCTGCTCCGTGCAGCGAGGTGGTCACGACGATCAGCAGCACCGAGCTGAGCAGCGCGATGCCGACCAGCATGGCAATCGCAGAAGTCAGGATCCCCCGAAGGCTCATGACCGAGCACTGCTCCCCAAAGTCAAGCTACTGTTCTGCCCATCGTCGCGGCCACCGAGGGCGCCAACCTGTCTATCAACAAGGCCGATCGCGCGAAGGCCCCATTCCTCGCTTGATACCAGCGCCCAATCTGCGCACTTATCGACGCCATCATTCTGGCGGCCAACGGGCCGAGGTGGAGCACCGAATGAATGCGACGGCCAAGTCCGGGGGCGCCCTGACCCGCCTGCTCATCTCCGAGCGGGTGGTCGTGCCCGCCATCATCCTCAACGCGATGGCCCTCATCGTCCTGGCCAGCGTCGAGGAGGGCTCCCCAGTCGCGCGCGCTGCGATGGCGGTCGACTACGCCTGTGTCCTCTTCTTCGTCCTCGAGGCGGCCCTGAAGGTTTCGGTCCGCTCCTGGGCAGGCTACTGGGCGAGCGGCTGGAATCGGTTCGACCTGATCATCATCGTCCTGAGCGCGCCGGCGCTGCTCACGCCGGTGGTCGACCTCCACGAGCTGAGCGTCCTGCTCGTCCTGAGGCTGGGGCGGCTGTTCCGGCTCTTTCGCCTGCTGCGGTTCATCCCCAACCGCGATCACTTGGTCGCCGGCGTTTGCCGCTCGCTCAAGGCCTCGGTGGGCATCGTGCTCGGGCTGATGCTCCTCAACCTGATTCTCGCGCTCGGAGCGACCTTCCTCTTCGGCCGCTTTGCCCCCGAGCACTTCGGCAACCCCGCGCTCTCGCTCTATTCGCTCTTTCGCGTCTTCACGCTCGAGGGCTGGTACGAGTTTCCCGACTTGCTCGCCGCGCGCGCGGCCCACCCGCTGTGGGCAGTGCTGGCGAGGCTCTACTTCCTCGGCTCGGTGCTCGCCGGCGGCGTCGTCGGGCTGTCGCTGGCCAACGCGGTCTTCGTCGACGAGATGATGATGGACAACAACAGCGACCTCGAGAAGAAGGTCGACGCGCTCCAGGAGGAGATCCGCTCGCTCAAAACGCTGCTAATCGCCGAGAGCGCGCGCGCCGCAACTCCGCCCGCGCGGGGCGACCTCGACGAGCGTCGCGCGAGGGTCGGCGGCAAAGCGGCGGCCGAGTAAGCGCCACCGCGCGCACCAGGGCGTCGTCGGCGCGGCCGCCCGGCGCTCTTCTGCCTGGCCGCAGCCAGGGGCGACACGCGGGGTCTTGGTCAGCGAGCCGGCGGCGCGGCGGCCTCGGCGGCCCCGGGCGCGAGCGGCAACATGACCTGGAATCTCGAGCCCTTGCCCACCTCGCTCTCGACCCAGACCCGCCCGCCATGGGCCTCCACGAGCATGCGCGTCGTGTACAGGCCGAGCCCGACGCCCTCGGCTTTCGCCGTCGCTTTGCCGCGGAAGTAGCGGTCGAAGACGTGCGGGAGATCCTCGGGCGCGATTCCCGGGCCGCGATCGCTCACGCTGAGGCGCACGAAGCCAGGCTCGAGCGCGGCCTCGAGCTCTACCGGGCTGCCCTCGGGCGAGTACTTGAGCGCGTTCGACAGCAGGTTGACGAGGATGCGCTCGAGCCGCTCCGGGTCGGCGTTGACCGCGGGCAGCTCGGGCACCTTGACCCGTACCCGGGAGACCTCCAGCGTTGGTGCCGAGCGGCCGAGCAGGTCGGTGGTGAAGGCGCGCAGGTCGAGCGGCCGCAGGTCGAGTCGAAGCTGGCCGCCCTCTTGGCGAGCCGCGTCGACCAGGTCCTGGATGAGCGTGTTCATCTGGCTGGAGGCGCGCAGCACGGTGTCGACCCGCGCGCTCAGCGCGCGGTCGGCGCCCCGGCGCTTGAGCTCGCGCGCGAGCAGCCTCGCGTGGCCCTGGATCAACGAGAGCGGATTGCGCAGGTCGTGCGAGATGGTGTGGATGTAGGCCTTGCGGGCCTCCTGCAGCTCGTGCAGGGGCGTCAGGTCGAAGATGCTGGTGACCGCGCCCAGGACCCGCCCGTCCTGCGTGGTGATGGGCGCGCCGCTCGAGCTGAGCCACAGGGTGCGCCCGTCGTGCCGGTGCACGACCATCGCCACGTTGCGCACCGTCTCGCCGCGCAGCGCCCGCTCCGGCGGTGACTCGCCTCGCGCAAAGGGCTTGCCCTCGGCCGTCGTGGGCGAAAGCCTCGCCAGTCGCTCCTGCACCGGGCGCTCCCAGTCCGGCTCTTGATAGAGCAGCAGCTCCTGAGCCGCCGGGTTCATGCGCACCACGCGCCCGTCGCGCGAGTAGACGACCACGCCGGTGGCGATGGAGCTGAAGACCGCGTCCATCTCGGCCGCGCGGTTGGAGACCTCGACGAGCAGGCGTTCGCGCTCCTCGAAGCTGTGTGCGTTCCCGAGGGCAAGCGAGATGGCCGCGCCTATCCTGCCCGCGAAGTCGCGCTGGGAGTCGGTGAAGTGGCGCGCCCGCGTTCGGTAGATGAAGTGGATGGCGCCGTGGACCTTGCCGCGGGTCACCAGCGGGACGATGAGCGTCGAGCGGATTTTGTAGGCGGACATCGTCTCCAGGCTCGCGCGCGGGTCGTGCAGCGCGTCCTCGAGGGCCAGCGGGCGGCGCTCGCGGGCAGCGCGCGTCGTCGCGCGCATCTGGGCCTCGGTCAGGTGGACCCCGAGGATCTCGGGCGGATAGCCATGAGCCTCGCGCACGCTCCAGCCGCCCGCCTCGCGCACCAGCAGCGCGCCGGCCTCGGCGCCCAGGGCCTTGGTCGCCTCGACGACGACCCGGCGCATGATCTCGCGGGTGTCGAGCGTCGAGGTGATCTCGACGCTGATGCGGTTGAGCGCCTCGCTCTGGTCACGCGCCTCGCGCAGCCTCTGATCGGCGCGCTTGCGGTCGGTGATCTCGAGGGCGATGACTCCGACGCTGTGCACCCGACCGTCGGGCGGGGCGATGGGGAAGTGGGAGGCGAGCCAGGTGCGCACGACCCCGGGCTCACCCGGCAGCTCGGCCGACACCTCGACGTTGAGCTCCGGGGTGCCGCGCAGTACCCGCAGCAACTGCGGCTCTTCGAGGTGGGCGAACCGGAAGGCGAGCTCGCGCACGGGCCGCCCGATGAGCTGATCGGCCGGTAGACCGAGGAGCACGGCGGCCTCGGCGTTGACCCGCACCAGCTGCAGCGTTCGGCTGACGATCGCCAGCGCCGCCGGTATCTCGTTGAAAAAGGAGTCGAGCCTGGCCTCGCTGATGCGCAGGGCCTCCTCGGCGCGGCGCCGCTCGGTCACGTCGCGCAGCGCGGCGACCGCGCCGACGATCTCCCCGCGCGGGCCGCGCAGCGCGACGGCCGAGGCGAGCACCGTCGCCCGGGTCGAGTCGGCGCGCCCGATCTCCATGGGCAACTCGAAGACCGTCTCACCGTCGTGCAGCGCGCGCGCGACCGGCCAGTCGCGCTTCGCGAAAGGCGCTCCGGTTTCCGGGTTCCAGGCTTTGAGGCGCAGGTACTCGTCGAGGCGCGCCGCGGTGAAGTCGCGCCCGAACATCTGCGCGGCCGCCGGGTTGGCCATGGCGATTCGCTCGTCCGGGCTGACGAGGAGAACCCCGACCGGCAGCGCGTCGAGCACGGTGTGCAGGCGGGCGCGCTCGGCCTCGAGCCGAAGCCGGGCGTTGACCCGCTCGGTAAGGTCGAGGCCGACGACCGCGAAGCGCTCTGCACCGAGGGAGAAGGCCGAGGCGAGGCAGTGGCGGCCCAGGCCGGGCAAGCGAATCTCGACGCGCGCCGGCTTGCCCGTCGCGACCACCTGCGCGAACGCCTCGAGCACCTCCGGGAAGACCGGGGTGCCCAGGAGCGCCTCGCTGCCGAGCCTGCCGGCCGCCTCTCCGGGGGCAACTTTGAAGAAGCGCTCGTAGGCAGGATTGGCCTCGCGCACCCGCCAGTCGACCGCGCGACCGTCTTCGATGAGCAGGTCGTTGATGCAGAAGATCTCGCTGATGTTCTCGAAGATGGAGCGGTACTTCTCCTCGCTGTCGCGCAGCGCCGCCTCGGCGCGTCGGCGCTCGGTGACGTCGTGGATGATGGAGTAGAGCAGCGTCCTGCCATCGACGCTCACCGGCCCGGAGTAGACCTCGACTTCGCGCACCGTGCCGTCAGCCAGGCGGTGGCGAAAGCCGAAGTAGCGGCGCTTCTCGAGGCGGGCCTGCGCCATCTCGGCGGCTATCTGCTCGCGCGGCAGGGTGTTGAGGTCGCCGATGCTCATCTGAACGAGCGCCTGGTGCGGGTAGCCGTAGTAGTCGCTGGCGGCGCGGTTTGCGTCGATGATTCGACCGGTGTTCGGGTCGATGAGCAGCATGGTCGCGCTCGTGGCCTCGAAGAGCCCGGAGAACGCCGTCGCGGGTCGCGAGCGCGCCGCGCCTGGCTCGGCGAGGGCGGAGGCGACCGCGGTGCCGAGCCGTTCGAGGTTGGCCTTGCTCACGAAGTCGTAGGCGCCCGCGCGCACCATCGCGGCTGCGCGCTCCTCGCCGCGACGGCCAGAGAGGACGATGGCCGGGGGAGCGGGCGACCTGTCGCAAAGCAGCGCGAGGAGAGCGGGCGCGGGCAGGGCAGGAAAGTCATCGTCGACGAGGACAAGGTCGATGGCCTCTGCGTCGAGCCGCGCGCGCGCCTGGTCGAGCGTGCCGGCACGCCGCACCTCGGGCGAGTAGCCGTTCGCTCTCAGCCTGGCAGACCAGTCGTCCGCGTCGTCGGTTGCCGCGGCGATGAGGACGCGGAGCCCTGTCTGCACCTCGACCCCTCACGGTCCGGCCCCTTCGGCCGCTTGCTGCTCGAGCTGATCGGCTGGGGACCGCTCCTTCCGGAATCTAGGGATGCGGGCCGGGCTTCGGCGGACACTGAAGAGGCGTCGAGAAAACCCTCTTCGGCCCCGGCCGGTTCCGCTCACCCCTCGGCTCGTTCGAGGTGACCAGAGGGGGCGGGCCGAGCTCGAGGGGATTTCCCGACGCGTCTTGAGGAGCAGGCGCAAGCCCAGCGAGCGAGCAGGCGTGCGCGGTCACTTTGAGGCTAGGACCAGCGCGCCTCGAAGCGGGCGCTCGCCGTGGTGATCGCCGCGGTGGTCACCGCAGGCGCCTTGACGTTGGACTGCTCGAGCGCGACCAGCAGGCCCACCTCGATAGCCTCGAGCACCGCGCGATCGTAGGCCCGCTCTGGGAAGGTGAGCTCGGCGACGCCAAAGCCCTTGCCTGAATCGACCACCTTGAGCGTGGTGCCGCGGTGCATGGTGCCCCAGGTCGAGCTGCAGAGCGTCAGCAGCACTCCCGGCGAGGTGAGCGACAGGAGCACCCGGTAGACCGGACTCTTGAAGAGACGCCAGTTGGCCTCGTGGATCCAGGCGCGGTAGCGCGCATCGTTCATCCGGCGGTAATCGGCGAGCGCGAGCAGGGCGCCGAAATAGACCGCGTCGGCGATCCACGCGCTGTTGGTCGGAGGCGTGGTGATCAGGCTGCGGACCTCGGCCGGCAGCGCGTCGTCGGAGAGGTCGGCGAGCGGCTCGCAGTCGATAATCGCCCGCACGAGCGCGCCCTTTGCTTGGCAGCCGGGGTAGGAGGCGAGGCCTTCGGGAAGGAAGCGAAGATAGGCGGCGAGGCGAGGGAAGCGGGCGGGATCGACTTTGTCCATGTTTCGCTCGAGAGGCCCTCCCGCGGCGGCGACTATAGCTGCAGCGGCCGACCGCCGGGGCCTTCGCGCTTCTTCGTCCCCGCGTCCCGAAGCCTGCCGCGCCGGCGGCAGGCGCCCTCGCATTCGCACCTTGAGGCGGCCGCCGGGACCGCCGCGAAGGCTGCGGCCCCCCTCATCGAGGAGGCTTGCCTCGCGTGCGCACAGCCGCGCGCGGGTCGTTGCGGCCTACCGCGGGTCGACGACGCGGCCGAGGAAGACGAGCGCGCCGGTCTGCAGGTCGCGAATCGCGAAGACGAACGGCCGGTCGAGCCTCATCGACACGGGCGTGGTCGGCATGCCGCGCCCGTCGACGATCACCGCGGTCGCCGCCGCCGCCTCGGTGCCCGCCTCGTCGACGCCGATGAACGCCTTGTGGATCACATCGCTGATGTAGAGCCCCTCGCGCCCGCCGTTGATCCCAGAGAGATCGGCCTGGGAGGCGTCAAAAGGAGCCGCCATGCCCAGGGCGGCCAGCGCCTCAGCGAGGCTGCTGTCCCACTCGAACCTGAAGCGCGGCATCGACAGCTCGACGTCGCGCTCGGCGAGCGCGGCGAAGACCGCCGAGAGCCCGGCACCATCGAGCGAGTCCTCGAAAGCGGTGAAGTCGCCGATCGGGACGATGGCGACCAGGGCGAGCTCGCCGCCGTCGTAGGGAAGCTCGACCGCCTTGTAGCCGGCGCCCTCGGCGAAGCGCAGGGGCTCGCTCGCGTTCATCGTCGGGACCGAGATCCGGGTGCCGTCGAGCAGGGTAAAGGGCGCATCGGCCGTGTTGGCAGGGTCGAAGGGCTCGGCCCAGGCCGCGTTGAAATAGACGGCGTTGGTGAGCACGAGCCGGGTCAGCGGGGTGATCGAGCCGTCGGGAAGCAGGTCGAGGATTCGGTCCTCGGTCTGGAAGGCGACCCAGTCGTTGATGGTCAGGCGCGAAGCCTCAGGCTCGCCGGCGAAGTCGAGGAGGTTGAGGCCGGCGCCGTAGTTGACGGCGAGCGTGTCGAGGTAGGGCTGCTCGAACTGGTAGGTGCTCTGGCCCCAGGCCGCGTTGACCACGCGCAGCCGGAAGGGCTCGCCGTCCCGGCCCGAGGCGCCGTGACCGCGGCTGTTGAGAGCCTGATCGAGCGCGTTCATGGCCGCGTGGAGCCGGTCCTGAGGCAGCGTGAAGCGAAGCGCCGAGGCGATCTGGGACTCGCTCTCGCCGCGGGCCCCGGCCCAGACCATCGCCAGTGCCACCGAGACGCTGTGCGGCGAGGTGAGCAGGTTCTTGCCCGGCTCCCTGAGCGACTTGTAGAGCTCGAGCGCGAAGGCCTGGTTGCCGCTGGTGAGCGCCGCAGCGTCCGCGGAGGGCACCGACGGCGCGATCGCGCGCGGTAGCTCGGACTTCGCGACCGCGAATTCGGGAGGGGTACGTTCCTTTTCGGCCGCCGGATCGCAAGCGGCGAGCAGGGTGGCGGCGGCGAACGCGGCGGCGCGAACCAGGTGTCTCGGGGTCATGGGATGCTCCTGGAAACGGGGATGAGAGAGGCACGGCCCGTTCGTGCGATGGGCATGCCGGCAGGCGATCATCTCGTGATTATCAGGGCTTGCGCGAGGCCGTCGCGCGCGGCGGAGTGGCTTGAGTGTCGCGAGGCCGTCAGATTCTGGAGCGCGAATCTCCGCGGACGGCGGCAAAGCCCTGCCCTGCTCGGGGTGTGCGCCTGGGGCGTAGCGTCGGGCCCTCATTCCCATCCAAGACCTTGCCGAGCGCTGCCGAGAGCTTGTCCGACGGCGCGGAGGCCTTGTCGGAGCGAATCCAGCCCTTGTCGGACGGAAAAACCACCTTGTCGCGCGGAGTTGGCCGCCATGTCCGACGGCTTGAGGAGGGTGCCGGAGCGCGTCGAATACATGCCTGTCCAAAAATGTACCTGCTCTCGCGGAGTTAGCGCCTTGTCCGACCGTCGGACAAGCTCCCCGCGCCGCCGGACAAGCCGTCGACTACGCCGGACAAGCCGTCGACCACGTCGGACAAGCCGTCGATCACGTCGGACAAGCCCCGCGCGCCGTCGGACAAGCCGTCGACCACCTCGGGCAAGCCGTCGACCACGTCGGACAAGCCCCGCGCGCCGTCGGACAAGCGGTCGACCACGTCGGGCAAGCCATCGGCAGCGCCAGGCAAGCCGTCGACCACGTCGGGCAAGCCGTCGACAGGACTGGGCCAGTCCTCGAGAAGCCTGGAGAAGCCCCGGCCGTTCGTCAGGGCCTCCAAGTCGCCCGACAAGCCGCTGCAACAGTCGGTCAGCTTTCGGCCGGTGCGCGCCGGAGAGCGTTCGCCGCCACCAGACAAATCGCTGGCACCTGCGACGAGCGATGGCTTGCAACCAGCGCTTCCCTTGCCTCGCCTGGGTAGTCGTGCCGCGTGGCGCGCCGTCGACCAGCGAGAGCCTTTCCATCATCCATAGAAGAGAGCGCCTGGAGCGGCTCCCCACGGAATCGGCTCGAGCCGGGGTCTGTTCTTCGGCAGCGCCCACGCGGCTCATAGTCCGCCTGGGCAGATGAACGACAGCAGGGCGAGGCGCCGAGACGGGTGCCTTCGTCCCTATGCTCCGCGGCAACTGAGGAGGCACTTGCATGGCCGACAGACTCGTCTTCCCGGAAGGTTTCCTCTGGGGCAGCTCGGTGGCGGCGCACCAGGTCGAAGGTGGCAACCGCAACAACGACTGGTGGCAATGGGAACAGACGCCCGGGCACATCCGCCACGGGCACACCTCCGAGCGCGCCGCCGACTGGTGGAACCGTGCCGAGTCCGACTTCGCCCTGGCCGCGAAGATGGGCCACAACAGCCTGCGCCTCTCGCTCGAGTGGAGCCGTATCGAGCCGGAAGAGGGCCGCTTCGACGACGAGGCGATAGCGCGCTATCGCCGGATGCTCGAGGAGCTGCGCGCCCAGGGCATCGAGCCGATGGTCTGCCTCTTTCACTTCACGCTGCCGCAATGGGTCGCGCGCCGCGGCGGTTTCGAGAAGGGTTGGGCGGTCGATCGCTTCGCCCGCTTCGTCGAGCGGGTTGCCGCCGAGTACGGCGATCTCGTCCGCTGGTGGCTGACGCTCAACGAGCCGATGGTCTACGTCGGCTTCGGCTGGTTCGAGGGGCTGTGGCCTCCCGGCAAGAGGAGCTTCGTCGACGCGCTCCGGGTCGCGCGCAACCTCGTGCGCGCGCACGGGCTCGCCTATCGCATCCTGCATCGGCAGCGCTCCGACGCGATGGTCAGCGCCGGCATGCACCTGGCCTCCTTCGTCGCGCACGACCCGAGCTCGTGGCTCGGCCGCAAGGTGGCGCAGTTTCGCGACTGGTCGGCCAACGGCTGCTGGCTGATGTCGACCATCGACGGGGTGATCCGCCCGCCGCTCGGGATGAACACCTACGTGCCCGAAGCGGTCGACTCGCACGACTTTCTCGGCTTCCAGCACTACTTCACCTTCCCGCTCGCCTTCTCGCTGCAGCACGCGGCGAACATGTTGGCCCGGCCGATGCACGAGCCGCGGCCCGACGCCTCGGCGTCGATGGGCAACCCGCGGCCCGACGGCCTCTATGACTGGGCGATGTGGCTGAAGCGGTTCGGCAAGCCGATCGTGGTCACCGAGAACGGGCTGCTCGAGAAGCAAGAGCGTGAAAGGCCCGCGTACCTATTGTTGGCGCTCTCCGCGCTGCACCGGGCGATTCGCGACGGGGCCGACGTGCGCGGGTATCTGCACTGGTCGCTCGTCGACAACTTCGAATGGGCCGAGGGCTACGACGCGCGCTTCGGGCTCGTCCACGTCGACTTCGAGACCCAGGCGCGCACGGTCAAGCCCAGCGGCGACCTCTTCGCCGACATCGCGAAGGCGAACGCCATTACTCCCGCGATGGTCGAGCGGATCGACGCTGGCCTCATCGCCCGGCTCTTCCCCGCGCTCCCGGGAGAGCCGGAGCTCGAGGCTGTGCGGCAGGCGGGATAGCGAGCAGGCAGGCATGCGCTGAGACGGGTTCCAGGGTTCCGTCTTTGAGGGAAGGTCGAGGCTCTCTCGAAAAACGGACGAGGCGAAGTCTCATCGAGGCGGCCCGAAGCTCGAGCTTCATCGAAGGGTGACGAAGCTCGAAGCTTCATCCTCCGGCCCGAACGACGGACGGCGGAGCCCAGATGCGCCAGGGCCCTCGCGCGGGCGCGCCCGCCACTTCCCTCGACGAGACGCGGTCGAGTCCTTGGCCGCGCCTCGCCCGGCGGCTACCGTTGCGAATGCGCAGTCGAGCTGCGATTCGCCCACCACCACCGCGGAGAGAGCCATGTCCCATCAGCCGCTCGCTTGCCCCTGCTGCAACAGTCCCATGGAGTCCTATCGCATCGGCGCGACCGACCTCGACTTGTGCGGCGGCTGCGAAGGCCTCTGGTTCGACGGCGGCGAGCTCGAGGAGGTCGTCGGCGCACCGCTTCCGGCGCAGGGCTCGTTTCCGCAGTACCGCGCCTGCCCGCGTTGCAAGGAGTCGATGAAGCGGGTGATGCTCGGCAAGACCTCGGTCGAGCATTGCGAGCTGTGCAAGGGCTATTTCCTCGACGCCGACGAGCTCGAGGTGATCATCGCCGCCGCCGCCGTCCCGGTCGCCGCGGAGGCCAAGAAGAAGGCTTCGGCGGCAGATATCGACCCGGGACCGCGCGAATTCGACTGTCTGAAGTGCGGCGAGCGCTTTCCCATCGCCAAGGCCTATTCGGTTCCCGGCGGCCGCATCTGCGACGGGTGCTCGGGGTTTGTGCCGGCCACGACCGAGCCGAGCAAGCTCGTCAAGTTCATCACCGGGCTTCTCGAGGCCGTACCGACCCATCACCACCGCAGCCGGTTCTCGCTCGGGCGCAGCTTCTTCGATTGAAGGTGCGTCGAAAAATCCTTCCGGCGATAGCCGTTCAGCTCGAGCTTCGCACCGGGGCCTTGCCAGGCTGTGTCCCATGAACGAACAGCAGACTCCCCGAGAGCCAGGTGTGCGGGCGCGAGCAAGTGAAAGTCCCCTCTCCCGCGCTTGCGCGGGAAGAGGGGATTTAGGGGCGAGCAGGGGTCGGGACGAGGTTGGGAGAATTCCCGACAGCTCTTGACAGCCTGCCGATTCGCGCGTGGGCAGGTGGATCAGGGCGGCACCGGGCCGATGTGCGTCAGCGCCATCGCCGCCTCGAAGGCGGCCTGGTCCGGCCCGACGAACGGCGTGGCGGCGCGCGCGAGAACGATGGTCTCGAGGAACTGGTCGGTCATCCCGCGCGCTGGCGGCAGGTGGCTGCCAGGTGGCCCACAGCGTCTGGTCGCGGCTCAGGTCGTCGGCAGGGATCTCAGCGGCGTCCTGACGGAGCTACAGACTTGAGCGAGCCGTCTGCGGAAGCGACCGGTTGGCCCATGGCGCCGGGTGACGCGAGATGAGCCCGACGACGCCCGGGACACGGGAGGTATTGAGATGCGCGCGATGGTCCTCGACGCTGCAAGGCGCCCCCTCCGGCTCACGGAGCTGCCCATCCCCGAGCCTGGGCCCGGCCAGGTCCTGCTCAAGGTCACGGCGTGCGCGGTCTGCCGGACCGACATCCACATCGTCGACGGCGAGCTCGCCGAGCCCCAACTTCCGCTCGTGCCCGGGCACGAGATTGTCGGCGAGGTCGTGCGGCTCGGTCCGGGAGCCGCAAGCATCGCCATCGGCTCGCGGCTCGGTGTTCCCTGGCTCGGCTGGACCTGTGGCGTCTGCCGGTTCTGCCAACGCGGCCAGGAGAACCTCTGCGACCGGGCGCGGTTCACCGGCTACACCCTGCCCGGTGGCTACGCGCAGTACGTCGTCGCCGATCACCGCTTCGCCTTTCCCATCCCCGAGCGCTACTCCGACGTCGAGGCCGCGCCCCTGCTGTGCGCGGGGCTTATCGGATACCGCTCGTACCGCTTCGCCGGCGACGCGCCGCGGCTCGGCCTCTACGGCTTCGGGGCCGCGGCCCACATCCTCGTCCAGGTGGCGCGCCACCAGGGCCGACGAGTCTTCGCCTTCGTGCGGCCCGGCGATGACGAGGCCCGGCGGCACGCTCTCGACTTGGGCGCGGAGTGGGCCGGCTACTCGAACGAGGCGCCGCCGGAGCCGCTCGACGCGGCGCTCCTCTTTGCCCCAGTCGGCGCCCTTGTCCCCGAGGCGCTCTTGCGCACCGAGCGAGGAGGAACGGTTGTCTGCGGCGGCATCCACATGAGCGACATCCCTTCGTTCCCGTACGCGCTGCTCTGGGGCGAGCGGAGCGTGCGCTCGGTGGCGAACCTTACCCGTCAGGACGCGTTGGACTTCCTTGAGCTCGCGCCGCAGGTGCCGGTGCGCGTCGAGGCGCAGGTCTATCCGCTCGAGGCAGCCAACGAGGCGCTCGCCGCGCTCCGGGAGGGTCGGATCCGGGGCGCGGCGGTGCTGACGATGGACTGACCAACCCGCACCTGGCGCCGCCGAGCCAGCGCGGGGGCCGGCGGAGCGACCCCGGGGCCACGGCCTCGAGGCCCTCTCTCGCGGCCGAGGCGCCAGAGCTCATTCCGCGCGGCAAGTCGGAACCTGCACTGCTGCGCGCCGGGTACGGAATGGTCGCCATCGGGCGCATGCTTCGACGGCTCGATGCCGGGGCGCGCAAGGGGTTGAAGCGCGCGCTCGACACGCCGCGCTCCGAGGACGTGATCTACGCGACCGACAGGTGGCTCACCGCGCTCGAATCCCAGGAGAAGCGGGCGAGGGAGCTCGTGCGGCAGGCGAGGTCCATCCTCGGAACGGCACACGGACGGCCGGGCACCGGGAAGGGCAGGTGAAGGATCGTCACGAACGCCTGGAACGCGGCCGGTCGCACACCTACCGCGCGGCCTGCGAGGCGCCGGGCTCTTTGACCTCCTGCCGGCTTGAGGCGAGCGCTCCGTTCGCGCTCGCGGTCGGTTCCGAGCCGCGCAGCAGCAGCCGCACCTTCTGATGGGCCTTGCGCACGAAGTAGACCGGGTCGCGCCGGATGTAGCTGACGTATTTGCGCGCCAGCGCCAGGCGCGACGGGTTGGCATTCTCGGGGCAGTACGGCTCGCAAAGCGAGTGGTCGCCGCTGCCGACCTTGGCGCGCAGGCGGCGCGCGGCCGGGCCGTTCCAGATTCCTTCGAGCGGCGTCTCGTAGAGGTTTCCGAGGAGCTGCCAGGTCATCACGCAAGCGCGCACCTCGCCGTTGGCCGCGACGACCAGGTTGCCAAACGGCAAGCGACAGCGCTGCGGGCGGGCCACCGCGGCCTTCTCGCTGGTGCCGAACCGCCGGCCGAAGGACTCGAAGCCGTGGACCGGAATCTTTGAGCGCCGGCAGGCCTCTTCGACCCGTCCGATTTCGGCGAGGACCTCGTCGCGCCGGGGCAGACCCGAGAAGCTCAGGATGGGGTCGACGGCGAACTTGACCGCGTCGACGCCCAAGGCGTTGCCAAGGTCGACGAAGTCGTGAAGCTCGAAGAGGTTTTCCTTGAGGATGACCAGGGAGATGGCCAGGGCGGGCCTCTTGCCCTGGCGCGCGGCGGCCAGCGCCCTGACGTTCTCGAAGACGCGCCGGTAGTTGCCGCGCAGGACGATGTTGCGATAGGCGCCCTCGCTCGCCGCGTTGAGCGAGACGTCGACCTTCTCGCCGTGCGTCAGCAGGGTCTCCTGCCAGAAGGTGTCGAGATTGATGCCGTTGGTGCTCAGCGCGATTCCGACGCGAGGAAACGCGCGCAGGATGGCGGCGAGCTCGCGGCAGTTGCGCATGATGGTGGGCTCGCCACCCTGCAGCTTGACGGTGCGAACCCGCGGGTAGGCGCTCGCCAGGCGTTCGGCGTAGAGCGCAGGGGGCATGTTGCCTTCGGCGCCGTGCTCGGTCTGGTAGCACATGATGCAACCGGCGTTGCACTGCAGGCCCATGATGAGGTGCAGCCTCTCGAGCCCGTCGAGGCCGGCAGCCGATTCGCCGGTGCACTCCGGCTGCGACCCTTCTCTGCCTGAAAGAACGCGCATGGCCCCCGCCTTCCCGCCACTCCGTAAGGAGAGGTAGCGACCACGCCGACGCTCGCCAACGAGTCCGATGGGTACGCGGCCCATCCGACGAGAGGCGCAGGAGGTGCCGGCTCGTCACGGTTGCTTGCCGCCCGTGCTCCAGAGCTCTGGGGCTCGTTCGGGCCCTGTCCAACCGACCTGGGCCTCTCCGGTCACCTCGAGCTCGCGCCCGAGCCTTGCCTGCAGTGCTCAGGGAACTGGCGAGGATTTCGTCGCGGCGCGCGAAGGCGATGGCCACCGCAAGTCCGCCCGGACGAGGTCGAGGGGCCGCGAGGCCTCGTTCGCCCCTTGGCGGCCAGGTCTTCGCCAACTTGGTAGAGAAGCCCGGGCGCGACCGGGAGGCAAAAACCGCTGCAGCCTCTCGGGCACTGGTGAGTTGCTGCGAAACGCAACGAGCTCAGGGACCCTGCTTCGCGTGCGGTCGCGACCCGCGCGACGGGCTCGCCCGCTTCCAATCCGCCCTCCGCCGACCAAGGTCCGTCGATCGCGCCGGGGCGGGGCGGTCGGTCCGCACCGACTTAAGGCAGCCAGACGCTCGCCAGCCCGAAGCGCAGGGTGTGCGCACTTCGCGACCGACTCCTGTCCAGCCGGAAGCCGCCTGCTAGAGTCCACCTCATGTGCGACACCGTCGTCAGCGTTGGGCCACGAGGCGTGCTCTTTGCCAAGAACTCAGACCGCGACGCGAACGAGGCGCAGCTCCTCGAGTGGCATCCGCGGCATGAGCATCCGTCGAGAGCGCAGGTGCGTTGCACCTGGATCTCCATTCCCCAAGTGCAGCACACGCACGCGGTGCTGTTGAGCCGGCCGTTTTGGATGTGGGGCGCGGAGATGGGGACGAACGAGCACGGGGTCACCATCGGCAACGAGGCGGTCTTCACCCGTGCGCCCTACGCGGCGAGCGGCTTGACGGGGATGGATCTGCTTCGCCTGGCCTTGGAGCGGGCCGCCAGCGCCCGGGAGGCGGTCGAGGTGATCTGCGGGCTGCTCGAGGCGCACGGCCAGGGCGGAGGCTGCGGCCACGAGGACCGCGGCTTCACCTACCACAACGCCTTCTTGATCGCGGACGCCAGGGGCGCGTTCGTTCTCGACACGGCCGGCCGCCACTGGGCAGTCGAGGAGGTTCAGGGCGTGCGCTCGATCTCCAACGCGTTGTCTATCCCCGGGTTCGCCGAGCGCTGGTCCGACCGGCTGAAGACCTCGGTTGCCCAGGGGCGGGCACGGCGGCTGCGGACCGAATCGCAGGCGAGAGGGGCGAGCTCGGCCGCCGACATGATGCGCGTGCTGCGCGATCACGGCGCGGGCCGCTCGGCGCCTCGCTACGCCTGGCTGAACGGGACGATGGACGCGCCCTGCATGCACGGCGGCGGACTGGTCGTCGGCTCGGTCACGACCGGGTCTTTGGTGAGCGAGTTGCGGCCCGACGGCGTCGCGCACTGGGCGACGGGGACCTCCGCCCCCTG
>DHSB01000010.1:79946-88269 GCA_002408385.1 Myxococcales bacterium UBA5297
CCTCCGCCCCCTGCCTCGGGCTCTTCAAGCCGGTGCGCGTCGGGACGCCGCTCGACCTCGGGCCGTTGCCCGGCGAGAAGGCCGATCCTCAAAGCCTCTGGTGGCGCCACGAGCGGATCCACCGCGCGGTCGCGCGCGACTACCAGCGGCTCGCGCCGCCGTTGGCCGAAGAGCGCGACGCCGTCGAGCGCGCCTGGTTGGCCTCGCCGCCCGAGCCCCAGGCGGCTTTCGCCGAGGGCGACCGCCTGCTCTCGAGGTGGCAGGCGAGGCTCGATGACAGTGCCGAGTTCGACAGGCGCCCGGTCTGGACCCGGGGCTACTGGCGAAAGCGCGCGAGGCTGGCTTCCTGAGGACGACCGAGGCGCAGCACCGGACCGACGAGGGCTGTTGCCGCCCGGCCGAACAAGGTCGAATCCGAGCCCTGTGCCGCAGTGATCCAACTGGCCAGGCCGCTCACGGCTACTGCTCGAACCCGATGCGCACACGCTCTGCTCACGACCGGATTTGTAGAGCGCACCCGAGGCACGGCTTCAGCAGCGCCTGCCGCTCGCCAGGCAGGTCCTAGCTCCTGATCACCAGCGACAGTCCTTTGGGCTGAGCCGGGAGCCAGGTGACGAACAGCTCGAGCAGCGGCGCTGACTCGAGCCACTCGAGCATCGGCTCGCCTCCAGCGTCGGGCTCGCACATCGCGCCCGGCGCGGGCCGAAGAAGGCGCGCGACGGAGAGACCATCCCCGCAGGGCAACGGCTTGAGCTCGGCCCACAGCGAGCCTGGGCGAGCACGTGCCGCTCAGCGGCCAGCGGTGCCAGCCATCCGGCAAGGTGCCCTGCGCCTATACTGACCGCATGGCTACAGTGCTCCACCAGAAGTTTGAGCTTCTCCAGCCCGTGGGCGCCGGTGGTGTCGGCACCGTCTGGCGGGCAAATGATCGCACCAGCGGCAAGGTCGTGGCGCTCAAGGTGCTGCATCCCCACCTGCGCTCGGACCACATCGTGTGCCTGCGCTTTCGCCGCGAGGTGGAGATCGCGCAGTCGCTCCGTCACGGCAACCTCGTCACGGCCTACGAGCTCTTCGAAGACGAAGGTGCGCTCTCCTTTTCCATGGAGCTGCTCGAGGGCCGCACGCTGAAGGAAGAGGTCCTCGCCAAGGGTCCGCTGCCTGTCGAGCGCGCCGTCGCCATCTGTCGCCAGTGTCTCGAGGGGCTCGCGGCCGCCCATGCCGGCGGTGTCATCCACCGCGACTTCAAGCCTCAAAACGTCTTCCTCTGCGACTCGGGCGCGGTGAAGCTGCTCGACTTCGGCTTCGCGCGGGTGGCGAACGCCGCAGGGCTGACGACGAAGAGCCTGGTGCTCTGTACGCCCGACTACGCGGCGCCCGAGGTCATCGGCGGAAATGCGGTCGATGGCCGCGCGGATCTCTACGGGCTCGGTGTCACGCTGTTCGAAGCGCTCACCGGTCAGCTCCCGTTTCGCGGCGCGACGCCTTTCGACCTGCTGCGCCGCCACCTCGAGAGCGCGCCTCCCTCGCCACGCCAGCTTCGGCCGGAGATTCCCCCCGGCCTCGAGGCCGTGGTGTTGCGCCTGCTGGAAAAGGCGCCCCAGGCGCGCTTCCCGACCTGCGAAGCGGCGCTCGCCGCGCTGGATCAGCCCGCGCCCGCGGCCGCGCTGTCCGCCCGGCACGCTCCGGTCTCGGCCTGCCCGGCCTGCGGCGAGCCGCGGGAGACGGCCTGGCCGCTGTGTCCTGCCTGCGGTGCCTCGGAGAGAGGGCACGCGGCCGGCGAGTGGATGGTGGTGCTCACGCGAGTCTCGGGTCTCGAGGCTCCCGGGGCGTTGCTCGAAGTAGTCCGTTCGCTCGGGGCCGAGCCGAAGAGAGCGCTCGCGAAACGCCGGCAAAAGGCGGTGAAGGGGCTGCCAAAGCTCATCCTCAAACAGGTCAGTGAGCCGCTCGCGCGCCTGGTGCGGGATCGTTGCCTTGCCCGTGACCTGCAGGTCGAGCTGCGCAAGATCGGCGAGAACAATACGGACCTGCTGCACCGCTCGAACACGCCGGGCTACCTGTTTGCTGCTGCGCTCCTGTTGCCCTGGGGCGGAGTCGTCGCGGCGCTGCTCGTCGGGGTGATTGGGGGCGGAGCAGTATTGCCGTTCGTCGTCGCGCTCGTGCTCGGCCCGCTCGCCGGACTGCTGCTGGTGAAGCAGGCGCACCTGCTGCTGCCTGCGCTCGCGCGGTTGCCCAAGGTTGTCGAGGCGCGGCCCTTTCCCGCCTCGCTCGCCTCGCGCTACCGCGCTTCGCTCGCGAAGCTGCGCTCTCCGGCGGTGCGCGGCACCTTGAAGCGCATCTTCGAGCGCGCGCTCGTCATCCACTCGGCGGCGCACGAGGGCGCGCCGCACGTGCGGATGCTGCTCGAGGAGCCCTGCCGCTCGGCCCTGACGCTCGCCGAGCGCAGCCTCGATCTCGCCAGGCAGGTGGACGATGCGCTGGCGCGTCTCGCCCTGGCGGGCGAAGCGGAGCTCTTCGACGAGCTCGAGAGCCTGAAGGCCCGTGCCCTCGCCGATCCGGCGCAGGCCGCCGTGCTCCAACCGTCGATAGCGGCCAAGGAGCAGGCGCTCGAACAGGCGGGCCAGCTCGAGCGGGTCCACGTTCAGTCGAGCCAGCGGCTCCTGCAGGTGGCGAGCACTCTCGAGCTCGCCGCGGCCCAGGCGCTCGTCGTCGGGCTGCCTGATACCGTCACCGGCATGACCGTGGAGCTCAAGAGGCTCGTCGAGCAGGCGCACACCGCGGTCGAGGTGGCGCAGGACGTTTCGAGGGAGCTCGCAGGCGAGCCGGCCATCGGCGTCCGCAGCCGATGACCGAAAGCCTGGTCTCGTGTGGCTCGCCGCGAACTAAGTGACCAGGCCTTCGAGCCCGTGGTGTGGCTTGTTCCCCAGGCCCGAGAAGGCGCCCCGGCCCTCCTTGTCGAGGATGGCGTAGGCCGGAAAGAAAGAGGCGACGCGGCAGCCGGCGAAAGAACTGGTGGTAGAGGTTCGTTCCCGCCGAGGAGCCTGATTCCCAGCCGTCAGCGCGCAGGGCGGGAGGCGCCTCGGCGTGGATATCGACCGACAGGAAGGTGGCCTGGTTGGCAAGCTTTTCGCTCAGGGCGCGCTCGTTCTGTGGGCGCGCACGGTGTTCGGGCAGGTGAAGGCCCCTGCGGAGGAGACGAAGCGGATGAAGACGGGTTTTCCAGGAAGTCGCCCAGCGCCCGCTGCGTGCTCAGGGTGCCAGAGCGGCAGGCGTGATCGACCAGGCCTCGGTCGAAGCAAGAGATAGAGCGCGAGCCCGACGGCTGCCGCGATGCCGACCCCGACCAGGTGGCGCGGTTGATCCAGCTCCTATCTGGCGAGAACCCGGCCAAGACCGACGCGCTCTTCTGCGGCGGGCGCGGGATGTCGGCGAGCTCGAGTCCGCTGCCGCCGGGGACCGAGGCGATGGGGATGGGGGCGGGCGCGCTGGCGCCAGCCTGGCGCTCTCCGAGGCCTCGCGGTGATCGAGCCAGATGCCGCCGCTGGCTTTGCAGCGGTCGAGCCGCACTCCGCGCAACCGGTCGAACTCGAACTGGGTGAGCGGCTGCTCGCAGGCCGGATTCTGGTTCGTCGCCCGTGGCGAGGCCACCCCTCGCTGCGGGACGAACCGGTTTCCGGCAGCGCGCAGCATGTCAGATCCTGCGACAGCGCCTTGAGATCACCCTGGTCAGGCCGCAGCCCACCGCAGCGCGGGCGCCGTCGGCCTCCAAAGCCACCACCCGCCTTCGGTACAGCGGCTCGGAGCAGACTGGACATCGCTTCATTCGTTGGCTCCCGGCAGAGACCCGAATGCAGCCTGACCGCACCGGCGATTCTCTTCGAGCGGAGCGCGCGCGGCACCTGCTCGCCACCCGCGTTGCTCCTCGAGCAGGCCCGGAGGGTTGCGAGCGCTACTCAAGCAGATTCGGGGTCGAGCCCGCGATCAACAGCCCGACAAAAGGCACGGCCCCGCGGCGGAAGCGATCGGCCAGGTACCACTCGACGATGAGCCCGAGCGCCGCGTCGCGCACGCCGTTCCACTCCGGACAGCGGCCGATGGCCATCACGCCGACCCGGTGCATCAGGTAATCGGTCCCGCGCGCCCAGGCGAGCCGCTCGCTCAGGCCGACGAGCAGGTTGAGGTCGCCGCGCCCGCGCTCGGGCAGGGCCTCGTAGAGCAGGGAAAGCGAGTTGAGGACGAGCTCGTCGGCGCGCTCCTGGGGGACGAGATGCAGCTCGTTGAACCAGTAGGCCTTCTGCGGGCCGGCATCCCAGGCCTCGCGAAACCACGAGCGCTCGACGGTGGCGTTCTCGAGCAGCACGACAGGCCCGACCTTCGCCCGGAGGCGCGCCGCCAGGAAGGCGCGGTGGCCATAGTCGGCCTCGTTGCCGGTGAGGGGCGTTATCGGCAGTTTGAACTTGCAGCGCGGGTCCTCCTTGTCGAGTGAGCCGGAGCAGTCCTCGAACGTCTTGAGGCTGTTGAACGTGCCGAAGTAGGTGATCAGGTGGTAGCCGGCAGTCAGGCGGAAGAAGGTGGCCGGGGCGAGCTCGACGACGCCGCCGTTGAGCGCGAACGCCGGCGAGAGCTGCGACTGGATTGCGGCTCCCCAATAGTTCTCCGTAAACGCCGCGCTCTGCGATTCGTAGAGGCGCTGCTGGTAGCGCAGGTTGAGGCTGGCGAGCGCTCCGAGCTGGTTGTAGGCGCCGACCAAGTCGCCACTAACGATGAGCTGGCGCGCGGGCATGGTCTGAGCGTGAGCCCCCGCCGCCGCGAGCATGAGCCAGGCGGAAGTGCCGAGAGCGAGATACCGGGCAGGTGACATGGGGTGGCCTCACTCGAAGGAGTGTCGGCAAAGTAGCAGGGGGCCGGACGGGCTGATAGCGGCTCGCTCGCGGCGCCGACAGAGCGGGGGCCTACGAGAAGGCCAGTGACGGCGGTTGGCCTGGCTGAGACTCTCGCGGGATGCGGGCTGGGAACTTGCGCGCCAGGTACGGAGGGCTCGATCGAGGCGCTCTCGACAAGCTGGCAATACCGGTGGGCCGACCCGCCGGCGCGGCTCGGAGACCACGGATGGTCGTCGTCCTCGCCGCCCCGCGCACCGCCGGGGCGCGGACGGCGCGCGGCACCTTTGAATACGAACCCGCCTGCCTGACGCGTTGCCCGCGGACGCGCACCTCTTCATGCGCGATGTCGACCCGGCCTTCGAGGCGTACGTCGACGGCGAGCTCGTCTATCGGCCGGATCGACGCCGTGTCTGGCGCACCCAGCGGCCGGCTCTGCGCCTGTCTTTCCTCTGGAGACGACCCGCTAGGCCGGGTGCTCGGCCTGCGCATCTGGTCCGAGCAAAGGCTCGGTTGGTCCCTTCGGCCGCTTCGACCGCGGCTCCCGGCAGGCGCTGCTGGCCGCAGTCGTCGGCGTCTCCCGGCTCGACGTGGCCCTCGGCGCGCTCTGTCTGGCCACCGGGCTCTGCGGCATCGGGCTGCTTGCCTTCCGCCGGCACGACCGGGCCTGGCGCTTCCTCATCGGGCTCGCGATCGCCTGTACCGCTTACGCCCTGAGCAACTTGTCGAACCCGCTCAAGCAGCCCATCGCCGCCGACATTGTTCCTGCGGGCGGTCTCGGAGCCGAGCCGGCTTGAAGGTCGATGCCCCGGTTTCTTGCGGCCTCCGCGAGAAGGGATTGAGAAGCGAGAAACGAGCACGCCTCACCTCGCATCGAACCGGTCGAGCGGGGAACACGGCTTCTGGTTTGGAGACTCTGGAAGATGGCGCTACTCGTCGTCACCCTCGCCGCGCTGGCGGTCTCGGCGCTCACCCTGTTCTCGGGCTTCGGGCTCGGCACCCTGCTGATGCCGGTTTTCGCGCTCTTCTTCCCGGTCGAGGTAGCGGTCGCCGCGACCGCGGTCGTCCACGCCGCCAACAACGTCCCCAAGGTCGCCCTCTTCGGCCGCCGCGCCGACTGGCACGTCGTGGGGCGCTTCGGCATCCCGGGCATCCTCTTCGCCTTCCTGGGCGCCGCGGCGCTCGGCCTGCTCTCCGGAGCTGAGCCGCTCGTCGGCTACCAGCTCGGCGGCCGGAGCGTCCAGGTCACACCCATCAAGCTCGTGCTCGCGGTGCTCATGCTCGCCTTCGCCCGCGCCGAGCTGCTGCCGCAGGCGCGCAAGCTGACCTTCGAGAGGCGCTGGCTGCCGCTCGGTGGCGTGCTCTCGGGCTTCTTCGGCGGAATCTCCGGACACCAGGGCGCGCTGCGCTCGGCGTTCCTCGCCAAGTCGGGCCTCTCGACCGAGGCCTTCGTCGCGACCAACGCGGTCACCGGCTTCCTCGTGGACGCGGCCCGCCTCGCTGTCTACGGCGCGCTCTTCTTCGGCTCACACCTGGAGACGGTGAAGGCGCACGGCGGCTGGGAGCTGGTCGCTGGGGGCACCGCCGCCGCGTTTGGCGGAGTGCTCGTGGGCTCACGGGTGCTCGAGAAGGTGACGATGAGCGCTGTGCAGACGCTCACCGGCGTGCTGCTCTTCGTCATCGCGCTGGGGCTCGGCGCGGGGCTGATCTAGCGGGACGACTGCGATCGTTCAGAGGGCGGGTGGCCGCTGCAGTGGCAGCTCGAGCCGACCGAGACGCGAACCGCAGCTTCCACGTGAGCGAGCAGGCGCGGCTGTCTGTCGGTGGCGCAATGACACCGAGGTCGAGAACAGCGCCACCCGGTAATTCGGCGACTGGTAACAACAGCCCGACCTGCGTGACCGCGACTACGGCGAGAGCAAGCCGTTCTGCCTACAGGCGACCCTCCCCGAGAGCCGCCCGCGCGCCACCAAGGCTGCGCCGCGACGAAGTTGAGGAGCAATACGGGCCAGCACCGACGGGTCCGAGTGCGCCCTCGGACTATTGACACATGTGGCCGAGCTGCTGCTGCAAGTCGGCGAGGGAGGTGTAGGCGAGCCCTGTCGACTCCGGCTCGTCAGCCGCGGCTCCGACCTGTCATGAGGAGCTTCCCGGCGGCATCTCTGAGCTCCAGGACGCGCTGCGTTCGGCTTTTTCCTCGCCAAGCCGGGTCTCTCGACCGAGGCCTCCGCCGCCACCGACGCGGTCAACGGCTTTCTCGCCGACGCGGCGCGCCTCGCGATCTACGGCGCGCCCTTCCTCGGGTCACACCTGGAAACGGTGGGGACGCAGGGCGGCTGAAGAGCTGGTCGGCGCCGGCACCGCCTATGGCGGAGTGTTCGTCGGCTCGCGCGTTCTCAAGAAGCTGACGATGGGCTCGGTGCAGACGCTCACCGGCGCGCTGCTCCTTGCGGTCGCGCCAGGGCTCGAGTCGGGACTGATCTCGCGAACCGCCGCTCTCAACCGGCGAGGATGGCGCCTCTCATCCTGCCCCCTTCTTCGCGCTCCGGGCAGCGACCCGTGAAGCCTCCGAACTGGCCCCCTGGCCCTGCTCCTCGCGAGCGACAGCCGCCACAGCCGCGCGACACCTTCACGGACAGTGAATCCGTGCGTCGAATCCGCTGAGGGGCTGTCCCCGGGGGGGCCTGGCAGCCTCCGCTCCCTCCGGCGATCGAAGCTCGGGCTCCAGACGCTTGGCTTGCCTCGCAACACCTTTGTCTACCAACGAGACAGGTGCGCGCGGCCACGCTCCCCTCGCTCCAGAGAGCGACGCCTCCTGGCCCAAGCTTTGAGTGCGGCCGCTCAGCACTCACCCCAGACGAAAGGCCAACCGAGCCATGACGACCTTGAAGATGAACGAGAGCGCCCTCGACGAGTATGAGCGTGAGCAACGCGAGCGAGCCGAGGAGATGCTGGCCGCATACGACAACGCGAAGCCACGGCGAATCGCCTGTGCACTGCTCTCGATGGTTTGGCTGAGCGTAGCCGGCCAGACGGTCTTTCCGGTCGGCTTGTTGGTCGCGATGATGCTGCTGTTGCCGGACATGCCCGCGTGGACGTTGGCCCAGCGGCTGCGGTTTACTGGGCGAAGGGCGCTGCTGCTGGCCGGCTTCGCGCTGGTGGGGCTGCTTTTCCTTCGGCTGCGAATCGGCTTCTTCAACCCGAACGGCTCGGCCTTCTCGCTCGACTTCGCCTTCAAGCTGCTCCCCTGGCGCTGAGAGGCCGCTTCAAACCACCTGGCGCCCGCGCAGAAGGGGCGCGCGCGCCTTCGTCTCACTCCGACCTTCGTCGCCAGCCGGCCGCGTGACCCGAGACGTGTGGGCAGGCGCGCCGATCTCAGAGCGAACGAGCGGGCTCAAGCTCCGCGCCTGGCTATTCAGACCTGCGGCCTCCCGCGCGGCCGAACG
>DHSB01000010.1:88400-92814 GCA_002408385.1 Myxococcales bacterium UBA5297
CGCGCGGCCGAACGCTGCCCGCCCGTCCCTCCCGTGCGCGGGTTCGTAAGGACACAATACTCGCCTCCCAATCGCTCGGTCGCCCGGACGGCGGAGTCGATTAGGCCACAAGCAGGCGGCCGTCGTATCCTCGCGCGACTCACAGGAGGCTCTGATGGACAGACCCGCTCTGGCCCTCGCGCGCCGATCTCTGACCTGCGCCACCGCGCTGCTGGCCGCCGGGCTCGGCTCGACCGCACTCGCGGCCGGTTTCGACGCCAACACCGGGACCGTTTCGCTCGAAGGCTCGGCCCTCGCCTGGAGCCTCGACTCTCTCGACGCGCTGCCAGCGGGGCTGCAGCTCACCGCGCACGACGTCGATGGCAACCCGGTCGAGCCGCGCACGCTCTCGGCCTGGTTCAGCGACGCGACGACGCCCAGCATCGAGGGCAAGTCGGCGCTGTGGCTCGGCAAGCGCATCGACCGCCTGCTCTTCGCCTTTGCCCAGCCCGAGCGCTTCACCGGCCGGCGCGTCGAGATCAGCTTCTGGCTGCAGCCGCGCCGGGTCTCGGCGAGCGGCACGCTCGCCTGGATCCTCGAGGGCGAACGCGAGCCTCTGCTCGGCTTGATCCGCTTCATGCCGACCGGCCGGCGCACCGACGACGGCTGGATGGAGCTGACCAGCGGCCCGGTCGACTTCGCTCTCGGCGGACGCCTCGCCCCTCTGTTCGTCATCCGCGTCGAGCGCGCCCCGCGCGGCGGGTACATCGGCACCGACCGGGAAGGCTTCGTCCTGCTCGACGCGCTCGCGGTCACCGACCTCGGCGAGGCCGCGGTGCCCGGCGCGCGCTGCACCTTGGTGACCGAGCAGGCGGCGTGCGGCGAGCTGGGCGCCTGCCACCTTGGCCGCTGCTGCGACTCGGCTCCGGTCTTCGGCCCGCTTCCGCCCGAGGGCGTTCGCGGCCAGTACGTCGACCGCCGCTCCTTCGAGGTGCATCACTTCTTTGGAAACCGCACCGTCGATCGCAACATCGGCCGCTTCGACGCCGAGATGGAGCAGGCGCGCGCCGCGAGCTCGCCGCGGGTCTTCTGGTCGGCCATCACCCGCGCCTACGAACACCTCGAGGACGGCCACGGCTCGCCGCCCTATCCGACGATGACCGAGCGCCCCGCCATCGGCATGTGCGTTCACCACGGCGAGGCCGACCGGCTGCCGGCCAGCGCCGAAGACGCGATTGCGCGCCTGCCGCTCGTCTTCTGGGTCGACCCGTCGGTGCCCGCCGCGTCCCGGCTCGAGATTGGCGACGTGCTCGAGACCGTCGACGGGCTGCCGGTCGACGAGTGGAAGGCGCTCGCCGGCTCTCGCATCTCGCACTACGGCTCACCGCTCGCCCGAGAGGTGACCGTGGCTCCGGCTATCCCCGCGGCGGCGATGCGCACCGGCAGCAAGCTCGGCTTCGTTCGCTGTCCGCAGGCCATCGGCCAAGCGCGCCGCTGCGCCGCGAACGAGCTGAAGCGCTTCGAGATCGATCTCTACGCTCTGGGCGCCGAGGCCCTCTGGCGCGGGGACGCCTCGGGCTGGCTCGACGACCGGGTCGGCTGCGACAACCGCTTCCAGCGCATCGGCGGCCCCGAGCCCCGCGCTGGATACATGCACGTCGCGAGTGAGGACGACGGCGACGTGCGGATCATCGAGTTCAACGGCGTGCCCCATCCGTCGTGGGCTGGCGCCTGGGTCGACGTGGTCCAGGGCGCGCTGCAGCCGACCTCGAGCCGCTTCCTGCTCGACGAGCGGGTCGGCTACGGCGGCGTCTTCGACACGGTCGATCTTCTCGCCGTGCCCTTCCTGGATCCGAACCTGTCGGTGACCGCCGAGATCTTCCCGGTCATCGGCCGCGAGCTCGACGCCGCCACGCGCGACCGCTTCATCGAGTGCGACCGAGGCATGCTCAGCCTCTTCAAGCAGTGCGGCAGCTACTTCAGCTACCATACCGGCGCGATGTTCCCGAGCGAGTACGGGCGGCTCAGGGACGCCAAGGCGGCGCTGCTGGTCAGCCTGGACGTCTCGGGAAATGACTACCTGACCCGGCTCCACAAGTTCCGCCCGGGCCTGTCGCGGGTCTTCGGCCCATGCCCGACCTACGGCGCCTTCGGCAGTGTCTACGGCCTGTCGAGCTACCTCGGCGAGCTGAGCGGCGGCTCGGCGCAACTCGGCGACTCTTTCATCTACGCCGGAGAGGGCCCGCCCGACTTCGTCTGGGAATCCGGGCCCGGCGTCGCGCCGGACGAGGTCGTCTTCCAGACCCAGGGCGATCTGCTGCTGGGCCGCGACACCCTGGTAGAGCGGGCCAAGGCCTGGCTGCGCGAGTAACCGACTGAAGACCCGTCGAGAAATCCTTCTTCGACTCCGTCCGCTTCCGCTCACCCTGAGCGTAGCTCCCGGCGCGCGAGCGGTGGGAGCGGAGTCGAAGGGCCCCTCGCATTCGCCTGGCTGGCTCGGCCTACGCTCGGCCTCTCGACTTTGCTCGAGGCGAACGGAGGGGGGGGGCCGGCCGAGTGAAGAGAGATTTCCAGACACCTCTTGAGAGGACCCCACCGATGAACCGACGACTCCTGCTCCCCGCCTCGCTCATCGCTCTGCTCGCGGCCGGCTGCCCGGATGATGAGCCCCTGAAGAAGCAGCCCATCGCCGACGCTGGGGTCACGCCCGACGCGGGCCTGCTGCCCGACGCCGGCGAGCAAGACGCCGGCCTGCCACCGCCCGCGCGCACGCTGATGCCGGCCCGACTACTCGGCGACTCGCCTGTCGAGAACCGCGTCCAGAACCCGCACTTCGACATGATGACCGAGCTTTGGTACGGCTTCTCGAACAACGACTATCTCGACATGTGGCGCCTCGATCTGCCCGCGACCCCGAGCCGCCTGCCCGCGCTCGAGCTCCGTCCCTCGCCCGGGGCGCGCTTCTTGATCGGCATGGTGCGCTGCGGCCCCGGCCCGCTGGTCGCCTCGGTCTGGATCGGTCACGAAGCCGGCGCGACTCTGGATCCGAACTTGCGCTTCGTCCTCTACGGGCTCGGCGAGTCGTCCACCGAAGACCTCGCCTTCGACCTTACTCCGCTCGAAGGCTCCGACCTGGAGCTGGAGAGGATCCTCTGGCGCCGCTACGAGGCGCGCGTCGCCGAGGAGCTGCTGGGCGTCGGCACCTTCGTCTTCAGCGACTCGGGCCGCGGCAGCGTCTACTTGAACGCGCCCAGCCTCATCGTCGAGAGCGAGGCCCAGGGCATGCCGTCGAAGACGCCGCCACGCGTCGCGCCGGCCCGCAGGCCGACCGCAGAGGAGTCAAAGGCGGTGCGCCGCGCGCTCGACGAGCTGCGTAAGCGGCCGCCGAGGCTGCCGCCGGATCCCGCCGACGGCCTCGCCCGTCAGCGCCGGTGAGCCCGATGATGGGGAAGGCTTGCTGAAGCGAAAAGGCCGCGCGCTTCGGTGCGGCCTTTTCGTTCCTCGTGGGCGCTCCTGCGCTTGGAGGCTCGCGCGCCGCCGGGCGCGGCCGCACGCAACCAAGCGGCAGCGCGCGGGCGCTTCAGCCCAATCGCCCGGGCACGAGCCGATGGCCGAAGGTGGAGCCGAAAGCGCGACCGCGCACAGACGAAGCGCGAGCTTCGTCCTCCATTCGCTCACGCTCTACGGGCGGTCCGCAGCGGACCAGCCAATCCGTCAGCCGATGGCGCAGTTGAGCGCCAGAAAGAGGATGTCGACGTAGCGCTGCAGCATCGCGAAGAACTGCTGGACCACTTGCGGGAACAGGCCCGCGGCCGCCACCGAGCCAAGGAGCAACGTGGTGACCGAGGCGTACTCGACCATCGCCTGGCCGCTCTCGTCGCTCAGCAGCCTGCGCGCCTCGTGGGAGATTCGAGCGAGCCTTTTCATCGCGCCACCCTCGGGGAGCTCTTGATTGCGGTCACTGCGGTCGCCCCCCCCTTGCCTTGACTCTCGGGAGTGATCGTCACCGTCCAGTCGCCGCGCGGCGACGAGAAGCGCAGGAACCGCGCTTTCGATTCCGGCGAGTTGGGCTCCTCGCGCTCGACGTAGCCGAGCCGGGCGAGCTCGGCCCGGTAGAACCCGGCGACCTTCCCCGCGTCGTCGGGAGTGCTGAAGGTGACGGTCAAGGTCGCAAGCTCCGGGTCGAGCGAGCGGAAGGGGATCGGCTGGGTGCCTGGATAAGACGGCAGGTCGCCGATGTCCGGGCTCTCGGTCGGGCCTTCGCGGGTCATGTCGGCCAGGCCCAGGACAATCATCGTGCGGCCGCGCGCCGGGCCCATGTCCATCACCGTCGCCTGCAGCTCGCCGGTCGGGTCGGTAGCGCTGATCGAGGGAAAGGGCACCACCTTGAGCGCGTCGTCGAGCCCGGTCAGTGACCAGCCTTTCGAATAGAAGT
>DHSB01000010.1:92971-93491 GCA_002408385.1 Myxococcales bacterium UBA5297
AGCCTTTCGAATAGAAGTAGCGCCCGTAAAACTCCAGGACCTCGGGCCCCGGGCGGTCGGTGTGGAACCAGGCAAGGTTCATCGGCAGCCCGTTGGCGACGAGCTCGTCGCCGATGGGTTGGAAGGGCTCGCCCGCCGGGAACTGCGGGAAGTGGTAGGTCAGCGCCCCCCAACCGCTGCGCGGCACGGCCGCTGGCGCCGCACTCTTGCCCGCCGGCTCGGCCTTCGGCTTGGTCGAAGGCGTCTCGGCGCGCGATGCGGAGGCGGACAGCAGGCTCACGAGCAGCGCGAGAGCGACGAAGCGGAGGCGCCCGATCATTGACCGTTCCAGTGCGAGTCGGCCATTCCCAGGTAGTTGTTGTTGCGGCGCATGCCGTAGATGCGGGTGAAGAGGTTGCCGTATCCGTTGGAGGTGTCGCCGAGGTTGTCGTAGGCCGACATATGGGCGCGCCTCGGGCCGCGGTCCTCGGAATCGGCGGCGTCCTGCCACGAGCGTACGGAGTTGACGCGGTCGAGGTAG
>DHSB01000177.1 GCA_002408385.1 Myxococcales bacterium UBA5297
GCCGCTCTCGGAGCTGCAGAAGGCCCGGCAGGCCTATGCGCGGGCCGACTACCGGGCGGCGATGGGGGCCCTGCGCGACGCGGTCGACTCCCCGGAGGCGGCCGGCCTCTTCGTGCGCGCCGCGGCCAACGCCGGCGACCTCGAGGAAGCCGAGAAGAGAGCGGCCAGCGCCGCCAAAGGCCACCCGCTCTCGCCCGAGCTGCACTTGCTGCGCGGCTTGGTGCTCGCCGAGCTTGGCCGGGACGAGGAGGCCGTCGAGTCGGTGCAGAGGGCCCTTTACCTGGATCGTGGCCTGGCCATCGCGCACGTGGTGCTCGGCAGCATCGAGGCGCGTCGGGGCGACGCGGAGGCCGCGCGGCGCTCGTTGAGGAACGCGCTCAGAATCGCACAGTCGATGCCCGCCGACGCTCCGGTGCCGATGGCAGACGGCCAGTCTGCGGGCAGGCTGGTGCAGGTCGTCTCGGCGCAGCTCCTACTCCTGGAGACGGCAGGCAGGTAATCGATGGCAGCGAGCGATGAGCGCTCCGGCAGCCCTATCGACTGGCGAGCGGTCCATGCGCGGCTGCAGCGGGTGGCGCAGGAACAAGCGCAGCCCCTGTCGCCCGAACGGGTCCGGCAGGTGATGGACGAGCGGGCCCGGGCGCTGGCGCGAGCCCCTGCGCCCGGGCGCGTCTCGGGCGGGCTCGAGCTGGTCGCCTTCGGGCTGGGGCAGGAGCGCTACGCTGTCGAGTCGGCCTACGTGCAGAGGCTCTTGCGTCGGGCCCGGGTGACCGAGGTCCCGGGCGCACCGGCGCCGCTTCGGGGAATCCTGAACCTGCAGGGCGAGGTGGTGGCCGTCTTCGACCTGCGGCCGGTGCTGCAGGGCGCTCTGCTCGAGTTGACCGAGCGCACGGGGATGCTGGTGCTCGGTGAGCAGCGCGCCGAGCTCGCGGTGCCCGTCGAGGCCGGCATCGAGGTGGTGACGGTCGCCCCGGCCAAGCTCCACGCGCCCGGCGCGTCGGTCGTGCCCGTCGCCCGGGAGCTCGTCCGGGGCGTGACCCGGGGCGGGCTCGTCGTGCTGAACGCGAAGGCCCTGCTGTCCGGTCCGCGCTTCGTCGTCGATGCTGGCCGCAGCGCAGCCCAGGAGAGGTGAAATGCACTTGCCCGGCTCGATAGGGTTCAAGCTCGGTGTCGTGGTCGTCTCGCTGGCGGTCGCCGTCTCGGCGCTGCTCACGGCCAACCTCATGCTGCTCGGCAAGCTCGAGGGCGAGGTCATCTGGACCGACGTGCTCATCGAGGGCGGGCTGCTTCGCTATCGCATCCTTGACCATGCCGAGCAGCTCTTGTCGGTGCCGCCAGCCGAGCGGGCGCAGGTCGAGCAGGACCTGCGCGCCGACATCGCGAAGATGGACCGGCGCTTCGAGGTGCTGCTCCAGGGCGACCCGGAGCGCGGCTCGCCCGCTGTCGCCAACCCCCAGCTCGCCTCGGTCATCAACCGGCGCCAGGACGAGTGGCAGCGCGAGATCAAGCCGATGATCGAGCAGCTGCTGCGCGCCGAAAGCCGCGCCGAGGTGAGCGGCGCGCTCCAGGGGCTGCGGGTGACGACCGAGGACTTCGTCGAAGAGCTGATGCAGAGCGTCGCCACGGCCGAGCGCGAGTATCACCGCAAGCTGCAGAATATTGAGTGGCTGCAAATCGGGTTCTTCGTCTTCGTGCTGCTGCTGCTCGGGCTGACCACCTCGGTCGTCCGCGGCGTGGTGCGCCGGGTGCGCTCGCTTGCCGGGACCGCCAACCGCATCGCCTCCGGCGAGCTCGGCGAGCGCTCGGCGGTCCACGGCGACGACGAGGTCGCCCGGCTCGGGAGCTCCTTCGACGCGATGACCGAGAAGCTGCGCTCGAGCCTGGAGAGCGAGCGCGAGGCGCGCGGGCGCACCGAGGAGCTGCTGCAGACAGTGCGCGAGACCGCCACCCGCCTCGCCACCGCGACCAGCGAGATCGCCGCGAGCACCAACGAGCAGGCCTCGGGCGCCCAGGAGCAGGCGGTCTCGGTCTCCGAGACCGTGACCATCGTCGAAGGGCTCAACGCCATGTCCGGCCAGGCCGCCGAGCGCGCCCGCGTCGCCGCGGAGACCGCGCGCCGCTCGGAGAAGAGCGCCGGGGAGGGCCGCAGCGCGGTCGAGCGCGCGGTGAGCACCATGGGCTCGGCCCAGGAGCAGGCCGACTCGGTCGCCGAGCGCATCGTGCGCCTCGCCGAGCGCAGCCACGCGGTCGGCGAGATCCTCTCGTTCGTCGACGACATCTCCGACCAGACGAACATGCTCGCCCTCAACGCGGCCATCGAGGCCTCGCGCGCCGGTGAGCAGGGCAAGGGCTTTTCGGTCGTCGCCGCCGAGGTCAAGTCGCTCGCCGAGCAGGTGAAGCGGGCGACCGTGGAGACCAAGCGCATCCTCAACGAGATCCAGCGCATGGCGAGCAGCTCGGTGGTCGCCACCGAGCAGTACTCGCGCAGCATGAACGAGGCGATGAGCGCCGCCCGCGTCTCGGGCGAAACGATAAGCCGGCTCACCGACGCCATCGCCGAGATGGCGCGCAGCTCGGCGCGCACCGCCTCCGCGGCCGACCAGCAAGCGCAGGGCCTGGGGCAGATCAACCAGGCGATGCGCGACATCAAGCTGGCCTCCGACCAGTCGGTCGGCGCGGTGGGCCAGACCGAACGCGCCGTTCAAGACCTCAACACGCTGGCGCTGCGGCTCACCGAGCTGCTCGCCGAGCCGGGCGCGTCGACGGCGCGTTGGTGACCTCGGGTCTACGGAGAGCGCAATGGACAAGGACGAGCTGCTCGAGCGACTGAGCCAGGCTTTCGTCAGCGAGCTCGACGAGCACGTCCGCGTCCTCAACGAGAGCCTGCTTTCCCTCGAGAAGGAGGCCGGCGAGGCGCGGCGCGACGAGCTCATCCAGACCCTGTTTCGCGAGGCGCACAGCATCAAGGGCTCGGCGCGCGCGGCGAGCGTCGAGCTCATCGAGCGGGCGGGCAGCCGGTTCGAGGAGATCCTCTCGGCGCTGCGCGACGGGCGGCGCCCGCTCGACACCGAGGTCATCGACCTGCTCTTCCAGGCCACCGACGCCATCGAGGAGGCGGGCGCGCGCCTTCGCGCCAAGCAGGGTCTGGAGGGCTCGGCACTCGAGGAGCTCCTCGCGCGGCTCGACGAGGTCGCCGGGGCGGCCGCGCCCAAGGCGCCCGCGCGGCCCGGGTTCGTCGCCGCGCCGGCGCC
>DHSB01000086.1:0-24515 GCA_002408385.1 Myxococcales bacterium UBA5297
TGGCGACCCTCCGGGTGCCGGTGACCGCGAGGATTCGGCAGCTCCTGCTCAACCTCGAGCGTTGGCGCTGGGTGCCCGACAGGCTGGGCGAGCGATACGTCGCGGTCAACATCCCCGCCTACGAGCTGCGGGCGGTCGCCAGCGACGCGGTCGCCCTGCAGATGAGGGTCGTCGTCGGCCAACACGACAAGCGCACGCCCATCTTCGCCGACACCATCGAGCGCCTGATCATCAACCCGGTCTGGAGCCTGCCGCCGCGCATCGCCGCCGAAAAGCTGTTCGAGCGGGCGCCGAGCGATCCGCAGTGGGTGACCCGCAACGGCTACCAGCTCTTCTCCGGCAAGCAGACGCTCGATCCCAACGACATCGACTGGACCGCCCTCGAGGGGTCACGGTTGCCGTTTCGTGTGCGCCAAAAGCCTGGCAGCAACAACGCCCTGGGGCGGCTCAAGCTCGACATGCCCAACCGCTTCAGCGTTTACCTGCACGACACGCCGCAACGGCGCCTGTTCGCGCTGCCCTACCGCGCGCTGAGCTACGGCTGCGTGCGCCTCGAGCGCCCGGTCGAGCTTGCGGGCTTTCTGCTCGCCAACGAGCCGGAGTGGAGCGCCGAGCGCGTCGCCGAGGCGATGGAGGCAGGCCAGACGGTGACCGTCGCGCTCTCCGAGCCCGTGCCCGTCTACCTCTTCTACTCGACGAGCTTCGTCGACGAAGCCGGCAGGCTCCACTTCCGCCCCGACCCCTACGGCGCCGACAAAGATCTCGCCTGGAGGCTGCGAAAAATCGATCGCGACTGGAACCGCTAGCCTACCAGCGGGCCCGCCAGCCACGGGTGTCGATGTGGATGAAGGGACCGTGGACGCGGTTGGCCGGATAGAGACCCGCGCCACCGACGAGCTCGGGATAGCGCTCCTCGATCCGCTCGACCGCCTCGAGGATGACGCGGTTGTCGGCCTTGGTGACCCGGCCGTCCTCGTCGAGATCGTCCATCTGCCCGTCAGCGTCCTCGTCGATCCAGAGGTCGGCCGCGTCGCCGTAGAGGTGGCGGCTGACCCCCGAGCGCCCCTTGCCGCCCCGGCCGTTGTACTGCGGGGTGCGGTAGCCGCTCATCACGTGGAAGGTGCTCGCCGGCACGCCCATCGCGCGCAGCTCGTCGAGTACGAGCTCGAGCTTGTCGACGAGGGCCAGGTCGAGCACCAGGTACTTCGGCCAGACCTCGCGCTGGTCCTTGGTGAGGAACTGGCCGAGCCGGAAGCTGCGCGAGACCTGCATCTCGGCGCTCTCCCGCGTCACCTCGATGAAGCCGGTCGGCGGCGCGTAGGCGCCCTTGCGCGCCGGATAGACGCCGATGCGGTAGCCGTTGAGCGCTCCCTTCCGGACGAGGGAGGCGGGCACCGGGACCACTACCCTCGCCACCTCGCCGCTCTTCGACTCGAGGCGCCAGATGCCCGGTTCGGACGGGGCGCGCAGCAGGCCGTCGTCACCGAGCGCCGGCTGCTCGTCGGCCTGGCTTCCCGGCACCCGAAGCCATCTGGCCGAGCCGGGATCGGCGAGCTCGATGTCGAGGACCCGCTCCGCCTCGACGAGCGCCAGCTCGAGGGTCCCGCTGCGCCCGCGGTCCAGCTCGAGCGGCCGCTCGACGGACTCGCGGCCGGCCTGGGCCAGGGACGGGACGAAGAGGCTCGCGGCAAACAGCGCAGGCAAGAGGTGGCGTCTCATGGCCGCGCAAACAGGCGAGGCGCCCCTGCCCTTTCAATTCCCGAAAGCGCAACGCCCCGCCCTGGCGCACGGCCCGGTCGAGGGCAACGGAAGAACCCGCACGTCCTAGAGCTTCGCGCCGGGCCCTCGCCCGGCTGCTTTTCATCAACGGACGGTGGACCGGGCGCTAGGCCCGCGCAAGAAGATGAAATCCCCTCTCCCGCGCTCGCGCGAGGAGAGGGGATTTGGAGAGGAAGGCTGGCCGCAACCGATCGAGGCAGAGCCCTCCTGTCGGCTCGACGCTCGGGCTGACCGGTTATCGCTCGAAGGGGTCTTCGACAGGTCTTCAGCGCTTGATGTCGCCGGCGAACGACCGGATCACGTTGCAGGGCGGCTGAGAAAGGTCCGAGGTGTTGATCGAGCCGCTGATGCGACGGTTGCCCGAGTTGATGCCGCTCACCGAAAACGAGACGGTGACGTTGAGCCCGGTATGCCGGAACTGCGAGCTGAAGGTGGCGACATCCGAGGTGGCCGGGTCGACGCCCTCTTCCACAAAGATTCGGCCCTCAACGCTGACCGCCTGATTCTCCGGGGGCAGGTCCGGGTCGCGCACGGTCGTCCTGCCCCCGCCCGAGGCGTCCTGGTTCAAGCTGATCGAGTCGTAGGGCTCGAGCCCGGAGAACCCGCAGGTGCTCTCCGATTCGATCGTCGTCACGTCATAGAGTCCGCCGATGTCGGGGCAGTTGGCCCCGCACTCGACGCCTTGCGAGCATCCGGTGAAGAGAGCAGCCAGGATTGCGGCGAACGGAATCAAGATCGTCTTCATGTTTGCTCTGCCCTCGCGTCGCTCGGAAGGTGGGTTTCGGAAAGCCAACCGGCACTGAAAGTGGACGAATCGTCTTACCCGAGTCGATGGGTGTCAAGCCGCCGGCCCGGCCCGCGCGAGGCCCCCAAAGCGACGCGCAACGGATGCCGTCGGCAGGGGCACCTGCGCTAGCCTTGTCCCTCAACTTCCGGTGGAGGCCATCTGTGGCGATTCAATGGACCCCTGACCTCGCGGTGGGCATCGAAGAAGTAGACCTCCAGCACCAGCAGCTCTTCGCGGCAGCAGACCAACTGCTCGAGGCCATGCGCCAGGGCAAAGGCCGCAGCGAGGTCGCCTCTTTGCTGCGCTTCCTGGAGCGCTACGTCGTCGAGCACTTCGGCTGCGAGGAGAAGACGATGGCCGAGGCGCGCTACCCGGCCCTGGAGGCGCACAGGGCGCAGCACCAGGGCTTCACGGCGGAGCTGGCCGCGCTCGTACAGAAGCACTCGACCGAAGGCGCCACCGCCGCCACGGTCATCCACGTGAACGACCGAGTCTGCGGCTGGCTCCGAAGCCACATCGCCGGCTCCGACAAGGCGCTCGGCGCCTTCCTCGCGGACCGGCGCCGTCCCGGGTAGGCGTGGCGCGCGACCCGGCCGGGATCTTCGGACGCGCCCGGCTCGATCGGGCCCGGCCTGCGCCGCAGGCGACGAGGCCCACCTCGCGGGCGAATCACGCGAAAGATCCGGGCGCGCACGACCCGTTCACAGGAAGAAAACGCGGCGATCCGGGGGCCCTGCGGCCGTCACAGCACGCAAGCGTAGTTCGAGCAGCGCAGCCCCTGGCCGCAGTCCTCGTCCAGGACGCACTCGACGCAGGAGCCGCCGGAGGCACAGCGTGGCGCGCTCGCGGGGCAGTGGCCGTCGTTGAGGCACTCGCGGCAGTTCCCGTAATACGTCTCGCAGTACGGCTCGTCGCCCGAGCAGCTCGCGTTGCTCGCGCACTCTACGCAGGAGTCGCTGTTGGCGTTGCAGAAGGGCGTCGCCGCTCCGCAGTCGGCGTCGCTGCGGCACCCGAGGCACTCGTTGTCGACGCAGAACGGCGCGTCGTGCGAGCAGTCGGCGGCCGAGCGGCAGCGCACGCAGGTCTTGTTCACGCAGACGTGCAGGCAGTCGGAGTCGACGAGGCAGCCGACGCAGGTGCCGGGCTGGCCCGCCGAGCTGTCGCAGCGGCTCAGTCCCCAGGCGGCGCCGGGGCAGTCCCCGTCGCTGTTGCACTTGTAGGACTTGTCCGTCGGGTTGCAGTAGAGCGGCAACCCGAGCCCCGTTTCATAGGTCTGTCCCGGCTCGCAGCACACCTCGGTCTCGAGGATGCCGATGAACACCTTCCCGCAGTGGCGCCCCGACAGGCAGCAGCTCCCGACGCCGTCGCCGACCGGATTGCACGACTCGAAGCAGCGCCCCGGGAGGATGAACGAGTAGGCCCTGCACTCGAGGTAGCCCGAACACTGGCTGTCCGTGGTGCACTCGAGGTTTTCATCGGCGACGGGGTCGCTGCCGAGGCACTCGGTGCGCGGCTCGCAAACGTTGTTCGTGCAGTTGCCCGTCGCGCAGTGCGCGTCGCTCGTGCAGGTGCTCGCCTGCGGCTGGCATTGACCCGCGACGCAGCCCTCGCCCGCGATGCACGTGCCGCAGTTGAGCGTGCCCCCGCAGCCGTCGGACGCCGGGCCGCACTCGATGCCTTGGGCCGCACAGGTCGTCCCGGTCGCGCAGGCGCAGCGGCCCTGGTCACTGCAGGCCTCTCCGGTCGGACAGCCCCCGCACTGGACGCTCACGGTCACCCCGCAGTTGTTTGGGGCGGTCAAAGGCCCGCACTCGCGCCCTTGGCGCACGCACGTCTGCGCCGCGGCCTCCGCCTGGCAGCCGGTGCCACAGACGTTAGGGGTGCCGGCCCCGCCGCAGGTCTCGGGCAGCTCGCAGTCGCCGCAATTGGCCGTCACCTGCGTCCCACAGTTGTTCTGCGCGGCGAGCATTCCGCAGTCCTTGCCCTCGCGCTCGCAGGTCGCGGCCGGGCCCTCGGGCTGGCAGCCCACGCCACAGAGGTTCGGCACGCCGCCGCCACCGCAGGTCTCGGGCAGCTCGCACTCGCCACAGCCGACGGTCAGCACGACCCCGCAGTTGTTGGGCGCGGTGAGCTCGCCGCAGTTCTTGCCCTCGCGCGCGCAGGTCTGCGCCGGCTCCTCGGCCTGGCAGCCGCTGCCGCAGACGTTGGGCCTGCCGCCCCCGCCGCAGGTCTCGGGCGTGGTGCACTCGCCGCAGTTGGCGGTGTTCGGCTGCCCGCAGTTGTTGTCGCCAGCCAGCAGCCCGCAGTCCTTGCCTTGGCGCCGGCAGAACTGCTGATCGGGCTCGGGGATGCACTGCCCGCAGACGTTGGCCGTCCCGCCACCGCCGCAGATCAGCGGGTAATCGCAGGTGCCGCAGTCGGCGGTGTTCTCACGCCCGCAGTTGTCGCTGTCGGTGACGTAGTCGCAGTTCTTGCCAAGCCGCAGGCAGAACTCGGCGTCGGACTCGGAGAGGCACTCCCCGCACCGACTGCCCTCGACCTCGCAGCCGTTCGAGGGCTCTTTGTCGCAATCGAGAAAGCCCTCGCGGCAGACGCACGCGCCGGCCTCGCAGGCCTGGTTCGGCCCACAGGTCGGGCAGCTTGCGGTCGGCGCCGTCTGGCTGCACGCGGCAACGAAGACCAACGCGGCGATCAGGGAGAGGCAGGTGGCTTGGTTTCTCATCGCTCGTCCTTGGCTTTGCATCGGCGTTCGCGTCCTGACGCCGCAGACTGCGAAGTATGGATGAAGGGCGACCGAGGCGTCGAGGCGCGCCTCCTGGCGTCGGGACGCGAAGGGCTCGCCGCCGACTCGCCGGGAGTGCTCTCCAGCTCGAGCGGCCGGGCGCCACCCGCTCCGCCCGGACTCTCCGAGGCAAACCTCTCCGGTAGTTCGCGCCGCGAGGCTTCGACGAGGCGTTTGGCGGCTTTCGCGCGGCTCGCCCCTCGGCCTCCGGTCGCCCTTGGCGAGCCCGCGCAAAGAGCCTCTGGGCGCCTCCCGAGACGTTGGACCGCCGCACCCGCCCACCCCTCGACTTGCCCGCGCCGACTTGGCGCCCCGGGGCGACGGGCCGGGAAGCGATCCGAACCCCGCTCCACAGCGCGACCTTGGCGCGCTCCGGTCCTGACCGCCGGGGCGGGAGCACGCCGACTCGAGCCCCGGGCGCGCATGCGGCCCAACCGACTCGGCATGGTAAAACGCCCGGCGTGAACTCGAACGCCCCCCTCCGAATCGTCGCCGTCGTCTGTGCCGCCCTCCTCGCCGCGTGTCCCCGCCCGCAGCAGGGGTCCATCGATCCGCTCCGCGAGGCCTCCGAGGCCGCGGCCTCGGGGAGGGGCAGCGCCCGCGAACGCGCGCTCGCCGGACACGCCGCCTACCTGCTCGAGTCCAAGCCGGCCGAAGCGGAGGCCCTCTGGAAGAGAGCCCTCGAGAAGAAGGAGGACGTCTGGGCGCTCTACGGGCTTTCGGAGAGCGCCCGGCGCTCGCTCGACACCCGGGGCCGGGTCCTGGGCGCGCTGCGCATCTGCGCGGTCGAGCCCCAACATCCCCTCTGCGGCGTCGCCGCGCGCCTCGGGTCCGAGTCGCTCGGCGAGTCGCCCGCGCTCGACCGCGACCTCGAGAAGGCCGCGCTCGAGGCGCTGACCGCCGGCGCCCGGGGCGATGCCGCCTTCCTGCTGCGCCTCACGGCCGCCGGGGCGAGGCGCAATCGCGGCGACGAGGCGGGCGCCCACGCCCTGTTCGCCGAGGCGGGCATGGTCGACAGGGCCCTGTTGCTCGGACCCTACTCCGCCTTTCACTTCCTCGAGTGGGACCAGGCCTTCCCGCCGGAGCGCGGCGAGCTGGGAGGCGAAGGCCCTCTCGGCCCAATCCTTCCCCGGCAGGCGAGCGCGCCCGACGGGCACTTCGCGCTCTGGGGCGAGGCGACCCCGGCCGACGTCTTCTATTGGGTCAGCGACGTGGTCGTCGCCGCCGACGGCCTCTACCAAGCGCGCGCAGCCGGCAAGAGCACCTTCGAGCTCTTCGTCGACGGCGTCTCGGCCTTCGAGCGGCGTGACTTCGAGGCCTGGCTGCCCGAGTCGATGGTCGTCGACGTCCCGCTGACCGCCGGCCGGCACCGCTTCGCCGTCAAGGTCGCCCGCGGAGCGGAGCGCGGCGACTTGTGGCTGGCCCTCTCGCGCGCCGACGGCAAGCCCGCGCAGCTCGTCTTCTCCGCCGCGCAGGGCGCCTTCGAGGCGCCGCCGCCCGCCTTCGCGAAGGCGACGAGCGCGTGGGGCACGGCAGCCGCGCTCGCCGAGGCGCTCGAGCCGGAGGCCGGCAAGGTGCTCGCCGCCTTCGTCGCCGCCCGCGACGGGCTGCGCCGCGATGATCAAGGCGCGCGGGCGCTCGCCGATAGGCTGGCAGAGAGGCACCCCTCGGCCGCGCTGCTTTCGCTGCGGGGCGAGGCGATGCTCGCCGATCCTTCGCTGCCCCGGCGCACCGCTACTGGCCGGGCGCGCCGCGACTTCGAGCAGGCGCTTGCGCTCGACGCGAACGAGGCCTCGGTGCTCCAGCGCCTGTCGGCCCAAGCCCGCAACGAGGGCCGGCTCGACGAGGCTGCCGAGAGGCTCGAGCGCGCTCGCGCCGCCGCCTCGCCCAAGAGCTGGCGGGTGCTGTTGACCGCGATGAAGCTCGCCGAGGCCCGGGGGGTGGACGCGCTCGGGCAGGAGGCGGCCCGCCGCGCGCTCGCGCTCGAGCCGGGCTTGTGCGACGCGACGAAGCTGCTCTACGAGCTCGCGCGGCGCCACGAGGCCGTCGAAGAGGCCGACCGTCGGCTCGACGAGCTCTCCGGCTGCCCCGGGCACCTGGGCCGCAAGGCCGAGCACCTGCGCCACCGCGGCGATCTGCCCGGCGCCCGCGCCCTGTTCGAGCGCCTCTCGGCCCAGACCCCGCTGCTGCCCGGGCCTCGGCAGGAGGCCGCGCGGCTCGCCGCCACCCTGGGCGCGCCCGCCGAGGCGACCGCCCTCTGGAGCGAGCTCTCGAGGATGTGGCCCTACTCGGCGGCCTTCCACAAGCGGCGCGCCGAATCGCTCGAGCAGGCCGGAGACGAGGCCGGAGCCCGGGCGGCGCGCGAGGCCGCCCTGCGGCTCGACGGCTCGGACTTGAAGCTGCGCCGCGCCCTCGCCGCGCAGAACGGCACCGAGGTGCTCGCCGAGCTCGCCGAGGACGGCCGCGCCTGGACCGAGCGCTACAGGGCGGCCAAGCCGCCCGAGGACGCGCCGGGCGTCTACGTCCTCGACGCCTCGGCCATCGAGGCGCACTCCGACGGCTCGTTCACCGAGCGCACCCACGTCGTCGCCAAGGTGCTCGATCAGCGCGGCGTCTCGCTGCTCGCCGAGGTCCACCTGCCCGCGGGCGCGGAGATCCTCTCGCTGCGCACCCTCAAGAGCGACGGCCGGGTCCTCGAGCCCGAGGCGATAGGCGGCAAGGACAGCATCTCGCTGCCCGGGGTCGAGGTCGGCGACTTCGTCGAGTGGGAGTACCTCGTCGCCCACGGCTCGCGCGGTCCGGCGGTCCCCGGCTTCGCGGCGCCGAAGTTCTACTTCCGCATCGCCGACGGCCAGCTCTTCCACTCCAGCTACAAGGTCCGCGCCCCCGCGGGCACCCGGCTCGAGGTCGACGCCCACGGGATGGAGGCGCCTGGGGCCGAGAGCGACGGCACCTGGGCCCAGGTGAAGATCGAGCGCGACTCGGTGCCGCTGTTCGCCCGCGAGCCGAACATGGTGGCGATGGACGAGGTGGTGCCGTTCGTCCAGGTCGGCGCCGGCGCCGGCAACGCCGAGCTGCTGACCGGCTTTGGCGACTACCTGCTCGAGCGCTCCCGGCCCAACGTCGAGGTGGTCCGCTTCGCGCGCGAAGCGGCGAAGGGGCTCACCGGCCGCGCGGCGGTCGAGGCGCTCTATGCCGCAGTGATGAAGCAGATCAAGGGACCCGAGGCTTCGCTGACGGCCCGCGCGACCTCGACCCTGGCCGAGGAGCGCGGCAGCCGCCTGTCGCTGATGAAGTCGGCGCTCGGCGCGCTCGGCATCCCCGCGCGCATCGTGCTGATCAACCCCTTCCAGGCCGATCCGGCGAGCTATCGCTTCCCGGCCGCCGAGCGCTATGGCCACGTGGCGCTGCTCGTCGAGCTGCCGGAGGGCGAGCTCTTCCTGGAGCCCGCCGTGCGCTTCGCGCCCTTCGGCGAGCTCAGCCCGCAGGCGCGCGACCGGGAGGCTGCGGTCCTGCCGCTGCCCGGCGAGAAGGCGCGCTTCATCCGCACTCCGAAGAGCGAGCTGCCGGAGGGCAAGCGCGTCGCGCTCGCCCTCGCCCTCGACGCGCAGGGCCTGCTCCAGGGCAGCGGCGAGGAGGTCTACCAGGGCTTCAGCGCCGCCTACCTGAAGGCCTCGCTCGAGCGGCTCAACGACGCGCGGCGCCGCCAGGCGGTCGAGTCTTCGATAGCACGGCTGTTCGAGAACGCCGCGCTCACCGACCTCGCCATCGAGGAGATCGACGAGCCGGGCGCACCGTTGGTGGTGCGCTATCGCTTCAGCGCCCCGGGCTTCGCGCGCCAGGATGGCGAGCGGCTGGTCATTCCCCGCGGAGTCTACCCCTTCGACCTCGCGCGCCGCTTCCTCGCGCTCGCCGAGCGCCAGACCCCGCTGCTTGTCAGCGCCCCCGAGCACCTCGAGCTGTCGGTACGCCTGAGGCTGCCGGCGGGCATGGCGCTGGCCGGAGCGCCGCAGTCGGGCGAGATCGATTCGCCGTTCGGGCGCTATCGGCGGCTCGAGCGGCTGGAGCCAGGCCTGCTCGCCATCGACGAGAAGCTCGACCTGCCGCTCGCGCGCATCCCGCCGGACCAATACCGGGCGTTCGGCGAGCTCCTCGCGACCATCGACCGCATCCAGACGAGCGAGCGGGTGCTGCAGCGCGGCGAGGTGCAGGCGCCGGCGGCCGCACCGCAGTAGCGCCTGTCGACGGCCGCTTGGCGATGGGCACTCAACTGGCGCCGCGCCACGGCGCCAGCACGAGCCGCCGTCGAGGAGGCGTCGAATGACCTCGCGCGCACGGCGACACAGGTTCCGTGCCGTAAGAGGCTGGCTTGTGGCGACAGCCGGGTGTGGCCACACCCGTGGTGCGTGACAATGGGCTGGCGTTTCGATGGCGGACGACGGTGCCTGAACTACGATCTCGGCCAAGCTACGGTCACCGGTTCATCTTGAGGCCCGTCCGCACGCCGCCCCCGCTTGGGCGCGCGTCCCGCCCTGCCTCGCTGAACAGAATGTCAGTACCCGTGGTACTCAAGGCCTCGAGGAGGTTGCGCGATGCATGAGAGCCTTGGCGCTCGTCGGCCTCGACCTGAGCAGCTTCAAATCGACTGCTTCCGGACCGGTCGCGTAGGATGCAGCCGTGACAAGAGGGCCTTTGACATGCGACTCGTGCGGCAGCGCGCCGAACCAGCACAGACGAAGCCAAGAAGCTTCCCGAACGCCAGTCCAGCGGAAAAATGCGAGGTATTTCAGGCCGATGCGTTCGACTGGCTAGAACAGGCTGCCGAAAACTCCATTGAGGCGGTGATTACCGATCCGCCCTATGGCCTCATCGAGTACAGCCCCGAGGAGCTCCGGAAAAAGGCCCATGGTGTCGGTGGGGTATGGCGCATCCCTCCTTCTTATGATGGCTGCCAGCGGTCGCCTCTCCCGCGCTTCACGGTTCTGCGCAAGTCCGACCTTGACCGTTTGCGCGAGTTCTTTGACCGGCTCGCCTCGTTGCTGCTCCCGGCGCTCGTTCCGGGGGCGCACGTATTCATCGCCACCAACCCCCTCGTATCAGGCCTCGTCTACGAGCCCTTCATCGCGGCGGGGTTCGAGAAGCGAGCCGAAATCGTCCGCGTGGTCCATACGTTGCGCGGCGGAGACAGACCTAAGAACGCGCACGAAGAGTTCCCCGACGTGACGGTGATGCCGAAATCCTGCTGGGAGCCATGGGGGCTTTTTCGAAAGCCCTGTGAGGGACGCGTTCAGGACAATCTGCGCAAGTGGCGCACTGGCGGCCTGCGGCGGCTCTCCGCAGACAAGCCGTTCAAGGATCTCATCTATTCGTCGCCAGCGCGCGGCGAGGAGAGGAAGATCGCCCCGCATCCCTCCCTCAAACCACAGAGCTTCATGCGGCAACTTGCGCGCGCCTCACTCCCGCTTGGCGAGGGCGTCATCCTTGATCCGTTCATGGGCTCGGGCTCGACGCTGGCGGCGGCCACCGCGTGCGGTCTTCGGAGTATTGGCATCGAACGCGCTCCGGAGTTCTTTGAACTCGCAAAGCGCGCAATTCCCAAGCTGGCCGCGCTTCAAGTCGCTGCCCAGGGGAGCAGCTAGGCCTTCTTGCGGCGAGGCTTGCTCCTGCTCTTCGAGGGCGCTGCCGGACCAGCGGTGGGAACCTGTCGGTCTAGGTAGACCCATCCCGCGCGAAGCTTCTGAAGTCCGTGCTTGTCCAGGGTCGAGGTTCTTGTTCCGAGTTCGCCTCGCGGGTTGTTGCGGAAGTCGGCGACCTTGACCTGGGCGATGTAGACCTCCGTGAAGGTCAGTGGCTCCGGTCCGCGACGGGCTTCTGAACGTCCTTATCCACCTGATAGACGAATACGCACAGATACTGGTCGCGAGCGCCATGCGCGTCGACCGCACCACCCGCCTTCTGCGTCGCCTTGATTTCTACGCCGTCCTGGCTCGACTTGATCAAGGTTCGATTCGCCGCCGGTTTCGCCCCCCCAAGGCTTACGCGCCGAGTGGGTCGACCGGGCAAAAGGGCAAAAGCTCGAGGAGCTGGCCCGAGCGGCCTGCTCGCGGCGAAGCGGGTCTTGGGCTCGGGCCGGCCCGCACGGCCTTCCGACTCCGGTCCAAGAGAGAGGTGGGAGGGCTGGCCACGTAGGCGCTCGCGACGTGCCGTGGTGTGCGCGAGGGGAGAAGCGACCCTTTTTCAACTTCATGAGGACCGGGAGAGCGCCCATCTCGACCCCTGAGATGGGTTGCGAGTAGAGTTCGCCGCGCCAATCGTCGGGGGGGCCAGCAGCGCGTGGAGCCATCCGGCGATGGTCAACTCCAACCATCCGAGGAGCTTCATGAACGAAGAGCTGATGGCACAGCAGGGCGCGGGACTGGCGGTCTTCCCTCTCATCATCGGGCTGGCGGTCGCCGTCTTGGTCATCGCCGCGATGTGGAAGGTCTTCACCAAGGCGGGCAAGCCGGGTTGGGCGGCCATCGTCCCCATCTACAACATCGTCGTCATGCTCGAGATCGCCGGTAAGCCAGTCTGGTGGCTCGTGCTCTACTTCATCCCCGTCGCCAACCTGGTCGCCACGATTGTCGTCAACGTCGGAATCGCGCGAAGCTTCGGGAAGAGCGTCGGTTTCGGGCTCGGGCTCGCGTTCGTGTCGGTCATCTTCGTCCCCATCCTCGGCTTCGGCAGCGCCACCTACGGCGGCAGCCCAGGTCAGGCGCCCGGCGAGATAGCTCCCGCGATGTAGCGCAAGGGAACGACCCGCTTCTCTCGAGGGAGAGCGCCCTTTGCGGCGCTCTCCTTTTCTTTTGTCCTGCGACGGCCCGCACCCAATCGTCGCCGGGCGGCCTAAGATGCTTGGTACACAAAGGGTTGGGGCAGAGGGTGCTCGCTCATCGAGCTTGCATCACTCTCCTTACTACTGCCCGCCCCCGGCGCCCGCGGTGGCGCCGCGACACGCACGACCTGCCGACGCCCGATGCGCCGCCTGCTCGCGGGCAAGGTGCGCACGCGTGGGCAGAGGAGGACAGCCGGCGGCCCATCGAGAGGCTCCACCGACACGAACCGCCCCGACGCCGAGCGCGCCGGGCCACAGCGAAGAGGGGATGAACGATGACCAGCAAGAGCGCTTCGGCCTCCGTCGGCCTCGCCGCTGCCCAAGAGGCAGACCAGGCCCTCGCGACCCGCCCCCCGCTGCAGCTCGAACGGCCGTTGGCCTCCCTGCTTTCACTCGCCGGACAGCCTGCGGCCCCGCGGCGCGTCCTGCTGGTCTCCAACCGGCTGCCGGTCACCGTAAAGGTCGACAAGCAGAAGGTCACCGTTGCCCGCAGCAGCGGAGGGCTCGCCACCGGCTTGAGCGGCCCCCACCGGCGCTCGGGCGGCCTGTGGATAGGCTGGCCCGGCGAGACCTCGCGGCTCGACGAGGCGCAGCGCGAGCAGCTCGACGCCGACCTCACCGCGCTCAACACCGTGCCCCTCTACCTGAGCGCCTCCGAGGTCAACCGCTTCTACGAGAGCTTCTCGAACGGCGTGCTCTGGCCGCTCTTCCACTACCTGGTCGACCGCATCCCGCTGCACCCGCGCGACTGGAACACCTACGAGCAGGTCAACCAGCGCTTCGCCGACCTGGTGGCCGAGCGCTACCGGCCCGGCGACCTGATCTGGGTCCACGACTACCAGCTCTGCCTCGTCCCCGGGATGCTGCGCCAGAGGCTGCCCGAGGCGCGCATCGGCTTTTTCCTCCACATCCCGTTTCCCGCCAACGAGGTCTTCCGCGTCCTGCCCTGGCGCGAGCAGCTCCTGCAGGGAATGCTCGGCGCGGACCTGATCGGCTTCCACACCCTCTCCTACGTGCGCCACTTCACCAACGCGCTGCTCTATACGCTGGGGCTCGCGCCCGGGCCCGAGCACGTCTGGCATCAAGGCCGCAAGGTGCGCATCGGCGCCTTCCCGATGGGCATCGACGCCGACAGCTTCGCGGTGCTCGCCGACACCGACGAGGTCCAGCGCGAGGTCGAGCGGCTGCGCCAGGAGTCCTACGGGCACCAGCTCATCCTGGGCATCGACCGGCTCGACTACACCAAGGGCATCCCGCGACGGCTGCTGGCCGTCGAGCGGCTGCTCGAGCGCGAGCCGGCGCTGCGCGGCAAGCTGCGCTTCATCCAGGTCGCCGTCCCCTCGCGCACCAAGATCAGCGAGTACAAGGCCTACCGCGAGAGCGTCGATCTGCTGGTCGGGCGCATCAACGGCGCCTACGGCTCGCCGGTCTCGATGCCCATCCACTACCTGTTTCGCTCCTTCTCGCAGAAGCAGATCACCGCGATGTACCGCGCCGCCGACGTGATGGCGGTGACCCCGCTGCGCGACGGGATGAACCTGGTCGCCAAGGAGTTCGTCGCCTCGCGCACCGACGAGGACGGCGTGCTCGTGCTCAGCGAATTGGCGGGCGCGGCCTCCGAGCTGGGCGAGGCGCTCATCGTCAACCCCTACGACATCGCCGGCTCGGCCGAGACCCTCGCCAAGGCGCTGGCGATGCCCGCCGGAGAGCGGCGCACGCGCATGCGGGCGCTGCGCCGCCGGGTCTTCCAGTACGACGTGCACACCTGGGCCCAGAGCTTCGTCGACGGGCTGTCGCAGGAGAGCGACGGGCCCGCGGCCGAACAAGGCTTCCAGTCCAAGGCCGAGCTCGACGCGCTCGTCGAGCGGCTGCGCGGCGCGGCCCGGCTGCTGCTGCTGCTCGACTACGACGGGACCCTGGTCCCCTTCGTCGGCCGGCCCGAGCTGGCCGCCCCGGACCCGGCGCTGCGCGGGCTGCTCCTGGCGCTCGCCCGCAGGCCGCAGACCGAGGTGCACGTGGTGAGCGGCCGCACCCATGACGTGCTCGAGCGCTGGCTGGGCGATCTGCCCATCGGCCTGCACGCCGAGCACGGCCTCTGGTCGCGCCGCGACCCGGACGACGCCTGGAGCCTGGACCACGAGGTGCCCACCGACTGGCAGCACCTGGTGCGCGGGGTCTTCGAGCAGTTCGTCATCCGCGTCCCGGGCAGCTTCATCGAGGAGAAGACCGCCTCGATGGCCTGGCACTACCGGATGGCCGACTCCGAATTCGGCGCCCGGCAGGCCAAGGAGCTGCACATCCACCTGACGCACACCCTGGCCAACTTCCCGATCGAGGTGCTGCCGGGCAACCGCGTCATCGAAGTGCGCCCGCACGGCATCCACAAGGGCCTCATCGTCGAGCGGCTCAAACAGGAGGCGCCGCAGGCGACCTTCGTCGCGGTCGGCGACGACCGGACCGACGAGGACCTGTTCGCCGCGCTTCCCGGCGGCGGGACCGCCATCCACGTCGGCCCCGACCCGAGCCGGGCGGCCGTGCGCATCGCCGACGTCGCCGCCGCCCGCGCGCTGCTGCGGGCGCTCACCGAGAAGTAGCCAGCCGGTCCGAGCCGCTCGGCAGGCTCTCGGCGAGGAAGTCGAACGTCTCGCGCCAGCTCTGCCGCGCCTGCCTGCGCCAGACGAGCGCGTGGAAGGCGTGCAGCTCGCCCGGGTAGATGCGCACCCGGTGCGCCACGCCGAGCCGCGCGAGCGCGGCGCCCAACCGGCGCGTGTCGTCGAGGACAGGATCCCGGGTCCCGGCGAAGGCGAAGACGGGCGGCAGCCTCCGCGCGGGCGGCTCGGCGCGCTCGAGGACGAGCAGCGGATCGGCCAGCTCGAGTCCGCCGGGGCCCGCCGCGTGCGCGCCCCGCAGGTAGCCGTCGCTGACGCTCTGCATCCGCTCGAAGAGCCAGCGCGGCAGCCGGCGCCGGCGCACGAAGCGCTCGATGTCACTCACCTGCAACAGGCCGCAGGCGGCGACGAGCGCCGCCGGCGCGAGCCCGGCGTCGAAGGCGGCCTTCGCGAAAGGCTCGGGGCGCGGGCAAGAGCTGGCGAGCGCGAGCGAGGTGACCAGGTTGGCCCCGGCCGACTCGCCGGCGAGGACGACCCGCTCCGGGTCGCCGCCGAAAGACTCGAGGTTGCGGGCGAGCCAGCCCCAGGCCGCGCAGACGTCCTCAAGCGCGGCGGGATAGGGGTTTGCCGGCGCGAGCCGGTACTCGACGTTGAAGACGAGGAAGCCCCGGCGCGCGAAGGCGAGCGCCATCAGCCAGTGCGTCTCCTTGGAGAGGATGGAGAAGCCGCCCCCGTGGACGTAGAAGACGACCGGATAAGGAGCCGTGCCGCGCGGCTTGTGCACGTCGAGCCGGTGCGCCGCCTGCCCACCTTCCCGGTAGGCCAGGTCGCGCAGCACGCGGATGCCGTAGAGCTCGGGCCGGGCAAGCGGGACCGCCCGCCCAATGCCCGACAGGCCCTCGAAGAACCCCTCGACCGCCCAGCCGCCGAGACGCCGGCTCAAGGTGGCCGCCCTGCCCTGCAATCGCTCTGGCTTCATGCCGCCCACCATAGTCCGCGGCAGGTTTGGCGCTCCAGCGGGCAGGCGGCCATGACTCGTCCGTCTCAAGATGTGGCGGGAAATCGGCGCGAGGCGGGACCGCCGCCATCTCGGCGGCCTGCTTGCACGCGTGAAGTAGAGGCGCTGAAGCGTGGCTGAGGAAGGAGCCCTCGACGGCCCTTCAGACCTCCGCGACCGGAAGGGCCCCCGACCCGACTTCTGCAGGGCGAACGAGCCGCCGGGCGCGCACCCGCGCTCCAACGGCGCTTCGTTTGAGGTCCAAGTTTACAGGACGCGCTCAGGGGCTAGACTCGGAGCCATGCTCCAGATCATCGACCCTCTCCCTGGCAAGCCCCTCAAGCTCTCCCACTACGCCGCCGAGGCGCGCTTCTCCTCGACTATCCGGGACCTGCGCGCCGAGGCTGGGCTCATCGCGCCCAAGCTGCGCGGCACCGTCTGGATGGTCAACTCGACCGCGCAGGGCGGCGGGGTCGCCGAGATGCTCCCCGGGGTGGTCGGCCTGCTGCGCGAGCTGGGGATCCCCACGAAGTGGGCGGTGATCGGCGCCGACAAGCCGGAGTTCTTCGCGCTGACCAAGCGGCTGCACAACATGCTGCACGGCGACGCCTCCGGCGGCATCGACCTCGGCCCGGCCGAGGCGCAGCTCCTCGAGGAGGTCGGCCGGCGCAACGCCGACGAGCTCGCCGGGCAGCTCGGCCCCAACGACGTGCTGCTCGTGCACGACCCGCAGCCGGTCGCGCTCGGCGCGCTGCTCGCGCGCGAGCGGGGGCTCAAGGCGCTCTGGCGCTGCCACATCGGGCTTGACGAGCGCACCGACTCGACGCGGGCGGCCTGGCGCTTCTTGCGCCCGTTCCTGCAGGGCTACCACCACGCGGCCTTCTCGGCGCCCGAGTACATCCCGAGCTACCTCGCCGGCAAGTCGACGATCATCTACCCGGCGCTCGACCCCTACTCGCACAAGAACCGCGAGCTGTCGGTGCCCAAGATCGTCGGCATCCTCTGCAACGCCGGCCTGCAGACCGCGCACGAGCCGGTGCCGACGCGCGCCTTCGCGCAGCCGGCCAAGCGCCTGTGCGCCGACGGCAAGTTCCGCGCGCCGGGCGAGCTGGGCCTGCTGTTCCGGCCGATCGTTTTGCAGGTGTCGCGCTGGGACAAGCTCAAGGGCTGGAAGCCGCTGGTCGACGCCTTCGTGCGCCTGAAGGCCAAGGCGGGCAACGGCGAGGCGAGCAAGCTCGCCCCGCGCAACCGCCGCCGGCTCGAGCTGTGCCGCCTGGTGCTCGCCGGCCCCGACCCCTCGGGCGTCACCGACGATCCGGAAGGCAAGGAGGTCTTCAACGAGCTGTGCCGCACCTGGCTCGAGCTGCCGCCCGAGATCCAGCAGGACATCGCGCTGCTGTCGCTGCCGATGGCCTCGCGCAAGGAGAACGCGCTGGTCGTCAACGCGCTGCAGCGCTGCGCCTCGATAGTGGTGCAGAACTCGCTGCGCGAGGGCTTCGGCCTCACGGTCACCGAGGCGATGTGGAAGGGCAAGGCGGTCCTCGGCAGCAGCGCGGTCGGCATCCGCCAGCAGATTCGCGACCGCATCGACGGGCGCCTGGTCGCCGACCCGAGTGATCCCGAGGAGATCGCCTCGCGGCTCTTCGAGATGATCGTCTCGCCGCACCAGCGCCACCGGCTCGGGCGCAACGCGCAGCGGCGCGTGCACGACGAGTTCCTCGTCTTCTCGCAGCTCTCGCGTTACCTGCGGTTCATCGCGAGGGCGACCGAGGAGAAGCGGTAGGGGCGAGTGGGAGTCGACAGCCCGGCATCGATCGCAGGTGGGTAGGGGCGCATGGCAATGCGCCCGTCGAGGAATCGAGCACAGGCGCGGCCGGCTCGAAGGTTTCCGCCGGGAACGGGGCCCGGGACAGCCCCGGGCTCCGCCACCGACTCCCAACTCAAAACTCACAACTCAGTACTTCCTCTCCTTCTTGCCTGCGCGCCGGCGCGCCTCGCAGTCCTGCACGACCTCCTGTGGCAGCGCCTCGAGCGACTGCTGTGGACTGAGGCTCGTCGTGCGGATGCGCTGGATGAGCGCGCACTGCTCGCCGCGCGTCGCGCTCAGACCGAAGGCCCGCGTCCAGGCGTCGACCGCGCCCAGCGCGTCGTTCGCCTGACGGCGCCAGTCGCCGCACGCCTGCCAGGCGACCGGGGACGGAGCGCCCTGCTGCGCGCCGCGGCAGACCGCGTCGGCGATGCGCTCGGGCGGCGCCTGCGTCTTCTGCAACCAGGCGGCGAGCACCAACCAGGACGACGGGTTGTTGGGAAGCTGCTCGCTCGCGCGCAGCGCGTCCTGCATGGCCTGCAGCTTGAGCTGCTCGCGGTTGACGCAGGTGGCGACGTCGACGACGCCCGGCGGCACCTGCAGCGCGAGCTCGGCCCGCAGCAGCGCCACCTCCGGCGAGTCGCGTCCCTGCAGCGCCATCCACCTGTCGCAGAAGTCCTTGGCCTCGGCCTCGTCGAGCGGCTCGTCGATGCCGAACTGCGTCTGTCCGACCGGCGGCGCACAGGCCGCGAGAGCCACCGCGAGCGCCAGCCATGGGTTTGACCGCATCTGGAACCTCCGGGCCGTCGAGCCGACGGGCCCCTGGAGTTTGAGGTATGAAGCAAGCCCCATGATGTGAACCGCCCGCCTCCCGGCCGACACAGGCGACGGCGCCATTTACCGGACCGGCCGGGCGTTCTTCTCGATCGATGGCCTTCGGCGTCTACATCCACTTTCCCTATTGCTTGTCGAAGTGCCCGTATTGCGATTTCGCCTCGCAGGCGACCGCGGCGCCGCACGATCGATACGCGCAGGCGATAGCCCGCGAGCTCGCTTCGCGTGAGCCCGAGTGGCGGGGCAGGCGTGCTGCGTCGCTCTACCTGGGCGGCGGGACGCCTTCGCTCTGGGAGCCCGCGGCGCTCGCCGCGGCGCTCGAGGCGGTCCGAGAAGTCGTGCCTTTCGACGGCGACGCCGAGCTTACGCTCGAGGCGAACCCGGGCGCCTGCGACGCCGCGAGGTTCGGCGCCTACCGCGCGCTCGGCTTCAATCGCCTCTCCATCGGCGTCCAATCCTTCAACGAAGCGAGCTTGAAGGCGCTCGGTCGCAAGCACTCCGGCCCCGACGCCGAACGCGCCTTCGCTCTCGCGCGGGAGGCGGGCTTCGCCAACCTCAGCCTCGACCTCATCTACGGCGCCCCCGGCCAGAGCGTGGAGGGCGCCCGCGGCGACGCGGCCCGCGCGGCGCGCCTTGCCCCCGAGCACCTCTCGGTCTACGGCCTGATGATCGAGGGCTTGGAGATCGAGACGCCGATGGCCCGCGAGGTGCGCCGCGGCCGCCTCGAGGTGCCCGACGACGAGGCCCAGTGGCTGATGGGCGAAGAGATCCGCGCCGAGCTCGAGGGCGCCGGCTACCGCCGCTACGAGATCTCGAGCTGGGCCAAGCCCGGGTTCGAGTCGCGGCACAACTCGATGTACTGGCTCGGCGGCGAATACCTGGGCCTCGGCTGCGGCGCGGTCGGCTTCGCGCTCGAGGATCCGCGCGATCCCTCGAAGGGCGGACGTCGCTGGGGCAACCACCGCTCGGCCACCCGCTACCTCGAGGCCGTCGAGTCCGGCGCCTCGCCCGAGAGCTGGAGCGAGCGGCTCGAAGCCCGCGATCTGCTCCGCGAGCGGCTCGCCATCGGCCTGCGGCGGGTCGCGGGCGTCGACATCGAGGCGGTCTGCGCCGAGCTTGGCCAGGACCCCGAGCCCTCTCTTCGCGCGGCCCGCGGCCTGGTCGAACGTGGCCTGGCGACTCTCGACGGGAGCCTGCTGCGCCTGAACGACAGGGGCTTGGACTTCCACACCGAGGCCGCGGTGAGCTTCGTTTAGTCTCCGAGGGCGCGCGCGAGGCGGAGCGCGCCGGTGACCGAAACCGAGGTTTTCTTTCCCTTGCTCGCCTTGGAGATCAAGAGCCCGGTCCCCGTTCACCCCGAGCGAAGTCAAAGGGCCCTTCGACTCCGCTCCCGCCGCTGGCGCGTCGGGAGCTACGCTCGGGGTGAGCGGAACCGGGCGAAGTCCGAAGAAGGTTTCTTGGCGGTTGCTCAGGGGTCCGGAACTGGAAGAGACGAGGCCGGAGGAGGTGCGCCAGGCTAGCTAGGGAGGCGACATGACCGCTCATGCTGTTGCGCTGGCCGCGCTTCAGGCGGTGCCCGAGGCAGGTTGGTGGTTGTGGGCGGTGTTCGCTTCTCTCGTGACCTTCTTCGTCGTCTGGGCCGCCTGGCTGCCTCGACGCCGCGACCGCGAGCGCAGGCGCGCCGCCGTCAACACGGAGGTGGCTCGCGGTCGGCCGACCACGGTTGCCTACATCCGGAACGCGACGCGCCGGGTCGCCCGCTATTAATGATGGCGGCGTCGGGCTTTTGCCCCTTCCCGGGGGGCGCCTGCAGGGCTGGGTCGACCTTCCCGACGCTCTCGAGCGGCCGAGGCAACGCTCAATCGTCCTTCCCGACGCTCCCGAGCGGCCGAGGCAACGATCCATCGTCCTTCCCGACGCTCCCGAGCGGATGAGGCAACGACCGATCGTCCTTCCCGACGCTCCCGAGCGGCCGAGGCAACGATCCATCGTCCTTCCCGACGCTCCCGAGCGGATGAGGCAACGATCAATCGTCCTTCCCGACGCTCCCGAGCGGATGAGGCGTCCTTCCCGACGCTCCCGAGCGGCCGAGGCAACGCTCAATCGTCCTTCCCGACGCTCTCGAGCGGATGAGGCAACGATCGATCGTCCTTCCCAACGCTCCCGAGCGGCCGAGGCAACGATCGATCGACCTTCGTCGCGGTCCGGACCTGGGGGAGGTTTCAGTTCAATCCACCATCCGGGGTGTCGTGACGCGCGACGCCGGGGGGAGCGGGCCTTCGGTCGTGCGAGGGTTGCCGTTCTCACCCCGTTCAGGCAAGCGAGCGGTGCCGCCCGGTGTGCGCCCCCTCAGTTGTGTTGCGCCCCGGGGCGGCGGTACCCTCGCGACGCATTGGCGCAGAGCGGCTTTCGGGGCCCAGCTCGCGTCGGGCGCGGCGGCTGTCGGATGAGCACTCAGCTACACATTGGGAAGAGCGTGCAGCCTGCCGCTCGGGCTGCGGCAGCCGAGGCGGCGGGCGCCGCGCTGCGCGGTGTCGCCGAGCCGGCGCTCGCCATCGCCCTGTCGGCGCCCGGCTACGAGGGCCCCGAGCTCGCCTTGGCCCTGTCGCACGAGCTGGGAAGTATCCCTTGGGTCGGCTGCAGCGCTCCGGCCGTCTTCGCGGGCTCGGCCCTGATGCGCGAGGGGCTGGTCCTCGGCGTGATCAGCTCGGGCGAAGCCTACGTCGGGGTGGGGGTCGCCGGCCCGGTCTCCCGCGACCCGATCCACGCCGGTGCGGCCGCGGTCGCCCGTGCGCTCGACCAGATGCCGGCCCGGCGCCCGGGGCGCAGCCGCACGCTGCTGCTCTTCGTCAACGCGGCAAGCGGCAAGGGCGCCGAGGTGGTGCGCGGCGCGGTGCGCGAAGGCGGCGCCGGGGTCACCTGGGCCGGCGGGGGCGCGGGCGGCGACAACCTCGGCCCGGCCCACAGCGCCCTCTACGCGCGCGGCGCGGCCTTCACCGACAACGCCGTCGCCGCCGCGCTCGATCTGCCCGGCGCGGTCGGCGTCGGGATGAGGCACGGCTGGCGCCCCTACGGCCCGCCGCTGATGGTGACCCGCTCGTGCGGCGCGGTCACCGCCGAGCTCGAATACGAGCCCGCCTTCGAGCTCTACCGGCGCATCGCAGACCGGCAGGGCGACACCGTCAGCCTCGAGAGCTTCGCCAGCTTCGCGATGACGCACCCGCTCGGCATCCCGCAGGCCGACGGCGATCACGTCATCCGCGACCCGCTCAGCGTCGAGCCCGACGGTGCGCTGCGCTTCGTGACCGAGGTGCCCGACGGCTCGCTCGTGCGGCTGATGCAGGGCACGCCCAAGGCGCTGCTGCTCGCCGCCCGCGAAGCGGCCGATTCGGCTCGCCAGCAGGCGGGCGCGAGCCCGGGAGGAGCGCTCGTCTTCGACTGCGTCTCGCGCTACCTGATGCTCGGCGAGGGGTTCGCCGAGGAGGTCGAGAGCTTCCGGGCCGCCCTCGGCCAGGCGCCGATGATGGGATGCCTCTCCTTCGGCGAGATCGGCGCGCTCGGCAGCGGGGTGCCCCAGTTCCACAACAAGACCGCGGTCGTCCTCGCCCTGCCTGGAGACGGGAGCTGAAGCCCATGTCCAGCCACGAAGAGGGAGATCTCAAGCTCACCGAGGAGCGCCTGGCCCGCATCAGCGTCCTCCAGGAGCTGACCGTCTCGGCGCTCGACCTCTTCGATCCGCGCCGCTCGATGGACGACCTGCTCGACCGGCTGGCGATGCGGCTCGGGTGCCGGGCAGTCGTCTGCCTGGGCCCCTCCGAGCGCGGCACGCCGCGCCTGCTGGGCGCCTCCGGCCTGTCGCGGGCCTCGCGCGCCTGCCCGCTGCCTGCCGCGAGCAGCCTCGAAGAGTTGTGCCTGCCCTACCTCGAGCTGGCCGGCGAGGGGCTGGTGCGCTGGGTCTTCCGCGTTACCCCGCCCGAGGGCCCGGCCGACGCGCTCGGCTGCGTGCTGCTGCTCTATTTCGACGGCGAGCCGCGCCTGCCCGCGCAGTATCACGGCGTCGTCGAGCGCCTGGCCGACATCCTGCGCACCGCCCTGCTGCACCGGCGCCTCTACGCGCGCACGCTGGAGAGCGAGCGCGGGCTGTTCGAGCAGAAGACCCTCCTCGAGTGCCAGAGCGAGGCCTCGCTCGACGGCATCCTGTTCGTCGCGACCGACGCCGCGGCGAGCTACAACGAGCGCTTCCGGGAGATCTTCGAGCTGCCCGAGGCGGTCGGCGGCTTCGGCGACCTGCTCGAGCCTGTCGCCGACAGGACCGCGGTCCCGGCCGACATGGCCGAGCGGATGAAGCGGATGGTGCTGTGCAGGGAGGAGCAGAACCGCACCGAGGTGGTGCTGCACGACGGGCGCTCCTTCGACGTGGCCTGTGCACCGGTCAAGAGCCGTGACGGGGTCTACTTCGGGCGAAGCTGGTATCTGCGCGACATCACCGAGCGCAAACGCGTCGAGCTCGAGCGCGCCCTGCTCTTCCAGCAGGAGCAGCTCGCGCGGGCCCAGGCCGAGGAGGCGCGCCAGCGCGCCTCCTTCCTCGCCGAAGCGAGCCGGCTGCTCGCAAGCTCGCTCGACTACTCGGCGACGCTCGAGCGGGTCGCGCAGCTCGCGCTACCCAGCTTCGCCGACTGGTCGATGGTCGATGTCGTCGAGGAGGACAACTCCTCGCACCGGGTCGTCGTCGCCCACTTCGACCCCGCCAAGGCCAAGCTCGCCGAGGCGCTGCGAACCCGCTTCCCGCCCAACGAAGAGGCGCCGGCCGGAGCGGGCCGGGTGCTCGTGGACGGCAAGTCCGAGCTGTTCGCCGAACTCGAGCCGGCGCTGCTGCGCCAGATAGCCGGCTGCGAGGAGCACTTCGAGGTGCTGCAGGCCCTGGGGGCGCGCTCGGCGGTCATCGTTCCGCTCACCGCGCGCGGCAAGAGGCTTGGCGCCTTCAGCCTGGTCTACGGCGACTCGGGCCGTCGCTATGGGGAAGCCGAGCTGGCGCTCGCCGAGGATCTCGCCTGCCGGGCGGCCCTCGCGGTGGACAACGCCCGGCTCTACCTGCGCACGCGCGAGGCGGTGCAGGCGCGGGACGAGTTCCTCTCCATCGCCTCGCACGAGCTGCGCACGCCGGTCACCTCGCTGCAGCTCGCGGCGCAGGGGCTCTTGCGGGTGGCGGGAAACGGCGGCTTCGACGCGGTGCCGCCGGCCTTCCTGCGCACCTCGCTCGAGACCAGCGTGCGCCAGAGCGCGCGGATGGCGCAGCTCATCGACCGGCTGCTCGACGTCTCGCGCATCCAGGCCGGGAAGGTCGAGCTGCAGCTCGAGCCGGTCGATCTCGCCGCGGTCGCCCGGGAGATCGTCGCCGTCTCGCGCGAGGAGATCGCCTCGGCCGGCTGCGAGCTGACCCTGCAGGCCGACGGGCCGGTGGTCGGCCGCTGGGACCGGCAGCGCCTCGAGCAGGTGACGGCGAACCTGCTGTCGAACGCGCTCAAGTACGGCGCGGGCAAGCCGGTCGAGCTCCGGGTCGAGGCGGCCGGCGACCTCGGCCGGCTGGTCGTGCGCGACCAGGGCATCGGGGTCCCCGCCGACCGGCGCGAGCGGATCTTCGAGCGCTTCGAGCGGGCGGTCTCGGCCCGCCACTACAGCGGCCTGGGGTTGGGGCTCTACATCGTCCAGCGGGTGCTCAAGGCGCTGGGCGGCAGCGTCAAGGTCGAGAGCGAAGAGGGCGCGGGGGCAACCTTCGTCGTCGAGCTGCCGCTCGACGGCCCCCCGAGCCGCGAGGCCCGGGGCGAGGAAGATCACCGAGGAGCCGCGCAAGGATGAGCACCGAGATCACGCCCTGCGGACGGGTGATGCTCGTCGAGGACGACGCGGACATCCGCGCCATGGTCGGCATGCTGCTCGAGCTGGAGGGCTACCAGGTCGTCTCCACCTCCAACGGCGGCGACGCCTTGAAGATCCTGCGAGACGGCGAGCGCCCCTGCGTCATCCTGCTCGACCTGATGATGCCGGT
>DHSB01000086.1:24644-25633 GCA_002408385.1 Myxococcales bacterium UBA5297
CGACCTGATGATGCCGGTGATGAACGGCTGGCAGTTTCTCGCCGAGCAGGCGCAGGACCCGGCGATCGCCCCGATTCCGGTGGTGGTGATGTCCGGGGACGGCCGCGGGCGCGAGAAGCCGGCGGTCGCGCGTGCGGCCGGCTTCCTCAAGAAGCCCATCGATCTTCAGACGCTCCTGAACACCGTGCAGCGCTTCGCCCGCGCCTGAGCCTGCCCCCCGCGCTTGCTCGCGCTCGCGCCGTCGGCGGGGGCAGCGACCGCGCCTCGCCGTTGTATAAGTCGCCTCTCCACCCACTCTCCGCCGGAGGTAACCGAAGCGTGCGCGCGCCCGCCCTGTGCCTGACCTGTCTCGCAGGCTTTGCAGCGACCATTCTGCCGGCCCTGCCATCGGCGGCCAGCGAGGGGGACGAGCAGCTCTCGACGCCCCGAAGAGCGCTCGAGCTGTTCATCAACTCGGGCCGCGAGGGCGACTATCAGCGCGCAGCGCGCGCGCTCGACCTCTCGGCCCTTCCCCAGCAGCAGCGGGCGGCCGAGGGCGCCCGGCTCGCGCGGCGTCTCAAGCTCGTGCTCGACCAGAAGCTGTGGATCGACTGGGAGGGGATCTCGGACGAGCCGGCCGGCGATCCCGCGGACGGCCCCGACATCGAGGTCATCGGCGCCATCCCGCTCGGCGGCACGACCATTCCGGTGAGCCTGGCGAGGATCGACGGCGAGGCTGGCGGCCAGGTCTGGAAGCTGTCGGCGGCGAGCGTCGCGCGCATCCCGGCGCTCTACGAAGCCTACGGGGCGGGCTGGGTGGGCGATCACCTGCCCGAGCTGCTCATTCGCGTCCGCGTGCTGGAGGTCGAGGCCTGGCAGTGGATAGGCCTGCTGCTTGCGCTGGGCTTGGCGTGGCTCCTCGGCATGGGGCTCGCCTGGGCGGGGCTTGGGCTCGCTGATCGGCTCGCGCGCAGGACGGCGCCGACCTGGGACGAGCGGCTGGTAGACGT
>DHSB01000086.1:25736-42689 GCA_002408385.1 Myxococcales bacterium UBA5297
GATTTGGGATGAGTGGTTGGTAGACGTCGCGCGGGGGCCGGCGCGCCTGTTCTTGGGCGTGCTCGCCTTTGGCTTGCTCGCCGGGCTGTTGCACCTGGCCGCCCCGGCGCAACGGGTCGTCGACAAGGGATGCCGCACGCTGCTCGTGGTCGCGGCGGCCTGGGCCTGCCTGCGGCTGGTGACGTTCCTGGCCGAGACCCTTCAGGAAGCTCTCACGCAGGGCGAGAGCGAGGGGCGGGCGCGCGGGGTGCGCACGATGATCGTGGTGGCGCGCCGGATTGCCTCGGTCACCGTCTACGTCGTCGCCGCGGCGCTCGTGCTCACGCAGTTCGAGGCGGTGCGCAATCTCGGCATGTCGCTGCTCGCCTCGGCCGGCATCGCGGGCATCGTGGTTGGCCTCGCGGCCCAGAAGACGATCTCGTCGCTGCTGGCCGGCATCCAGCTCTCCGTCACCCAACCGATCCGCATCGGCGACTCGATAGTCGTCGAGGGCGAGTTTGGGACCGTCGAGGAGATCCACCTCACCTACGTCGTGGTGAGGGTCTGGGACCTGCGCAGGCTCATCGTGCCGATCACCCGGTTTCTCGACGCACCGTTCCAGAACTGGACCAAGGTCTCGCCGGAGATCATGGGCACCGTGGAGCTGTTCGCCGACTACTCGGTGCCCATCGACCAGGTGCGCGCCGAGCTGGGGCGCTTCTGCGAAGCCCATCCGGCTTGGGACAAGAAGGTCTGCAACCTGCAGGTCACCGCGGTCAGCGAGCGGACCGTGACGCTGCGCGCGCTGGTCTCGAGCGAGAACGCCGGAAAGAGCTCCGAGCTGCGCAACGCGGTGCGCGAACAGCTCGTCAAGTTCCTCCAGCAGCTCGACGGCGGCCGCTACCTGCCGCAAGTGCGCCTCGCCCCCACCCCCGAAGGCAGCGGCGAGTCCAAGTCGGACTCGGTCCGCAACGTCGCCACCGCCGGCTGAGGGCGGGCGCGGGGCCGGGGCGGCTCGGCCGGCTTGGGGAGCTCTCCGGGGCGCGGGGCCCAGCGCGAGCCGATGCGACCGACCGGCCTCGCGAAACCAGCCCCCTGCCGCCGGCGAGCGCTGCTCACGAGTACCCCGAGGCCCGTTCTCCGCTGCCGTGCCACGCGTCCAACCGACCGATACCTCTAGATGATCCGCCGAAGGATACTGCAGGCATCCAATGGGAGGCGTGTCATGGCGCATCAGGCCTGCGAGTCCGGTCAATCGGCAGTCGAGACTGCCCTGACCGTCCCGATGATGGTCTTCTTTGTCCTCGGCGTCATTCAGCTCGGCATGATGCACCAGGCCCAGTTGATGACCGAGTACGCGGCCTACCGGGCGGCGCGTGCCGGCGTCGTCAACCACGCGGACTGCGAGTTGATGGAGAACGCGGCGTTCATCTCGCTTCTGCCAACGCTTCCTCCGCCGGCCATCGGAGTGGGCGGCTCGCGCGCAGACACGCTCTTCAACGCGGGAGCCCTTTATCTGCAATACCGCTGGATTCCGCTCAATCGGCGCTTCCTTACCGGCTTGGAGCGGGTCGAGGTCGACATCGTCAATCCCACCCGCAACCAACTCAACGGGCTCTTCAACACCTACGGCTCGCATCTGCAGCGCAAGGAGATCGACTGGGACGACGTGCGCGACGAACAGGTGATCCGCGCAAACCTCCTGACCGTCCGGGTGACCTACAACTACCAGATGCGCATCCCCTTCGCCGACCGGCTCATTCATAGCTGGTTCATGGGGATCAACCGTTTGCAGGACCTCAAGGGCATCCAGTTCGAGAACCAGAAGGCGTTCGGCGTCATGGGCTCCCAAACCTACCTGGAAGGCGTAGGGGCGACCCGCGGCGGGGTCTTCCCCCAGCTCGCCGCGCTCGCCGCAACCGGCACCTACGTGATTCCCCTCACCGCGACCTACTCGATGCGCATGCAGTCAAATCCCTTCAGGCAGGGCATGCAGAGCTGCGTCGTGAATTAGGCTTCGACACATTCCTCACCCGCGATTTGCTGAAGGCGAGGTCGACAATGCTTCACCACCGCTACCGCAGGCTGATTCGAGACGAGAGAGGGCAGGCCCTGGTCATCGGAGCGATCAGCCTTCTCGTGATGGCGATCGTGGTCCTTGCCTCCGCGAGCATCGGCAACGCCGTCTACGAGAAGATCAAGCTGCAGGACGCGGTCGACGCCCAAGCCTACACGTTGGCCGTCAAGCACGCGCGCGCCTACAACTTCTTCGCGTACACCAACCGCGCGATGGTCGTGCATTACTGCGCGATGCTGACCTTCATGTCGTACCTGAGCCACGCGTACTACCTGAAGCAAACGGTCGGGCGCATCGCCGGGTACCTGAGCTACATCCCCTATATCGGGCCCATATTCAATGCGATAAAACAGGTAATCGACTGGTGGCAAACAGCCGTCGACGCCGTCGTCAAAATCCTGGTGCCCATCCTCACGGTCCTGAATATCGCGCTATGGCTGGCGCAGGAGGGAGTACTCATGGCGACCCTCGCCGACTCGCTGGTCGCCTCTGGGGCCGGTCCGCTCTCGACGACCGATCCCAAAGCGAGAGTCGGCTTCGATGCCATGGGAGGAGGTGTTCTCAGCCTCCTTTCCACCGCCAACAACTGGGCCCTCAACTACAAGAACGCCAAGAATTTCCTGCATCCTATCGACGACGGGGTGCGCAGCAGCAGCAGCGGCCTGGGCACCGGAATCAGCCATCGCGCCAAGCTGGCCAAGGCGAACAACCTCTCCGACGAGGACTTCGCCAAGTACCGGCTGCTGATGGGCAACATCGCCAACGGGTCGCGCCGGGAATGGACCGCACAGGGCAAGGGCCCGATCCTCATCGGCCGCAGGTGGTCGCTGACCATCTGGCCCATCATCAAGCTCAAGAAGGTCGCCGAGAGCCAAATCAAGAGCTTCGACGAGAGATTCGAGAACAACCGCAAAGACCAGCTCTCCGCCGAGGATAATATCGAGCTCCAGACGTGGAGTTGGAAGAAGATGAAGTGGAAGACCCAATGGACTTACAGGATCCGGGTCGCCGCCGACAACCGTGACGGCTATCACCTCGAGGTTCGCCGGAAGACTTGCAAACAGCATCCCTGGCTCGGCATCACTCCTTACATCCTTAGCGATCCCTCGTTCTTCAAGCCCTGGAACTATCACTTCGGCTACCCGTGCAGCATGGTGGTCGCGACCAAGGACATGATCGGTGGCACTCGGCCCTTCGAGCTTGAGACGACCGTCGATTCAAGTGCTGGCACTGTCGAGGACAGCGGAGTCCTCGGCATGAGCTGGAACCGTGTTGGGGGCAAGAGCCAGATGGCCAATATCTTCCGCCAGCGCACCGGCGGGATGATGGCCGTCGCAGTCGGAAGAGCGGTCTACCACCGTCCCGGTGATTGGAAGGAGCAACCGAACTTCTTCAACCCGCTGTGGAACGCGCGCCTTGCGCCCCTCGTCACTCACTGGGAATCCGATGCCCTCACAGTGATGATGCCCGAAGTGATGTTTATCAAGACCTGGTTCGGATCGTCGGCAATCAACTACTGAGTCGGAGGCGCCCATGCCGTCACAAAGCATTTACGCGGATGGCCCCACACTCCTCGAGACTCTGCGAAGCGCGGCGCGCCGGCTCCTGCGCGTGGAGACCGGCAGCTCGATGACCGAGTTCGCCTTGATGGCCCCGATCCTGTCGGCGATCGTCTTGTGGCTCATCTACTTCTGGGAAGTCCAGAAGGTTCGCATCAAGGCGGCCGAGGCGGCCCGGTACTTGGCCTTCGAGCGCACGGTGCGTCCCAACCTTCAGGCGATAGGCCAGGAGGCGCGGGAGCGTTTCCAGAACCTCGACAGCTCGGACCGCGGCGTGGCGATGCCCGCGGGCTACCTCAACCGCGTCACCATCACCAAGGTGACCGCCCGCGAGGTTCAGGCCCCGATGTCCAGCGCCTCGCTTTCGCAGGCGGGCTCTGGCCAAGGCCTCGGAGGGCTGCTGTCGCAGGCCACCTCGCTGATGGGCAACGCGGTCGGGGCCATCATCGGCACGCTCGGTTTCAATTTCGATCGCGGCGGCGCCCAAGGAGAGGTGGAATTCAGCGTCGAGAACCGCATCGTCCCCCAGCGGATCGCCTACTACCTGCCGCAGACCTCGGCGCTCTCGCTCGATTTGACGTTCAAGGACACCTATTTCACCTACTTCGACACCTGGCGCGCCTGGAACTACGGTGATTCCCCGGCGAACTACAACAACGCCTACGCCACGGTCCAGAGCAACACCACCAATCGGGTGAAGAAGATCGCCTACTGGGGCCTTGCCAACGGCGCTGGGGTCAGCGGCGTCCTCAACGACATCGGCACGGTTCTCGACACACTGGGACTCGATTTCCCGCTGTCCACCAACTACATCAGGGACTCGGTCCTCATGTTACCCGCCACGACCAACTCGCCTCGAAGCTATGGCCTGCGAGGCGGGGCGCGAACGGTCCCCGGAGACCGGATGCTCGGGGCCTATTGGAAGAACGACAGCAACGGATGCGTGGGCGGCTACTGCGAGCCGTCCGCGATCAGGCAGAAGCGAGGCTTCATTTCGAGGGGCGACTACGGCGACAACTGGGCGATGCGCGCGCGCAATTGTCGAGGCCAGTTCTTCCAGGGCGCCGCAAAATCCGACAAACCCGAGTCCTATTACGCCAAGAGCGCCTCGAACGGGCAGAGCTACTTCAATTACGGCACACACGCCTGTCAGTAGGTCTACCGGCTTCTCGGTGAGGAGTTCCAGCCATGACAGCGAAACTTGCAGAACGCACTGGAGCCGGGCGACGCCTGCTGGGGTTCGGAGCCCTGATGGCGGTCGTGGCCGCAGCCGCCCTGGATGCCTCCGCGCCCCCGGCCCGCGCCGCCGGAGAGGCCCAGCTCGACAGTCTGCGCCGCTCGCGACTGGGCGAGGTCTTCCCCGCCTATCCAGGAACGACCCAGATCCCGATGGGAATGCTCGACGCCAACGAAAACGCCATGGAGATGGCCTTCTTCGAGACGCGCGACCCGCCGGGCGAGGTTCTGGCCTTCTTCGGGCGCGCCTTCGAGGCACGCGGACAGCACGTCGAGTACGTCGGCGAGGACGAGGGCGGGACCGTCAGCTACTACGACAGCAGCCTGGGCCAGCTCGTCTCGCTCCACGTGATGCTCAGCGGCGATCCCAACAGCCGCCGGACGCTGGTCTTCCCCTCCATCGTCGATGCCCCCGACGGCGTTTCCCTCTCCGCGGCCCCTATCGAAGCGCTGCCCACTCCCGAAGGCGCCAGCGCCGTGTTGCGCCTGGACGACCGCAGCATGGGGCGCACCGGTGGCGCTCGGACGATGACGCAAATCGCTCCAGGGAGCCCCGCGGAGCTTGCCGCCTTCTATCGAGAGACGCTCCCGGAGCGGGGCTTCGCCCTGTCTTCGACCCGGACCGAGGCGGAGACCCAGGTGCTCGAATTCGGGGGAGAGCTTGGAAACCTGAGCCTCACCATTTCGCCGCTGGCCACGGAAGGCAAACCCGAATCGGTCATCGCGATCATCATGGAGGGACAGCGATGAGCTCGCTCAGCCGCATGAGAAGCCTGATGGCCGCCTCGCGAGGCGAGAGCGGGCAGGCGACGGTCGAGACCGCTGTCTTGGTGAGCGCGCTGTTGGTTGGCGCGGGCTCGATCATGTTCTTCCTGCCCGACATGCTCGCGGCCTTCACCATTTACATCCAAGGCTTCTATCTGGTGCTCGGCTACCCTATCGGGTGAAGCGGTCGCGCTTGGGCCGGCTCGGCTTCGTGGCGCGGTCAACGACGAGAGTGCAAACGCGTGCGTGCTCAACGCACGCGTTTTCTTTTCCGCGAAAGGTCGAGACGAGGGTCTGGCCTCTGAATCGTCTTGCGCGGGTGCGCGTAGTTGGGGGCTAAAGCTCCTGGGCGCGCGGCATCGCAAGTGGCACGCGGGTCAGCGCGCGCTTTGCCCCGGTACCCGAAGCGACGGCAGTCCAGCGTTCGTCACCCCTTTGAACCGACAGCACGCCAAACAGCGGCACCTGCTCACTCAGCGTCGCCTCGACGCGCTCCTTGGACTCGAGACTGAAGACCACCCGGCGCGCCTGGCCGGCAAATGCGCCGGTCACCTTCACCGCTTCGGAGCTTGCCTGCACGCCGCGAAGCTGCGGATCGTCGACAGGCAGATCGATTGGGACGGACACGGGGGTATGTGGCGGCGCCCAGGCGGCTACCCGGTCGAGCAAGACCGGCTGGGATTCGGTTATCCACAACACCACCAACGCGCGCCGACCAAGGTCGAAGAATTCGAATTCGACCTGCTGGACGGGGACGTTGTCGCGCAGCGCCCGGCCTACGGCGGCTGCTCGCACCCGCGTCTTGCCCCGAGGCCCCTTCACCTCATAATCGACGTACTGGCCTTCTTTGAGGCTCATAGTCCCGTACAGCAGCGGCAGCGGCAGACTGCTGCGCGCTTCCTCGAGCCTCGAGGGGGCGATCTCCTTCCCTGCCGGTCGCCCGAGCGCCTGGGATGTAGGAGAGACGCTTCCTGCTGCGTCATCCGTCTTCCTATGACCGGTACCCGGGCCATCACCAGAGCCTGCGGCGGGAGCGCCGGTGAGCAGCACCGCGAGCGCGACGTGAGGCAGCGAAAACATGGTGATATCTTGCATTTGAATAACCCCTGATGACAAGGGCGCTTGGCTCGCGGGACCAAGCGTGTCGGAGGCGAGAACCGCTTGCCCAAGAGGATCCCGAATTCTGGAGGCTGCAAATGAGAGCCACGCCCCTGCTGGCCGCCTGTGCAATCCTGCTCGGCGCCTCGAGCCTTTGGGCGGGAACCGAAGGTCTTGATTTCGGCCTCCCGCTCGTCGTCGTCGAGGGCGGTTGGGCACGCTATGAGGCCTACTCGACCGATGGACCGGTGCCGACTGTGATCCGCGTCGGTCCCGCCGGAGCCCACCAAGGCAAGACCGGACGGTGGCTCATCGTCGAGGTCGAGGTCCCCGATATCGGGCGCGTGAAGGTCGAGTACCTGGTTGCCGGCAAGGTGTTCACGGCAAACTCGGTGCTCGTTACTCGAACCGACATTCAAGGCGTCTCGAGCGCCGATTCCAGCGAGACCGCCGAAGCCAAGATCGGGCCCGCACCGTCGGCGGCGCGGCTCACCAAGAAGGGAGTCCAGACGATCGCGGGCCGCAAACTCGAGGTGAGCGAATACGCTTTCACCGGAGGGAGGACCGTGCGGTGGTCCGCAAAGGTTCCCGGGTTCGGAATCGCCGGAGTCGAAGGCCCGGACAGGCTCAAGCTGCTCGACTTCGGCGTCGGCGGCGATCCCTGGCGCTTCGACCCACCGCGCAGCCCTCGCGCCGCCAAGCCACCCGCTGCCCAACCGGTGGACTGAGCGGCAAGGCACTCGACGTCAGCGCCGAGCCTCGGCAGGCCCGGCGCCTGTCGCCCGGATTTCGAGCCGAAACCGGCTTTGCCGGCCGATGGCCTCGGCAGTCGCCTGGCGCTGGGCCCGATGCCAGGGCAGGCTCTGCCTCGGTCGGGAGCCGAGCGCACTGCAGCAGGACACCTCGGATATGATGCCGCTTCCGAATGCGACCGCGACTCCTGACCGACCTCTCCTTGCAGCTTGCGCAGACACTGGCCTTCGCCGGGATCGCAGCATGGATGTTCGAGGAGTCGCGCGGCTTGAGCGGTCGCTGGGAAGCGTTGCAGCTCGCTTCGGCCGTCGCCTCCTGCCTGCTGGCAGCGCTCGCTCTCCGCACGCTCGTGCTGCTCGTGCTCGACCGCCCCCTGCTCGTACTGCCGACAAGGGCCCTAGCATCCGGCTGCGTCCAGGCGATGATCGGCGCTGCGGTGCTCGGAGTAGCCGCCGCGCGCATCCATTCCTCGGGGCGCCCCGCTCTGGCCGCGTTTTCGACGGCGCTGGCTGTCTGGATTCTGGCGCTCGGCTTCGACCTCCTCCCGCGCGCGTGGTTGTCGCGCCGAAACCTCATCGAGCATTGGGGGCGGCGCGTCGCGCTTTCAAGACTCGAGTGGTTCGAGCTGCGCAGAGCTCAGGCTGACCCACCGCGCTTGTCGTTCATCGCCGGCGACTCGCATGCGGTTCGAGTACGGTATCGGCTCGCGGTCAACCGGGAGACCGAGGGGCTCGCGGCTCACCTGAAAGACGCGGGGCTGCGTGATCGCCCGCCTGCTTGAGTTCCGAGGCTCGTCGGCGCGCCCCGGTCCGGTCCCACCCTGCCCAAGCAACTCGGGCCGCTGCCCCGGTCATTCCGCGACCAGCGGGACCCTCGGAGTCGAGAGAGCTCGCGCTCATGCTTCCCAACTCCGACCTGGACGCGAGCTCTGATGGCACCAACAGGGGATTCGCGTGCCTGCCGATACTCCCCCAGATCCCGAAGAGACTCAGGCGCGCGCCGGGCGGCTCGTCGCTCGCGGCGGCCACGACGAGCACCTCGCGAAGCGGCCCAAGGGCTCGACGGCGACTGCGCCACACGCGCTCGGTGGAAGTGCGGCTGGTACCGTCGCGACTTGTCGAGCGCGGGCGCAAGGCGCTCTGGACAATGAGCCGGCCGCCCAGTTGCGGCCTCGATTCCGCCGACTCGCGGCGGGCGCCGCGCGCACCGTTCATAGCCGTTGCCAAGCCTCAAGAGGTATCGCGAAATCTCCTTGATCTCGGTCCGCCTCCCCCCGTTCGCCCCGAGCATCACACCAGGCCCTTGGCCGGCAACGAGCTCGGGGTGAGCCAAGCCGAACCGAGGCAAGGAGGGTCTTCGCAGCGCCTCGATCAGTGCCAGACAATCTCGAGGCCGAGCAGCCATGCCGACCGCCCGGTCGCCGGGATGCGTGCGCTCAGGCCGAAGAGCCCGTCGAACGTGCCGACGCCGACGACCACGAAGGGACCGGCGCCGAAGGCGTATCAGCCAGCGCCGACGGTCGCCGAGAGATCCTCGCCGCCGCCGACCGCGCGCAGCTCGGCGGCGCCCCAGAGACTGCGGCCGACCACCGGCGACGCGCCCACCCCGCCGGCGAAGTGCAGGCCTATCGAGCCTGCGGCGCGGGTGGCGAGTGGAGCGCCGAGCAGGTGCAACTGAGGCCCGGCCAGGGTGCGCAGGGTCAGGGTGAGCGGTTCGAGCTCCCAGGCGACGCCAGCCGAGAGCTCGCCCCCATCCTCGAGGCGCAGCATCAGGCTGGGGAGCGCGCGGCTCAGCAGAAGACCGGCAGGCCCTGCCGCTCCGAAGAGCGACCGCGCGCCCTCACCGGCCCTCTGGTCCTCGGCGCCCGCGGGAGTCGAGACCTGCAGCGAGGCCTGCTGCGCCCCTCTTTCGACCGCGCGCGCGGCCTCGGACGAGAGCCGTCGGACGCGATCGGCCCAGACGGCAAGGCTCTCGCCGACCTCGAGGTCCCAGACCACCTCCGCCAGGCCTCGCTGCGCGGCGCGCGCCCGCAGGCGGCGCCGCGGTGCCCCGGGCTCCTCTCCGGTCGAGAACCCGAAGAACGACTCGAAGTGGATGGGGATCATCCGCTTGGCGCGCAGGTCCTGCAGAATCTGGAGCGCGCTCGAGGGCCCGACGTGGACCGGCGAGTCGACGCCGTCGCCGCGGTAGGGGCCGATGGGGATGAGCGCGAGGTCGGCGTTCGGGAAGCGCTCGCCGACCTGCGCTGCCCAGTCGGTCAGAAGGCCAGTGTCGCCGGTGAAGACCACGCGTTGGCCTTCCGCCTCGAGCACATAGCCGCGGAAGGTCCGGTCGAGCCAGGCGTCCGCGCCGGTGCGGCCGCCGAAGTGGTCGACCGGGAAGGCCACGACGTTCAGGCCGCCCACGCGCGCGCTCTCCCACGGCTCGAGCTCGACGACCCGGCCAAAGCCCAGAGGCGGCAGGCGGCGCGCCCCGCCCTTGGGCAGCACGAGCGTCGCCTCGGGCCGGGCCAGGGCGCGCAGCGAGGCGAGGTCGCAGTGGTCGTAGTGCAGGTGCGAGACGAGGACGACCTCGGGCCTGGGCAGCTCGCCCTCGCGCAGCCCAGCCGGCCGCTGCCGGCGCATCCCGACGAGGTGGCCGCGCAGGAAGGGATCGGTGACGACCTCGACTCCGCCCAGCCGCAACACCACGGTCGAGTGCCCGATCCACCGGGCCGTCAGAGGCGCGCCCGCCTCGATGTCCGCCGCGAGCGGCAGAGACTCGGGGGCCGGCGCCAGCGTCGGCGGCAGGAACACGGCGCAGCCGCCCGACGACGCCGCGAGCAGCACGCAGAGCAAAGACCAGTATCCGCGCAGGGAGGCTCGAGAGCGCATGGCGTTGCCCACGTCCAACGAGACGCTGTCTCACCGACTGGCGTGCACCAGTCGGCCACAATGAGGTGTCGGGAAATCTCCTTGAGCTCGGCCCGCCCCTCGGTCACCTCGTGCGAAGTCGAGAGGCCCGAGCGTAGACCGAACCTGCGAGGCCGAAGAGGCCCTTCTTCTCCGCTCTCGCGCGTCGGGAGCTACGCTCAGGGTGAGCGGAACCGGACGGAGTCGAAGAACGATTTCTCGACGGAGCTTCAATTGACGAAAAGAACCGCGACGTTGCCAAAACCGACGACCGAAGGCACCGGAATCAAGGAGGCGCTCGAGGCTCGCAGCACCTTATTTGAACGAGTAGAAGACGCCAATGCTCGGCATCCAGGTTCCGAAGAACCGTCCGTAAGTCGAGTAGGCGCCCTCGGCGCGAAAGCCCAGGCCCGACTCGGTCGTGTAGCGGGCGCCGGCGACCGCGTGCAGCTCGAGCAGCACCCCGGAGCGCAACGCGTCGACCGCCAGGCCACCCGCGCGCGCCTCTGCTGCCTCGGCGCTTGCCAGCCCTACGTTCAAGCCCGCCCCGAAGAAGGGCGTGAAGCCGCGCTTGCGGAAGAGATCGAGCGTCAGCCGGTACCCGACCGCGTAGGTGTCGAGGCTGATGTCGGCGACGGCGCCGCCGTCCCGCGCGGTGCCGAAGGCGTGCGTGTACTGGAAGCTGAACTCGCTGTTCAGGAAGTCGCCGATCTCCCAGCCGATGCGCGTAGTCGGACCGAACAAGGCGTCGAAGGTGATGCCGTCTTCGGTCTTCTCAGGCGTAAGCAGGATTCCGCCGACGACCGAGGGGCCTTTCGCGCGGGCGAAGGCAGCGCCGGGAACGAACAGTGAGGCAGCGCCGAAAGCGGCGAGCGTGATGGCGAACAGGGTCTTCATCGGATCTCCCTTGGGAACCAGCGCGAAATCGTAGCTTCCGGCGCCGCGACCACAAAAGAGCAAGGCTGGCGCACAGCCCGCCGGCTGCCCGGCTGGCCGGAGGAAACCCGCGATCCGAGAACCGCGGCGCTGACCATGACGCTGGCGCTTCCGGCCGACGACTTGATAGGTTGCCGGGCTATGAGCGACTTCAAAACCATCATCGAGCCCTTCCGAATCAAGTCCGTCGAGCCCATCCGCATGACCACGCGCGAGGAGCGCGAAGGCTTCTTGCGTGAGGCGGGCTACAACCTCTTCTCGCTACACGCGGACACGGTCATCATCGATCTACTGACCGACTCGGGGACTGGCGCAATGTCCTCGGAGCAGTGGGCGGCCATGCAGCGCGGCGACGAGAGCTACGCCGGCTCGCCCTCGTGGTTCCGCTTCGAGGCGGCGGTCAAGAAGCTCTTCGCGTTCAAGCACATCATCCCGACGCACCAGGGCCGCGCGGCCGAGAAGATCCTGTTCTCGGTGATCGGCGGCAAGGGCAAGGTCGTCCCCAGCAACACGCACTTCGACACCACGCGCGCCAACGTCGAGGCGACCGGCGCCGAGGGCGTCGACCTGGTCATCGCCGAGGGCAAGGTCCCCTCGAGCCGCCATCCGTTCAAGGGCAATGTCGACCTCGGCCGCCTCGAGTCGCTGCTCGTCGAGCGCGGCGCCGACGTGCCGGCGGTCTTCGTCACCGTCACCAACAACTCGGGCGGCGGCCAGCCCGTGAGCCTGGAGAACCTGCGCGGCGTGCGCGCGGTCTGCGACAGGTTCAAGAAGCCCTTGTTCCTCGACGGCTGCCGCTTCGCGGAGAACGCCTGGTTCATCCGCGAGCGCGAGCCCGGCCAGGGTGAGCGCGAAGTCGCCGACATCGTGCGCGAGATAGGCTCGCTGGCCGACGGCATGACGATGTCGGCCAAGAAGGACGCCATCGCCAACATCGGCGGCTGGCTGGCGATGAACGACGACCAGCTCGCGCAGAAGTGCCGCACGGTGCTCATCCTGACCGAGGGCTTCCCGACCTATGGAGGTCTGGCCGGCCGCGACCTCGAGGCCATCGCCCAGGGGCTCGAGGAGGTCGTGCAGCACGACTACCTGCGCTACCGCGTCGGCTCGACCGCCTATCTTGGCGAGAGGCTCTCCGCGGCCGGCGTCCCGGTGGTGTTGCCCATCGGCGGCCATGCGGTCTTCCTCGACGCGCGCGCAATGCTGCCCCACATCGATCCGCTCCAGTACCCGGGCCAGGCGCTCGCGGTCGAGCTCTACAGGGTCGGCGGCGTGCGCGGCTGCGAGATAGGCACGGTGATGTTCGGCCGTCACCCCGACGGCAGCGAGACGCCCGCGGCGATGGATCTCGTGCGGCTGGCCATCCCGCGGCGCATGTACACGCAGAGCCACATCGACTACGTGCTCGAGGTGGTCTTCAAGGTCGCCGAGAACGCCAAGAAGCTCCCGGGGTATCGCATCTCCTGGGAGCCGCCGGCGCTTCGGCACTTCACCGCGCGCTTCGAGCCGGTGGCGTAGCGACGGTCGAGAGTCGAGAGTCGACAGCCCGGGCATGAGCGATCGGTTGAAGGTTGGTAGGGGCGCAGAGCACTGCGCCCATCCAGGAATCGGGCCGATGCGCGGACCTGTTCGTTGCGCCGCCGGCGAGAGCCCTCGTCCGAGTCGAAGGTCTGGGCGCTTTTCACTCCCGACTCAAAACTCGAAACTCCCGACTCGCCGTTCGGCGTGCGCCTCTACCACGAGGTGACGAACCCGAGGCTGCCGCCATCGGGCCCGACCGTCGCCAGCGGCTTCCAGCCCGAGGGGCCGCTCGCGACGCCGCCCGCGAGCAGCGACTGGCCGCCGCGCGCATCGCGAGCCTCTCCACGGCGCAGGCGATCGTCAGCCGCTCGAACTCGCTTTCGCACCGAGCCGGCCGACCGCGTCCGCTTCGCGCCACGGTGAGCCGGGGGCCAGCTCCCCACCGCCCGCTATGCGGCCCGCACCTCGCCGAGCGTGCGGCAAAGCTCTTCGATGGCCTCGGTCGCCTCGCGCGCCGAGCGCGAGGTCATCCCAAGCCGCCTCGAGTCTTCGTAGCGCACCAGGGTGAGCCGGGTCGCGAGCTCGTCGGCGCGCGCGAGGGCACGCTCCAGATCGGCCCGCGCCTGGTCACGCAGCGCCCGCAGCCGCCTGAAGTGCGCGAGGCGCTGCTCGATGATTCCGGCAACCTCGGCGCCATTCTCTGACTCGCGTTGGCGCTCGAGCTGCGCCTCGAGCTCGCGCTCATCGTGGCCGGGGACCGTCAAGGCGCCCTCGATCTCGACGAGCCGCGCCGCGGCCTGGCGCATCGCCGTGCCCAGCGAACGCACGCGGGCGTTCTCTATCGCCAGCGGGTCGTCGAGCTCGCGGCCGAGCGCCTGGACCGCCGCGTCGAGACCCTTCTCCGCGCGCTCTATCCGCGCGTCCCATTCCCGGGCCCCAGCGGCGCTCCTCGTCGCCGCAGGCACCATCAACGGCACGAACAGCGGCCAGAGCGCCATCTGCAGGAGGAATGCGCCCACGCCGGCCCGATCGACTCGCGCCGCCCCGGTCCGCGCCTGCAGCAGCGTCGCGAAGAGGGTCCCCGCGACGAGGTATGCGATGAGGGTCGCGAGCGCCATGGCTACTCTCCGAAGTTCGCGAGGCGAGGGTCGCTCACCCGGTGCCCGGGCAACGGTTGCAGGTCGTAGCTCAGCGAGCGCGCCTCGGGCTCGAACAGCGAGCGCGCGTTGGTCGCCATCAGCCGCGAGACCGCGTCGAACGCGGTTCGCTCGAGGGGGCGAAGCAGGACGAAGTCGTCGCGGCTGTCCGGCGCGCCGACGAAGGGCCGCGCTATCCAGGCGAGCTGCAGGCCCACGAGCCCGTAGATGGCCGTCCAGACCGCCAGGTGCGCGACGCGCCGGCCCTGGGCTTTGGCAGCCCGCATCAGCACCACCATGCCGCGCACGCCCGCCAGGCCGAGGGCGACGATCGAGCCGAGCATCGTCAGCGGATAGCTCGAGGTGAAATAGGTGAAGACGAGCCAGATGGGCGTCATGGCGACGAGCGTCATCCCCGTGGTCGCCAGGGCGACGAGCGCCTCGCAGACCGTCTGCTGCGGCGAGGCGTCGTTGCCGAGGACGCGCCCGTAGACGTGCAGCGCCGGGATGCACACCGCCAGCGCGCCCAGGCCGACGAATCCGAGCTTGACCGAGGAGACGACCCCGGGCAGCAGCGAACGGGTCATCCCCAGCACGAAGCCGAAGAGGCCCAAGCCCGAGAGCGCGATGAGTACGAGCTGGGCCGGCAGCTCCTCGACCCGATCGCCTTCTGCCACGCGGGTGAGCAAGCGCGCCGGGGCGCGAAGCAGGGTGTCGGTCGTTTCAAACAGACTCGCAACGGTCAGTATCATGGTCTTTCTCCTCAGCTCAGCGCGAAGGCGAACCAGTGGATTCCAGCGCCGGTGGCGAAGCGCACGAAGACGAGCCCGACCAGCCCGACGAAGACGAGCCGCGCCCGCGAAGAGAGCTCGATGCCGCCTGCCTTCAGCGTCGCGCCGAGAGCCCCGCTGCCGGCGGCCAGCGCGAAGAAGGTGAAGGCGATCCCGAGCGGCTGCAGGATGCGCGACTGGGGCGCGGTGACCGCGAAGAACCAGAGCATCGGCGCGGTGGAGGCGAGGCAGGAGCCGACGGTGCGCAGCGCCTCCTGCGTGCCTCGCGCGCAGAGCGCGAGGGTCGCCTCGCGGTCGCGACCGGCGAGGAAGACGAAGAACGCGGGCAGACAGACGAACCAGGCAAGCGCCATCGTCGCCGGCAGCCCCGCGGCCCAGCCGAGGTGCGCCAGCTCAGGTGCCGCTCCCTTGACCGAGGCGCGCAACGCGATTCCGAACAGCCCCATCCCCGCCACCGGCAGCGCGAGCGACCTGGGAAGGGCCGCGAGCGAACTGGAGACCGCCGCTGCTCGAGGCGGGCCGGCCGGCGGGTTGAGCGGTGTAGTAGCTTCCATGTGACCTCCGGCGCGACTTGCTGCGCGGCGAGCAGGGGGGTGAGCGCTCGTCTGGTCTGTCGTTCGAGGCGCGAATCTCGGGAAGGCTCTCGAGTGAGTGCACCGTCGCGCCCGGCCGTCGTCGTCGAGTCGGGACCGCCGTCTGCCGTGGCCGGCACGAAGACCTGCCCTCCGGCGGATTGCGCCTTCCCCAAATCGAGCGCCCAGGCGACTAACCGGACAAACGCCGATTCGCCGCGTTGACCGAGAGCCCGATGACCTTCGCCACCCGCGCACTTCCCCTCGATCCCCGCGCCCTCGCCGCGCGTGTTGACGCCGGACGGCCGGCTCTCCTAGCGTCGCGCGCGCAGATGGCCTCCCTCGACAATCAGGCGCTCGCCGACCTCTACCGACGCTTCGGTCCCGCACTGCACCGGCGCGCGCTGTCGTTGCTCGGCGACGAGCAGGAGGCGCTCGACGTGACCCAGGAGTCGTTCCTCGCCTTGATGACCGCCAGCGGCTCGCTGCGTGGCGGGGCCTCGCCGTTCACGGTCCTCTATCAGATAGCGACCTTCAAAGCGGTCGACCGGCTGCGGCGCCGCTCGCGCTGGGCCGGCGTGCTCAGCGAGGTCGCCTACGACGAAGACGCGAGCTGGCCCCAAGCGTCGGCGGGCGAGTCGGACGCGCGCCGGGTCGACGCGGCCCGCGACCTCGCCATCCTTACCCAGGGCGAGAAGCCCCAGGTGCTCACCGCGGCCCTGCTCTACTTCGTCGAGGGCTACACCACCGAGGAGATAGGCCAGACGCTCGACCTGTCGCGAAAGACGGTGGGCAAGCTGCTCGCCCGCTTCGCCCAGCGGGCGCGCGATCGCAGCAAGCGGCTGAAGGAGGGCCAGGCGGCATGAACGAGCGCAAGATCAAGGACGGGCTGCTCGAACGCTTGCTCGCCAACGACCTCGACCCCGCGGTCCGAGCCGAGCTCGCGCGCACGCTGGAGTCCTCCGAGGCCGACCGCGCCAGGCTCGCCGAGCTCGAGCGCGACTCGGCGGCATTCCTCGCGCTCCATCCGCCGGGGCCGCTGGTCGCACGGTTCGAGGAGACGACCCGCCGCCGCTCGCTCTTTCTGCGGCTCGCGCCCTTCGGCCTCGCCGCCGCGGCTACCGCGGCCATCCTGCTCGCGGTCCAGTGGTCGAACAGCCTCGGCGTCGATCGCCAAGGCATCCAGCTCGCCATCTATGCTGCCGACGACGCGGGCGAACGGATCGTGTCGAAGAGCGTGGTCTCCTCGGACGACGCCGTGCGCTTCCTGCTCGAATCGGCGCACGTCGGCTACGTCGCGGTGCTCGGGCGCGATGCGAGCGGCGAGATCCGCGTCTACTACCCGAAGGACGGCACCGCCGCGCCCGCCTACGATCCGAAGGGGCCGATGCTCCCCGGGGTCACCGAGCTCGCGCCGAACGCAGGGCGGGAAGACCTGCTCGGCTTCTTCTGCCCGATCCCTTTCGACGTCGCGCCTATCGTCGAGGCGCTGCGCGCGGGCGAGCCGCTCGAAAGCGTCTTGCCCGCGGGGACCCTCACCGCCAAGGTGCCGCTGCAGAAGCACTGACGCGGCGTCCGAGTGCGCGGCGGCAAGGTGGAGCTCGCCCCGGGCGCCGTCGCTACCCGCGCCGCGCGCGCG
>DHSB01000232.1 GCA_002408385.1 Myxococcales bacterium UBA5297
CCTCCCATGACGGCCCAGGATAGCGACGTCATCGAGCTCGTGGACCCGGAGACCGGCTCGACGCGCCTGGCGAAGCGCAACGTCTCCGAGGAGGTCCGGCCGAGCGCCGACGCCAGCTCTGGGACGGCCAAGCGGCAGGCGGACGCCCAGTTCCGGCGCGCGCAGCACACCACCGTCGAACTCACGGCCACCGTGCTCGGCGACCCGAGCCTGCTCGCGAAGACGGTCGTCGAGTTCCAGGGGCTCGGCCAGCGCCTCTCGGGCAAGTACTACGTGCAGGAGGCGAAGCACAAGATCGACAGCTCTGGCTACACGGTCGAGATCAAGTGCCTCCGCGACGGCACCAGCGAGCGGGGCGGGGCGCCATCGAAGGGCAAGCCGAACAAGGGCACGACCGCGGACGGCGACAAGCTGCGCGAGGTCGAGGTCGTGGATCCGGAGACCGGCTCGACACGCATCGAATACCGCGACGCGAGGGGGCGATCCTGATGGCTGCCTTCGACGAGGAGGACGTCCGCCACCCGGGCCTCTACATCGGCGAGGTGGTCGACCGCGAGGACCCCGAGAGCCTCGGGCGTGTCCGGGTGCGCATCCCGGGCCTCGTCGAGCCCGCCAGCGCCTGGGCCTGGCCCCTGGGCACAATGGGCGGCGGCAGCGACCGGCGCGGGGTCTTCGCCGTCCCCGAGAAGGGCGCCGAGGTTGGCGTCCTCTTCCACCAGGGCGACGTCGACCACCCGCACTACCTCTGCGGCCACTGGGGCAAGCCGGAGAGCGAGGCCGAGGTGCCCGAGCCAGTGCGCGGCCTTCCGAAGGAGGAGGCGCCGAAGGTGCGGGCGTTCGAGACCGAGCGGTTCCTGCTCCTCTTCGACGACCGCGAGGGGAAAGAGGCTCTCGTCGTGAAGGACAAGAAGTCGGGCGACCAGGTGGAGCTCGACGGCAAGGGCATGGGCATCACGGTCAAGGCGACCTCGGCGCTCGTGCTCAAGGCGGACGGCCTCGTGACCATCGAGGGCGCCGTCGTGCAGATCAACGGCCGCGTCGTCATGCCTGGCCCGAAGCCTATCTGAGGTGAACCATGCCCCTTCCTGACCTGTCCGCCGCCTGCGTCGAGATCAAGGCCACCAAGCAGGACCTCTGCGTCACTTTCCCCGGCGGCGCGGAGATGTGCGTGCAGCTGCCGTCGATGTCGATTCCGGACCCAAGCGAGCTCTCGAAGCAGCTCATTGCGCAGGCGAACGCGGCGCTCGCGCCCCTCGTGCCGGTCTTCAACATCATCGACGTGGTGATCGCCCTCTTCAACTGCGTGAAGGCGATCCCCGATGCCCTCGGGCCGCCCCCGGATCCCTCGAAGCTCGCTGGGTGCATGCCCGAGCTGGCGAAGAAGGCCTCGAAGCTCCTGAAGCTCATCCCCCAGCTCTCGGTGCCGCTCATGGTCGTGGGGCTCATCGACGTGCTGCTCGCGTTCCTGGAGGGGATGCGCAACCAGCTCAAGGCAGTGATCGACGCACAGGTGAAGATCGCCCAGGCCGCGACCCGCGCCGCGCAGCTCGGGAACGTCCAGCTCACCGCCATCGTGGACTGCGCCAACGCGAACATCGAGGCGCAACTCAAGAACATGGGCGAGAGCGCCGCGCCGGTGAACCGGCTGATCGCCATCATCAACATGTTCATGGAGCTCGCCGGGCTGCCCAAGCTCCCCGACCTCGCGAACCTCGGCACCGACGCACAGCAGGCCCTCGGCGTGCTCGACGGCGCCGTGAACACCCTCAAGCAGGCCCGATCGGCCATTCCGGTGTGACCATGGCGGACGACTTCCTGGGCTATGGGCTCCTGCGCCCCTTCCGGCGTGACCGCAAGGCGGACTTCGCCGCCGGTGGCGGGGAGGCGCTCGTGCGCAGCGCCGTCGGCCAGATCCTCGGGACCATGGCTGGGAGCGAGCACACGCAGGGCGAGCTCCCGTGGCGGACCGAGTTCGGCTCCCTGGTCCACCTCCTGCGGCACCAGAAGAACGACGCCGTGCTCCAGGAGCTCGCCCGCGTCCACGTGGTCGACGCCCTCAAGCGTTGGGAGCCACGCGTCCAGGTCACCTCGGTCCGGGTTACGCGCGAGCGCCTGGATGGCGAGAACGTCCTCGCCATTCGCCTCCGCTACAACGTGATCTCGGCGAACACGCCGGGGAACAACGTCATCCTCGAGGGGATCGAGCAGACGGTCGTCCTGTGACCGCCATCGAGAGAGAGGAGCAGTGGGGTGGACTTCGGGGCCGGGATCCGTACACTGGGGGCCCAGCTGCGTCGCCCCCGCCGCGGTGCAAGGGGGCACAGTTGAAGGGCCAGGACGCATGCAAGGAACCGCGCCACCCAACCGAGTTCAATCGCTTGTACGGTGGCGAGCGGCCCTCCTGATCGCAGCAGTCCTGCTACCCGGCGCGCTCTTCCTTCTCTTCGAGAGGCAAGCCCGCCGGCTTGATGCGCTCGCAGCCCATGGCGAACGGGTCGATGCGCAGGTCACCGGCGTTTCCGGCGACCAAGGCACCACGTTCTACGCATACAGGGTCAAGGGCACGGAATACACGTGGAACGTGGCACGTGCCGACGCACCGTTCCCTGTGGGGGCCTCCTTTCCGGCGACGTACTTGCCGGAGGATCCGTCACTGAGCCGTCCCATAGCAGATCGGAGTGTTGCCGCGGCTGAGTCGGCGAAGAATCGGAGATTCTCGTGGAAGCTGGTGCTCGGCCTTGCTGTGACGCTTCTCCTCTTCGCCGGTCTCGTGCACAGGGATCTACGTCGCATTCGCACTGGCGCTCCTTCGGAGTTGTCCGCCCCGACGGCTTACAGGCGAAGGCTCGCACTCACCTCGCTACTGCTTGTTCCCGCGTTTGCGCTCATCGGCGGCTTCCACATACGTGACGCGCTCGAGAAGGGGGAGTCGGTCCTGCCTGGCGCGATTGGGCTCGGCGTTGCAGTGGTGATCGTTGGCGGCGTGTTCTTCTTCGCCGGGCGCCAGGGTCCCATAAGGGCGCGAGAGCGCTCCGCCCGAATCCTGCGCTGGGTTGCACCCATTGCTGCAGGGATCGCTCTGCTGAGGCTCGTCGCCTTCCTGTTCGGAAAATAGCGAAGCCGCAGCGGTCAAGCTCCTCGGCGGCGGAAGAGATCGCGCCAGCGCCAAGGAAGAACAAGCGC
>DHSB01000153.1:0-874 GCA_002408385.1 Myxococcales bacterium UBA5297
GGCAGCTCGATCATCTCGCGGATGCGCTGGAGCTGCGGCTTGAGCCCCCCGATGTCCTCGTAGGACATTGTGTGGACCGGCTCGAGCTCCTCGGTCGGGCCGAACACCAGGCGCGTCGTGTGGTGGATGAGCACCGGCCCGGCGGGCACGGTCCTGGCCACCCGAAAGTCGGCCGCGTGGCGTCCGAAGAGCGCGGCCCGGATGCGGTCGTTCTCGACGACCGCGAGCCCGTCGAGGATTCCGGCGATGTACTGCAGGTCGCGGTCCGAAGGCCGCGCGTCGAGCGGGGCGAGGACCACCTGCTGTCCCGGCGGGCAGTCCCTGCGGCGCACCGTGACGAGCTCGTCGAGGCCCACGCCGGCGTTGCCGCGGGTGATCCCGTCGAGCTGCACCCTCGACTGACCGCGTGCCTGCTTGTAGGCGAGCATGGCGCGGCAATAGGTGCGCCGCTTGCCGCTCACCTCGAGGATCTCGCCGGTCGAGGCGCCGAGACGCGCGAGGTCCTCGGGGTCGAGGCGAGCAAAGCCGCGGCCGACGTCCTTGCTGAGCGCTTCGGTGACGCGAAGCTCGAGCTGTGGGGTCTCGGCAGCCTGCCCGGCCATGCGCCCCCCCCCTCGCTGCCGCGCGTCAGGGGCGCGGCTTCACGGCGCTGATCTCGATGATCCCGTTCTTGCAGGAGACCTCGAGCCCCTCGCGCTCGATGCCCTCGGGCACCTCGATGGACTTGCGGTATTTGCGCTCGCCACGTTCGGCAGAGAAGGTGAGCGTGCGGTCGCTCAAATTGACGATCAGGTCCTCGGGCTCGATCCCCGGCATCTCGGCCACGACGAGCAGGCGGTCCTCCTCGTCGAAGACGTCGACCAGAGGCTCGCGC
>DHSB01000153.1:1010-2014 GCA_002408385.1 Myxococcales bacterium UBA5297
CCTCCTCGACCACCGACCGGCCGGTCGCCTTGTCGCGCCTCACGTTGCCGAACGGCTCGACCTTGAAGTCTTGCGGGCCGCCGCCGACCTTGACCGAGAAGCCGTAGACGCCCTTGGCCGCCTTGGGGCCTCCCTCGCGTCCGGGCGTCTCAAAGGAGCCGGTCTTCGAGAGCTCCTTGCCGGTCTCGGCCAGCTTCTCGAGCTCACCGAGCAGGTCGGTGAGGCCGCCGAGGAAGCCGGGACGGGGCTTGCGCTCTTGCTTGTCCTCTTTGCTCATCGGCTCTCTCCAGACGATCGAAAGCTGCCCATTCGCCCCCCTGATGCCAGCAATTCGGCGCGCGCCACCGGCCTAGCGCGGCTCGGGCTCGGGCTCGGGGCTGAGCGCCTCCTCGATCCTCCGCACCCGCTCCTCGAGCCCGCTCTCGGGCTGGGGCTGCTTGGGTTTGCCGCTGAAGGCCGGAGTGTTCGTCCACCAGTCGAGGCCGATCTCCCGGGCCTTGTCGACCGAGACGATCACCAGGCGAATCTGCAGCGTGAGCACCTCGATGTCGGCCAGCAGCAGCTTGATGTCGCCGGCGATCACGATTCCCTTGTCGAGGACCCGCTCGAGCACGTCGGCGAGGTTCGAGCCCGCCGCTGGGGCGCTGAGCGGGCCCCTTGATGTCTGCCGCTGATCGGCCATCGCTGCCGCCCCCTTCCTCTAGACGAGCTTTCCCAACGGACCGAGGTCCAGGTTGAGATCCTCGTCCTCCAGCCCGAACTCCTTTGCCAGCCGCTTGAGCTCCTCTGCCTGCTTCATGAGCGCGACTCCCAGCCGCTCGACCTCTTCGTCGCTCAACGAGCCCGCCTCCATCCGGCGCACGGCCTGCCGCTCGAGCAGCTCGTGGAGGAAGTTGATGAGCGCCAGGACAAGCTGCGCGACGCCGTTCCGGGTGCTCTCGGGGTCGAGGTTGACGCGGCCGCCTTCGCCGAGCCGCGCCTTCGGAGCGCCGGCCTTCGTGCCG
>DHSB01000153.1:2210-2635 GCA_002408385.1 Myxococcales bacterium UBA5297
GAGCGCCGGCCTTCGTGCCGGCGACTGCGCCGGTCGCGGAGTCGGACCGCGTCGCCTCTCGCGCCCGCCGCGTCGCCTCGGATTCGCGCTCGCCGCGGGAAGTGCCCGAGGTGCTCGGTTGCTTGCGCGCTGCGCTTCTCTCCCGCCTCTCGCTCACCGCCGCCTCGCCTCACTCGCCGGCGCCTCCAGGGTGGGCGCCAGCGCATCACTCGTTCCCAGGGCAACCTGCAGCTCGAGGCGCACCAGGTCGATGTCCGCCACCGCGATCACCACCTCCCCGGCGATGACCGCTCCTTTGCCGAGCACACGGTCGAGGATTTCGACCAGCGAGACGTGCTCGCCCAGGTTGCGTTCAGACGCGGGCATCCCGGTGGTCTCCTCGCTGCGCCCCTGAATAGAGGGCGCCCCCGAGCTTCTCGAGCCTC
>DHSB01000078.1:0-6653 GCA_002408385.1 Myxococcales bacterium UBA5297
GGCGGAGCTCCAGCTCCGCCACCGATCGATTCGAGGGCACGGACCAAGGCGAACCTTACGTGCCGCGGCCGGGCGACTCTCGACTCTCGACTCTCGACTATCGCTTCGGCTCTCGACCGTCGCGGCCACTTGGACCGCGCCTCGCACCGCACCCGCCGCGACAAGAATGTCGGTCTCCCCCTGATAGCTCGCCAACCCCATCCTCAATCTTTTCAGCCACTTGTCCGCCGGCACGCAGGCTGCAATCGTCCGCCACCTCCGCGAGCCATCGAGCCGCGCAGACACCAGGGAGAAACGAGCCATGAGGAAGACGACCGCCACCGGACTGGCCATGCTGCTTGCCGGCGCCACCACTGCCTGCGCGACCAAGAGCGCGAGCGAATTCGACACCTCGGAGATAAACGCGCGAATGGGCGCCGTCGCCACCGGCGACGGCAAGACCCGGGTCGAGGTCTCGCTGCACGACCCCTCGGCGCTCCTCACGTTCCTCCAGTTGACTGCCGACGACGAGCTCGAGGCGAGCGTCAACGGCAAGACCAAGCAGCTTGCCGAGCACAGCCTGCTCGGCACGGTCACCTACTCGGCGAGCTTCGACACCGACGCGGCCGAGACCGAAGTGCGCGTGCGCCTGTCGCGCAGCAACGGGACCAACGCCCCGGACTCTTCGGTCCGGATGCCGGCGCCCTTTGCGTTGCAGGCGCTCGCCAGTGAGAGCTTCTCGCGCGCCGCGCCGCTCACGTTGAGCTGGAGCTCGGCGCCCAGCCCCGACCCGATGAAGCTGGCGATAAGCGGCGAATGCATCGAGAGCTACAGCGCCGATATGGGAACCGGCAGCAACTCGTTCACCGTGCCGGCTGGAGCGCTCGTCAAGAAGGTCGCTCAAGAGGGCGGCCAGGCCATCGCCGACCAGTGCGCGATCATCTTGACGGTCACCCGCGCTCGCGAGGGCAGCGTCGATCGCACCTTCCACGGCGGCAGCTTCACCGCCCAGCAGGTTCGCACCGCAGGCGCGCAGAGCGTGCCGTAATCCGATAGGCGCGACATCGAAGGTGAGACAGAACGTGGGCCGGGTCGCGTCGTTGGCGATCCGGCCTTCGATTTGTCGGCCCTGCAAGTTCGAGCTCGGGGTGACCATTCGCAAGCACAGCGCCCGCGACACGAGCCCCACAGTTCGTCTCGCATTGTCCAAGCGACCTGGGCGCACAGGTCATCGCGAGCGTAAAGGCGACCACCGGAAGCCTCGAAATCGAGGGACATTCACGGCCGCTCCCGATCCGTGCGACAACTACCCTGACACGGCGGGATCTCCCGCCTGCGCATCAACACGTCCGCTCGAACCAGCTCCGGATCATCGGCGCCAATCTGCCGCTCATTCTCCCGCCGCGTCTCACGAGCGGCCTCGAGCTCGCCTTTGTCGATAAGCCGGAAAAGCTCGCCGGGTCGCCGCTTGATCTCGATGGGCCGCTCAGCAACGCCCATCAAGTCCTCGAGAATGCGGTTGGTGTCTCGGCCGAGCAATGCGGACGGTTGGACGATTTGCAGCAAGTCGTCGCGCTTTTCGAGGAGGAAGACCTCCTCGGGGCGTACAGCGCTAAGCACCTGCGGTGAATGGATCGAGACGAATGAATTGGCACCCTGGGAAGGTCCGCAACAGCCCGGTCGTTACCATGCGCTGCCAAGCGGAATGCAGATGAAGGTCAAACGTTCAGCTCGGAGCCGCTCTCAATTACTGCCACAGGCTGTGGGGCAGTATCTCCGGCGCCCACGACTATGCCTGCCGACCTGCGGCACTCACACAGCAGGTCGCCTTACCCAATCAAGCCGGATTGGCGAGCAAAAGTTCGCCTTCAGCTCCTTGTGCGAGCCCAGCAGCTCCTTTTCGCGCCCGCTGCGGTCGAGGCCGAGGGCCTCGCAAGCTCACCGCAACTCGTCGCAATCGAAGAGGTTGTGGACGTCGCGGAAGTCCGGCTCCCGCGCGGCCAGGCTGGCCTCGACGACCGCGTCGACGGCTCTGCCAGCCACGCGCTTGGAACCGAAGTGGGCGTTGTGTTGTCCACGCGGCTGACGCGAAACCTCAGCACCTGCAGAACCAGACGGCGCTTCTGTGCCGGGAGCTTGTTGGTGCGGGCATGATGTCGGTGTCTCCTCCGACCGCTCGTCGAAAGGGAACTCGGGATTCGATAGGCGCGGTGGGCAGTCAGGGTACAGCGGCGACGGCGAATTCCCGCGGGACTGCGCGATACATCCTCTCCGCTGTCTTTCGCTCTCCCTGCTCAGTCCATCGCCAGCCTCATCCGGCCGTCCGTCCCTCGTCATCTGCCTGGCGTCCTTCTTCATTCACTTCTCCGCCGCGCTCATCTACTAGCCTGTCCTTTCTCATCCGCTCTTCCGCCGCGCTCATCCATCAGCCTGTCCTTTCTCATCCGCTCTTCCGCCGCGCTCATCCATCAGCCTGTCCTTCCTCATCCGCTCTTCCGCCGGGCTCATCGAATAGTCCGTCCGCCCTGATCTACTTCACCGCCAACCTCATCCGGCGCACCGTCCGTCCTCATCCACTGTGCGTCCGTCCTCACTCGCTACACCGTCATCCCCATCCAGCGCGCCGTCCGTTCTCATCGGCCATGCGTCCGTCCTCACCCACTACACCGCCATCCCCATCCAGCGCGCCGTCCGTTCTCATCGGCTATGCGTCCGTTCTCATACCGCTTCACCGCCACGCTCATCCGCTCCCCCGCCCGACATACCGAATTCCTGGTCAGCTCGATCCGCCCGGCCGCCGCACGCGTCTGCCTTCCCGCCATCCTCATCCTCTCTGCCGCGGCGCTCATTCAATCGGCCGGCTCCCTTACCAGCCAAGACGCCCCGCTCACCCGCTCCCCCGCCGTTGTCGCCCACTCGCAGCCCGATTTCATCCGCTTCGCAGCCGCAATCGCCGACCTCCCCGCCCCCTTCATCCACGACTCCGTCCCGTTGTCCGCTTTGTGTCACTTTTGCCCTCTTGCAGGCTAGGGCTTTATTTCTTCCCCTGCCTGGGCTATTTATGCAGGCCTCACGCTCACGACTGGGGGCTTTCAATGGCAAACTTGAAGTGGGAACTCGCTGACGTGGTTCGCTGTGGCAACGAACTGGTTCCGCTCACCGAGCTGCACCGGATGAAGCTCGAGCCGAGGTGCGAGGCGGGGCTCATCGACGGTTTCAAGGCTGACGTCGCACGGCTTGACCAGAAGGCGGTCATCATCGCGACCATCCGCGAGTCGAAGAAGGCGTCGACGCTCAACCAGAACGACGCGCTTGGCCGGACGGCCGACATCCTCTCCTTGCTTCGAGGCTCGATCACCGATCACTTCCCCTCCGACAAGACGCTTCACACCGAATTCGGCATTGGTCTCAAGATCCGCCGCGATTCGGTTCCCTCCCTCAAGGCGGCCTCCGCGAAGTTTCTGGAAGGCGCCCAGAGGCATGCCGACAAGGCTCGCGCCGCCGGCATCCTTCCCGAGGACATCGAGGAGCTCGCCTCGACCAGCAGCGCGGCCGCCGGCGCCGACGTGGCTCAAGAGGCCAGCCGCGCGTCCTCGCGGGAAACGACCGCCGAACGCAACCTGATCCATCGGCGCGTCGAGGTCGCGATCACCAAGATTCGCGCCGTGGCGAAGATCGCCTTCCGCAACGAGCCGGAGATCCGCGACGCCTTCGAGAGGGCCATCCCCGCCACCCGCGCCTCGCTCCGGAGCAAGAAGAAGAAGTCGAGCGAAGGGGCGGCCGACGTGCCGGAATAGGCTCAGACATCGGCCAACCGAACATCTTGAGCGCCGGCCTCTCCGAATCGGCCGCCGCTCCTCCCTCCCCTCCCGTCGGCCCGACATGCCAGGCGAGCAAGCTTTGGAGCTTGCGTAGCTCCTCGTCTCTCCGAGCCACGCGCCGATGCGGTTCGCGGCGAGCATGCCCGGCCCCATGTCGCCCGGATGCGAAGACCGAGGGCCTGCCGAGCTCCGCCGTCCATCTCTCGCCACTTTGATCCATTCTTTGCCGCCCCGTCCTTTCTTCGCCGTCCCTCTCGTCCCAGCGGTCCATCTGTCTGCCGCTTCATCTCTCTTCGCCGCTCCGCCCGTTCTCCCACTTCAAGACCAGCGACCCGATCGCCACACGCGGGCATCGAGGAGTCGCTCGAGCCCCGGGTATTCGACCCCGCGCGCCTGGCTCTGAGCCGAAGGGCGATGGCCTTGTCCTGCCAGCTCGCCTAGCTTCGAACTAGGCCCGCACCGAAAAGACGGTTGGCGGGCATCGTAGGGAACTGAGGGCTCGGCATGCCTCAAGAAGACAGGCTCGCCACCGGAATCCCGGGGCTCGACGAGATCCTGGGCGGCGGCCTGCCCGCCAACGCCACCTATCTCGTTCGCGGCGCCCCGGGCGCGGGAAAGACCACCTTGGCGCTGCAGTTCTTGCTCGAAGGGGCGCGTCGGGGCGAGACCGGCCTGTACATCACGCTTTCCGAAACCTGGGAAGAAGTCGACCGCACCGTGCGCTCGTACGGTTGGGACCCCTCGACGATCGGGTTCCTCGAGCTCGCCATCGACGTGCTCGCCCGGACCGAGGCGCAGCAGACAGTCTTCAAGCCCGCCGAGATCGAGCTCGAGGAGGTCACCCGGCCCATCCGCGACGAGGTCGACCGCCTGCGCCCCAGGCGCGTGGTCATCGACTCGGTCTCGGAGATCCGCGTCGTCTCCGGCGACGCGCGCCGGCTGCGCCGCGAGGTGCTCGCGCTCAAGCGCTTCTTTGCCGAACGCGACTGTACGGCCCTGCTGCTCGACCCGATAGACCTCCCCGGCTCCGCTCCGCTGATCGAGACCCTGGTCCATGGCGTCATCGGGCTCGAAAAGGAATCGCCGAGCTACGGGCGCACCCGGCGCCGACTGCTCGTCGACAAGCTGCGCGGCGTCTCGTACAGCGAGGGCTACCACGACCTGCGCATCAAGCACGACGGCCTGGTCGTCTTCCCGCGACTCGTAGCCGCCGAAGCCGGTCACCGTGTCGAGCTCGAGCTCATCTCGAGCGGCCTTCCCGCGCTCGATGCGCTGCTCGGCGGCGGGGTACACCGCGGCACGAGCACGCTGGTGACTGGCCCGGCGGGCACCGGCAAGTCCACCCTCTCGGTCCAGTACGCGGTCGCCGCCGCGGGCCGCGGCGAGAAGGCCGCGCTGTTTCTCTTCGACGAGACGATCGAGACCCTGCTCGCGCGCACCGACGGGATGGGCATTCCGCTGCGCGAGGTCCTGGAGGAGGGCCTCGTCCAAGTCCGCCAGGTCGATCCCGCCGAGCTGACGCCGGGCGAGTTTTCCGACGCGGCGCGCGCCGAGGTCCGCGCCGGCGCTCGCGTGGTCATCATCGACAGCCTCAACGGCTACATGGAGTCGGCCCCCGGCGAGCGATACATGAGCCTGCACCTGCGCGAGCTGCTCACGCACCTCAACCACGAGGGCGTCGCCAGCTTCATCGTGCTCGCGCAGCACGGGCTGTTCGGCTCGAGCCTGGAGATCCCCCTCGATATCAGCTTCCTGACCGACAACGTGGTGGTGCTGCGCCGCTTCGAGGCCGAGGGGGCGGTGCGCCAGGCGATTTCGGTCTTCAAGAAGCGCAGCGGACCGCACGAGCGCACGATTCGCGAGTTTGAGCTCACCGCTCACGGCATTCGGATAGGCGAGCCGCTCACCGAGCTCCAGGGAGTGCTCACTGGCGTGCCCAGCTTGTATGACGAGGCGGCGACGACACCGGGCGAGCCATGAGCCAGCCGGCCTCCGAGGCGCCCGACTGGCGCGTGCTCGTGCTCGCGCGGGTTGGGCGCGACGCGCAGGTCATCTGCGAGAGCCTGGCGCAGCGCGGGCTCGCCTGCCGGGCGTGCCACGACTTCGCCGAGCTCCTGCGGGAAATCGGCGTCGGTGCGGGCGCGATCGTCGTCGCCGAGGAGGCGCTGGGCCGACGTAGCCTCAAGGCGCTCGCCTCGGCACTGGGCGCCCAGCCGCCGTGGTCCGACCTGCCGTTCGTGTTGCTCACCGGCAGTGGCGAAGCGGCGCTCGCGCTCGAGCGCACCGTGAGCGCGCTTAGGCCGGCGGGCAACGTGACTATCGTCGAGCGCCCGAGTCGGGTGGTGACGCTGACCACCGCGGTGGAAACCGCGCTGCGTGCGCGGCGGCGCCAATACGAGGCCCGCGACGTGCTCGCGAAGCTGCAGGAGACGGTCGAGCGGCTCGACGCCGAGCGCATCGTGCGCGAGCGGTTCGTCTCGCTGCTCGCTCACGACCTGCGCGGGCCGCTCTCGGTGGCAAAGCTCAGCGCGCAAGCGCTCGCGCGCCGTCCCGAGCGGCTCGACGAGCGGCGCGACCTCGCCCTGAAGATCGACCGCAATCTCGAAAGGGCCGACCGGATGATCCGCGACCTGCTCGACGCCAACCGACTGCGAGCCGGAGAGCGGCTCGCCATCGACGTGCGGGGCGGCGATCTGGTCGAGATCGCCCGGGAGGTGGTCGACGACTTGGAGGTCGAAGGCCGGCGGGTCGTGATCGAGGCGCCCGAGAGGCTCGAGGGGTTCTGGGACTCGGAGGCGCTGCGGCGCGCGCTGTGCAACCTGGTGACCAACGCCCTCAAGTACGGCTCCCCCC
>DHSB01000078.1:6778-7244 GCA_002408385.1 Myxococcales bacterium UBA5297
TGCTCGCCCGACACCGAGGTGCGGGTGCGCCTTGCCGAGGACGGCGAGCAGGTCGTCCTCGCGGTGCACAACTGGGGCAAGCCTCTCTCCCCGGGAGACCGCGCACATCTGTTCGAGCCCTTCCGCCGGCTCTCGACGGCCGATCCCCAGAGGAAGCGAGGCTGGGGCCTCGGGCTGGTCCTGGTGCGCGGCTCGGCCGAGGCCCACAGCGGCAGCGTCGAGGTGGAGAGCTCGCCCGAGAACGGCACGACCTTCACCATCAGGCTGCCGCGCGATTCCCGGCCCTACGTGCCACGCCGAGGGGCGCCTGTGGTCGAGGCTCCAGCCGAAGAGGAGCCGAGGCTTCAGGGCTGAAGGGGGTTGGCGGCACAAGGGCCGGCGGGCCGGTGGTCCCACCGACGATCCGCACCTCGCACGCGACGGCGGCCGGCATGAAGGCCGGTCCTCGGGTCATCTCGTTGGCGAT
>DHSB01000078.1:7362-40345 GCA_002408385.1 Myxococcales bacterium UBA5297
TCATCTCGTCGTCGATTCGCGCGGCGGCACCCGGCGGCCGGCACGAAGGCCGGCCCTCGGGTCATCTCGTTGGCGATCTGAACCCGCTGGCGGCGCGGCCGGCACAAAGGCCGGCATCCGGTCATCTCGTCGTCGATTCGCGCGCGGGACCCGGCGGCCGGCACGAAGGCCGGCCCTCCGAACACCCGTCGGCGATTCGCGGCGGCACCCGGCGGCCGGCACGAAGGCCGGCCCTCCGGTCATCGACGAGGGGTCCGGGGCCTGCGGGGCCGGGCGCTTTGCGATGCGCCCCTACCATTCACCGCGGCCCTTCAGCCACAATCGGCGTGCCCGTCGCCGGCGCGGGCGCAATCCGGAGAAACCTCATGAACCCTCTGCCCTATCGGCCTCTTTACTGCGTCTGGGAGCTCACCCTCGCTTGCAACCTGCGCTGCGGCCACTGCGGCTCGAGCGCGGGCAAGCCGCGCGACTCGGAGCTCTCCACCGACGAGGCCCTCGACGCGGTCTCCCAGCTCGCGGATCTGGAGTGCCGCCTCATCACGCTCTCGGGCGGCGAGCCGACGCTGCGCCCGGACTGGGAGGCCATCGCGCGCGCGGCCATCGCTCGCGGGGTCGTCGTCAACATGGTCACCAACGGCACGACGATGACCGAGTCGCTCGCCGCGCGCATCGCCGACTCGGGCCTGGCCAATGTCGCGGTCTCGCTCGACGGCCCCGAAGCCCTGCACGACGAGAACCGCGGCGCGGGCACCTTCCGCCGCTCGGCCCGCGCGCTCGAGCTGCTCGGCACTCGCAAGGTCCCCACCGCCGTCCTCACTCACCTCGACGTGCGCAGCGCGGCGCGGCTCGAAGAGATCCATGACCTCGCAGTCGACCTCGGCGCCGCGGCCTTCCGCGTCCAGCTCGGCAAGCCGATGGGCGAGCTCGCGCTGCGCCGCGAACGCGTCATCCAGCCTCGCGACCTGCTCGACCTGCTGCCGCGCATCGCGCGGCTCAAGAAGCGCTCGAGCATCCGGGTCGACGTCGGCGACTCCATCGGCTACTACGGCCCGCACGAGCGCACGCTGCGCACCAAGGGCTGGGGCGGGATGCGCAACCTCTGGACCGGCTGTCAGGCCGGGCGCTTCGCCATCGGCATCGAGTCGGGCGGCGGCATCAAGGGCTGCCTGTCGCTGCAGGGCGGGCTGAACGGGGTCGAGGACCGCGATCCTTTCCGCGAGGGCAGCCTGCGCGAACGCCGCCTCGCCGATCTCTGGTTCGACCCGACGGCCTTCGCCTTCAACCGCTGCGAGGGCACCGACCACCTCACCGGCGAGTGCGCGCGCTGCGGCCACGCGGCCATCTGCCGCGGCGGCGCGAAGTGCGTCTCCTCGGCCTTCACCGGCGCGCTCAGCGAGGACCCGTACTGCTTTACCCGCGTGGCCCAGCTCGAGGGGCGCGCCCGCTCGCTGCCGCGGCGACAGACCGCAGCCGCTGCGGCGGTCGTCGGTCTTGGGCTGATCACCAACGTGAGCTGCTCGGCCGACTACGGTATCGAGCCTCCGCCCGAGTGTCGCGCTGCCTGCGACGCCGGGGTCGCGCCGGATGCGGCCGATCCGTGCGCCAACGCCTGCCCGGAGTACGGGGTGATGCCACTGCCGGACGCCGGAGTCGCGCCGGACGCGGGCGATCCCTGCGCCGATGTCTGCTGCGACTGCGACTACGGCATCCCTCCGCCGCCGGAGTGCTGCGACGACTAGGCGGCGACCGATCAGCCCGGTCATCGAGGAGCCTGCTCTTTCGGAGCTCCGGCTTCGCCTTCGCGACCGCAAGACGACGAAGCTGGAGCTTCCTCTCCATCCGCAGCGGACGAACCCTCTCGGCAGTTCGATTCGAGGAAGATGCGCATGTCAGGTCAATCGAGGCGAACCGCTGCGCTCGCGGCGCTCATCGCCCTGCTGCTGCCAATCTTGGCTTTCGGTGCCGAGCCCGCTGCGGTCGCTCCGCCCGCCGACGCTGCGACACAGGCCAAGACGCTCCAGCAACGGATCATCGAGGCGGCCGAGGATCACCTGGGAAAGCCCTACTTCTTCGGCGGACGCGACGGCCGGACGGGCTGCCGCGGCGTGAAGCGCTGCCCCGAGGGCATCGACTGTCAGTCGCTGATCTTCTTCGCGTACGAGAAGGTGCTCGGGAAGCGCTGGGGCAGCTTCTCGGTCTTCCCGAGCATCTCCGTGAAGCGCCGCGAGCTCGGCGATCCGGTCCCCGGGCTCTCCGGCGTGCTGCGCGAGGACCTCGAAATGAAGCTGCTGCAGACCGGCGATGTCCTCTTCTTCATGATCGCCGGCTGGAACCTCGCGGCCGATCCGTCGATCTACGAGAAAGACGGCGTGCAGTACGGCGTGTGGCACACCGGGATGGTCCACGAGAACCGCGACGGCGAGGCGATGGTCATCCACGCGCGCCCAGGCGATCGGGTGGTCATCCAGCCGCTCAGCGAGATCACCTTCGAGGCGCTCTACGTGCTGCGGCTGCCCTACACGCAGTTGCCGGAGAAGGGCGAAGGCAAGCCGCCGCAGCAGCCGCGCTCGGGTCCGACCGAGACGGCGACGACAGCTCCGTCGCCCTGAACCTGAACAGCGGCGCAACCGCGGTTCGACGAGGCCGCCAGGGCACCCGGCCATTGCTGCACAGCGCGAAGGCGATCCGCTGGTTTTCCCGATGCGCGCGTCATTCGAAGGCGATCCGCACCGCGAGCAACGCGACCACGCCGAAGGCGAAGACCAGGAAGTGCAGCAGGTTCCTCGAGAAGCGCTCGTGCCGTGCGACCTCGGGCACCAGGTCGGAGGCACCGATGTAGACGAAGTTGCCGGCCGCAAACGCGAGGACCGCCGGCAGATCGACGCGTCCGGCGATGCCCCACGTCAGCAAGCTGCCAACGAGGTAGGTCAGGCCCGAGAGGAAATTGAGGAGCAAGGCCCGTCGCCGGCTGAAGCCACCGTGGACGAGGATGGCGAAGTCGCCGAGCTCCTGGGGGACCTCGTGGGCGGCCGCGGCTATCCAGGTGACCAGCCCGACCCGGACGTCGATAAGGAACGCTCCGGCGACGCCTATCCCGCCGATGAAGTTGTGCAGCCCGTCGGCGAGCAGGACCAGGTAGGTGATTGGGCGCGGGGCACGTCCGGGGCCGGCGCGGCGGTGGTGCCAGAAGATGAGCTGCTCGAGCAGGAAGAAGGTCGAGAAGCCGAGCATCATCCAGCCAAAGAGCGCCGTGCCCGCGCCCAGCCCTATGGCGGCCTCCGGCAGCATGTGGAAGAAGGCACCGCCAAGCAGACTGCCCGCGGCCAGCGCGATGAGTGGATGGACGATGCGCGCGAGGGTCTGCTCTGAGGCGAACAGGGTGACGCTGCCAACGAGGGCGATGAGGCTCATCGCGAGGCCCTGCAGGACGATGAGCCAGAAAGTCGGCATCGACTACCCGGCTGGCAGCGGCTTTCCGACCCGATGCATCCAACCTCCCGGGCCCGCGAAGGGCTCACGCCTCACCATCGGGCGAGGGCCGCCGGACGGGCACATCGCGATGCGCCCCTGCCAACCCCGCGGGCCATCGGACTCAAGGTATGCCCGCGAGGCCCCGGGGAAACCTCGCGTTCATGCTCGCAGGGAATCCGACCGGCCGGCCTCCACGGCGCCTGCGCGGGCGCTTACCGCCAGCAGCCCCGCGTCCAAACGCGGTGCGCGCAGGGAACGAGAGGGCACCACGCGCGCAGCCACGCCCGCCTACTCGACGCTCGCCAGCTTGTCGCCCTCGAAGGCGAGAGTCTGCGACTTGAAGCCGGTGCGCATGTAGATCAGGTTCGGGCCGGTGAAGGAGTTGTTCTTCGAGGCGGGCGGGTACCCGATGGAAAGGAAGACCGCCTCGCGCGACATCCCCGGCTCGATCCTGCCAGCCGCCACCAGCTCCTTTTCTCGGGCCGTCAGCGTCGCCGGCAGCTCGAGCGGTGCGCCCTTGGAGAAGGTGCGGTCGAGGAACTCGGCCAGCGAAATCTTGCTGTGGCTCGGGTTGAACTTGAACTCGAGCTCGGTTCCTTCCGGGGTGATGAGGGTGAACGACTGGCTGCCCTCGTCATCGAACTTGAACTCGGTGTTCGGCGGAAAGTGCTTCGAGAGCTCGAGCTGGTTGGTGCTGTAGGCAAGGTGCTTGTCGCCCTTGAAGTCGGCGCGGAACCCAACCTTGTTGTAGACCTTGTGCCCCTCCCACTTGTCCGGATCGGGCGGAGTCCCGAGGAACGACACGGTGTCGCCCTCGAAGAGGACCGGCAGCCTCTCGATCTTGCCCTTCATGTAGACCAGCTCCTTGGCTTCGAAGGAGTTGTTGAGGTTCGCCGGCGGATAGCCCACCGCGAGAAGCACCGCGTTGCGGCTCATCCCCACCGCGAGCTCGCCTTTGGCGATCTGCTGCCGATCGAGCTCCGAGAGGCCCTCGGTCGGCACCGCCACCGGCTCGAGCGAGAAGGTGCGCTTCAGGTACCCGCCAAAGGGGATCTTCGTGTGGCGCGCGTTGTACTTGATGACGATCGGCTTGTTGAACTTCGGGCTCTGGAGCTTGACAAGCTTGTCGTTGACCTCTTCGACCGTGAGCTCGGTCCCCATCGGGATCAGCTCTTCGAGCCCGAGCGCGTTGGTCGTGGTCAGCACCAGGGAACGCCCCGAGTCGGCCCGCAGGTTGTGGCGGCTGTAGACCTTCTTGCCCTCCCAGTCGTCCTCCAGGTCGCCCGCGAACGCGACAGAGCCGAGTGAAAGGACCGCCAAACAGAGCGCTGCGCGATTGAGAATCCTCTTCATCATTCCTCCTCAGGTCGGATGGGCCGACGGAGCGAGCTTCAACCACAGCTCTTGTACCCCGCGACCACGTCCGCTGTGCAACTCCGTTTACGAGACGGCACGCGGAAGCCTCCTCGGCTCCAAGACACGCCGTGTGACTCCAGGCGCGCAGTCGGCTACCGCAGATACGTCCGGATCACCTCGAGCCAGGAGCGCTCCCAGGCCTCTTTAGAGAAGCGGCGCGCGACCTCCAGACCGTTGCGCGCGAGCTCCTCGCGCAGCTCGCGGTCGCAGACGAGGCGCTTCACGGCGCGGTAGAGCTCGCCGCCCTCCGGGTTGATGAGCAGGCCGTTGAGCCCGCCGACGACGAGGTTGGGCAGGCCGCCGACGTTGGTCGCCACTATCGCGTTGCCGGTGGCCATCGCCTCGATGCACGAGAGCGAGGTCCCTTCGGCGTACATCGTCGGGATGATCGCGATCTGGCTGCGGCGATAGGCCTGGCGCCAGTCTCGACTTCGCCCATCAACTCGATGCGACGCGTGCCCACTGCGACTGGCTCGGGCAGATCATCGGCGAGATGAAGTCGACGCGCGGTTGGCGCTCGCTCGAGAGGCTGCGCGCGGTGAGGCGGGCCGCGCAGTCACGCGATGCCCGCGGTCTGATTCGGGCGCTCAAACCTGGAACCGAATAGCCGGAGCCAACAGCCCAAGCCGAAGGTCGACCCTCAGTGCGGGCGGCCACGCGAACGTAGCGGTCGAGCGCAATGCGGCGCCGACCTGCCGTGAGGCGAGACGGGCGACCTCGCAGACGAACGTCGCAGGAGAAGGCCGATCGCAACGAGGCAGAACCAAGAGGCTGGCCCTCGTGCCGAGGCGCAGCCGCAGCCGGCGGCCCCGACGTCGACCACCCCGAGCTCGCTCGCGTCGCCGGCGTCGCTCCCGACCACGCCTCCGTCCTTCGGCTCGCCGCCCGCATCCGTGTGGCTGCCCGCATCGGCGGCCGTTCCGGCATCGCCGGACCCGGCGTCGGACAGAGGATTGCCTGCGTCCTCCGGGGGGATTCCAGCGTCTGGCGGCGGAAGCCCGGCATCAGGTCCGGGGCAGCCCTCGTCGACCACGCCGTCGCAGTTGTCGTCGACGCCGTTGCAGGTCTCGGCTTCCGGCCGGCAGACCGGCGGCCTCGGGCCGCCAAAGCGCATCGTCGAGAAGTACTGCAGGCCTGCCCAGCCGACCGAGTCGTTGAGCTGCGGCCCCGAGACCGCGGGGCCGAAACCGCTGCCGGTCGAGCGATGGCATACGACTCCGTCGGCGCTACGGCCGCAGAGATCGGCCCGGCCATCGCCGTCCATGTCGCCAAGATGGATCGTGGTGTAGAGGCGGAAGTCGTCCCAGCCCGAAGCCTCGTCCCACGCAGGGCCGTCGATGCGCGTCGTGAAGCCGCTGCCGGTCCACAGCCAGCACAGGACGCCGGCGTTGGCGCGCGCGCAGAGGTCCTTGTCGCCGTCGCCGTCGAGGTCGCCGAAGCGGATCGTCGACGCGTTGTCCATGTCGCCCCAGCCGCTCGCGTCGGTCAGGTCCGGGCCGGCTATCGCGGGCCCGAAGCCCGAGCCGGTCGAGAGGTGACAGGTGACGCCGGCGGGGCCGCGCGCGCAGAGATCGGCGCGGCCGTCGCCGTCGACGTCGGTCATGCGGATGGTGCTCCAGTACTCGACCGCCCCGTAGCCCGCGGCGTTCGACCACTCGGGCCCGACGATGCCGTTGCCAAAGCCGCTGCCTGTCGAGAGCGCGCAGCGGATCCCCGCGGCGGCCCGCGCGCAGACGTCGACCTTGCCGTCGCCGTCGATGTCTCCGGTGCGGATGCTCCCGTAGTACTGCGGGTTGTTCCAACCGACCGAGTCGGCCCAGGCTGGCCCGGCCACCGCGGCGCCGAAGCCGGTTCCCGACGAGCGCCAGCACTGCCAGCCATCGGGACCGCGCGCGCAGGCGTCGTCCATCCCGTCGCCGTCGAAGTCGGCGAGTCGCAAGGTCGAGTAGTAGCCGGGCTCGTCCCAGCTCGCGGCGTCGGAGAGCTCGGGGCCGTCGATGCGCGCCCCGAAGCCCGACCCATTCGACGGCCAGCAGAAGAGCCTTGCGTTTCCGCGCGCGCAGAGGTCGGCGAGACCGTCGCCGTTCACGTCGCCCATGCGCACCGTCGCGAAGTTGGTCTCGTCGCTCCAGCCGCTCGTGTCCGACAGCTCTTCGAGCACCCAGGGGCTGTCGAAGCCGCTGCCGGTCGAGGGGTAGCAACGAAAGCCCGAGGCCCCGCGGGCACAGATGTCGGCCTTGCCGTCGCCGTCGACGTCGGTGGTGGTCGTCGCCTCGAGGGCCGCCGCGTCGACGACGACCTCGTCGAGCCACAGGTCGCAGGAGCCGGGAGCGCCGCTGCCGTCAGCGAAGATGGCGAGGTGGTTGGAGACGGTGCGCTCGCTTCCGTCCGAGGGCGAGTTGACCGTGCCGGTTCCGGCGATGGTCATCGCGCTCGAGCCGCCGCCGTCGAAGTTGAGCGCGGTCCAGGCGCCGAGGTCGGCCATCAGGGTCGCGAGCTCGCGGCAGGTCATGCCGACGCTCGAGGTGGAGCGGCCGTCGACCACGACCAGCCAGAGCTTCTGCCTGTCGCGCGAGAGGCCGACCGCGGTGCGCGGATGCCGGGAGGAGCAATGGCTCGGGGCCGGCGAGAAGCTGGTGAGCGCGGTGCCGTTCTCGACCAGGATCGGATAGCCGCCCACCGCCTCGCGCATCCAGTCGGGACGCGAGGCGAGGACCTCGGTAGGCGCCGAGAGGATCGAATGATCGGGACCAAAGGCGATGAAGCCCATCGTCGCGTTGTCGGCGTGCCACTGGCCGCCCTGCCCGACCGCGAGACCTATCGGGTAGTAGTTCTCGAAGGAGAAGAAGTCCCCGTTGACGACCGCCTGGGCGCCGGTGAGCGAGCGAAACGCGGTAGGCGTCTTGCGCCGCTCGGACTCGGCGGTCGCGCGTACCGAAACGCCACGGGCGCAAAGGTCAACCTCGAGGGCGAAGATGCGCCAGGGCGTCGACGTGGTGCGCCGCAGCAAGGCCATGCCGGGATGGGGGTTCGACCAGCTATCAGCGCCAAGGGCGGGGCTCGCGAGGGCGAACGAAAAGAGAAGGGCCAGAGTCGAGGGCGTGCGCCACATGGGGTCTTCTCCGCGGGCGCGTCGCTCGCGCCGGGAGAATTCTACGCCACGCGCGCATCTGCTCACTCGCCGCGGTAACTCCGCAAAGCTCGCGATCGAGCGGATGGCTGCGAGACGGCGCTTCTTCTTGCGCCCGCCAGAACCGGGGTGTTCATTCGCCCGCGAGAGCCAATTGCACCGGAGCCTGTATGAGAACCACGACCGTCGCGATAACCACCGGCTTGCTCCTTCTTTCGGCGTCCTGCCGAGATTCCGCGGACAACGGGAAGGCTGCTTTCGCTCCCTCGACCTCTGGAGAGATTTCGGCGTGCGTCGACCTGTGCATGCACATGGCGACGGCGTGCCCCGCGGAGGCCGAGGGCTGTGCGAAGAGCTGTCCATCCCTCCCGGAATCCCGTCGGGAATGCCTAAAGGCCGCAACCGGCTGCGCCTCGGTCAAGGCGTGTGCAGGAGGAAAGCCCGCGGCGGCACCAGACCAGCCGGCTGCGCAGCCCAAGGCCTCTTCTCGCCCCACAGAGCCAGCATCCAAACCGAAGGCTGCCTCGTGCAGCGTGGTTTGCAAGAACATGAAGTCGGCCTGCGCGATGGCCGCCATCGGCTGCAGCATGACCTGCTCGATGATTTCGCAAGAGGAGCGCAACTGCCTCGCGTCGGCGAAGAGCTGCGATGAGATCGACGCCTGCGCCAACGGGGACAAGCCACGCGGTCACAAGCTGCGGAATCAGGCGAAGGTGTCCTCGCGGGTCGTGCACGTTGACTCCAAGCAGATAGGCGGAGGCTGTCCCAAGCCCCTGCGCTCGAGCTCGTCACCGGGCTTCTCCTGCGAAGCGGGTGAGGACTGCGAGCAGTTTTGCTGCGCGTGCAATCCGTCCGGTTGGCCTCGGTTCGCAGCATCAGCGTGCGTCGACGGAGAATGCGCCGACGAGCAGACAGCCTGCAGTGAGGCGCTCGAGCGAAGCTCGCACTGCCGATGAGCCCCGGCGCTCCGCTCAGGCGGCGACAGGCCCGAGCGCCTCGAAGGCGTCCAAACCCCTCTCGCCACGGGCGAGCGCGGGCAAATCCGAGAGCGCCCTGAGCTCGCGAGCAGCAGCTTCGAGCCTCTGCGTATCCTCGACCGCGGCACCAAGCGCCGGGCCACTCGTCGCGAGCGCGTCGACGACCTGGTCCACGCCTCGGAACAGCCCTTTTGCTGGGACGCGACTTGTGTCCGAGTCCTCGACAACCTTGGCGAGCCGGGCGATCGACGAGCCGGCTTCGCGGGTGGGCCGCGGAGGAGGCGGACTCGAGCACAGAGAGAGGGGCACGAACGGCCGCATGGTCGAAGGCTGCCTCGCAGCAAACGGCGAGAAGCCGCAGGCATCGGAGCATCCAGGCGCGAGCGGGCGCGACGCGGACAGGGGCACGCTGCAACCGTCTGCTATTCTCGCGGCCACAACATCGGTCGGGCATCGAGGAGGCACACCCCTGGTATCAGCACGCAGACGCAGCCTCACTGCCCTGCCGATCCTCCTCTCCCTGCTCGCCGGATCCGCGCGCGGCGCAGCGACCGAAGCCCCGGCGTCTTGCGAGGGCGCTCCACGTACGACCGGGTCGCCGACGGCGGCCGCTGTCGCGGTGTTCCCAGGGATTCTCCTGCCCGGACTCGGGCACCTCGCCCTCGGGGAACGAAAGGCGGCGTTGAGCTTCTTTGCCGCCGACGGTGCGGCGCTCGCACTGCTGTTCAGCGGGCTCGCGGCCCAGACGCTCTCCGGAGGGAGCGATCGCCTCGCGCCCGCCTACCAGATCAACATCAACGCGGGCATGGCCATGCTGACAACCCTTTGGCTCGCCGACATCGCCGGCTCGGGGCGAGGCGCGGTGGCGTGGCCCAAGGCCGACCGCGCCGACGACAGGCTCGCCCTCTCCCTAGGCTGGACGGGCTTGTTCGGTTCGCGTCTCGAGGTCGGCCACGGCCTGCAGGGCCAGGCGCTCTGGCGCACCGGACGCATCGAGCTCGCGTCTCGCCTGGGGGCCACTCCGTCGTACTTGGGGCTCGACGGGCAGGCGAGCTATGCCCTGTGGCGAAGCGATGACCGCTCGCATCGCTTCGCCCTGGCGGTCGGCGGCCTCTTCCAGCGCTTCGCCGACGAGCGCTTCGGAGTAGCGGGGGGCGAGCTTCTCGCCGATTTGCGGCTCGACTTGGCCGTCCTCGGCCCAACCTTGAGGAACGCCTGGAGCCTCACCCGGCTCGGCCTCGGGCTGGACGCCTTCCATTACGACGCCCGTCCAGCGGCGCTCGAGGACCCGACTCCCCGCCTCGTGCTCGAGATGGGCGCTGGCGTCCAGGCGACCCAGCGAATCCGCGCCGAGCTGCTCTACCGCTACCGCAAGGATCGCCTGCCCGGCGGCATCATCATCCCCGGGCTTTTCGACTCGTTTCTCGGGTTCCTCGAGCTCGATCTCCGGATCGCGCTCACCGAGCGATGGGCCCTCGTTTCAGGCGCGCGCATCGGAAACGGAGTCATGCCTTGGCTTGCTGTCGAAGCGCAGCTCTTCTGACTCTCGCCGCCGTCGTTGGCTGCATCGACCCGACGGCCGAGCGGACCCGCCGCGACTTCGAGAAGTGCGGCCGCGCCGACCTTGGGGACGTGGAGGCGCGCGTCGATCCGGGCATCGTCCTTCCGTGGGAGGGAGAGCCAGCAGGACCTTGGGCGGTGCGCTTTCGCGCCAACGCGCCCACCGTCAGGCTGACCCTCCGTTCACACGCCTCCGAGACGCGCGCGGTGAGTGTGCGCATCGACAACCTGCCTCCGGAAGCTCGGCTCCCCACGCCCGCCGCCGAGGTCCATCGCGAGGGCAAGTCAGCTCGATTCGTCGTGCGGCTCGCCCCCGGCGCGTCACTCGACGAGCGGATTTCAGCCCCAGACAGCGAGCTGCCTCAGCGCTTCCGCTTCGCCTGGGTCGGCGATGTGCAGGGAGGGGTGGAGCGGTTTGCTGTCGTCCGCGCGGCGATCAACGCCGACCCGACGATCGATTTCGTCCTCTTCGCGGGCGACGTAACCGCCTCGGGTAGCGACGAGGAGATGGCAGTGTTCCGCGCTGCGGCCGACCAGGCCGAGCGCCCCTGGTACGCGCTCATCGGCAACCACGACACAGGCATCGGGCGCGAGGACGCGTTTCTGGAGCGAATCGGCCGCCTCAATTTCAGCTTCGACCACAAGGGCACGCGCTTCCTGCTGCTCGACACCGCCTCGGCGACGCTCGACGAGCGCGCCTGGGACTTCGCCCGCGGCTCGCTGAGCGGGGACGAGCCGAGGTTGCGGCTGGTGGGCGTGCACGTCCCGCCGATCGACTTCCAGGGCCTGCGCGACGCGGGGTTCGCGAGTCGCGCCGAGGGCGCCAAGCTGGTGCAACTGCTCGCAGAGCGAGGGGGCGATCTGCTGCTCGCCGGCCACCTGCATACGCTGCGCTACTCGAGCTTCGCGGGCATGAGGGCCATCGTCTCTGGCAACGGCGGGGTGGGCTCCGAGGACAAGCTCGACGGCGTCGGGCTCCACTTCCTGGCGGTCGACGCCGACCCCGCGGCCGAGCGCTTCGACGTGTCGGCCGTCGAGCTCGAATGAGGCAGACGCACGAGCGGCCGCCCGGAATTCGAGCGGCCGCGGGTGTGACTGAAAAGAGGGCTGGCCGCTAGGTTGGCTGACAGACCTGACGCAGCATGTCGAGCTCGTCGAGCGCCTTGCCCGCGCCGATGACCACCGCGGAGAGCGGGTCCTCGGCAAGGAAGACCGGCAGGCCGGTCTCCTCGCGCAGGAGTTGGTCGAGGTTCTTGAGCAGCGCGCCGCCGCCAGCCAGGACGATGCCGCGGTCGGCGATGTCGCCCGCGAGCTCGGGCGGGGTGCGCTCGAGGGTGATCTTGACCGCCTCGACGATGCCGTTGACCGGCTCGGCGAGCGCGTCGCGGATCTCGTCGGAGGCGATGGCCAGGGTCCGGGGCACGCCGGCGACGAGGTCGCGGCCCTTGATCTCCATGGTCATCGCCTCGTCGGTCGGATAGGCGGTGCCGATGCCCATCTTGATCATCTCGGAGGTGCGCTCGCCGATCAGCAGGTTGTACTTGCGCTTGACGTGCTGAATGATCGCCTCGTCCATCTTGTCGCCGCCGATGCGCACCGACTTGGAGAAGACGATTCCCGCCAGCGAGATGACCGCGACGTCGGTGGTCCCGCCGCCGATGTCGACGATCATGTTGCCCGACGGCTCGGTGATGGGCAGGCCGGCGCCGATGGCCGCGGCCATCGGCTGCTCGATGAGGTAGACCTCGCGCGAGCCCGCGTTCTCGGCCGCCTCGCGCACCGCGCGCTTCTCGACCTCGGTGATGTTCGAGGGGATGCCGATGATGATGCGCGGCTTGACCAGCGCCTTGCGGTTGTGCGCGGTCTGGATGAAGTAGCGCAGCATCGCCGCGGTGATCTCGAAGTCGGCGATGACCCCGTCCTTCATCGGCCGGATGGCGCGGATGTTGCCCGGCGTGCGGCCGAGCATCTCCTTGGCCTCCTTGCCGACGGCGAGCACCCGCTTGCCGCCGCGGGCGTCTTCCTGGACGGCCACGACCGAGGGCTCGTTGCCGACGATGCCGACGCCGCGGATGTAGATGAGCGTGTTCGCCGTGCCCAGGTCGATCGCCAGGTCACGGGAGAAGATCGAGTGTAGCCAGTTGAACATGAGGGCCCGCCGTTTATCGCACCAGGGGTCTGTTTCGCAAGGAAGTCCCAACAGATCCGCATATTCCGGACCGTCGCCCCGGGGGCCGACCGGGGCATTGCTCCCCGGGGACCATCCCTTCGCGCCGCCACTACAACAGGAGGACCGGCCTCAATCCTCCCTTGGGATGCTTCCAGTCTCTGCGCCCCGCTCGCTCGTCTGGAGGCCGCGGGGCAGGCGGCGAAGCGGCCAGCTTCGCCGTTTCTAGCGTGTCTTGATGCCGTACTTGAGGATGGCGTAGATCGCCCGCACCCCGTCCTTCCAGCCGATCTTCTTGCCCTCGGCGTAGGTGCGGCCGTGGTAGCTGATGGGCACCTCGTAGATGCGGTAGCCCTTCTTCGCGAGCTTGGCGGTCACCTCGGGCTCGAAGCCGAAGCGGTCCTCCTTGAGCTCGATCGACCGGATGCAGTCGGTGCGGAAGACCTTGTAGCAGGTCTCCATGTCGGTCAGGTTCAGGTCGGTCAACGCGTTTGAGAGGGTCGTCAGACCCTTGTTCATCAGCGAATGCCAGAAGTAGAGCACCCGGCGCGGGGTGCCGACGAAGCGGCTGCCAAAGACCACGTCGGCGTCGCCGTCGAGGATGGGCTGGATGAGCTTGTGGTAGTCGTTCGGGTCGTATTCGAGGTCGGCGTCCTGCACGACGATCATGTCGCCGGTCGCCTCCTCGAACCCGCGCCGCAGCGCGGCTCCCTTGCCCTGGTTGCGCTCTTGAAGGGCGACGCGAAACTCGTTCAGGTTGCGAGGTTTGGCCCCGTCGACCGCCTCGGCGCCCTTCTCGGCGATCTGCGCCAGCATCTCCCGCGAGCCATCGGTCGAGCCGTCGTCCACCAGGATGATCTCCTTGGGAAGGTCGACGGCCATCACCCGGCGCAGCAGCTCCTTGAGCGTGGCGCGCTCGTTGTACACAGGGACCACCACGGACAGCTTCACGCGGGCACCTTCCTTCCAGCAAAGTCTCTTGACGAATCCCGCGGCCTGGCGGCCGCTCGAGAGTGGCGCATCTTTCCACCCCGATGCGGGGTCGGCAAGTGAACGATTCGATCGTCTGGCGGTTGCGGCTGCAGGAGGCGCGAAGTAGCGTCCGGTCGCTTGAGCTCAGAGGGCTGGAGGGCAGGCAAAGCGCGCGTGACGCCCGTGGAGACAAAGTCGTTCGATCAGTTGACGTGCCCCGACTGCGGGCGGACCTCGACGGGCGCGCCCAGCGTGTGCGGCTTTTGCGGCGCCGACCTTCGGGGCCTCGGCGATGCTGGCGAGACTCTGGTCGGCGACAAGGCGCCCCGGCGGAGCGGCGCGTGGAGGCCCGGCGCCCTCATCGAGCGGCGCTATCGGCTCCAGGAGAAGCTCGGCGAAGGCGGCATGGGCGCGGTCTACAAGGCCGAGCACGTGCGCATGGGCAAGACGGTCGCCCTCAAGCTGCTGCGCGCCGACGCGGCGCTCGACCGGACGGCCCTCAAGCGCTTTCAGCAAGAGGCGCGCATCGTCTCGCGGCTGACGCACCCGAACACCGTGTCGGTCTTCGACTTCGGCGAGGCCGACGACGGCGCGCTCTACATGGCGATGGAGTACGTCCCCGGGCGCGACCTCGCGCTGCTCCTCGAAGAAGAGGGCGCCTTGCCAGAGAGGCGCGCGGTCGCCATCACCGCGCAGGTCTTGCGCTCGCTCGCCGAGGCCCACGAGGCAGGCGTGGTCCACCGCGACATCAAGCCCGCCAACGTGATGGTGCAGCGCACCCGCGAGGGGCTCGACTTCGTCAAGGTGGTCGACTTCGGCATCGCCAAGATGGCCGAGGCGGCCCGCGGAAGGCCAAAGCAGGCGACCACCGGCCGCGCGGACCTCGTCGGCACCCCGCACTACATGAGCCCGGAGCAGGTGCGCGGCGAGCAGCTCGACGGGCGCAGCGACCTCTACAGCGTCGGCGCGATGCTCTTCGAGCTGCTGACCGGGCGCGCGCTCTTTGGCGACGCCACCCCGCTCGTCGTCGCCTCGTGCCACCTGACCGAGCCGCCGCCTTCGCCGAGCGAGGTCGCCCCCGACAGAGCGGTTTCGCCGCTGCTCGAGGAGGTGCTGAAGAAGGCGCTCGCGAAGAAGCCCGAGGAGCGCTTCGGGAGCGCCGACGAGATGCGGGCCGCGCTCGCCCAGACGCTCCTCTCCCGGCCCGGGGCGCGCGACCCCGGTCTGCCGGACGAGCTCGACGCGCTCTCGCTCGGGGCCGCGGGCCTGGAGATCCTGCAACGCGAGGAGTGGGACGCCTTCGAACGGAGGCTGCGGCGGCGCCGCCGGCTCAAGCCGCTCGCCGCCCTCCTCGCGCTCGGGCTCGCGGCGGTGGGCGCCTGGCACCTCTTCGCCTCTTCGGCCGGCACTTCGCGGGTCCCGGTCCGCGTGGAGATCGAGCCCAACGACGGCCCGCTTTCCGCCAATCTCATCGAGCCGGGCACGACGGTGAAGGGCTTCGTCAAGCGCACGGTGCGCGAGCAGCCCGACTACGACCTCTTCGAGTTCGAGGTGGGCGGTTTCGAGCCGCTGCTCGCGAAGATCTCGGTGTCCGGGGTGCCCAACGTGAACCTCGCCGTCGACCTCTTTGCCTTCGAGAGGGCGGACGACGAACGCGCCGAGCTGCCGAACCTCGGCTCGGTAGACGACCGCTTCCTCGGCGGCGCGGAGGCGATGACCGACCTCGTCCTCGGACCCGGCCGCTACCTGGTCCGGATTGCGGACAAGCGCAGGGCCGATGAGCCGGACGGCACACCGCGCGAGAACACGCTCGATCCCTACGAGCTGAGGGTGGAGCTCTCCGGACTTGCCCGCTTCTACGAGCGCGAGCCGAACAACAGCATCGAACAGGCGATGCGCTTCTCGCCCGCCCGACCGGTCTTCGGCCACGCGGGGGCGCGCGGGGAGCCGACGCGAGTGCAGACCTCCTCCGGCGAGCTTGCCCGAAGGAGCGGGCTCTGGAGCGAGGACTACTTCGAGCTCGCGCTCACCAAGGGCGCTTCGGTCGGCTGCGCGCTCGTCAGCGGGGTCCCCGGAGCGACGCTGTCGCTCTCCGCGGTGAGCAGCGACCATGAGCGACTGCGCGCCCTCGCCGACGCGGCAGAAAGAGAGCGCGCGCTCGGCCAGCACCTGACGGCCCTCGCGCGCCGGCGCCCATCGAAGGCCTCAGCGGGCGAGGTCGCCAGCCTCTGTGCGAAGAGCACCGGGAGCATCGTCTTCAAGGTCGCCGTCGACGAGGGCGCGAGCCAGGCCCGCTACGCGCTCGTCGGGCTCGACGACTCGGTCGAAGGGATGGCCGGTCTTTTTGCGGCCTGCCAGGAGCTCGAGGCCGCGGGACAGCGGCCTGTCTGCGAGGCCTTACGCAAAGAAGCCCTCCGCAGGTTTCCCAGGGGCAAGCCGGGCCTCGCGCTCGAGGTCCTCGAATAGCCTCCGGAGGCGCGCGCCCTGCCGCACCCGAGCGCCGCGGTCCTGGGCACGGCTTCAACCTCTTCGTGGAAGCGATTTTCTCCCGCGCGCCGCGCCGCTTTCCCAACCCGCGGCGCGACGCGCGCGTTCTGCTCGAGCGCCGCGCCGAGCGCCAACGGGGCGCGAAACCTGCACCGTCCGTTCAGACCGGGGGCTTCGCGCATGGAGACTTCACGGACGCTTTGGCGGGCGCTCATCGCCCTGGTCGCGGGGCTGGGGCTCGCGCTCGCCTGTGGAAAGGCCGGGACGGGCAAGACGAGCTCGCCTGTCGATCCCCAGGCCGACGGCTCGCTGCCGCCCGACGGCTCGGTCGACGGCTCGGTGCCCGACGAATACGAGGGGGCCATCGAGTTCGGCACGCCGGGCCCCTGGTCGCGCGAGCCGATCACCCTCTTCGGCGCGGGCGAAGGGCTGCTTGAGCAGAACATCGTCGAGGCCTCGACCGACGAGGCGCAGAACATCTGGGCCGCGTCGAACGAGGCGGTCTACGTGCTGCGCCCGGGCGAGTCGCGCTTTCGCCGCTACACCGGGGAGGACGGGCTCAACCTGGCGAACGCCTTGTCGCCCGGCATCCGCGCTGTCTGCGGCGGCAAGCCGAACGAGGCCTTCGTCGGCTATCAGGGCTCCGAGGTTCGCGACCCGCAGCAGGACCCCGACATGCACCGCGGCAAGCTCGACCGCGTGCTGCTGCAGGAGGACGGGACCCTGGAGGTCACCTTCTACGACGTCCACAACAACGACGACGTGGGCATCGAGCGGCCGCCCGGCCAGAAGGCCGCGCGCCTGCCCAACGGCCTGGTCGACCCGAGCGCGGTGCCGCGCCTGCCGGACGGTACGCCCGCCCACACCGACTGGTCGTACAACGAGAACCGTACGGTCCAGCGCTTCCTGTACGACCACCTCTTCCACCGCGGCACGCTCTACGTGGGCTACAACCACTCGGTCGGCCGCATCGACGCCGGCAAGGTCGACCCGATCCACACCCTCGACTACGCCGATCACGTCCACCCCGACGTCACCAACGCCCAAGGGGTCAAGCGCATGGGCGACTGGGCGGCGCTCGCCCTCGACCCCTTCCCGCGCACGCTGATGCGCAGCACCGAGACCCGCACCGGGATGCTCTGGATGGGCGGGCGCTGGACGGCCGGAGCCCGCCACTGGACGCCCGGGTTGTGGGAGTGGACCGACTACCTCGAGAACCCGTTTCGCTACGCGTTCACCAGCCCGCCGGTCTTCCCGGTCGCCCAGGGCGACGACGTCTACATCTCCGGAATCGCGGCGCTCTCCGACGGCAAGGTCTACTTCGCGAGTGGCCCGCTGTGGGGTTTCTCGAACCCGCACGGCATCGCCGCCCTCAAGGACGACCAGTTCACCTACCTGTCGCCCGAGTCAGACCTCGGACTGCCCGCGCGCGACATAGTCGACCTGCAGCGCCTGCCCGACGACACGGTCCTCGTCGCGCTGCGCAACAACGGCCTGTGGCGCTGGGACCCGAAGCCCTTCCCGAACGGCAGGCTCCTGGGGCGCATCGAGGGCCTGCCCGGCGGCCGCATCAACCGGGTCTACGTCGACCAGATGGTCTCACCGACGGCCGTCTACGTCGCGACCGACCGAGGCTTCGCGATGCTCCGGCTCGACTAGGCCTTGGGGCCCCAAGAGGCGAAAAGGGGCTTTCGGTCTCCCGAAAGCCCCTTCTCTCTTGTGGTGGAGGCGGACGGGATCGAACCGACGACCTCCGCGTTGCGAACGCGGCGCTCTCCCAACTGAGCTACGCCCCCACAAGCCTCTCGTGTTGGACAACCAACCGCCCAGCGAGCGCGCGCTAGGTACCGAATCTACGGGTGGCCGTCAAGCGATATTTCGAACAGATTGGGCTCGCCCGCCACGACCTGTTGGGGGGCGGTCGTGCTATTTGACACCCAAATACCGGGGTGCCATAACCACCCCCTTCACTCCACGCCCCTTTCTTGGATGGCCATGGCGCCAAGCCCTTCCTCTAAGAACATCCCCAGCCCATCCGAGCTCGCGCAGCTCGAGCATGCCTTCGCGACCGAGCCCGCCTCCGACGCCTACCGCCCGCTGACCGAGGCCTATCTGGCGATGGGCCGCTTCATGGAGGCGATGGTCGTCTGCAAGAAGGGCGTCAAGGCACACCCCGACGAGGCGAGCGCGCGGGTGCTGTTGGCCCGGGTCTACGCCGAGCAGGGCAAGAACAAGAAGGCGCTCGAAGAGCTGCAAGGCGCCCTGCAGGTCTCCCCGAACGACCCCACCGCGCTGAGGATGACCGGGGCGATCCTCTGCAGCACCGGCGACCTCGAGGCGGGCAGCGCGCACCTGAGCAAGGCGATCGCCGCCGACCCGACGGACCTCGAGACCATCGAGCTGTGCCGCAAGTACAAGGTCGCGCTGCCCGAAGCGCCCAAGCCGGCTGCGCCGCAGCAACCCGCCGCGCCGCCGCCTCAGGCGCTCGCCCAGCCGGTCGCGCAGCCACAGACGACGAGCGCGGCCGCCCCGGCCTCCTCACCTGTCCCGGCGGCTGCGGCTCAGGTTTCCGCCCAGCAAGCAGCCCCTCAGCAAGCCATGCAGGCGCCGGCCCCTCGGCCGCCGGCCCCGCGGCCCCAGCCTCGCCCCACGGTCTCGTACGAAGAGCTCGCGGCCAAATACGGCGAAGCCGACGAGCCGCCTGCCGCGAAGCGCTCGGGCGTCGGGCTGATAGTCACCGTCGCGCTCATCCTCATCGGCGCCCTGTCGCTGGGCGGCATCTACTTCGTGCGCAAGACGACGAGCGAGCGCGAGCAGAAGATTGCCAAGCTGCTCAAGCAGATGCAGGACGAGCTCGCCCACGACAGCTATGCCGGCTACAAGAAGGCCTGCGAGCTCGGCGAGACCATCGTCAACGAGCTCGACCAGGACCTCTTCTCCGCGCACGCCTACCTCGCCTATTCCTATGGCATCCGCTGGGGCGAGCACGGCGAGGGCGACACCGTCGAGAAGCTCGCCCGCGATCACCTGGCCGCCGCCAAGCGCGGCGGGGCCGAGCACGCGCACACCCTCGCGGCCGAGGCGTACATCAAGTTCTTCGGGGGCGACGCCCGCGGCGCGGTCGACCAGCTCGAGCGGGCAGCCAAGGAGCAGGAGCAGAAGGGCCGCAAGAGCACCCTGCTCCTTTCGACGCTCGGCATTCTGCAGACTCATGCCGGTGACCTCGACGTCGCGCTCAACAACATCAAGGCCGCCCAGGTGATGGCCCCTGCCGACGCGCGCATTTCGGCCGCGCTCGGCAACGTCCTGCGCCGCCAGGGCAACGAGTTTCTGGCCGCCAACTACTACGAGCAGGCTCTGCGCTACGAGAAGGACCACGCCGAGGCGCAGCTTGGCGTCGCGCTGATGGCGGTCGAGGGCAACAAGCTCGATACGGCCGAGAGGTTCGCGAAGAAGCTGCTGTCGGCCGATCCCCCGCCGTCGATGCGCCAGCTTGCGCTCGCGCGCCTGACCCTGGCCATCGTCCTTGACGAGCAGGGCAAGAAGGCCGAAGCCGACAAGGAGGAAATGCTCGCGCTCGAGTCCGACCCGCGCAACGGCGAGCTGTTCATCCTCAAGGCCCGCCGCAAGACGCGCGCCGGCAACCTCGACGCCGCCGTCGAAGCGGTCCGCGAGGCGATCAAGCTCGACCCGCGGCGCGCCAGCTTCTACGTCGAGCTCGCCAAGGCGCTCATCTCCAAGCCCGGTGGCGCCCGCGAGGCGGTCGACTCCCTGCAACAGGCGCTCAAGAGCATCCCGAACACCCCGAAGCTGCTCGTGCTGCTCGGCAACGCCCACAAGGCCGCCGACGACCTGGCCAAGGCCAAGGAGAGCTACGAGAAGGCCCTCGCCCAGGCGACCAAGAACGAGGAGAAGGCCGAGGCGCAGATGGCGCTCGCCGACCTCGCGATGGCCCAGAAGGACCACGCGAAGGCGCTCGAGCTCTACGAGCTGGCGAAGAACCTCTCGCTGCTCTCGCCGCGCAACCAAGCCTATGCGCTCACCCAGACCGGGCGCATCCTCGAGGAGAGCGACAAGGCCAAGGCGCTGCAGAGCTACATCAAGGCCAGCGAGGTCGACCCCGGCTATCCCCCGCCCTACTTCCTCGCGGGTCGGATGTTCTCGGAGGACAAGAGGCGTCGCACCTACGCCCTCGAGCTCATCGAGAAGTACCTGAGCCTCGCCCCGAGCGGCGAGTACGCAGACGAGGCCCGGCGCCTTACGAAGTAGCCGCGGCTGCTCCCTTGACACCGCCGATCGGCCTTTTTAGGTTATTCGCCTTTTGACGCGCCCATGCAGCTAGCAGGCGCGCCCATCCCTCTCCCGAGCGCTGGCCTTCGCCCCGCTTCACCCCGGCGGGCTGCCCAGAAATTGAGTTCCCGGCCTCGATGGTTCTCCGGATCCCTCCTGGCGAGTACCTCCCGCTTCGCCGTCACCCTTCGTTTCGCCGTCCCAGCTTCAGCCCGCAGCCTGGCCGTCCACCGCTCGCCCAGAGCGGTCGGCGCGCCGGTCTCACCCGGAATCCCATGGAAAAGCCAACCACGCGTGGAGCCCGCAAGCGGCGCGGCCCCAAGGAGAGCGTCGAAGCCGCAGCCCCAAGGCAGGAACGTACGCCTCGGCGCCGCCCCGCCGCTCAGCCCCTCGACCAGCCCCTGCCCGAGGAGGGCCTCATGGCCCCCGGCATAGAGGACCCTCTCGAGGCGAGCCTGTCGAACCCTAGCGAGACCAACGAGTTCGAGGCGACCGAGCAGCCCCCTGCGCCCGAGAGAAACGAGGTCCCCGCGCAGCCGGCCCCCGAGGCAGTGCCCGAAGGGCCCCCGCCTGCGCCGCTCGACCTGTCGACGCTCAAGGCGATGAAGATCACCGAGCTCGCGGCGATGGCCCAGGAGATGGCCGTCGAGAACGCGGCCGGGCTGCGCAAGCAGGACCTCATCTTCGAGATCCTCAAGTCGACCTCCGACCGGCGCGGCGAGATCTTCGGCGAGGGCACCCTCGAGATCCTCTCCGACAACTTTGGCTTCCTGCGCAGCCCGGACTTCAGCTACCTGCCCGGCCCGGACGACATCTACGTCTCGCCCTCGCAGATCCGCCGCTTCAACCTGCGCACCGGCGACACCGTGCGCGGCGCCATCCGCCAGCCGCAGAGCAAGGAGAACGAGCGCTACTTCGCCTTGCTGCGCGTCGACAGCATCAACTACGCCCCGCCCGAAGAGAACTCGCAGAAGATCCTCTTCGACAACCTGACCCCGCTCTACCCGACGAGCCGCCTGAACCTCGAGCACGAGTCGAGCGAGATGACCACACGGATCATCGACCTGATGACGCCCATCGGGAAGGGCCAGCGCTGCCTCATCGTCGCCCCGCCTCGCGCGGGCAAGACGGTGCTGCTACAGAACATCGCCCACGCGATCACCGAGAACCACCCCGAGGTGATCCTCATCGTGCTGCTCATCGACGAGCGGCCCGAAGAGGTCACCGACATGGAGCGCTCGGTCAAGGGCGAGGTCGTCAGCTCGACCTTCGACGAGCCGGCTACCCGGCACGTGCAGGTCGCCGAGATGGTCATCGACAAGGCGCGCCGGCTCGTCGAGCACAAGCGCGACGTGGTCATCCTCCTCGACTCGATCACCCGCCTGGCGCGCGCCTACAACACGGTGGTGCCGCCCTCCGGCAAGATCCTCTCGGGCGGCGTCGACTCGAACGCGCTGCACAAGCCCAAGCGCTTCTTCGGCGCGGCCCGCAACGTCGAGGAGGGCGGCAGCCTGACCATCATCGGCACCGCGCTCATCGACACCGGCAGCCGCATGGACGAGGTGATCTTCGAGGAGTTCAAGGGCACCGGGAATTCGGAGATCGTCCTCGACCGCAAGCTGATGGAGAAGCGCATCTTCCCCTGCCTCGACATCAACAAGTCGGGCACGCGCAAGGAAGAGCTGATCATGGACGACTTCACCTTCAACCGGGTCTGGGTGCTGCGCCAGGTGCTCCATCCGCTCAGCCCCATCGACTCGATCAGCATGCTGCTCGACAAGATGAAGGGCACCAAGTCCAACCGCGAGTTCCTCGACCAGATGAGCCGAGCCTGAGCCTGCCCCCCCGAGGGCGGCTTGAAAGCGACGGCGCGACCGGGAGACCGGCCGCGCCGTTTTTCGTCGGTCTCGACGAGGTTTTGGCTGCGCGGGCGAGCGGCCGGGCTTAGCCTTGGCCCCCTTGGCTCACTCGGGAGGTTTGGCTTTGAAGATCTACACGCGCGGCGGCGACGAGGGACAGACCGACCTGCTCGGCGGCAAGCGCGTCGGAAAGGACGACCCTCGGGTCGACACCTACGGCACGGTCGACGAGCTCAACGCGCTGCTTGGCCTCGCGCGCGCCTCCGGGCTCGGTGCCTCGCTCGACCTGAAGGTCGCGCGCATCCAGCACCAGCTCTTCGCCATCGGCTCGCGGCTGGCGACGCCCTCCGAGGTCGCGGCCCCGCACCTCCCGCTCATTCGCGAGGAGTGGATCGGCGCGCTCGAAGCCGAGATCGACGAGGCGACCGCAGAGCTGCCGCCCTTGCGCCAATTCGTCCTGCCGGCGGGCGCCCCCGGGGCCGCGGCGCTCCACCTCGCGCGCACCGTCTGCCGGCGCGCCGAGCGGGCCATCGTCAAGCTGGCGCGCGACGAAGAGGTCGCGCCGGAGGCCCTCGCCTACGTCAACCGGCTCTCCGACTGGCTGTTCACGATGGCGCGCGCGGCCAACCTTGAGGCCGGCGCTGCCGAGGTGTTCTGGGCGCCGCCGCAGGAGTAGCCGGTCGGCGAGCTGGCCTGGGGGGCGGATCCTTTCGTTCGCCGGCACGTATACAGTGTTCGCCATGCGAACCACTACCCACCTGCTCGCGCCGGTTGCGGCTGCCCTCACGCTCGCCGCCTGTTCCCATCCCTCCAACCCGCAGCCGCGGCCGCGGGCCGAACGCGCGGACGTCGGACCTGCCTCTCCTGCTCCGCCTGCCGACCCGGTCCCGGTCATCGCGCCGGAGCAAATCAGCACCGATGCGGCGGCGTGGAAGGAGCTCGAGGGGCTCGTCTCCGAGGAGAAGTTCGAGGCCGCGGCCAAGCGCGCACGCGAGATCCGCGACGCGGCCCGCGCCGCCGGCAACCAGGGCGAAGAGACGCTCGCGCTGGTGCGCGAGGTCCAGCTTCGCACCGCGCTCCACGGCTACGAGACCGCGGTGCGCCTGCTCAGAGAGGAGCCCTGGCCCGAGGGGGCGCTCTGGCGCACCGCGCTCGAGCTCTACTACGCCAACCAGCTCGCGACCTACTCCCGGCGCTACTCGTGGGAGGTCAGCCGGCGCGAGAAGGTCGCGACCAAGGGCGAGCTCGATCTCAAGCTGTGGACGAAGGACGAGATCTACGCCGAGGCGCAGGCGGCCTTCGAGCGCGTCTGGCGCCTGCGCGCCGCGCTGGGCAGCCTCCCGGTCGCGCAGTTCGCCGACTTCCTCAACCAGAACGACTACCCGCGCGAGATCCGCTCGACCCTGCGCGACACGGTCTCCTACCTGCGCGTCGAGCTGCTCGCCGACACCTCCGGGTGGCGCCCCGAGCACCACAACGACCTGTTCCGGCTCGACGTCGCCCGCTTGATCCAGGGCGACCCCGCGGCCTCCTCCACCTTGAAGCTCGACGCCCCGGAGCTCCACCCGCTGCTGAAGATCGGCGCCGTCCTCGACGACCTCGAGAGCTGGCACGCCTCGGCCGGTCGCCCAGAGGCGGCCCTCGAGGCGCGGCTCGAGCGGCTGCGCCGGCTGCACGCGGTGCTGACCAACGCGCACGACCGCGCCGCCATCCGCCGGGACCTCGAAGAGCGTCTCCCCGAGTTCGTCGAGGTGCCCTGGTGGTCGATGGGCAAGGCCGTGCTCGCCGAGCTGGTCAACGCCGAGGGCGGACCCGATGCGAGGGTGCGGGCGCGCCAGATCGCCCTCGAGGCCGCCGAGCGCTACCCGCAGTCGGCCGGCGCCGAGCGCGCCCGGCACCTCGTCGCCGCCATCGAAGCGCCGAGCTACCAGCTCTCCTCGATGGCCAACGACGGCCCGAAGAAGCGCTCGCTGCTGGTGACGCACCGCAACCTCTCGGCGATCTGGCTGCGCGCCTACCGGTTCGACCTCCAGGCGCAGCTCTCCAAGCCGCAGCGCCATAGCCTGCTTCCGGACCGCGAGGATCTGCGCGTCGCCCTTCGCGACCAGAAGCCGGTGGCGAGCTGGACGGCCGAGCTGAGCCCGACGCCCGACTACCGCGACCACCGCACCTACGTGACCCCGCCGCTCGCCGAGCCGGGCGCCTATCTCGTCGTCGCTTCGGCGCGCGAAGACTTCTTCGACACCAACAACTACCTCCTCGGCTACCCGTTCGTCGTCAGCGGCCTGGTGATGGTCTCGAGCACGCACTCGGACAAGATCGAGGTGCGCGTCCTCTCCGGCGAGACCGGCCTGCCGGTCTCGGGCGCGAAGGTCACCCGCTATCACTACGACTGGAACGTCGGGCACAAGCCGCTCGAGGCGCTCACCACCGGGGACGACGGCACGGTCGCGTTCTCCGCCGGCCAACGGAACCGGGCGAGCTTCCTCTTCGCGAAGAAGGGCTCGGACTTCACCGTCGACCCCGACCACCTCTACGCCTACTCGCGCCCGCGGCCGCACGAGCAGCGCGCCACGCTCGTCTACACCGACCGCAGCATCTATCGGCCACAGCAGAAGGTCCTCTGGAAGGTGATCGCCTATGGCGGGCGCAGCGACGAGGCGCAGTTCCGCACGCTGCCCAAGAGCCCGGTGACCGTCTTGCTTGTCGACGGCAACCACCAGACCGTCGCGACCACGCAGGTGACCACCAACGACTTCGGCTCGGCCGCCGGCGAGTTCACCCTCCCCAAGGGCCGCGCCCTCGGCACGTGGCGCATCTCCACCTCTCCGTCCGGAGGCGCCCAGATCCGCGTCGAGGAGTACAAGCGGCCGACCTTCGAGGTGAGCCTGAAAAACCCGCAGGCTCCGCTGCGCCTCAACCGCGAGGCGACGCTCACCGGCGAGGCCCGCTACTACTTCGGCCTGCCGGTGGTCAGCGGCTCGGCGATCTGGAAGGTGGTCCGCACGCCGGTCTATCGCTGGTGGTGGTACCGGCCGCCGGCCCAGCAGCAGGTGATTGCGACCGGCGTCTCGCCGCTTCGGGAGGACGGCTCCTTCGCGCTCACCTTCACCCCCGAGGCCGACGAGCGGCAGAAGGAGAAGCCCGGCGTCACCTTCCGCTACGAGGTCAGCGCCGACGTCGTCGACGAGGGCGGCGAGACCCGCTCGGCGAGCCGCTCCTTCAACCTCGGCTTCGTCTCCATCGACGCCACGGTCCAGGCCGAACAGGCGTTCTTCACCTCCGACGAGCCGGTCGCGCTCACCGTCCTGCGCACCGACCTCGGCGGCGTGCCCCGCGCCGGAAAAGGGAATTGGGAGCTCTTCGCGCTCGCGCAGCCGGAGAAGACGAGCTCACCGGCCGACCTGCCGATGCCCGCTCCGCTCGAGGAGCAGGCCTTCCGCTCGCCCGGCGACGCGCTCCGGCCGCGCTTTGCCCCGGACTATTCGCCCGAGGCGGCGATGCGAGCCTGGAAGGACGGCGCGCGGAAGGGATCGGGCGCGCTCGAGCACGACGAGAAGGGCCTAGCCCAGGTAAAGCTCTCCACGCTCGCCCCGGGCGCTTATCGGCTGCGCTACCGGACGGTCGACGACGAAGGCGTCGAGCTCGCCACGCAGCACGAGCTGATCGTCGCCGCCCGGAAGACCCCGCTTTCGCTCCCGGCGATCCTGGCGCCCCGGCAGTCGTCGGTGCGCGCCGGCGAGAGGCTGCAGGTGCTCGCCCACTCCGGGCTCGCGAATCAGCCGATGCGCCTGGAAGTCTTCCGCTCCGGAGAGCGCATCTCGCAGCGCACCCTGCGCTCGGGCTCCCAGCCCTCGCTCATCGAGCTGCCGGTGACCGACAAGGACCGCGGCGGCTTCGTCATCCGCCTGACCACGGTGACCGACTGGCAGCTCGTCCAGCTCGAGCGCTCGGTCTTCGTCCCCTGGGACGACAAGGAGCTGAAGGTCGAGTTCGCGAGCTTCCGCGACCGGCTGCGACCGGGGACCGGGGAGACCTGGCGGGTGAGTGTCCAGGGGCCGGCCGGCAAGGCGCTCGAGCGCGACGCCGCCGAGCTGCTCGCGTACATGTACGACCGCAGCCTCGACCTCTTCGCCCCCCACGCCCCTCCCAATCCGCTCAACCTCTATCCGCAGCGCGCCTTTGCCGGGCAGCTCAACTCGAGCCTTGGCTCTGCGCAGATCCAATGGGTCGCGGGGGCGAGCTTCGGCACCTTGCCAGGGTTCCGTCACTTCCGGCCCGACAGGCTCAAGGCCTTCGACCCCTACGGGATCGGCGGCCCGGGGGAGCGCACGCAGCGCTTCCGGAAGATGACCGCCGGTCCGGTCGGAGCCGCAGCGCCGATGCCCGCGCCGGCGATGGCGGCTCGCGAGGCGGCCGGAATGAACGGGCCCGCGGGGGACGCCGCATTCTCGGCCACCACCGCGGTCGCGCTCGACGGCTTGGTCGCCAAGAACGACAAGGCGACCGCTGAGAGCTCTGGCCCGCCTCCCGAGCTGCGCAGCAACTTTTCGGAGACCGCCTTCTGGCAGCCCCAGCTCCTGGCGACCGACGACGGCACCGCCGCGCTCGAGTTCACGGTCCCCGACTCGGTCACCTCGTGGAAGGTCTGGGTCCACGCGCTGACCCGCGATCTGAAGGCGGGCTCGGCCAACCGCGAAGCGCAGAGCTTGAAGGAGCTGATGGTGCGCCCCTACCTGCCGCGCTTCGTGCGCGAGGGCGACCAGGCGCGGCTCGAGGTGGTGGTCAACAACGCCGCCGACCACGCGCTCGACGGCCAGGTCGTCTTCGACATCGTCGACCCCGAGACCGACCAGAGCGTCCGCGCGCGCTACGGGGTCGAGCAGGCCGCGGCCACCGTCGCCTTCTCCGCGCCCAAGGGCGGCAGCGCCAAGGTCGGCTTCCCCATCCGCGTCCCCAACGGCGTCGGCCAGATAGCCTTCAAGGTCACCGCCGTCTCCGGCGACTTCAGCGACGGGGAGCTGCGGCCCCTGCCCGTCCTGCCGAGCCGGGTGCGCCTGGCGCAGTCGCGCTTCGTCACGCTCAAGGACAAGGCGCAGCGCACCCTGACCTTCGAGGACCTCGCGCGCGGCGGCGACGAGTCGCTGATCAACGAGTCGCTCGTCGTCACCCTCGACGCGCAGCTCTTCTACAGCGTCCTCTCGTCGCTGCCGTACCTCGTCCGCTATCCGTACGAGTGCACCGAGCAGACCCTCAACCGCTTTGTCTCCACCGGCATCGTCTCCAGCCTCTTCGACCACTACCCGGCGATTGGGAAGATGGCCAAGGAGTTCGCCAAGCGAGACACGCAGTTCGAGACCTTCGACGACGCCGATCCCAACCGCAAGCTGACCCTGGAGGAGTCGCCGTGGCTGCTGGCGGCCAAGGGCGGCTCGGCGAAGAGCGACGACCTCGTCAACGTGCTCGACCCGCGCATCGCCAAGGCCGAGCGCGAGGCCGCGCTCGCCAAGCTGCAGAAGGCCCAGACCGGCAGCGGCGGCTTCCCGTGGTGGCCTGGCGGCCCGCCCTCGCCGTACATGACTCTCTACATCGCCTACGGCCTGTCCAAGGCCGTCGAGTTCGGGGTCGAGGTCCCCAAGCCGATGGTGCAGCGCGCCTGGAGCTATCTCGGCGAGCACTACCGGCGCGAGTACGGGAGCCGGCTCGGCGACCTGAACCACGGCTCGGAGTTTCTCACTTTCCTCAATTATGCGGCCTCTTGCTATCCGGACGACTCCTGGCTCGGCGGCATGATCACCCCCGAGGAGCGGCGCAAGATGCTCGACCACTCCTTCGCCCACTGGAGGGACCACTCGCCCTACTCGAAGGGGCAGCTCGCGCTGACCCTGGCGCGCATGGACCGGCCCAAGGACGCCCAGCTCGTCTTCGACGCGGTGATGGACTCGGCGAAGACCACCGAGGGCGAGGGCACCTTCTGGGCGCCCGAGGACCGGGCCTGGCTCTGGTACAACGACACCATCGAGACGCACGCCTTCGCGCTGCGCACCCTCGCCGAGCTCAACCCGAAGGACCCGCGCCGCGACGGCCTGGTCCACTGGCTGATGCTCAACAAGAAGCTCAACCACTGGAAGTCGACCCGCGCGACCGCCGAGGTCATCTACTCGCTGGTCCACTACCTGAAGGCCGAGGGCCAGCTCGGCGTGCAGGAGCGCGCGGCAGTGAAGATCGGCCCGCGCACCTCGAGCTTCGTCTTCGAGCCCGACAAGTACACCGGCAAGAAGAACCAGATCGTCGTCGCCGGCGAGGAGATCGACCCGAAGACGATGAGCTCGATCCTGGTCGAGAAGGACACCCCGGGCCTGATGTTCGCCTCGGCGACCTGGCACTTCTCGACCGAGAAGCCGCCCGCCGAGGAGCGCGGCGATCTGCTCTGGGTCTCCCGCAGCTTCTTCCGGCGCGAGACGAGCGGCCGCGAGGCGACGCTCACTCCGCTCGCCGAGGGCGCGACGCTCAAGCCCGGCGACGAGATCGAGGTCCACCTCTCGCTGCGCGCCCGGCATCCGGCCGAGTACGTCCACCTGCGCGATCCGCGGGCGGCCGGGCTCGAGCCGGTCAGCTCGACCTCGCGCTTCAAGTGGGATCTCGGGCTCGGCTACTACGAGGAGATCCGCGACAGCTCGACCAACTTCTTCTTCGAGCAGCTTCCGCAGGGCGAGTACACCTTCAAGTACCGCCTGCGCGCCGCCACCGCCGGCACCTTCAAGGTCGGCCCCGCGACGGTGCAGTCGATGTATGCGCCCGAGTTCGTCGCCTACTCGACCGGCGCGACCATCGGCATTGAGCCCGAGACGGTTGCCAGGTGACTCGCAGGGGAGCGGCATGTTGCCGCTTCCCTGGCGGCGGATTGCGCCGGCTTTAGGAGCTGCCGGGAAATCCTCTGCGGCGTATCGCGCGAGGCGGAGACCGCCGCCGTCTCGGCGGCCTGCGTGCGCGCACGAAGAGTTCATCAGGCGCGGAAGCCACCCGAAAAAGGGGGGGGTAGACCCCAGCAGGAGCGGGCAAGACGGCACCCGGCCTTAGATCCTTTGCGGCTGATCGCGAAATTTCCCGACCACCTCAACGAATTTGGCGGCCGGATTAGCGAACTCGGCGATCGAGCCGACGAATTTGCCGACCGGCTCAAGGAATTTCGCCGTCGGGTCGAGGAATTTGGCAGTCTAGCCGGCGAATCTGGCGGTCCGATCGGCGACTTTGGCCGTCCAGTCGCGAAGGTTGACGGTTGGGGCGACAATCTTTGCGGCCAGGTCGCGAAAACTGGCGGTTGGGTCGACAGACCTTGCGGTCACCTCGCCAAGATGGCGCTCAGGTCGCGAGACACGCGGGCAAGTCGCCAACCTTTCGAGTCACTCTCGGGAAGAAGGCCGTGACAACACCGACTGCCGTTCGTCAGCTCGACTCTGGATCTGGCTCGATAGGTCGCGGGCTTACGCCAGGCTTTGCTCCCGAGCAGACAAGCAGCGGCCGACGCGCTGAACCCGACTCGCCGAAGGAGTCCCGCGTCGGGTGTTGGTGCTAAGAACGCCCCCCATGCTCAGCGCTCAAGCCGCCAAGCAGGCAGCCCGCGACTCAGGCTTTGGCCTGGTCGGGCTCGCTGCCGCCGAGCCTCTCGATTCCCACCCGCTGCGCGTGTGGCTCGCGGCCGGCATGCACGGCGCAATGCGCTGGATGGAGGAACGGATCGACGAGCGGCTCGATCCCGGCCGGCTCCAACCCGGTTGCCGCACCGTCGTCGCGCTGGGCGCTTGCTTCCTGACCACGGCGCACGTGCGCTCGTCGCCCGTCGCCCTCTACGCGCAGGGCCGTGACTACCACGCGACGATGCGCGACCGGCTGCGGCGATTTCGCCGGAGCCTGCTCGAGCTTGCCCCAGGCCTCCGCACCTACTCGGCGGTCGACACCGGCCCGGTCCAGGAGCGCGCCTGGGCAGCGCGCGCGGGTCTGGGCTGGCTCGGCCGAAACGGCATGCTCACGACATCTGAGCACGGCTCCAACGTCGTGCTCGCCGTGATGCTCCTCGACCGCGAAGTCGACACCTACGACGCGCCGATTTCCAGCGGATGCGACGGCTGTGACCGCTGCGTTGAGGCCTGCCCGACCGGCGCGCTCTGTGCGCCCGGCGTGGTCGACGCGCGCCGGTGCCTCGCGTACCAGACCATCGAGCAAACCACCGAGCCGTTCGCGCCCGAGCTGAGGGCGCACGCGGGCCGGACGGCCTTCGGCTGCGATCTCTGCCAGCGCGCCTGCCCCTGGAACGGGCGGGCTCATGCCTGCGACGACGAGCGCTTCCTGCCGCGGGAGATCGCCTCGTTGAGCCTCGAGGAGCTCGCCTCGCTTGCGCCCGAGCAGCACCTGCTGCTGACGCAGGGCACCGCGGTCGCGCGCGCGCATTTCGACGGCCTGCGCCGCAACGCGCTGATCGCCCTCGGCGCTTCGCGCGCTGCCTCGGCTGCAGCGATCGCCCGCGCGCTGCTCGGCGACAGCAGCCTGCTCGTGCGCGACGCGGCCCAGTGGGCGCTCGGGCAGCCGGGAGAACGCCCGTAGGTCTACTCGTTGCCGAAGTCGCTCCAGTCCGAGTCGCCGACGGGCGCCGGCTCGTCGGCAGGCTGCGCTGGCGGCTGTTGCGAAGATGCCTCCGGCTCGACCGGCTCGGGGAGCTGCTCGCGGTCGGTCGACGGCCATGACTCGGAGGGCTCGTCGCGCCGGTCGTCCTTCGCCTGGGCTCGCTCGGGCTCTGTCGCCGTTTCCGAGCGATCGTCGCCCCACTCATCCTTCTGCTTCTCCTTGCCGTCCTCGGGCAGCGAGAGCCACGCGTCATCCGCCTGCTTCGCCCGCCGCTCTTCGCCGGCTCCGTCCGTCTCGGCCGGCTCCCACGAGGGGCTTTCGCGAGGCTCGACCAAACCCTGCTCTTGGTCGGGCTGCGTGCCAGGCGGCCTGGTCCCGTAGGCTCGCTCCTCGGGTGCCGCTTCTCTGGGGCGACCTCGTGTCGGGCCTCGCAGGTCGCGGCAGTCCCCACGCTGCTCGTCGCACACCACCAGGCACCGATTGAGCGCCTTGCGGTCGGCCTCCATCCCGTGATCGATAGTGCAGCTCTCGATACAGCTCTCGTGTCTTTCGCCGCAGGTGTCGGCCAGGGCGGTCGCAGAGGACAGCCACAAAGAAGCTGCAAGGAAGGCAAGCAGGTGTCGCATCACGGCAGAGGGCCTCCAGCCACCAGGCCAGGCGGCGCGCCTGGGGCCATCAGGTGGGCCAACGCTTTGTGCGGCTATCTTGCGCGACGCCCGGCCACGCCCGCAACACCGCTCGTCCGGCCACCTGCCTTGACTTGAGCGGTCGAAAGCCGACAATCCAGGCCTTTTCGTGACGCGAAGGGGACCCGAATGATCGTGGAAGATCGCGCTCTTGCCGAGCAGGCTGGCAAGGAGCCGAAAATCATCAAGCGCTACAGCAATCGCAAGCTCTACGACACCGAGGAGAGCCGGTACGTCACGCTCGACGAGATCTCCGAGATGGTGAAGGCCGGCGCCGACGTGAAGATCGTCGACAACCGCTCCAAGGAGGATCTGACCTCGGTCACGCTCGCGCAGATCATCTTCGAGGAGGAGAAGAAGAGCTCGCACATGCCGTTGAGCGTGCTGCGGGACATCATCCGCAGCGGGGGCGAAACCCTCTCTGTCTACCTCCACAGCTCGGTCGAGCACGTGGGCCAGCGGGTCGCTTCCATCCGCGAAGAGGCCGAGGTGATTCGCGACCGCCTCCTGCATCGGGATGGCGAGAGGCAGGCTGTCGAGGCCGAAGCAGTGCCCGCGGCCGCTCCGGGCGCCAAGCCAAAGACGATCGGCCAGGCAAAGGAGCTGGTCGTCATGAGCCAGCGGGTGCTCGAGGACTGGCAGAAGAGAGTCGACGAGCGCGTGCGCGACGCGGTCGAGAACCTGACGAGCCTGCCGGCTCTGGCCCGCGACATGGCCGCGCTCGAGAAGCGCATCCGTGAGCTCGAGAAGCGGCTAGACGAGGCAGAGAAGTCCAAGTAGCGGGTCGGTTGCGCCAGGGCTTTGGGGCTGGCCCATCGGTGCGTCGCCGGCAACATCCCTTCCCCCTTCCCTTATTCGACGGCGCGCCCGAGCGCGTCGGGTTGAGTCGAGCAGCCCCCATCCTTGGCGCGGCCTGCCGGATGGCGTGGCAGGCACGCGCGCGAGCGGCGGTTGCGCTACTCGTCCACGCTCTTGAGGAAGTTGACGATGCCCCAGAGTCTCCGCTCGAGCTTGGCGGAGTCATGGTCGGCAATCCAGCCCTCAAGAGCTATGCGCAGGGTGTCGGAGACGAAGGTTTGTGCGGGCGACTCGGTGCTTGGCTGCACCTCTGCCACCGGCGGCCTATCCGGTGACGAGCATGCGGCTGGCGCGTGAGCTCGCCCCACGGATGTGCCAGCTATCGGACTGCCAGGCGCTTGCTGTGCGAGAGCGTCTTCGCCGACCGCGTGTGGCACGCAGGGAAGCGGCATCGACGCGATAGGAGGCTCTCCGAGCGCTGGCTCGATCGGCGCAGCCTCGACAGGCGCGGCTTCGACCGGCGCTGTTTCGACCGGCGCGGCCTCGAC
>DHSB01000192.1 GCA_002408385.1 Myxococcales bacterium UBA5297
CGCAAGCTCGGCCTACGCTCGGGATGACCGGGCGGGGAGCCGACGTCCGCCGACAGCGCCGTCAGCTCAAGGTCACGGCCGGGCAAGGGGCCGGTGCGAGGCTCGGGGTGACCGGGGGGCCGGACCCGGCGCTACGTGGCCGAGCCCGAGGCGCCGGGCTATAGTCCGCCGCGGCGAGGGAAGACCGAAGAGCCCCATGTCGTCGCCCATCCAGAACTACAACCCCGACGAGATCCTCACCAACCCGGGCGACAGCCTCCTGGAGCCACCGGCCAGCGAGCTGACCTCGCCGCGAACTCTGATCGTCGAGACCCGCACGACCCTCAGGGTGCGCCGCTGCCGGCTGGTCGTCGTCTCCGGTCCGTGCACCGGCGCCGAGCTCACCTCGGAAAAGGAGCGCATCCGAGTCGGTACGCACCTGTCGAACGACCTGGTGCTCGACGAGCGGACCGTCTCGCGCCATCACTTCGAGATCGTCTACACCGACAAAGGCTACCTGCTGCTCGATCTCGCCTCGACCAATGGCACCTTCCTCGACGGCCGTCGCGTCGAGCGCGCCTACCTGCCGTCGGGAGCGGCGATCAAGGTCGGAAGCAGCACGCTCTCCTTTGCCCCGGTCAACGAGGAGATCTCCGTCGAGCCCGAGCGCGAGGCCGAGCTCGGCGGCATGCTCGGGCACTCGGTCAAGATGAGGCAGATCTTCGGCCTCATCAAAAAGATCGCGCCGATGGACGTCTCGGTGATTGTCGAAGGCGAGACCGGCACGGGCAAGGAGCTCGCCGCGCGGGCGATCCACGAGCTGTCGCCGCGCCGCAAGGAGCCGTTTCTCGTCGTCGACTGCGGCGCCATCCCGCCCAACCTCATCGAGTCCGAGTTCTTCGGGCACGAAAAGGGCGCCTTCACCGGAGCCAGCGCGGCGCGCCCCGGCGTCTTCGAGCGGGCCAACGGCGGGACCATCTTCCTCGACGAGATCGGCGAGCTGCGGGTCGACCTGCAGCCGAAGCTGCTCCGGGTGCTCGAAAACGGTGAGGTGCGCCGCATCGGCGCCAACGAGCTGGTGCAGGTTGACGTCCGGGTGATTGCGGCGACCAACCGCGACCTCGTCAAGGAGGCCGCCGAAGGCAACTTCCGCGAGGACCTCTACTTTCGCCTCTCGGTCATCAACATCCAGATGCCGCCCTTGCGCCAGCGCGGCGAGGACATCGTCCACCTGGTGCGCAGCTACCTGGGCTCGCCGGACATCGTCGGCAAGCACGGCCGCAAGCGCCTGAGCGCCGAGGCGATGGCGCTCCTCAAGAGCTACGCCTGGCCCGGGAACGTCCGCGAGCTGATCAACGTGCTCTCGCACGTGCTCACCTTCGCCGACGGAGAGCTCGTCGGGGTCGAGCACCTTCCGGCACGCCTTCGTGGTCACGAGCAGAGCGCGCCGCTGCCCTTCAACGAGCACCTCTCGTTCAAGGAAGCCAAAGACCAGGTGCTCGCCCACTTCGAGCGCGAGTACCTCGACTCCCTGCTCAAGCGCTGCTCCGGGAACGTGAGCCAGGCTGCGCGTGAGTCGGGCCTGCATCGCAAGTCGATCGAGCGGCTCGTCAAAAAGCACGGGCTCGACGTCCGGGCGCTGCGGCTCAGATAGCCGCGAACCGGACCCCGACGCGGAGAGCGCCGCGGCGCTTGCCCGCCGAGGGGCGACCGCGGTTATCGGAAGTGCGCGACCGACGCCGCGAGCCGGCCGGGACAGCGCCTCAACCGAGCGAGAGCACTCTCGTCGCGAGCTCGCGCACCGCGGGCGAGGCGGCGAAGTCGCCCACCAGGCGTCGAGTCGGCTCGAAGAGCAGCGCGACGAGCAGCCACGCAGGCGCGTAGTCGAGTCGGATCAGCCCGCGGAAGTTGAGCCCGCGGCCGGTGTAGTCCCAAGGGCATCGACCGAGCAGCCTGCGCAGCGTCCAGCCGGCCGAGAGCTCGGCGAGATAGATGACGAGGACGTAGACCAGCGCGCGCACCGGCAAGGGTGCCGACATCGCGTCGTGAAGCCTCTCGAGCAGCAGCGCCGTCGCCCCGTAGATGGGGAACATCCACAGGTAGGTCTTGCCCGTCGCCGCGCGGTCGCGCTTGAAGACGACGGCCGAGACCCCGGTGAACAGCACTTCGAGGCACCAGCCGAGTGCGCCGTAGATGAGAAACCGGGCCAGCACACCGTAAACGCTAGGGACGGGCGTCCCTGAACCCAAAGCCGCTCTCCCCGGGCCCGATGATCATCGTTTCGACCGAGCGCTGCGTCGGTCGCATGCTCGGGCACCGGCCGGGCGGCTCTCGATGGGACGGGACAGGCGGTCGCGGGCCTCGTTTCGCCGACCGTGGGGTGCGCGCCAATGCGCTCGATCGGCCCCTTCGGCGCCCTGCCGAACGCCGTGCCGGACACGCCCCGGCGATTGACGGCACTGTCGGCCCCACCGACAATGGGGCCTTTCACATGGAAGAGCTGCTCGACAAGAAGCCCTCGCCTCACCCCGAGGCGGCCATCGAGAACGTGGGCGGCCGCATCATGGCGGCGACGCCCGACGACCAATTGCACTACTTCGTCGAGGATGGCACCGAAGAGGAGCCCAGCGAGGTTGGCGATCGCATCGTCGAGCTCTCAGACGGCGCGCGCACCGTTCGTGAAATCGCCGAGTGCCTCTGCGAAGAGTTTGAAGTCGATCTGGAAACGGCGCTGGAGGATACCGCCGAGTTCATTCGGCAACTCGTCGACAGCAAGGTCTTGCAGCTTAACGGAGGGGGGCAGCCCGCCCCCGACAACGTGCCTTAGCCAGGGCGGCTGGCGAGGCGCCGGGGAAGAAGCATGTTCCGAAACCTCGGAATTGCGGTCGTGTTTGCGCTGGTTGCCTCGGCTTGTTCTTGCGGCAAGACAGAGCCGACCCCGCCGATCACCTCGGTCGCCCTCTCGCAGCCGGCCGACGGCGCGACGCTCACCATGCGCGACGACGTCGCCAACGACGTCGAAGGGCTGCAGGTGAACGTCCGCGGCAGCGCCACCGGTTTCGCCGCGGGAGCGACCGCCGCCCTGGCGCTCGACGGCACCGAGACCGGCCAGTCGATCGGGCTGACCGACGGCTCGTTCTCCTTCGCCGCGGTGACCATCCCTGCCGGCGCGCACGTCGTCGCGGTCACCGTCGGCGACGGCGCGGTGACCAACCAGGCCTCCGCGTCGGTCGTCTTCGACGACAGCCCGCTTCCCGACTCGATCGAGATCGCCGCTCCGCTCGGCGGGACGCTCAACGCCAAGGCCGACCTCGACCCCGAACAGGAAGCCCTGCAGACCGACGTCTCGGTCAACAGCGTCATGCTCACCGGCGGCACCGTGCGCCTGTGCCTGGCCGCCGAGGGCTTCGTCGGAAACGGGGACTGCAAGCAGGCCCAAGGCCAGGTCCTCGGCGAGCCGGCGGCCCTCTCGACCAGCGGGACCACGACTTTTGTCGGCGTCACCCTGCCCGAAGGCGACCTCGCCCTGACCGCCGAGTACGAGGCCGAAAACGGCGAGGTGCTCCTCTCGCAGACCGTGCCGCTGGTCGTCGACACGATCGCGCCGACCCTCGAGTTCGTCTCGCCGAGAAGCGGCGAGATGGTCGGAGCTCAGGCCTTCGACGTCGTCCTTCAGACCGACGCCGAAGCGAACCAGCGGGTGACCATCGAGTCGAGCACGAAGCCGGGCGAGCCCTTCTACGACAACGTGGGCGCCGACGGCTCGGCGGTCGTCTTCGTGAGCCTCGAGCCTGGCGTCCAGGAGCTGACGGCGAGCCTGACCGACAAGGCGGGCAACCCCGCAACTGCGTCCATCCAGCTCACCGTGGACCTCGCCGGCTGCCTCGTCGAGCTGACCGCTCCGCCGACGGGCGCACACTTCTATTTCAACCTCGCGAACACCACCGCTGCCGAAGGCTCGCTGCGCACCTACACGCTCAGCGGGAGCACCGAGAACTGCGCCGGCGGCACGGTGCGCGTCACCAAGACCGTCGACTCGGTCTCCGCCGAGCTTGGCAGCGTGATCGCGGCCGAGGACGGCTCGTTCAGCTTCGTGGCCGCGCTCGCCGACGGCGAGAACAACGCCACACTCAACGTGAAGGTCGAAGGGGGGCTTGCCCCGAACGACGGCGTCACGCTCGTCTACACGGCCGACTTCACGCCTCCCGTCATCTCCTTCGCCGCTCCCGCCGAAGGACAGCTCATCACGCAGCAGACGACGCCGGTGAAGCTGGGGACCGAGGGGCTCGAGGAAGGAGCGGCCGTCGTCATCGAGTCTCCTGAGCAGACGGTCACCTCTCACGTCACCGCCGGCGGCGAGGTCGTGACGGTCCTCAGCCTCGCGCTCGGTCCACAGACCCTGACCGCGAGCGCCAGCGACCGGGCAGGCAATCCCGCGAGCCGCTCCATCGGCGTGACCGTGGACGTCCAAGGCTGTGACGTCGAGGTGTCGGAGCCCGGTCTCAACGCGGTCTTCAACCTCGCCAACGCGATCGTGGACGACTCGGTCAGCCCGAAGACCGGCACCTATCTGATCGTGGGTCACACCGACCGCTGCCCGAACGGCCTCGTGCGCTTCACCAAGGCCGTGGGCGGAGCGTCGACCGATCTCGGCACGGTCCAGGCCGATGCCCAGGGCGATTTTTCGTACCTGGCGACCTTTATCGACGGCGAGACGGACGCGGTCCTCAACATCAAGATCGAAGCCGGCCTCGCCCCGAACGACGGCGTCGACCTCGTCTACACCGCCGACTTCACCGCGCCGACCGTCGCCTTCCTCGCGCCGCTCGACGGGGAGCTCCTCACCACGCAGACCGCCGAGGTCCAGGTGCAGACCACCGGCCTGGAGGAGGGCGCGAGCGTCTCGATCGCCTCGTCCCCGACACAGACGGTCACGGCCACGACCGATGCGGCGGGCCGCGCCAGCGCGACGATCAGCCTCAGCCTCGGGCAACAGACCCTGACCGCGAGCGTCGCCGACGCCGCGGGAAACCCCGCCGAAGCTTCGATCTCGGTGACGATGGACATCGACGGTTGCGACGTGGTGGTGACCTCGCCGACGCCCGCTTTCGTCTTCAACACGGTCAACTCGACTGTGGACAGCTCGGTCAGCCCGAAGACCGGCACCTACGAGATCGTCGGCCACACCACCCGCTGTGCGAACGGCACGGTGCGGTTCACCAAGGCCGTCAACGGCGTCAGCAGCGAGCTGGGGACGACGCAAGCCGACGACCAGGGCGCGTTCCGCTATCTCGCCACCCTGGTGGACGGCGAGAGCGGCGCAACTCTCAACGTCAAGGTCGAAGCCGGCCTCGCGCCCAACGACGGCGTCGACATCACCTACTCCGCTGACTTCACCCCGCCGACGATAGCCTTTGTCGCCCCGGTGCAAGACGAGCTGATCACCGCCGAGACCACGGCCGTGGGGCTGCAGACCGGGGGCCTCGAGGCTGGCGCGCTCGTCACCATTCGCTCGCCCGCCGAGACCGTCACCGCGAACACCGACGCGAGCGGAAGCGCGAGCGCAATCCTTAGGCTCGCAACCGGCCGCCAGACCCTGACCGCGCAAGTGGAGGATCTGGCAGGCAACCCCGCGACCGCATCGGTTGAGATCCTGATGGACCTCGAGGGCTGCGACGTCCTCGTCAGCGACCCCGCGCCGGGCATCGTCTTCAACACCGCCAATGCGACGGTCAACGACACGGCCAACCCGAAGACCGGCACCTATACCGTCGTCGGCCACACCGACCGCTGCCCGAACGGCACCGTGCGGCTCACCAAGACCGTAGCCGGCGTCGCGACCGAGCTTGGGACCGTGGCCGCGGACGCCCAGGGCGATTTCAGCTTCCCCGCCACCTTCGTCGACGGAGAGGCCGACGCGACGCTCAACGTCAGGGTCGAGGCGGGCCTCGCGCCGAACGCCGGGTTCGACCTCGGCTACACGGCCGACTTCACGCCTCCGAGCCTCGTCTCCGCGCTCCCCGAGCTGGGCACACTGACGATCGTGCACCCGAGCAACCCGAACGTCGGCCAGCCCGGCTTCGTCGCTGACGCCGACCCGACGAGCGCCGGCGGCCAGGTCGATGTCGCGCTCGTCGTCAGCGGGGCGGGCAGCATCTCGAGCACCGGCACCGGCAACGTTGCGATCAGCGGGACGACCCCGGCCTTCTCGCAGACGATCGACTCGAACGCGCAGCAGACCGTCTCGGCGCGGGTCACCTTCGCCGAAGGGTTCAACGGCACCGCGACCATCACGCTGACCGACGGCGCGGGCAACTTCGTGACCGGCGAGTGGAACGTGCGAGTCGCGACGGCGCAGCTCCCGACGCCGACCATCGCTCTACCGAGCGCGGGAACCGTCAACGTCTTCCGGGATCTTGGTGGCGACCGGGCGACCTACGCGGTCGTGCAGGGCAACGTGACCTTCTCGGCGACACCCTCTGGAGCGCAGGTCTACCTGTGCTCGAATGCACCCGGCCTCACGGGCGTCGGCGCCTGCAACAAGCCGGGCTTCAACGAGATAGCCGGCACACGCCAAAGCCCAACCGGCAGCAACCAGTTCTACTCCGCGCTGCGACTGCCGCAGGGCGCTCAACAGCTCGTCGCTGAGATGAGCGACGCGGTCGGGGCCTTTACGAGCTCGGCGACCGTCGCGCTGACCGTCGATACCGTCCCACCGGTCGTCACCAGCGTCGTCGCGCTCGAGGACACCAACAGCGACGGGCTCCTCTCCGGAACCGAGCTCCCGCCCGGCCAGCAGGCACAAATCGAAGTGCGCGTCACCGGCGTGCCCGACGGCAGGCAGGTCACGCTGTACGACGGCGCGACGGTGTTGCCCCGCGTCGCTCTCGCTGGCGGCGCCGCGACCTTCCTCGTCACGTTGAGCGACGGACTTCACGTCTTGAAGGCGAGCGTGACCGATCTCGCGGGCAACCCCAACGAGTCGTCCTCGGTCAGCCCGCCGATCGTGAATGAAGCGGCGACCCTCCAGCTACACGTCGACCGAACGGCCCCGTCTATCTCGATACCGTCGCCAACGTTCTCCGTCTGCAATGCCGCCGGGGACGACATGCCGAGCACCCCGGACTGCGACTTGGTTCTCACCGCCTCGGTCGGCACAGGAGCTAACCGGGTGACCTTCGGCGGCCCCGGCAACCCGACGCCCGCTATCATCGACGCGCCCTTTGCAAACAACCGTGCGACCTCCCGCTACCAGCTCGGCCAAGGTGGACCGCATACGCTTACCGCCACCGTGTTCGACGCCGCAGGCAACTCGCGCGAGGCGACCCGCACCTTCACCGTCGATACGCTGCCGCCGACGCTCAGGTTCCTCAGCCCGAGCGAAGGCGAGACGCTCGGCTCGCAGACCTTCACCGTCTCGCTTCGGGCGACAGGCGCCGAGGCGGGCCGGAAGGTCACGGTCACCAGCTCGGTCGATGGCCGCACTGTCGGGGAAGGGTCCGTCGGCACCGATGAGCTGGCGACCTTCTCGGTGACCGTTCCCGACGCGAGCCAGACGCTCACCGCGTCGGTCTCCGACTTGGCTGGAAACCCGGCAGTCAACGCCCTACTGAACGTGCAGATCGACCTCGTGGGCTGCGACATCAACTTCACCTACCCGGCCGACGCGAACGTCACCTTCAATCTGAACAACGCTCCGAACGGTGAGGTGGTCGTCACCGGCATCTCGAATCGCTGTCCCGACACCGAGGTACGGTTCTTTGCGAAGGTCGGCACCGGGCCGGAGTCCTTGCTCGGCACCAGGATGACCGACGGAACCGGCGCGTTCTCGTTCCCCCATACCTTCGCCGACGGAACGGTCACCGAATTCATCGCGGAGCTCACCTCGGGACCGACCAATCGAGGAAGCTTCACCGCGAGGACCGACATTACGGCCCCCACCTTCACCATCAACTCGCCGGTAGTTGCTGCCGACCGGAAGCTCTTCGTGGTCGCCCCGACCGGCAACCTCAATGTTCGCGACGGCTTGGTCGGCTACGTCCCGGACGCCGACGAGAGCCTGCCCGGCGGCCAGGTCGATTTCGACATCGCCGTCTCCGGAGGCGGGGCGTTCGATGAGAGCACGGGTGGCTCGCTCGTCATCTATCGGGACGGGACGCCGATCCTGAGCGAGGGGATTACCACCAACGGTTCGGTCACGCTCCCGGTGCTGACCGCCACTTTGGAGCAGTCGTTCGTCGGGACGGTCACCGTCGCGGTCACCGATGCTGCCGGCAACGAGACGGTCGCGACGTTTGATACGACCGTCGATGTGGTGCCGCCGGAGGCGCCGACGGTGGTGATGAGCGACCCGGGCGACGGGCTCTTCACCAGGGTTCTCGATCTGCGCCGCGCGGACATCGACGTCTGGATTGTCGCCGGCGGCGACGACGGCCCGACCGCAGAGGCGAGCGGATGGGCGTTCGGCTACACGACGGGCACCAGGCTCGCCAACGCCGCCTTCGACGATCTCGCTTTTGACAACACGAGCATCACCACCAATGCGCCGCTGGCGGCGCTTACCGGGGCGGGTCAGAAAGCGAATGTCGAGCTCCGCGGCATCCCGTCGCTCAACATCCTCTTCGTGGCCCCGCGCGCTCTTGACAGCGTCGGCAACCGCTCGCCGCTCGAGGCGACCGAAATCGATTTGATGTGGCCGAGCGAGCGCATCGAGAAGCAAACCACTTCTCCGACCCCGGCCTATTTCGGCGCCTACATGGCAAGCGGAGACCTGAATGGGGACGGAGTAGCCGATTTGGCAGTCTCCGCTTGGTCGGAAAACAACGTCACCGGATCGGTCAGCGTCTATTTCGGAGGACCCCTTCCGCTTTCCTCAACAACGATGCCCGGACCAGCCCCGAATGCTTACTTCGGCGCAACACTTGGCATCGCCGACATCGACGGCGACCACCATCCGGAACTATTCGTAAGGAACGGCACGCTTCTCGACGCGTATTCCTTCCCAGTCGGTCCGCCTGCAGTTCCTACGAAGCTCTTCTCCTTCAGCCCCCGCGGAACACTCGTTCGACAGCTTCCCGATATTAACGGCGACGGAGTTGCCGAAGTTGGCGTAGGAAACCAGCTCTTCAACAGCAGCAGCGGGCGCTTCCATGTCTTCTACGGAAGGAGCGACTGGTCGACGGTCATCCAGGGCGGCTTGGTCAGCCTCGATTCGGCCGACCTAATCATCACTGGATTGGAAAGCGGCGCCCGGCTCACAGGAACGGCAAGCTTCGCATTCCTCGAGGACATGGATGCGCCTGGCGAGCATGGAATCGTGCTCGGCGCATACGGCGCCAATCATGCCTACCTCTTCGCTACGGAAGACCTGCGGTCCCTGGGAAAGACTGCCGACACAACCCACGCCCGACAGCGCTTTGAGTTCGCCGGCGCCAATCGATTCGGATTCGCGTTGGCATTTGCGAAGGTAGACGGAGATGAGCTCGCCGACTTGCTCATCGGCGCCCCCTACTCCAGCTCCGTCTATCTCGCCAGGCAGAATACCCCCGGGCACTTTGATCAAGCCCATCTGCATTTCTCTGGCACGGGCGGATTCGGCACAAGTTTCGCCGCATCCGATCTTAATGGAGACGCCTATCCCGACCTGGCGGTCGGGGGCAATAGTTATTCCTCGACTCCGTTGTCGATCTTCTGGGCAACCAGCACGGGACTACCTGAAGCACCCGGGAGCGTCGTCTGGGGCAACCCTTCGTTTAGCCAAGCAATCGAATCTGCCGACTACAACAATGACGGCCTGCCAGACCTTGCGATAGGAGAATTCGCCTATGAAAACGGCAACGTCCAACTCTTTTACTAAGCCGCGCAGGCGCTACCACAAGCCATGCCTGCGTACCGAGCCGCTTGCTGGCCCGGTGGCGGGCCAGTGCCCGCCCTCAAATCCCGGCTGCGGTTGGAACCCTGATCCGGACGGGTAGCGGTTCCGAGAAAAAGAAGTGTTCTTTCGCATCGCTGCAGGAATCGTTTGCTCGACCGAGAAGTCATCAGTTTTCGACCGTTTCCGAGTGCCGGTAGCCGAGTCATCTGAACCATTGGTTCAATTGCGGATCACGCAGGCGGAAGTTGGACGGGCCGGTCTTCCACTCGGAATGGCTGGCCGCCTTGGCACCTTTTCCGTCGATGGAGATCACCTCAGCTGCGCTTGCGACTGGAACTTCGATTCCATCCGACTCGTCCTGCAGCTATGTTGCGCTCTCGGCGCATGGCGAACGGGGGGCGTGTTGCTTCATGGCGCGGGGCTGATTGCCTCCGACGACGCTTCAGTCCTCGCGCTTGCTCCATCGGGTGGAGGCAAGAGCACCCTGACTGACCTCGTCCGCCTGCGAAGCCTCAGTGACGAATGCGTAATCGCCCATCCGGGCCCCCCGCCAACGCTGGCGGGGACCGTCATTCGCAGCAGCGCTCGCAAGACTCCGTCTCTCGAGACACGTCCACTTCGCGCGCTTCTGCTGCTCGAGAAGTCGGTCCGCCCGTTCTACGAAAAGCTGCACTCCGCGGACGGACTCCGTGCGCTCGCGCATCAGGCGTTCCGCTTTCCCTCGGAGTTGGGAATGAAGGGGAGCGTACTCAGCCGGTTGGCCCCGGTCGCGAACTCCGTTCCCACCTATCGCTTCGCCTTTCCAAAATCCGCTCAGGCTGATGACCTTTTGAGCTCCCTCCTCAATGACCTGGCGAAAACGAATCCTTGAAACCGCCGGGCTCGAGGCCGCGCTGCGAGAAATCGCGACCCCGAGCATGTCGCCCACCATCCGCCCGGGCGACACCATCCGCTTCCGCCGCAATCGCCGCTCCCCGCACCCCGGCGAGATCTGGGTCTTCCACCGCGGCCCCCAGCACATCGTCCACCGCATCCTCTGGGTCCGCCCCGACGGCTCCGCCCTCTTCAAAGGCGACGCCTGCCACCGCACCGACGGCTTCATTCCCCGCCGCCAGCTCTTCGGCCCAGTCTCCGAGATCCGCCGCGGCGACCGCTGGCGCCCGGCCAACCGCCGCCGCGACCGCCTCCTCGGCCTCACCTACAGCCTGACCCGCACCGCCGCCTACCTCGCCGCCCGCCGCATCTTCCGACTCGGCAAGCGCTTGGCCGCTCGCGTGGAGTAGGCCAGCTTCGTTGACCCGCCGACCCTCCGGGCTATCCTGCCGCCCGATGGACCTTCGCGCTCGCACCTCACGCTTCGCTCAACCGACCCCGGTCCTTCTGTTTGCCACCGTCGGCTGGGCCCTCACCTACCCGCTCGTCAAGGACTCGCTCGCCCACACGAGCACCGGCGCCTTCCTCACCGTCCGCTTCGCCGTGGGCGCGCTCACCGCGCTCCCTTTCGCCCTGCGCGCCGGCCTCGATCGCACCTCCGTTCTCCGCGGCGCCTTCCTCGGCCTGCTGTTGTGGCTCGGCTTCGCCCTCAACACCTGGGGCCTCGTCTTCACCACCGCGACCCGCACCGGCTTCATCACCAGCCTCTGCGTGGTGCTCGTGCCGGTCTTCGGCGTGCTCTTCTTTCGCCTGCGCGCTCACCTGGCCGCCTACCTGGGCGCCGGCCTCGCGACCGCGGGCCTGTTCGTCATGAGCGCTCCGAGCCTCTTCTCCGGCAGCGGCTCGCTCCTCGGCGACGGGCTGGTCACCGTCTCGGCGCTCGTCCTCAGCTTCCACCTCCTCTTCACCGGCCGCTTCGCTCCCAAGGTCAATCCGGCCGTCGCCGTTTTCGCGCAGATCGCCGTGGTCACGCTCCTCTCGGCGCTCTCCCTGCCGTTCGAAGAGGTCCGCTTCGAGCTCACGCCCGCGCTCGTCGGCACCATCCTCTTCACCGGCGTCTTCGCCTCGGCCCTCTTCGTGTACGGGCAGCTCTGGGCCCAGGCCCGCGTCAGCGCGGTGCGCGCCGCGCTCATCTTTACCCTCGAGCCCCTGCTCTCGGCGCTCTTCTCCCGGCTGCTGCTCGACGACCCGCTGCCGCCCACCACGATCGCCGGCGGCGGGCTCATCGTCGCCGCGGTCCTCGTCGGCGAGCTCTGGCCACGCCTCGCGGCCCGCCGTGCCGCCGTGCCCGCGAGGCCCGTGAGGCCCGCGCCGTGACCGCCCCGAGCCCCCGACAGTCGCTCCGCGGCTTCGGCGTCGAGCGGGTGGGCAAGGCGATGCGCCTGCGCACCTCGCCGCTCTTCCTCGACGCGCCCTTCCCGACCGAGGTCTGCTTCGTCTCCCACGCCCATGCCGACCACATCGCCCGGCATGGGCAGACCATCGCCACGGCCCCGACCCTGCGGCTGCTCGAGCACCGGCTCAAGACCTCGACCACCGCGCTGCCGGTCCCCTACGGCAAGTCGTTCAAGCTCGGCGGCTTCTCGCTCAAGCTGCTCCCCGCGGGCCATGTCCTCGGCTCGGCGCAGCTTCTCGCCACCCGCGATGATGGCAAGCGCATCCTCTATACCGGCGACTTCAACCCGGTCCCCGCACTCGCGACCGAGGCCGCCGAGAGCGCGCGCTGCGAGGTGCTGATCATCGAATCGACCTTCGGGCACCCGCGCTTTCGCTTCCCGCCTCGCGACGATGTCTACGCGCAGATGCGGGCGTTCGCGCGCTCGACGATCTCCAAAGGAGGCACTCCGGTCTTCCTCGCCTACACGCTCGGCAAAAGCCAGGAGGCGATGCGCGTGCTCGCCGACGAGGGCCTGCCGCTCGTCGCCCATCCCTCGATAGCCGACATCTGCGAGATCTACGCGTCGTTCGGCCACTCGATTCCACATCGCAGGTTCAGCGGCACGATTGAAGAGGGCGAGGTCCTGTTCCTGCCGACGGGCCCGACGTCCCAGGTTCAGTCGGTCCCCAAGGCCCGTACGGCGATGCTCTCGGGCTGGGCGCTCGAGTCTGGGGCGCGGTATCGCTTCGGCACCGACGAGGCCTTCGCGCTCTCGGACCACGCCGACTTCGACGGGTTGCTCGGCTACGTCGAGGCGACCGGCGCCAAGCGGGTTCTCACGGTCCACGGTTATGCCAAGGAGCTCGCCGCTCTGCTTCGGGACCGCGGCCTCGACGCGCAGCCGTTCGAGCCACCGCGGCAGATGGAGTTGTTCTAGCGGCGGCCCGGCCGGTGGGATTTGGAGTTGGGGAGCGGCGCCGCCGACGGTCGGCCTCACGCGCTCCCCCCCCCCGGTTGGGTGGCAGGCGCGTGCGCGGAACGGGACCAGAAGCATCGACCGCGTTGTGGAGAACGACTTTTGCGCGGTCAGAATCGCCTTAGGGGGCGATCAGAATGACTGGCGAGGTGCCCGAGAGTCGCTCGCGCGTCAACCAGAGAGTCCGGCGAGTGGCCCGAGGGTCGCTCGCGCGTCAACCAGAGAGTCCGGCGAGTGGCTTGAGAGTCGCTCGCGCGTCAGCCAGACAGTCCGGCGAGTGGCCCGAGGGTCGCTCGCGCGTCAACCAGAGAGTCCGGCGAGTGGCTCGAGGGTCGCTCGCGCGTCAACCAGACAGTCCGGCGAGTGGCTTGAGAGCCGTTTTTTCCCTCGACCAGAAAGACTGGCGAGTGGCTTGGGGGTCGCTTGCGCGTCGATCTGAGAGACCGGCGAGGTGCCCGAGGGCCGTTTGCACGTCAGCCAGAAAGAGCGGCGAGGTGCCCGTGAGCCGTTTGCACGGCGACCAGAACGACCGACGAGGTGCCCGAGAGTCGTTTGCACGTCAGCCAGAAAGATCGGCGAGGTGCTCGATGGTCGCCTCTCGCGCTCTCGCGTATCGGGCGGGCGAGCATCGGTCTGTCCCTCGGTCCGCGAGCGGATGCGCTGTTACGGCCTGCAGGCCACCACCTTGTCGCCCCACAGGAGATCTCGGGCCGACGACATCAGGCAACCCGCCGTCGCTGCCCGCTCGAGGGCCCTCACCTCGTCGACCGTGATCACCCGCACGACGCCGCGGGAGGTCAGCGCGATCGAGCCGTCGCCGAGCATCTCGGCCGCGGAGACGACTTCGCCGTCCGCCTTTCGCACGAGCCCCGCCCTCTCGCCGACGCGAACGAGCTCGAGCTCTTCGACCGTCCCGGCTGGCGAGAGCCGCCGTAGGCGCAGGACGTCGCGCGACGCGCGAGAGACCTGAACCCCTTCCGCAGTCTCGGTGTTCTCGAGCGGGTTCTTTCCCGACCAGAACTCGATGACGTTGAGGACCACCGCGTCGCCGAAGGCCGCGAACTCGTAGACGGGGATGATGACCAAGCCCCAGAACAAGAGCGAGCGCAGGTACTCGTTCTCGATGCCGGCGTTGAACTCGTAGAGGTTCCGCACGAGCAGGAAGCTGCCGAAACAGCCGCTGAGCACCGACATCGAGGCGCACAGCGCCACCAGTCTGATCCGCCGCTTCATGGCTCCCTCCGGGCATCGGACGCTCGTCGCGTAGCGGGAGGGTAGCTATCTGGCCTGCGCCGGGTTCTCCTCCGTTTGAGGAGGGTCGACAGGGGGCTCGTGCTTCGACTCCGCGCAGCGCGGGCATCGCCCGGAACCCAAGCGATCGGTCATGGGTTGGTAGGGCGGATAGCAATGCCCGTGGAGGAATGGAGCAGAGGCGCGGCCGATTCGAGGGTTCCCGGCGGCCGGCACACGAAGGCCGGCGCTCCGGAATCGTGCTGCCAGCAATTCGGTTTCGTTCAGCAGCTTCCCAAGCGGCCACTTCGACCTTCTCAAGACGACCGGGAGTCTGCTCGCCCCCTCCAAATGCCCGAGGCGCCGCTAACGGAAGCTCAGGTTCTCCGAGAGCGAGATCGGCAGCGACAGGCTCCCCGCGCTCAGGGCCCCGTCGAGTTTCACGTGGGCGCGCTTGGTGCGTATCGCGTTGGCGACGGCCATTCCCACCTTCGCGAAGCTGATGTCGATGGGCATCTGCACCACCTGCGCCTGATTGCCCTCGAATACCTTCGGAAGCGCCGCGGTGGTGTTCCCGACGCGCACGCCCGCGATGCTGAAGGCGGCCGAGAACCCGTTGAGCGGAAGTGGGAAGGAGTTGTTGTTGGTGATCTTAATCGGAAACACGATCCTCGCGCCGCTCAACGACAGGTTCTGAATCGCAGGGGTCTGGAATTTGAAGTCGGGGATCTTCGGCACGTTGAAGGACGCCGCGTACGACAGCGGCAGCTTCACGACTCCAATCGGTGTCTTCACGCCGATCTCGCCGCTCGCCCGGTAGTTGGCCTTGTCCTTGGTCAGGAAGACCTGCACCGCCGGCATGATCTCCCTGAACTTGATGCGCGCTGGAAAGGCCAGGTCGGTGTTGGCCTTCTGTCGCACCGATAGGCCGTTGGGAGGCCGGCCGGAGACGACGTGGTGCCCCTCGACCTCGAGCGCGTAGGCCACCGACGCGAGGTTGAGGCCGACCGGATTCGGGTTCTTCAGGGTGTAGATCACGTTGAGCGTGGTGCCCTCGAGGTCGATGTCCTTCACCTGGACGCTCTTGAACTTGAGGCTGGGCTTTTGAAACGCGCAGCCGGTCGACCCGAACGCCACCACCAACGCCAGCCCGGCGAGCATTCCACGTGTCCGCATTTAGCTAACCTCCTTGGCCCGCGACCGTAGAACGCCCCCGGTGCTCTTTCAAGGCGCCTACCGGCTTTGCAGCGAGCCTTGGAACGAAGGGCCGCCAGTCCGATTCATCTCAAGCCCGGCCCTCGAGCCCTCGCCCGCTCGCCGTTTGGAAGCGCACGGTCCCGGCTGGTGCTTTCTCGCAAACCGCTTCCGCTCACCCTGAGCGTACCCCCCGACGCGCGAGCGGCGGGAGCGGAGTCGAAGGGCCCCGACTTCGGCCTCGCAAGCTCGGCCTACGCTCAAGGCGAACGGGCGGGTGCGCCGAGCTCTGGGAGATTTCTCGACACCTCTTCAGGCGAGACATCAAGCGGTGGCGCACGATCTCCCTCACCTTGGCTCGCCGCCTCTCGGCTCACCCACGAGCGCGGTCTGGTTGAAGACCCGTCGAGAAATCCTTCTCAGAGTCGCTCGGGTGCCTCTTCTTCATGCGCGCACGGAGGCCGCCCGAGACGGCGGCGGTCCCCACCTCGCGATATGCCGCAGAAGGTTCTTCGGACACGGCGTGCCGCGCGAGGAGCTCCCTTCGGGCTAAGGGCGAAAGAAGAGGCGCAGCGGGCGGAACATCCGCGCGTTCCACGCCGCCTCATTGTGCTCGGCGCCCGGCTCGTGCCAGTGGAAGATGTCGATGTTCTCGGGCTGCAGCAGCGGGGCGTTCGGATCGTCGGGATAGGTGTCGATGCCCTTGGCCTCCAGCGCCGCCTTCATCCTCAGTGTGTCGCAGTAGTTGTCGCTGCCCTCCCTTCGCGCCTCCATCGAGCAGCCGTCCAGAGGCGGCCCTCCGCCACTGTCGAGGTAGAAGACCTGACCCCGCGTCGAAAGATCGGCCGCGCCGGCGTACAGGTCGGTCATCGTCGGATTGCCGAGCTCCGAGCCCCACCAGAAGGACGAGGACATGCCGCCGACGTACTTGAAGACTTCGGGGTGCTTTAAGCCTATGTAAAACGAGATGAGGCCGCCCAGGCTCGAGCCGAGGATGGCGGTGTGCTCTCGCTCGCGGCGGGTTCGGTAGCGCGCGTCGACGAGGGGCTTGAGCTCCTGGACGACGAACCGCGCGTACTTGTCGCCGTCACCGCCGAGCGCCTGGCCGTCAATGCTCTCCTTCACGTGCGTGTACTCGCCCATGCGGTTGGCGTTGTTGGGGATGCCCACGATCAGGTGCTCGCGAACCCTGCCCGCGCCCGTCTCCGCCTCGCTGACCGCATCGACGTCCCAGGTGCCGGGGGCGCTGTTGGGCTGGCCGGTGTCGAAGAGGTTATTGCCGTCGTGCATGTAGAGCACGGGGTAGCGGTCGGTCCCGAAGTCGTAGCCGCGGGGAAGGTAGAGGTAGACGTCGCGGGCGATGCCGAGGCTCTGCGAGACGACCTCGCGCACAGTCTCCAGGTGCCCCTGGGCGTCGCCCCCGCGCACGATTGAGATGCGCCCGTTCTCGTCGAAATCGAACCGGCGCGACAGCGGGTCGCTAAACCAGACGTCCTCGCCCGTCGAGTCCTTGGCGACGAGCTTGTAGCGCCAGCGGTCGTCCGCGGCGACGATCATCTTGAAGCTGCGGTGGAAGAAGTCGCCCGACTCGCGCTGAAGCTCCGCGGCCGCTCCGTCCCAGTTGTTGAAGTCGCCGGCGACGCGAACCGGCTCGCGCCTCCTGCCAGGATTGAAGTCCTCTTCGGGGCGAGCATCGTCTTCGCGGTCGTACTGCGCGCTTCTGACGTAGACGAAGACGACCCGCTCGGCGCCGACCAACGGAAAGCCCTCCCGAGACTCGGCCAAAGCCACGAAGGTGGCGACAGCGTCCCGCATGACGCTCTCCTCGGCCTCCGAGCGCAGGCATTCGACGAGGGCGTCGTAGTTCTCCAGGTCCGAGCCAAATGGGCTGACGAGGCCGCAGTGCTCGACAGGATCGATGCCGGCATCGGCTCGCTTCCCGCTGCCCGCATCTGGCGGCAGCCCCTGCTCTCCGCACGCGGCGAGGGTTGCCAGCACTGCGAGCGCACTCAAGAGCTGTCGCGAGCTCTGCCTGACCTCGGCCCGCACCCGGCTCGCCCCGAGCTTCGCACCGGGTCCTCGCCCGGATGCGGTCTCATGAACGAACAGCGGACTCGACGCTGAGCACGCGCAAGCAAGTGGAAGTCCCCTCTCCCGCGCTTGCGCGGGAAGAGGGGATTGAGGGGAGAGGGAAGACTGGCAGCAATCGGTCGATGAGAGGCCTCCTATCGACCCGACGCTCGTGCTCAACCTCGAGGACCATCGGTGGCTGTTCGTTTGGAGCGCAGCCTCGTGACGACCGAGGCAGGCAAGAGCGAGGTGCCCTCGACTTGCGCTTTGCGGGCTCGGCTTACGCTCGGGCTGGCCGGTTGTCGCTCGAAGGATTCGTCGATCCCTCTTCAGCCCGACACGCGGGATTTCCATGGGTCCTCCAAGTTCCGAAGTTGCCGAGAGGCCGCATTGTAGCGCCGAGCACGCGCAAGCTGTGGCCTCGGTCACCTTCGGCTTCCGACTCGCACCCGTTGTGCGCGCGATCACAAAGAGCGCGTGCGCAAGCGATTCAGGGATTTCTTCCCGCGGGACGGATGCCTGACACCGGTGTCGTGCTCGGCAGAGCCGAAGGTGGCCTCGCGCGGTCGGTCATCGGCGAGCAGCCTGCGAGATATCCGAAAGAAGTTGAGGGTTTTGCTGCTCCCGGCAACGGCGGGGCCTGTCGTGGCATGGCGGTTGCTCAAACAGTCCAGCGTTTAGCGGATGTGCGAAGCGCTCGGGGTGTCGAGAGCAGCGCTTCTCCAATCGCGGGTCGCTGCGCTGCGGCCGAATGCGCGCGGCGGCTCACAAGGTGGGTTGGGTGCCCAATGGGTGGGCGCCCACCGCTCGCTCCTCGGCCGGCCCCGAGGAGCGAGCGGTTGTTTTTTGCGCCCCTTCGCGCGAAGAAGACTCACACATGCGGTGTTGCCGCTGAACCTATCCGACTCGCTCCCGTTCGCAAGGCGTTGGCCGCCACCGCCCAGCTCGCTGCCGGATCCGCGATCGAAAGACCTCTCGAGCGCAGCGGTGCTCGCCTGCCTGCTTTCACACGACTCCGGGTCCCCGCCCTCAGGCTCTTCGGGTATCGATGAGCCGCAGGGGCGAGTCAGAGGAGCGTGTCCTTTCTCCGCACCGGCAAAGGAGGCGTCCTTCGCTGGGCGCTGGTGCTCGGCGCTCCAAATACGCCCGAAGCACTCCGCGGCGCCGAACGCCAGCCAAGATTTTCCGGCCTTCCGGCCGTAGCGCGGAAATCCTGACAGGCCTGTCGCGGCGAATGCATCGACCAACGGGTGCCAACGTCTCGGGTGGCGCAAACTCAGCCGCTTTACTTGAGGTTACGGCCGCTCAGCGCGGCCCTGCACAGGTGGCATGAGCGTTGCTTCGGCTAGGAAACGCTCACAGGGCACTGCAATCGGAGGCTCCCCATGAAACAGCTTCACCTGCTCACCTCGGTGGTCCTCGCCGGCTTCATCTTCCTGCCCGGCTGCATCTGCGTTCACGACGAGTGGGGCGACTGCAACGACGACTGCTATAGCTGCGACTACGACGGCGACTGCTGGACCGAGCCCGTCGACGCCGGCCACCCGCTCTACTGTTTCGATCATTCCGACTGCGCCGCGGGCTTCTACTGCAGCTTCGACGGGCGCTGTGTCCCCGGAACCCAGCCGGCCACCTGCACCCAGACCGCCGACTGTGCTCCGTCCGAGAGCTGCGTCGACGGCCGCTGTGTCCCGATGCGCTGCGATGTCGAGGGCAAGGCCTGTCCGCCGGACATGAGCTGCATCGCCGGCTCCTGTGTGAAGGGCTGCACCGCCGACTCGCAATGCCCGGCCGGCAAGCGCTGCTCGGACGGCAACTGCATCGACGCCTCCGCCCCTTGCCGCACCAGCGCCGACTGCACCCCGGGCGAGGACTGCGTCAACCAGACCTGCGGCAAGCTGTGCGCGGCCGACACCGACTGCCCGACCGGCTTCCTGTGCTCCGACCATCTGTGCGTGCGCGACCTGAGCTACTGCCTCTCGAACGGCGAGTGCCCCTTCCCCTCGACCTGCATCGAAGGCGTCTGCCAGATCGTCTGCGCCGAAGACACCGAGTGCCCTATCGGCAAGTACTGCGACAACAACCTCTGCGTGCCTCCCTGCACCGCCGACAGCCAGTGCGCCCAGGACAAGATCTGCCACTCGGGACGCTGCACGTCGCCGTGCACCGAAAGCGCCGACTGCGCCCAGGACGAGGTTTGCCAGGGCGCTGCCTGCATCCCCGCGTGCAGCGAGCAGAACCTCTGCGGCGACAACCAGCGCTGCATCGCCGGCGTCTGCCGCCGCGAGTGCCTGGCTGACTCCGAGTGCGCGGCCGACGAGTACTGCCAGAACAACGTCTGCGGGGCGCCCTGCGTCGCCGACACCGAGTGCGGCGAGGGCAACGTCTGCCGCAGCGGCCACTGCCGGCTCGCCTGCGAGGTCGACACCCAGTGCGCCAACGGCGAAGTCTGCGAAGCCAACGCTTGTGAGAAGGGCTGCCTGATCGACACCGAGTGCGGCTCCTCTGAGGTCTGCCGCGCGGGCCACTGCCTGCCAGGCTGCAGCTCGGACGAGCAATGCGGCGCGGGCAAGGTCTGCCGCGGCGGCGCCTGCGTCGTCGGCTGCTCGGCCGACAGCCAGTGCGAGCCCGGCCAGCTCTGCGTGGAGGGCGGCTGCGAGGTCGCCTGCGCGGGCGACGCCCAGTGCCCGACCGGCCAGATCTGCCAGAGCGGTCAGTGCGTCGTCGGCTGCATCGCCGACTCACAGTGCCAGCCCGGCGAGCTGTGCCAGAACGGCGGCTGCAAGCCCGGTTGCGTCAGCGACCTGCAGTGCCCGACCGGCAACCTGTGCGTCGGTGGCCAGTGCCAGCCCGGCTGCATCTCCGACACGCAGTGCGCCACCGGCGAAATCTGCAAGGCAGGCCAGTGCGCCCCCGGCTGCATCTCCGACGCGCAGTGCGGCGCCGGGATGATCTGCCGCGCGGGCGAGTGCAAGGTCGGCTGCACGAGCGACTCGCAGTGCACCGCTCCAGCCACCTGTCAAGACGGGCAGTGCAGGTAACGCTGGCTGACCCGGGCGCTTGAGGGTAACGATCCCCTACGCCAGCGCCGCTTCGAGGCCCTCTTCTCCCTGACCTGGGGAAGAGGGCCTCTTTTTTTCCCGGGCGCGCGCGCACACCTGTCGCCCGCTTCACCGCGTGGCGGCGTTAGAGTGCGAACGCATGCGAATCCTCAAGTCGAAGACTGCGCGAGTGCTGCTGACAGCCGGGGGCGGCTCTGCGGCGTTGGTCGCGCTCGGAGAGCTCTACGCGCTGGTGGGTGGCAGTTGAAGCCTTCTTTGTTGCCCGGCGGTCGCCGGGCTCTATGGAGCGCTTGTCGGGCTGCTGCTCGCAATGCAGGGAACTGCGTCGAAGCGACCCAGCGGCACTCGGCCGCCCGCGGACCAATAGCGAGAAGAGGTTCTCAAGCCGGTCCCCTCCTACCGCCCGCAAGAGAACCGATGGTACCCTCGACCCCTTCGCCAGCTCGCAAGGAGTCACCGCGTGGCCATGAATCCGCGGCCAGGCTCGCGCCCCAACGACAGCGGCCGTAACGACCCTCGCGACGACCTGCCCTCTGGTCCACGCCGGCAACTGCGCCCCGCGACCACTGCGGATGCCCCCGGGGCATCCACTTCCGACAAGACGCAGGCGACGGCGAGAATGGAGGACTTTGGCAACAAGACGGCGATTGGACCTGCGCCGTCCCGCGATGGTGCGCGGGCCGAGAAGCCGTCGGGCTCACTCCCCGACAAGACGATGATCGGCCCGGCGCCTGAACCGAGCGAGGCCCGACGAAAAACCGGCGCGCAACCCGAGCGCGAGCTCGTCGTTGTCCGCGGCCGGTCGACTCGCGAGGACCGTACGCCCGCAAGCTCGGCAGAGCCCCCTTCGGACCGCAGGCTGAAGCCCGACTCGACCCGCGTCGATAGCATCCCGGCCCGCGCCCCGGGTCTCGGTCTCGAGCCCCTGCCGGGCGAGCGTGACACGGCTCCGATCCCGAGCTTGGGAAGAGACCCGACCTCTGCACTCGGTGGGGATCGGCCCTCGCACGATCCGCTCCGCCCCCTGCCACAGCGTGGCCGTCCCGAGCCGAACGCCCCTCGGGAAAAGAGCGACTCGCGCCCACTGGACACACCAAGGCGAACCACCGGCCCCCAGTGGGCCCAGCGTCCAAGGTCGGACCCGGCCGAGATGCGTGACGCGATGCGTCGCCCCAGCCGCGAGGCCATCCCGGCGGCTGATCTCGGGCCGCGCAGCGCCGGCTTCCCCGAAGCGACCCGCCCGATGCCGGCCCCGAGCGACACCCCGCCCGGCCGGCCCGCCCGTCGCCCGAGCCGCGAGGCCATCCCGGCGGCCGATCTCGGGCCGAGCAGCCCCGGCTTCCCCGACGCGACCCGCCCGATGCCAGCCCCGAGCGACACCCCGCCCGGCCGGCCCGCCCGTCGCCCGAGCCGCGAGGCCATCCC
>DHSB01000216.1 GCA_002408385.1 Myxococcales bacterium UBA5297
GATCTCGCGCGCCAGCTCCCGGGATCGCCGGGCCCTTTCCCAGCGCGGCCGGGCCCTTCCCCACTATGTCCGAGGCGCGACTTCACCGCGGCCGGGCCCTTCCCCACCGCGTCGGAGGTGCGCTCGCGCCGCCCTCCCACGAAAGCCAGTGATCCGCAGAAGAGGTGCCGCCGGCGGGTCGGCCCGGCAACACCGTTGGACTCTCGGTGGGACTTCCAGCTATAGCTCTTGCCTGTTCGCTCAACACCCACTTGGTAGCCTCGCTGCTATGAGCCAGATGCAGGGGGGCGGGGTTTCCGGTGACCCACTTCGGCAAGTACGAGCTTCTCCGTCCGCTCGCGCAGGGCGGAATGGCGGAGATCCACCTTGCCCGGCAGAGCGGCCCCGCTGGCTTCGAGAAGCTGGTGGTCATCAAGCGCATCCTTCCGCACCTGGCCACCCAGCCGAGCTTCAAGCAGATGTTCCTGGACGAGGCGCGCATCGCCGCGAGCCTCAACCACCCTGGAATCGTCCAGATCTTCGATTTCGGTGAGACCGCGGGCGCCTACTTCCTGGCGATGGAGTACCTCGCCGGCGAAGACCTCCTCGCGCTCCTCAGGATGACCGGCGAGCGTGGTGGCGCGCTTCCGCCGGTGATCGCCGCCCGCATCGTCTCGGCTGCCTGCGACGCGCTCCACTACGCGCACACCTTCACCGACGCCGAGGGGCGAGCCCTCGGCATCGTCCACCGCGACATCTCGCCCTCGAACCTCTTCCTGACCTACCAGGGAGCCGTGAAGGTGCTCGACTTCGGCATCGCCAAGGCCGAAGGCAAGCTCGTGCAAACCGCGGGAGCGGTCCTCAAGGGCAAGTTCCTCTACATGTCGCCCGAGCAGATCGCGGGCAAGCCGCTCGACGCGCGCAGCGACCTCTTCGCCCTCGGCGCGCTCCTCCAGGAGTTGGTCTCCGGGCAGCCGACCTTCGCCCGGAAGAATGAGCTCGGGATACTCAAGGCGATCACCGAGGAGCCGATCCGACCGCTGGGCGAGCGCGTGCCGGGCATCGCCGCCGAGTACGAGGCGATCGCGGCGCGCGCCCTCGAGCGCGATCCGGAGAAGCGCTGGCAGTCCGCCCTCGATCTCCGGCGGGCGCTCGACGCCTACGTGGCCGGGGTCTCCTCCGAGTCCGCCGTCTCCCAGCTCCAGGACTTCATCCAGAGCCTCGTCAGCCCGGAGGCAATGCGCCAGAAGGCGCGTCCCCCGACGCCCTCCTGCACGGTCGTCTCGCGCGACCGGCGCGGCGCCCCGCTCTCCGTCGAGGAGCCCATCGCCCTCGCGGCCTGCGCCGACGCTCCGGCCTCGGCCGACGCCCCCGAGCCAGCTCTCGGCAACCAGGCCACCCTCATCCGGCCGCCGAGGGACGAGGCGGCGCCGGCCGATCCCGAGGTCTTCAGGATCACCCAGCCGATGGCCACGAGGCCGAGGCCCGCGCCGCGCCCCGCCACTCCAGCGCCCAAGCGCTCGAGCGCGCCGCTTGCGGCCTTCATCGCGATCGCCCTGCTCCTCCTGGCCGGCACGACGTACCTACTGATCTTCGATTCCGAGCCCGGAAACGCCCCGGCGCCAGCGCCCCTTCTCCAACCAGCCAGGGCCAAGCCAATGGCCCGCCCCGCGCCTCCTGCCGAGCCCGCCGAGCCCGCCGAGCCTGCCGAGCCTGACAGGCCGGACGGGCAGCTCGCGGCAGCTCCCGCCGAGCCGACGGCGCCTCCCGAGCAGAGCGAGCTGGCCCGCGAGGCGCCCTCCCGGCCGTCGAAGCCCTCGACCTCGGCCGTCGCCCGGCCGGCGAAGGCCTCCAAGCCGCGCCCCGCGCCGCCGAAACCAAAGACCGCCGCGGCGAGCGGCACCCTCGACCTCAACTGCGTCCCGTGGTGCGAGATCGCGATCGACGGCCAGCCTCTCGGAAAGACCTCGCCAGCCCGGGGCATCGTGCTCCCCGCCGGCGCGCACCGCTTGAAGGTGGTCCACCCGCCCGCCGCGCTCGAGAAGGAGTTGGAGATCGAGATCGAGGCCGGAGAGACCACGACCAAGGTCGTGCGCTTCTAGCCGTAACGGACCGCAAAGCTGTCGGAGGAGCAGAGAAGCCATGAGCCTCGCCATCCTCGGTCTGCTCACCCTGGCCGCCGTCGAGGCCGCGCCGCTCGTCCCGGGGGCCGGCGGGCAGGCGCGCAGCGTCGTCGCCCTGGCCGTTGCCTCTGATCGTCGACTGGAGACCGAGGCGGCCGCGGCGACCCTCGCGCTGCAGCAGCTCCTGGAGAACGACGTGCGCTTCCAGGGGATCGAGCTTTCGGCGCGCGCCCGCGGCGAGACGACCGCGCTCCGGGCCGGCAAGGCCGAGCGGGCCCGGGAGCGGGTCGAGGAGGCCCTCGACCTCATCGACGAGATGCAGGGCAAGGCGGCTCTACAGAAGGCGACCGAGGCGGTGAGCCTCTACGAGGAAGCGGACCTCTCCCTCGCCTTTCCCGGTCTGCTCGAGGCGATCGCCGCGCGCGCCTTCGCCGCCCACTCCGAGGGCTGGATGGCAGAGGCGTGGACCGAGCTGGCGAGGCTCTTCGCCCTCCGGCCCGACTACGAGCTCGACCCGCTCCGCCTCACCCCGGAGCTCGCGTCCCTGGCCGAGCAGGCGCGCGCCAAGGCCCGCGAGAGCCCGCGGCTCTCCCTCGCCGTCCGCTCCCTCCCGGTTCCGGCGCTGGTCTTCGTCGACGGGCTCTTCCGCGGGGTGACGCCGCTCGAGGTGGGCGGGCTCGCCCCCGGCAGCCACTACCTCACCTTGAGCGCGCCCGGTTACGCCCTGGCACAGACCAGCCACCCCGCGGGCCTCGGCACGCCGCTCGAGCTCTCGCTCGAGCCAGCCGCCGCGGAGGCGGGGCTGCTGCAGCTCCTCGAGCGGCTCAGGGCGAGCGCGCCGAGCGAGAGCGCCGAGGCCGCGGCCGCCCTCGCCCGCTGGGCGGGGGCCGAGGAGACGCTGGTGGCGCGGCTGTCGAAGCGGGCGGAGGGGACCTGGGCGGTCGTGAGCCGCTGGGACTCACAGGGCCGCGCCCTCGGCTCGCACGAGCGGGCGCTCGGCTCTCCGGAGGCGATCGAGGAGCTCGCCCTCGCGGCCTTCCTCGAGCCGAACCCCGCCGCCGG
>DHSB01000074.1 GCA_002408385.1 Myxococcales bacterium UBA5297
CTCAGCCGCCTTGGCCTTGCGCGGCGCTTTCGGCCTCGGCTCGCCCGGCGCGACCTCCGCGGTCGCTTGACGAGGCTTGCCGGCCTCGGCCTTGGCTCTTCGCTTTGCGGCCGGCTTCCCCGCGACCGCGGACTCGGCCTCAACGATAGGTTCAGGCGTCGGCCGGGCTGCTACCCGACGCGCGGGCTTGGCCTCGGTCTGCGCGCCGACTTCGGCCTTCTTCTCACGCCGCTGCCTCTCCCGAAGCCCGGCCGCCTGCGGCTCGGGCGTACTATCCGCCTCCATGTCCAGGCTGGCCTTCGGCTTGCGCTTCGCCTTTCGGCTGGCCAGCAGCTCGACCTCGCTGTCGACCGCAGGTCCTGGCTCCACCTTGGCAACCGGCTCCACCTTGGCGACCGGCTCGGCCTTGGCCCTCGGCTTTCGCTTGCGCTCCGGCCTCACCTCGGCTTTCGGCGAGCCATCGGCGCCGGCCTCGGATTCGGAAACCGCCTTGGCCTCCGGTTCCTCTGCTCGCGCCGCGGGCAGCGCTTTTGCCTTGGGCTCCAAGACCCCATCCTTCTCCGACGCAGGCTTGGCCTCGGACCGAAGCGAGGCTCTCGGCTTCTCCTTGCGCTCAAGCCTCGACTTTGGCTGCGTGAGCTCTTCGCGCTCGAGGCTGGGCTTGGCGGCCGGCTCGCACAGCTCGCCTTCGAGCACCCCCTCCGGTCTCCTCTCAGCGGTCGTCCCGCGCTCCATCGTCGACCTGCGGTGACGACTTGGCCTGCGCTCGGCCTCAACCTCGGTTTCCGCCGGCTCGCCGCGAAGCTCACGCTCGAGCCTTCGCTCGGCTTCCACTTCGATAGCGAAGCTCTCGTCGGCCGCCGCAGCCTCCGACCGCCGCTCGGCCGCCAGCACGATATCGACCGCTTCGCCTCTTGCCCCCGCACCTCGCCTCTGGCCGGAGCGACGTTGGGCCTCCACCTCTACATCGGCCCGCAGCGGCGCGGACTTTGCCTCAAGCCGTTGCTCTGGCCGGGGACTCTGGCCCTGCTGCGGGAGCTCCTGCGCTCCGAGCTCCGACTTGTGCCCACGGCGCCGACGGCGCCTGCGCCGTTTCTTTCGCCTCTCGCCTGCCTCGCCTGGCTGCTGCGACTGCGGTTGCTGCAGCGGCTGGGGCCGTTGCGGTGCGGCAGAGCCGGCTGCCGCCTCGCCGCTCGTGGCGGCCGCCTGGGCGGCGCGCGCCTCGGCGTGCTCCCTTCTGCGTCGGCCCCGGCCGCCCCTGCGGCGTCGCTTGCGTCGGCCGTTCCCGGTCTCCAAGGCGAGCTCTTCCTGCTCCTGCTCCTCGGCACTCTTCGCGCGGTCGTTGTCGCAGACGCCGCAGACAGGGGGGTCCGCTTCTCCGAAGTAACGGCGCACAAAGCGGCTGCGACACTCGTCGGTGGTCGCGTACGCGGTCAGCTCGTCGAGCTTGCGACGGTCGCTCATGCGCTGGATGTCGTAGATCGTCGAGGCTCGCTGGACCTCTTCGATGGGCGGAGGAGCCGTGAGCACCACCGCCTTGCCCGCCTCGACGTCCGAGGCAAACCGCATGTCCTGAAGGAGTCGCAGCACGACCGCAGTGCGCGTCTGCGGCACGTGCGAGGAGAGAGCCAAGTCCTTCAAGGTCACCGGCTGGCCGCTCTCGGACCACGCCTGCAGAGCCTCGGCAACCGAGCGCACCTGTGTGCGCGTCGGGTATTGCTGCTCCAGGAAAAACTCCTGGATCTCGAGATCCTGCGGCAGGTACTGAAGGATGCAACGCGCCGGTTTGCCGTCGCGGCCTGCGCGCCCGGCCTCCTGCACGTAGGCCTCGATGGAGCCCGGTACCTGATAGTGGATGACGTAGCGGATGTTCGGCTTGTCGACCCCGAGGCCAAAGGCGTTGGTCGCCACCATCACGACCGGCTTACGCCCCGACATGAAGGCCTCGTAGGAGGCGTCGCGCTCGGACTTGCGCATCTTGCCGTGGTAGACGGCCGAGCGCACCTTCGCCTTGCGCAGCATCGCCCAGACCATCTGCGTGTCGCGCACCGTCGCGCAGTAGATTATCCCCGGCCGCGGCAGCGCCTTGACGCGCTTGAGCAGCGACTTGAGCTTGCCCATCTCGCTGTCGTGCAGCTCCACCTCGAACTGCAGGTTCGGCCGATACGGGGGCGTCGAGATGCGCACCGGCTCGCGCATGTCGAGCTGTTGGACGATATCCTCTTGCACCTTGGGGGTCGCGGTGGCGGTCAGAGCGAGGATCGTCGGACGCCCGAGCTGCTCGGCGACCTTGCTGACGGCGAGGTAGCTCGGCCGGAAGTCGTGGCCCCACTGCGAGACGCAGTGAGCCTCGTCGACCACGAGCAGCGAGATCTCGCGGCCCGCGATGCGCTGCCGGAACGCCTCGGAGGTCGCGCCCTCGGGGGTGATGAGCAACAGCTTGCCCTTGCCCTCCTCTATCCCCTTCATCGTCTCTTCGCGCTGCTTGGCGGTGAGCGAGGAGTCGAGCCGAGAGCCCTCCATGCCGAGAGCGACCATCTTCTCGTATTGGTCGCGCATGAGCGCGAGCAGCGGCGAGATGACCACGGTGAGCCCGGGCAAGATCCGCGAGGCAAGCTGGTAGGTGAGCGACTTGCCAGAGCCGGTGGGCATCACCGCGAGGGTGTCATGGCCCGCGAGCACGGCCTCAATGACCTCGCGCTGACGGGGCCGGAACTGCTGGATGCGAAAGACCTGCCGCAGCTCGACGAGCAGCCGATCCTGCCCCAGCTTTGCGTCGTGACGACGATGCCGGCGCCCGCCTCGCCGCGAGCGTCGGCGGCGCCCCGCCCCTTCACCGACCTGGCCAGGGAAAGGGGCCGGCGCAGCCGCAAGCTCCTGGTCTGCCTCCGGCTGGGCAACCGGCGCAGCCGCCGGTTCCTGGTCTGCCTCCGGCCGGGCAGCCGGCAAGGTCACCTGCGCCCGCTCGTCTTTTTCAGGCGCGGCCGGCGGCACGACAGCCTGCTCCTGACTGCTCTGCTCGGGACGGACGGGCCGCAGCCCCCCATGCCTCTCGTCGCCGCGGTCGGACTCCGGCACGCTTTTGCCCTGCTTCTCGTTTTCTTCCATCGCCCTCTGACTACCTCCAGACAACCGCCGCCTTCAGACCGACGACCTCTCGTTTCCGGCTCCCCGGCCCACCTGAGCAGCGCCCGCCGCACGGTCCAAAGAAGTCGCGGACCGCGGTCGCTGCCAGAACCGCCCTGCTGTGTGCGGTCGACCGTGCAGCGGTCCGGTCGATCCGCTCCTGCGAATCGCTCGCAAGCCCGGGCGATCCGCGGCGGCCAGCCTGCGTCTCCTCCCCGGTGACCAAACATCCACCGCGAGGCTTGCGCCGACTCCCAGCCACCCCTACAGCCATGCGCGGCTTGGCTTGGTACTCCCAGATGGACCAGTTGTCGACAAGAAAGCAGATCCCACGGTTTGGCAAGCACCGTTTTCGGACCACCGACTGAGCTTCGGGTTCCAGAACGCACGCGGCCACCGCCGCTGTTCCAGGCCGCGCGCGCCGCTGCGCCGCCCCTTTCCTGCGGCTCTGGGAGGCCAGCGCCTCGCTTGCTCGGGCGTCTTCGCCAATCCTTGAGCCAGCGGAGCCCGAATGGCATAGTGCGCCGCCCATGACCTACATCGCGGACATGACCCACTTCGTCGACGTGCTCGTGCCGGGCAACGAGGTGCCTCCGGCCGCGCGGCGCCTGGCCGAGTATCTTGGCAGCATCGTTTCGGCCGCCAGCCTAGCCAAGCCCGAGCACGTCCTGGTGACCGGTTTGCGCTGTCGGCGCCGGCCCCGGCGAAAGGCTTGTCAGGGGCAGATCCGCCTGCGGGTCCTTCAGGGCACCTCGGAGATCCTGTGGGAGTGCACGCGCTGCGGCGACAACGGCATCATCCACAACTGGCAAGGCACGCTGTGGGACTGCTCGTGCGACCGCGTGATCATCCACTAGCGGGGCCGCGCCTCGCGCTGGTTGCGCCGCGGCATCGCTTCGAGAGTCGATGGTCAGTCGAGAGCCGGCAGCGGGGAGCCTCGACTCTCCCTCTCGCGCCTCGCCGACCGCTCGGCCGCGCTAGACCCACAGCGCCCGCGGCACACGACGCCATGAGTCCGGCCTGATGGCCGCTTGGAACGGGGCGAACATCGGCAGGGCGCCTGCCCGCGGCTCGGCCCGGCCCGCGTCGCGCACCCGTGACCAGTCGACCGCGCCTTCGTGGTCCCAGAGCCGCACCTCTCGCAGCCCTGCCCTGCCCGCCGTCTTCTGCGCCGCCTTCATGAGCGCCCCAACCTCGTCCGGGCGGCTCGCCGCGAGCAGCAGCACCACCAGCCGCTCATTCTTGAAGTCGCCGGCCCAGAAGATGCGCCCCTCTCCAGCGCGCGCCCCACACGCCTCGGGCCGCCGGCGCCCGAGCAGTGCCGCGTACGCACGCTCGCGCTCCAGGTGCCAATCGAGCTGCCCGGCCTCGGGCCAGACGACGAACCGGTCGCACGGCACCGCGAGCCGCGCCAGCTCACTCGGCAGCTCCTCGTCGCCCAAGAGAGCGTCGACCGCGGCCGCCGGTTCGCTCTCCAACGGCCCGAAGACGCGGTCGATGGCCCTCGCGGCGACGAAGCCGCCGGCCCGCTCGTAGATTTGCGGGCCGACGTCCGAGAACAGGATCGAGCCGTGCGCCGACCTCTCGCGTGCGAGCCGTTCGACGAGCAGCCGCATCATCCGCGAGGCGAAACCGCGTCCCCGCAGCCGCGGCTCGGTCAGCACGCTCGCCACCGCGAAGGTGACGCCCCAGGACTCGACCCCGTCGATCCACGCGCGGCTGCGCATCCGGAACGTCTCGCACGAGGAGAGCGTCCGGCCCTCCTCGTCGATGAGCAACCAGGTGGCCATCGCCTGCCGGGCCCACAGATGAGCGCGCAGCCGCTCTTCACGCACCGCGAATTGCGCCGGCGTCAGGGCTTCGCCCCACGCCTCCCAAGCCAGAGGGTCGCGCAGGCGCTTCTGCTCTTCGTCTGCGAGGACGAGGGCCGTGGCGGCCCCGGATTCTGAAGGAAGCGGATTCACCGTCGCCTCAATATCGCTGCGTCCACTCGAGCTTCGCTCCCTCGAACGGCGGGAACTCGCGACAGACGCCGGAAACACATTTGAGCGCCCCGCGCTGCTGGCCGACGAAGAGCTTGAGGCTCGAGCCCGGCAGGTACTTCCACATCAGCATCGCGTTGAAGTAGTGCGGCTGCTGGCCGGCGAGCCCGGTGTGCTCGTAGCCGACCGCGGCGACGATGAGCGGCGAGTGCTTGAGCGACAAGTACAGCTCCTCCTCGTTCCAGGGCTGCGGGCTGAAGCCCGCCCCGACGAGGTTCTTCTCCGAGCTGAAGGCCCGCCGGTGCTTCGCATCGAGCTCGACCGACCAGGGGCCGACGATCGCCTTGACCAACGACAGCTCGGCGCGCAATTCGCGGTAGTAGAGCAGGCCGTCCTCCGCCTTGGTGTCTCGCCGCAACCCGGCGGAGACGAAGGCGTGCGAGCGCGCCTCGTCGAAGATCAACTCCGCCCCCGCGCTCGCGTCGCTCACGTCGTTGCGCTTGGAATCGGGCGCGTCACACTCGCTCGAGCGCTCGCCCCAAGTCGCCCACCGGCCGAAGGCGGCATGGGAGAGCAGCTTGCGGTCGATGATTCGCCCGTCGAGCCGCGCCCGGCCGCCGCTGACGCAGCGGTCGAAGTAGTTGAAGCGGGTGTCGTTCGTCGCCGGCTCGGTGGTCGGCGGCGTCGAGTAGCGCAGGCTCATGAACGCGTCGGCGTTGCGCATGTCGACCGAGGCGAGCAGCGAGTCGAAGTCGCGGTAGTGCTGCAGCTCGACGAGGCCGGTTATCGGCCCGTAGCCCGCGTTGAGGCTGCCGTAGAGCGCATACCCCTGGTCCTCGAAGCCCGCGCCGTCGGGCAGCTTGCCCGACCAGCGTTGCCAGGCGCCCTCGAGATAGGCCGAGCCGATGCCTTGCGGAAACGGCGCGGCGAGCGAGCCACCGGCGATGTCGACGGTGTCCGCGGCGCGGGTGCCTTGCCTTGCTCCAAGGGTGTCGGCGCGCAGCAACCGCACCCCGTGCACCCCGAGTGCGCCCCCGCGGTAGGTCAGCTCGGTGCGGGCGCCGAGGATGCGGTCCTCGCCGTAGACCGGCACCTCCACGCGCCCGGCCTCGAGGTCCGCGGGCGACGGCGCGAGCGCGAAGAGTGTCTGGCCGCTCGCCTGATCGACCTTCACCGGATTGGCAAAGCCGGCGACGGCCGTGAAGTTGATCCACGGCGCGCGCGCCACGACCTTCCCGCCGAATAGCGTGGTGTCGACGGCAAGCTCGTCCTGCTTGCGCAGCGACAGCGCCAGCCCGCGCCCGAACGAGACGTAGCTGTCGCCCACGGTCAGCTCGAGGCTCGGGCTTGAATAGGTCAGCCAGGCCTTGCCGACGTAGTACGAATCTCGATAGCGGCTGCGCAGGCGCTCCCAATACTGGCGCTGCAGGTCGTTGATCTGCTCGATGTCGCCGGGTGGCTCGGCGTTCTCGCGCGCGAGCCGGGTCGGGTCCGGCACATGGGCGAAGGTGGCCGTATCGAGCCGGAGCGCGCCGACGAGCCTCCAGTAGGAGAACTGGAGGTTGAGACGGTTGAGCAGGTCGCCGTAATTGTCGTCGTAGACGGTGTTGTTTCGGTTGTCGGCGTGCCAGGAGGCTACGCTCGAGGCGGTAATGTCCAACCTGAGCGGCCGGTCGCTGGGCCGCGTCAGCTCGAGAGCCCCGGCCGGCAGGGGCACGCTCAGGGCGAGCGCGACGACGAGGGGACGGATGCGAGGGGGCAGGCGGGGGCTACTCGACCGCAATCGAGCTCCCGGAAACGGCCGGCGTCCCTTCCGCTTCATTCGCGGCGCTTCCGAGCAACGCGACGACCGCCGCCTCGATGGATTTCTCGTCGCCCGCGTTGAAACCTTCGCGGGAGCTGACGACCTTGCCGCTGCGGTCGATCAACACGTTGAAGGGCGCCGAGCGCTGCGGGTTGTAGAGGCTCACCGCGCGCGTCTCCTCGTCGAGCAGCACCGGGAAGCCGATGGAGTGACGGCGCACGAACGGAGCCACCGAGGCGATCGTCTCCGGGCCGTCCATCGCGACCCCGAGCACGACCAAGCCGTCGTCCTTGTACTGCTCGTAGAGTGCCTGCAGATGCGGCAGCTCGTACATACAGGGCGTGCACCACGTCGCCCAGAAGTTGATGAGCACCACCGCCCGGCCCAGGTGCTCGGAGAGGCTCACCGTCCGGCCATCCACCGTGTTCAGGGTGAAGTCGGCGGCCTCGTAGCTTCTCTGAGCCCCGCCGTCGGTGCCGGTCGTCGCGCAGGCGCACGCGAGCGCCAGAGCAAGAAACGGGAAACGCGGTCGCACGTTCGACTCCATTGGGCTGCCAACGCCGCCTGTGGGAAAAGTGAAGAAAGCGCGAGCAGCCCAGCGCTCCCGCGCTCACGCTTTCCTTTGAACCCGCTGTCGCTACTGGCAGACGCCCTCGGTGTAGCACTTGATGAGCAAGCTGATGTCGCGGTCGCTGTATCCCATGACGATGTCGAGGATCTGCATCGTCTTCAAATCGATGAACATGTTCATCGGGGTCGCGTTCTCGTCGAAGTACTCGCCCCACTTGAAAGTCCGGTCGAGCACGATGGGATAGGTAATGCCGTAGGTCGAGGCCCAGTAGTTTATCTCGTTGCGCGTTGCCGGCTCGTAGACCGAGTCCTCGAAGATGGCCGTATAGCAGACGAGCCCCTTGTCTTTGGCGGCATCACACTTCGCCTGCAGGCTCGACGCCTCGAGCTTGCAGACCTGGCACCAGACCGCCGAAACATTGACGAGCATCACCTTGAGTGGCGCGCCATCGGGGCCACGGTTGCCGTTCGGATCGTAGAAGTCGGAGAGCGCAATCGGGCGCCACGAGCTGTTGGGGTCGCTGAAGTCCGCGTACCCGTACAGCTTGATCTCATGGATGGTGTCGCCCGGCGAGGTGCCGTAGGGCGGCGCGGGGTAGACGATGCTCGGATCGGGCGGGGGAATGCCCGGATCCTGATAGGGCACCTCGCCGGCATCGACCTCGCCGTCAGGCTGCTCGCCGGCGTCGGGGACCAGATCGACCGGGGGCGGGTTGGAGGGAGCGCCGCCGCAGGCGATGAGCGCGAAAGCCAGCGGGAACAGAGCGAGCAGCTTGGTCATCGGAACACCTTCTTCTCGGAAAGAGGGGCAGTCTAGCTTTCCTAATTTTTTCAGTCTAGGCTGGCCACCCACGCTCGCTCTTCGAAGGGCAACGGACATGCAAGAGAGCTTATGGAAGGCCCTGTTCCTGGGACTGCTTGCAGCGGCGCTCGGCTGCAGCGAGCCTGCCGACGAGCCGCCCGCCGACGCCGGCTCCGTTCCCGGCGACACCGATACGGGCACGAGCGACACCCCGGACTCGGGGGCGCCCGCGTGCGATCCCTCGCGCTGCCATCCGGGCAACATCTGCGTCCAGGACCGCTGCATGCTCGCGTGCGAGCGCCACACCGGATGCCCCGGCGGTTATGACTGCCGCACGGTGGAGGGCAAGCAGGTCTGCCTTGAGAACAACCTCGAATTCGGGCGCAAGATGTTCGGCTACGGATGCGGCATCAACGGGGATGCGGATTGCGACGCGGCCAAAGGCTTTGTTTGCGTCGGCGGCAAGGACGACCCCGACTCCTACTGTTCGAGGTCGGGCTGCACCTCGGACTCCGAGTGCCCGGGCAACTACTACTGCGAGGAGCTCGACTGGTCCGACGGCACGGTGAAGGCGGTCTGCTTCAAGCGCGGCTTCTGCGCCCCGGCGAGCGGCCTCGTAGACTGCAACGACCTCGACGCCGTTTACGCCGAAGACCTCGACGGCAAGGGCTTTTGCTCGAAGGCCTGCAGCGGCGCGGACCCCAACGAGTGCGGCGGAGGCAACGGGTGCTTCGATACGCCGCAGGGCTTCCAGTGTTGGCCGCGCGCGAAGACTTGCGAGCCGACCAAGAGCTTCTGCTCACGCTGCTCAAGCCGCAACGACTGCCCCGAGGGCGCCTTCTGCTACTACGAGAGCTTCAGCAAAGAGCGTTTCTGCACTCTGGCTGACTGCTCGCAGGCAAACCCCTGCCCGACGAGCGAGGGCGGACGCAAGGGCTACTGCTATCAGGCGGAGAGCTGGGCGACGACGCAGTGCCTGCCGTACAACGACGCCGACGGCAAGCCGCCGCACTGCTGGCGGCCCTGTCCCCAGAGCGGCTGTCCCTAGCCCTCGACTCGCCTCCGCCCGCCGGGCTTCGGGCTCCCAGAGCCGGGCACGCCTCGTGGCTTTTCGACAGAGGGCGCGCGCTCGAAGGCGCCCGTGCGCACAGGCGCTCATAGGCCCGTCCTCACGAACCACGCGCTCCTCCTCCTGCCCGTGCACCGTCCCTTGTGCGCCCGGCGAGTGCCCCCATCGTTAGTGCCGGATACTTCGTTGGCGGCCGAGGCGAAGCGGGTGGCGAAGATGCTCGACAAGGACCTTGAGAACGGCCCCGGGCGAACCCCGGGCACAGCCGAGGGCGAACGGGAGCCCGGCTTGGAAGTAAAGAGGGTGCGACCGGGAAAGACCCCGGGGAAGGCCGAAGGCGATCGCGAGACGGAGAGGGTAAATCTCGGCGAGCCCGAAGAGCTCTGAGGCTCGTCGCCGCGCGCGCGCAGCGGACGAGCCGGTCGGCTCGCTGCGCTCTCTCCGGGCCCCCCTACTCCGGACGTGCGGGGGCAGGCCGCCGGGTCGAGCTCCTCCCCGGCGGCCTCTCGTTCCAATACCTGCGCTGCAGAAGGCCGGGCGCTCGCCGCCTCGCCTTCTTGCGGCCCGAAGGCCCCTTGGCCTTTCCTCAGACCGCGCCCCCTTTGAACGGGGATGAGTGCCGCGCACCGTTCTCCAGAGGAGCCCGGGCCTCGCCTCACCGCCGACTCGCGCTTCCCGGTCGCCGCTCGCCCGCCTCCGCAGTTTTCTGGCGCCGCGGCTGCTGATTCAGTTTCTCGCCTCCGATTCTCATCGTTGCACTAGAGCCGAACGCCCGCGGAGCGCGGGCGAGCGCTCGGAGGCCTCTGTGATGCAGGCTCACTCCAAGGGTTGGTGGGTGATGGCGGCGCGAGGGGTGATCGCGCTGTTGGCCGGCGGGTTCCTCCTCTTCTTCCCCGCCGGGAGCCTTCAGCTCGTCGTCACCGTGTTCGGCGTCTTCTCCATCGCCATCGGCACGGTCGGGTTGACCGCCGGCTTGCTGGGCGCGAGCGCCCGTGAACGCTGGTGGCCGTTGATGCTCGAGGGCCTTGCCAGCATCGCCGCTGGCATCGTCGCCTTTGCCTGGCCAGGCGTAACCGCGCTGCTGCTGCTCTTCATCATCGGCGCCTGGGCCCTCGCTTTGGGCCTCTTGCAGCTCGTCGAGGCTTTCAACCTGCAGCGCGAGAGCTCGGTCAAGTGGCTGCTGGCCATGACCGGGGCCTTCACGGTGCTCTTCGGCGCCGCTGCGTTCTTCGGACCCGGCGTCGGGCTGGCCGCGCTGTTGTGGCTGCTCGGAGTCTACGCGCTCGGCTTCGCCTTCCTGCAGTTCGGCTTGGCGGCCGAGCTGCGCGGACTGCGCTGGCAGCGGCGCGGCGCCTGATCCTCGGCCCCGCGGGCGACCCGGAACGCCAGGCCGCGCGAGGATCGCCGGCGACCTGGCCTGCCTCAAGAGGCGGGCGAGCTGGCCGGCGCCTGGAGGGGCGTCGAGAAGACCTTTTTCGACTCGGTGCTCACCCTGAGCGCAGCTCCCGACGCGCGAGCGGCGGGAGCGGAGTCGAAGGGCCACTCGACCAGCGGCCTTGAGGGTTCGGCCTACACTCCGAACAAACAAGCCCTTGCAGTTCAAGCTCACAGCGGCCAAGAGACCGCTAACGATCTCGGGATGAGCCGGGGAAGACCCGCGACGACTCTTGGAGCCGGCACCCCGAGACGCCAGCACGAAGGCTGGCGCTCCGGTCCTCCCAACAGCCCTGTCAGCGAAAGGTCACAGCCGTGCAAGGGGGCGGGCCGAGCTCAAGGAGTTTTCGCGACACCTCTTGAGGCCAAGCGAGCCCAGGCGCACCGCGTCAGGCCGCCGCGACGGTTCCGAACATCTCCTCGACCTCCGCGGGCAACGAGGTGAAGTCGGGCGCGGTCCAGCCCGCGCCCGCAGCGCGCAGCGCCTCGGCGCTCGTCGAGGTCGTCAAGCCCACCACCCCCATCCCCGCGTCCCGGGCGGAGACCACGCCGTTGACCGCGTCCTCGAAGGCAACGCAGGCCGAAGGCTCGAGCCCGAGCGCGGCGGCCGCCGCCAGGTAGATGTCGGGGGCGGGCTTGCCTCGACGCGTCTGCTCGGCGCCGATGATCAACGAAAACGTGCTCTGGAGACCGAGGCCCTGCAGCACCATCGAGCGATTTGCCGCCGGCGCCAGGGTGGCGATGGCCAGAGCGATGCCCGCTGCGTCCAGCCTGTTGAGGAAAGCGCGCAGCCCCGCGACCGGCGCAAGATGCGGCCGATAGAGTTCGCGGTATAAGGACTCCTTCCGCTCGCTCAGCCGCGCCAGCTCCTCCGCGTCGAGGTCGCGCTTCAGGAGCAGGGCGAGGATCTCGGCGTTCTTCTTGCCGGCGGTCTCGCGCTCAAAGAACTCCAGCGGGATCTCGAGCCCCCAACCTTTGGACACCTGCACCCAGGCGCTCGCGTGGAAGCGCATGTTGTCGACGAGGGTGCCGTCGAGATCGAAGACCGCTGCTTGCCGAGTTGTCATTTTTCGTCGTGGCTCCGGGGTTCGTGCGCGGCAGTTGTACGGCAGTTGTCGGGACGAGTCATGGGAGTTGTGAGTTGTGAGTCATGAGTTTTGAGACTCGAGGCCGCAGCGTCGCGCCCACGGGCGGCAGAGCTCCTAGCAGCCGCTCGCACGCCTGCACACACGGTCGTCCTGCTACCGGCCGTCGGTGGCGATTCGATCGCCGAGGTCCACTTCCTTCTCGATGGCGAGCGCCTCCTCGTCGTCGGTCAGCGGGCGGGGGGCGATGAGGTCGGTATTCGACGAGAACGACATCGCGCTCTGACGTCGCGATCGCTCGACGACGAAGCTGGGGGCTTCATCCTCCATTCGCTTGCGGCGCGGTGCTCTCGGTCGTTTCCACGAGCTCGCGCTCTGACTCTGACCTCGGGAAGAAGCGACAGGGACATCGCGTTGCCCAGGGTCGGCTCCAGCGCCTCGGACCTCGGACCTCGGACCTCGGAGCCGTGTGGAGCCGCAGGAGCTCGGACGCCGGGCCTTGCTCCCGCTTGCCGGCACGACAACCTTTGAGCCTTCCCCGGGGGACGCAATGCTGGCGCTCATCATCGACGCCTACTCGCTGGTCGTTTTCGTATCCGTCATCGCCTCGTGGATGCAGCCTCCGCCCGATCACCCCGTGGTGCGCTACTCAGGCAAGCTGACCGAGCCGCTCCTCAACCCCCTGCGGCAAATCCTGCCGAGCATGGGCGGTGTCGACTTCTCGCCGATGTTGCTGCTCCTCGGGCTGCAGATACTCAAGCGCGCGCTGATGGGCCTGGGCTCCTGAGCCTCGAATCGGTCGCTGCCCTGCTGTCGCCGCATTAGGTGGTCGCACGCCCCTGCCTGAAGCCGCGCAAGGCAGGTGCCGGGCTCTCCCCGAGCTTGCCGACAAACGCGAGCTGCGCAGGTCCGGCGCGCCCCCAGGACCCGGGACCGCCGTCCACCGTATTCGCCACCTCGCGCCGACCCGGGTTAGCTTCAGCGTCGGCGATGCGCACGCGGAACGCGACAGGTACTTGGATTCGACGACGAGCCTCCTGGCTCCGCGGGAACCCGATAGCAGCGGGCCTGGCCGCTTCGCTTCTCGCGCACGGCGCGCTGCTCGCGTTTCTCGCCTCTCGGCCCGCCCCTTCGCCTGGGCCCATGCCGCAGCTCGCCGTCCCTTTCGAGCTTTTCGAGCAGCCACCTGCTCCACCGCCCACGGCGCCCTCTGCGCCGCCAACGCTCGAGAAACGGACGGCGCAACGACCGCCGGCCGCCTCGAGCAAACGCCCGCCGAAGAAGCGCTCGCCGTCGATTGACGGGCGGCAGGAGAAGCCTGCACCCGCACTGTCGGTTCCGAGCGCCGCTGCGGCCGATTCGGCACCGGGGGCGAGCGCACCGAGGGACGCGGCCCCTGTCGCCGGCTCCGACATCCCGCGACGCGCCGCGCTCGAGGGCCCACGCGGCAGCACGCTCGGCAGCATCGTCTTCGGAGACTCGGGCGACTCGAGCGACACAGCCTCGGGAGCCCCCGGCCCTGCGGCCGGGGCGCGCGGGCAGAGAGCCGAAGAGCTCGAGAAGCGCGTCGACGGCATGCTCGCGGAGGCCCAGCGCGCCTACCGCCTGGCGACTCTCGGCAACGATGGCGCAGTCAGCGAGCTCGGACGCGCCTTCGAGGAGGCCGCAGTCTCTTCGCGCGGCTTCGACCTGGCCGAGCGCACTTGGATCCAGAAGGCCTTCGCGAGCTGGCTCGAGGGCGTGCGCTCCCATCAACCGGTTCGGCGCATCCCGCCCTCTGCCGCGGGCCGCGACGAGCTCTGGGAGCAACTCAAGCAGCAGGCGCGCGCCGCGGTCGGCCGGGCCGGCGGCTACGTCGCGCTCGTCGAGGTGCGCCAGGGCTCGGACGGCCGACTTGTCGACCTGAAGCTGCTCGCCTCCTCGGGCGCCCGGGACTTCGACGCGCGCGCGCTCGGCTCAGTGGTGCGCGGCATCGTCTCGGTCCCCGCGGTGCCCGATGCCGGCGCCCTCGGTCCGGGCGCGCTCTCGCTCTGGCAACTCGAGGGCGAGGAGCTGCCCTCTTCCGAAGTGGTCCGGGCCGCGCAGAAGGCCTACCGGATCGCACTGCTCGACGTCGTCCCGCTCAAGGAGACGGTCATCGAGCTGGGAAGCAAGCGGTTGAAGTATTCGGCGAGGCTGCTCGCCATTTATTGAGGCCCGCTCGCAGCACCGATCGCCTCGACCCCCTCGGCAAGCTCGCGCGCCTCGGCAGGCGCGGGTGAGCCGGGGGCGCTGGGAATCCCACGCCATCCCTTCGCACGCGCGCTCTCCCGGCTCGGAAGCTCGCTTCCCAACTGCACCTTGGGCTTTCTCTCGCGCCCGGCGCTCCTCAACCAACCTGGGGGCCTGGGTAGCGGCTGTCCAAGCGCCTGCACAGTTCCTTGCATGGATCCCGAGCACGGGAGCAGGCGGCGGTGGGCGATGGGGGAGCGCATGGTGGGGAGCGGAAGAGTGGTTGCGTGGCGAGTGCTGATGGTCTGGGCGGTGGCGCTTGCGCTGAGCGGTTGTAGCTGCGAGGACGAATTGGTCGTCATCCGCAGGCCTCCGGGAGAGGGCGTCACCAATACCCGCGCGAGCCTCGCGCCCTGCGAGGATGTCGACGGCGACGGCTTCGGCGTCGGCCTCGGCTGCGAGGGCGCCGACTGCGACGACGCGGATCTCACCCTCACCAGCAGCGGCGAGCGCTCCTGCTACAGCGGCCCGGAGGGGACCGAGGGAATCGGAGCCTGCCTCGCCGGCCGGCAGACGTGCTCGGAGGGTATCTGGCAGCCCTGCGAAGGCCAGACGCTGCCCGCGGCCGAAGCGTGCGACGGGCTCGACAACGACTGCGACGGGAGGCTCGACGAATCGCTCACCCGCGCCTGCTACACCGGACCCGCGGGCACCGAAGGGGTCGCCGGCTGCGCGGCGGGCGTGCAGACCTGTGTCGCCGGCGACTGGGGCGACTGCGCCGGCGAGACGCTGCCTGCCGACGAAATCTGCGACGGCCAGGACAACGACTGCGACGGAGAGGCCGACGAAGGCATCGCGCGAAGCTGCTTCGACGGACCACCGGGCACCGCAGGCGTGGGCCTGTGCGCGCCCGGCTCGCAGCGCTGCAGCATGGGCGCCTGGGAGGCTTGCGTGGGCCAGGTCCTGGCGGCGACCGAGCTGTGCGACGGGCTCGACAACGACTGCGACGGCCAGATCGACGAGTCACTCGCGCGAAGCTGCTACGACGGCCCGCCGGCCACCGAAGGGGTCGGCGTCTGCCGCGGCGGCACTGCGACCTGCTCGGCCGGCGGGTGGCTCGGCTGCCAGGGTCAGCAGCTTCCCGGCCCCGAGAGCTGCGACGGGCTGGACAACGACTGCGACGGCGCGGTCGACGAGGACCTCGTCCAGGCCTGCTACACCGGCCCGGCCGGCACCGAGGGGGTCGGCGCGTGCATGGGCGGCGCGCAGCGCTGCGAGTCGGGCGCCTGGGGCGCCTGCCTCGCGCAAGTGGTGCCCACCGCCGAGCGCTGCAACGGCATCGACGACGACTGCAACGGACAGGTCGACGAAGAGCTCGTCCAAGCCTGCTACGGCGGCCCGCCGGGCACCGAAGGGGTCGGGCTGTGTCGCGGCGGCACGCAGCGCTGCGCCGACGGAGGCTGGAGCACCTGCGTCGGCCAGCTCCTTCCCTCGACCGAGAGCTGCGACGGGCGCGACAACGACTGCGACGGCTCCATCGACGAGCTGCTCTCGCGCCTGTGCTACTCGGGCCCCGAAGGGACCGAGGGCGTGGGCGTCTGCCGCAGCGGCGTCGAGACCTGCACCGACGGCGCGTGGGGAAGCTGCGCGGGCGAGGTGCGGCCGACGGCCGAGCTCTGCGACAACGCCGACAACGACTGCGACGGCTCGGTCGACGAGGCGCTCACCCGCGCCTGCTACGGCGGCGCGCCGGGCACCGAGGGCGTGGGCCTGTGCCGCGCGGGGACGCAGACCTGCTCGGCTGGCGCCTGGCAAGGCTGCCAGGGCGCGGTGCTACCCGCGGCCGAGAGCTGCGACAACGCCGACAACGACTGCGACGGCGCCGTCGACGAGCAGCTCACCCGAGGCTGCTACGGGGGACCGTCAGGCACCGCGGGGGTCGGAGTCTGCGCGAGCGGCACCGAGACCTGCGCGTCGGGGGCCTGGGGAAGCTGCGCCGGCCAGACGCTGCCGGCCGAGGAGATCTGCGACGGGCGCGACAACGACTGCAACGGCGCGGTCGACGACGGACTGGTGCGCGCCTGCTACGACGGCGCGCCGGGAACCGAGGGCGTCGGAGCCTGCCGCGCGGGCTCGCAGAGCTGCTCTTCGGGCGCCTGGCAAGCCTGCCAGGGCGCGGTGACCCCGCGGGCCGAGGTCTGCGACAACGCGGACAACGACTGCGACGGCCTGGTCGACGAGGGGCTCGCGCGCGCCTGCTACACCGGCCCGGCCGGCACCGCGGGCGTGGGCGCCTGCGCGAGCGGCATTGAGACCTGCGCGGCCGGCGCCTGGAGCGCGTGCGTCGGCCAGAGGCTGCCGACCGAGGAGGTCTGCGACGCGGTAGACAACGACTGCGACGGGGTCGTCGACGACGAGCTCTTCCAGTCCTGCTACCGCGGCCCTCCGGGCACGGCCGGGGTCGGCCTCTGCCAAGCCGGCCTCGTCTCCTGCGTGTCGGGGAGCTGGAGCGGCTGCGAGGGCGAGGTGCTGCCAGCGCTCGAGGTCTGCGACGACGCCGACAACGACTGCAACGGCGCCGAAGACGAGAACGTGACCGTCTACACCCAGGACGGCAGCAACCAGAGCGTCGAGCCGGTCTACCGGCCGGTCGACATCATCTTCGTCGTCGACAACTCGGGGAGCATGACCGACGAGATCGTCGCGGTGGAGAACAACATCAACACCAGCTTCGCGGCCATCATGGACCAGAGCGACCTCGACTACCGGGTGATCCTGCTCTCGAAGCACGGCCGGGCTTCGAGCGATCAGTCGATCTGCATCCGCCCGCCCCTCGGCGGAAACGCGAGCTGCTACACGAGCTGCCCGACCAACGCGAGCCGCTTCTTCCACTACAGCACCGAGATCGGCAGCCACGACTCGCTCAACAGGATCCTCTACACGTACAACCGAACCGACGCTTGCAACCGCGCCCCCGGCGGATGGTCGCAGTGGCTGCGCCCCGGCGCGGCGAGGGTCTTCATCGAGATCACCGACGACGGTCCGGTCAGCGGCGATCCGAGCTGGCCCGACTCGATGACCGCCGACTACTTCGAGTCGCAGCTCTTCAGGCTCAACCCGGCCGCCTTCGGAGCCTCGGCGGCGACCCGGGACTACGTCTTCCACACCATCGCCGGGCTCGCCGCGAACAGCCCTCCGCTCGCGCCGTGGCAGCCGTCCGCTCCGCTCGTCTACGGCCGCTGCGACCCCTACGACTCCGAGCAGAACGGGCTCGAGTACCAGAAGCTGAGCCAGCGCTCCGGGGGCCTGCGCTACCCCATCTGCCAACACCAGAGCTTCGACGCGGTCTTCGAGCAGGTGGCGCTCGGCATCATCGAGGGGACGCGGATGTCGTGTGAGTTCTCGGTGCCGTCGGTGCCGGCCGACAGCAGCCTCGACAACACGACCATCGACATGGTGCCCAGCAACGGCGGCCCGCGCGTCTCGCTCGCCCACGTCGCGAACCTCGCGGCCTGCACCGACGACGCCTTCTACGTGGAGGGCGGCATCATCAAGCTCTGCCCGGGCGCCTGCACCTTCTGGCAGGAGGACCGCGACGCGAAGGTCGAGGTGCTCTTCACCTGCGAGCCGCAGATCGCGCCGTAGGCAGGGTGGTCATCGGCGGTAGAGCGGCCCCCGGCGCCTCCGCGCGCCGGGGGCCGCCGTCTTCACCGAGGCCCTGCCGCGATGCTCAGGGTGAACGGGGACGCCACGCCATCCTCACCCCGCGTTTCCTTGGCCTGTGCTCGACTTCGCGGCCCCTTGTATCTGAAGGCCTTCCCCCCGCTCACCTCGAGCGTAGCCTCCCGAGGAACGAGGGAGGCGAAGTCGAGAGGCTCGACTTCGGCCTCCGCACGCCCGCACGAAGGCCTTGAGATTCGACACAGTTGCTCGACTCCGAGGCTCCCGCTGCTTCGCCTCTACGCTCGGGGTGAGCGGGGCGGGCGCGGGCCCACCGGCCTTTGCTCGAAGGGTTTGCGACACCTCTTCAAGCCCGCACCGCGTCGAGGATGCCGAGCCGGGCCGCCTTCAGCGCCGGCAGAATCCCGCCGCTCACGCCCATCCCCAAGCCGAAGAGCAGCGCGGCGAGCAGGATCCCCGGAGTCGGCGCGAAGCCGAAGGAGATCTGGGAGAAGGTCGCGAAGTTGAGGGTCTCGATCTTCACGAAGCGCATCGCCGTCGCCCCCAGGCTGCCGAGCAGGCCGCCCACCGCGCCGAGCAGCGCCGACTCGATGACCACGCCGGCGAGCACCGTGCCGCGCGAGAAGCCGATGGCGCGCATCACCCCGAGCTCGCGGATGCGCGCCGAGACCTGCGCGAACATGGTGATCATCGCTCCGAGCACCGCGCCGATGCTGAAGACGAAGGCGACGAACAGCCCGAGCACGCGGATGAAGGTCGCCGTCGCGCTCGCCTGCTCCTCCCAGTACTCGTCCTCGCGCATCGCCTTGAGCTCGAAGCGCCGGTCGCCCTCGATCCGCCGCTTGAGCTCGGGGAAGGCATCGGGGGAGGTGAGCCGCACGATGGCCGAGGTGAGCCCGGGCCGGTTGAAGGCCTGCCCGAGCCGGTTGCGGTCGGCCCAGATCTCGGACTCGAACGCGCCGCCGCCGGCCGACAGCCTGCCGACCACCGGCCAGCGCTGACCGGCAAACTCGAGCTCGCCGCCGACCTCGGCTCCGCCGCCCGCGCCGATCAAGGACGACCCGAGCGCTATCTCGAAGCTGCCCGGGCGCGGCCTTCTTCCCTCGGTGATCCGCGCCGCGGGCCTCGCCTCCCAGCTCGGCTCGGTCACCCCGCGCGCGCTGATGTTGGCGAAGGTGTCGCCGTCGCGCGGCAGGGCGACGATCACCAGCAACTCGCCGGCCGCGAGCGCCGTGCCCTCGGGCGAGCTCGCCACCTGCGGCCAGTTGCCGACCACCGCGACCGCCTCGCGCGGCACGACGCTGCCTATCTCGGTGAGCGCCCCCTCGCGCAGCAGCACCACGTTCTGCCGGCTGCCCCCCGCGCTCAACGCCGACTCGATGCCGTTCGAGAGCATCAGCACCGCGGCGAAGACGAAGACGACCAGGCTCAGGCCGAGCACCGTCAGGCCGGTCGAGAGCCGGCGGGCCGCGAGGCTGCGCACGTTGTAGTAGAGCGGGATCATGCGATGCGCCTGAGCCCCTCGGCGACCTGGAGCCGGGCCGCCCGCAGCGCCGGCAGCAGCCCCGCGAGCAACGCGACGCCCACCGACGCGCCGAGCGCCAGGGCGTAGGTCGGCCCGGTGATCACCACGGTGCCTATCGGGCCGAAGCTCTCGGAGACGACCCGGACGAAGCCCGAGAGCACCGGCGGCGCGAGGAGGAGCCCGACCGCGGCGCCGGCGAGGCCGATGACCAGCGACTCGACGAGCACCAGCGCCGCCACGTGCCGGCGCCGGAAGCCGAGCGCCCGCAGCGTGGCGAGGTCCACGGTCTTCTCGCGCACGTTCATCGCCAGCGTGTTGCCGACGACCAGCAGCAGGATGAGCAGCACGCCGTAGGCGACGATGCGCACCGCGGTGAGGATGGCCGAGCTCATGGCGATGAAGCTCATCTGGAAGGAGCGCTCGCTCTCGGTGCGCGTCGGGTAGGCGCTGTTCGCGAACATCGCGTCTATCTGCGCGGCGACCTGCGCCGAGCGCGCCGGGTCGTCGACGACGATGGTGTAGATGCCCACGTAGTCGCGCAGCTCCTCGGGCAGCCGCTCGTTGATGCAGCGGTAGCCGAAGGCGAACAAGGTCGTGTCTATCTGCGGCGTCCTGCCCGCGTAGATGCCGCGGACGGTGAAGGTCCACTCGCCCGGGTAGACCGCGTTCTTGAGCGTCACCCGGTCGCCGATCTGCCAGTCGAAGCGCTCGGCGAGGGACTTGCCGGCCATCGCGCCGCACGGGTCGGCCATCCAGGCCGCGAGCTGATCGGCCGGGGCGACGTACTCGTCGTAGACCTTCAGGTAGGTCGCCTTGTCGACGTAGAAGTTGGGGAAGAAGTCCTCGCGCGTCTCGCTCATCCGCCCACCGAACCAGCCGGCGTAGGTGATGCGGGTGACGCCGGGGACCGACTCGATGCGCCGCTTGTAGGAGAGCGGCAGCGGCTGGGTTATCGAGATCTTGCTGCGCACCGCGAGCCGGTCGGGCTGGGTGACCGCCAGGCCGCTGTAGAAGACGCTGATCACCGTCTGCAGGAAGACGAAGGCGAGCACGCCGATGCCGGTGGCGAGCACGGTGAGCAGGAGACGGGTCGGGTTGCGCAGCAGGTCCTTGAACGCGAGCTGCCCGAGCGTCACAGCAGCCTTCCCTTCTCGAGGTGGCGCACCAGATCGGCCCGCTCGGCGGCGTGGGGATCGTGGGTGACCATCACGATGGTGCGCCGCAGGGCGCGGTGAAGCTCCTGCAGCATGTCGAGCACCTGCTCGGCGCCCTTGCGGTCGAGGTCGCCAGTCGGCTCGTCGGCGATGATCAGCCGCGGGTCGGTGACGATGGCCCGCGCGATGGCCACCCGCTGCTGCTCGCCGCCCGAGAGCTGGGTGGGCCGGTGGTGGACGCGGGGCGAGAGGCCGACCAGGTCGAGCGCGGCGGCGACGTGGCGGCGCCGCTCGGCGCGGTTGAGCGGGGCGAGCAGCAGCGGCAGCTCCACGTTCTCGGCCGCGGTGAGCACCGGGATGAGGTTGTAGAGCTGGAAGATGAAGCCGACGTTGGCCGCCCTCCACTCGGCGAGCTCGCCGTCCGAGAGCCTCCCGAGGTCGCGGCCGGCGACCTCGACGACGCCCTCGGTCGGGCGGTCGAGGCCAGAGATGAGGTTGAGCAGCGTCGACTTGCCCGAGCCCGACGGGCCCATGAACGCGATGAAGCTGCCCTCGGCGATCTCAAGATCGACGTGCTCGAGCACCGGCAGCCGCATCCCGGCGCGGAAGTAGGCCTTGGAGACGTCGCGCAGCCGGACGATAGGCGCCACGCTCACCTGCGCGGCCTCGCTCACGTCCCCTCCGCCACCGCGCGCACGCGCTGGCCGTCCTGCAGCTCCTCGCCGGGATCGAGCGCGATGCGCGTGCCGGGCTTGGGCCCGCTGACGAGCGACAGCTCGCTGTCGACGCGCCGCTCGACGCGCACCGGCTCCTCGAAGACTCGGCCATCCTCGAGGACGAAGACGACCATGCGCCCGTCACGCTCGACCACCGAGCTGGTCGGCACGCGCAGCCTCGCCTCCTCGGCAAGCGACCGCTCGGTCACCTTGTGTTCGAGGAACGAGACGGTGGCGGCCATGTCGGGCAGGACGCCTTCGGTCTGCTGGTCGAACTCGACGCGCACCACCCCGGTCGCGGTCGCGCGGTCGATGGCCGGGCGCACCAGGCCGGTGGTCGCGAGGAAGACCTTGCCGGGGAAGGCCTCGAGGAAGACGAGCGCCTGCTGGCCGACCTCGACGCGCGAAATCTGGTCCTCGCTCACCTCGGCGTCGACGGCGAGCGAGCCGAGATCGACCATCTCGAGGATGCCGCCCACGTTCGCCTCGGAGGTGATGACCGCGGGGGCGAGCACCGCGCCCTCGTCGGCGAGCTTGCGAGAGATGGTGCCGGTGAAGGGGGCGCGGATGACGGTGTAGGAGTGCTGCAGCTTGGCGTTCTCGACCGCGCGCCGCGCCTCGGCGAGCTGGGCGGAGGCGGCCTGGCGTTGGGCGCGCGCGGCGTTGAAGGCGGCCCTGGCCGAGTCGAGCTCTTCGGGGGTCGCGGCGCGGTTCTGGGCGAGCGTGCGCGTGCGCACCAGGGTGCGCGAGGCGTCGGCCTCCTGGACCTGGGCGGCCGAGAGCTGCGCGACCGCGGCGAGGGCGGCGGCCTCGGCGCGCTGCACGGCTATCTGCTGATCCGAGTCGGCGAGGGTGGCGAGCACCTGGCCCTGCTCGACCTGCTCGCCCTCCTCGACGAGGACTTCGTTCAGGCGGCCGGCGATCTGCGGCGAGACGATCGACTCGCGGGTGGCGACGACGTAGCCGGCGGCAGACAGAGCGGTCGCCGCCTCGCCCGGTCGCGCCTCGCGCACCTGCGCCACCCTCACCAGCGGCGGGCGCGTCAAGAACCAGGCAAGCCCCGCACCGAGGAGGAGGAGCACGACGATAAGCGCGATGAGCAGCTTGCGCCGGCGCCGGGTTCCCTCCGTTCGGCTGCGGTCGATCTTCAGCTCGGAAACGCGGCCCCCCGCGTCCCCCTCCGCCATCCACCCCTCCCGGCGAGCCTGCGAGGGCTCCATCCAATGGTGCGCAGCCGGGCAGGAGGGCGCGAGGGCGAGGGAGGGCGCCTCCGCTCACCCCGAGCTCGTCACCGGTCTCTTGGCCGGCTGTGACCTTGAACCAACGGGGTTTCGCGGAGGGCTGTCAGTTTGGAGCGAATCCGAGCACCTGCCTCGAAGACCAAGAGCCCGAGCCCCGGTCACCCCGTCTCATCGAAGCTTCACCCGCTGGGTCCTAAGTGAGTCCAACCCTCACGCCGAGCGGCTCACGTCGATCTGAAGACAGGGACAACGGAGGCAACCGCCGAGACCGCTGGCCCGCCCGCCTTCCCTCCCAAACGGCGCGCCCCCCCCCCCCCCGCCCCCCCTTCCGCCCCCCCCGCCGGGGGGTTCCCCCCCCCCCCCCCCCCCCGGCGGCCCGC
>DHSB01000041.1 GCA_002408385.1 Myxococcales bacterium UBA5297
GGGTTCGAGGCAGCCCCGGCGCGTATCGAGGGGGGTTCAGCGGCGGATCGAGGGGGGCTCTCGGACGAGCTGCCGTTCGAGTATCGCAAGCTGATCGAGTCGCTTGGTGCAAGGCCCCGGCGTTCTGCTCTGAGGGCAGCTATCCAGACGCTTTGCGCTTGGAGGCCACTTCGCCCGGCGGACCTTGCGCGCCTCCTCGGAATGCGGCCCGACAACCTTGTATGGCGTCACCTAGGTCCGATGGTCGAAGAAGGCCGCCTTGAGCGGACCTTTCCGCATAAACCGGCGCACCCGGCCCAAGCCTATCGAGCCAAGGCGGAGAAATGACCGACCGATGCTCTCGCTGGCTTTGGCCGCGCGCTGAATCGACTCCTGCATTGAATTGCTGAGGCTCTCGCAGCCGAAAACACACCACGCAACTACGAACAAGAGCCCGTCCATGCTCACCCCCGAGGCCAAGCAGCTCCTCTCCAAGACCATCCGCGACCTCCGCGTGCGTCTCCTCCAGGACCTGCAATCCGCCGCCGACAGCCGCTACCGCCTCTCGCTGCCGCTCGACAAAGCCGCTCTCGCCGAAGAGCCACGCAAGAAGCGCGAGCGGCTCGAGGCCTGGCTCGACGAGCGGGTCCGCACCACCAATCCCAAGACCGCCAAGGACCGCGAGACCGCCCGCGCGCGCTTCCTCCTCGACGCGGTGAAGGAAGCCTCGGCGACCCTGCTCAACCGGCTGGTGCTGCTGCGCCACCTCGAAGCCCTCGGCCTCTCCAAGCCCGCGGTGGTGACCGGCGGCTGGAACAGCAAGGCCTACCGCGAGCTGCGCGACTTCGCCCCGGCGCTGCTCGGCGACGACACGCAGGGCTACGAGACCCTGCTGCGCCTCGTCTTCGACGAGCTGGCGCTCGACATGCCGGGCCTCTTCGGCGACGTCGGCCTGACGCGGCTCTTCCCGGTGCCGGCGGCGACGCTGCGCGAGGTGGTCGAGCGGCTCGACGACGAGCGGCTCGAGTCGTCCTGGACCGACGACACGACGCTGGGCTGGGTCTACCAGTACTGGAACGACCCGGAGCGCGAGGCGCTCGACGCGAAGATCAACGACGGCGGGAAGATCGAGCCGCACGAGATCGCCTCGAAGACGCAGATGTTCACCGAGCGGTACATGGTCGAGTGGCTGCTCCAGAACAGCCTCGGCCTGATGTGGCTGTGCATGTGCCGCAAGCACGGGTGGACGGCCGACGCCGAGGCGGTGCTGCCGGTGCTCGACGCGCGGCGCGCCGAGTGGCGCAAGAAGCGCGACGCCGGCGAGGTGCCGCTCGACGCGCTGATGCCGATCTCGGGCGAGCTCGAGGAGCGCTGGAAGTACTACGTGCCGCAGCCGATTCCCGAGGACTCGGTGACGAGCGCGCCGGAGTCGGTGCGCGCCATCAAGCTGCTCGACCCGGCGTGCGGCTCGGGGCACTTCCTGGTCATCGCCTTCGACCTGCTGGCGGCGATGTACCGCGAGGAGGCCCGCCACCGCGGCGAGTCGATCTCCGACCGCGAGTTCGCCGAGTCGATCCTCGAGAACAACCTCCACGGCATCGACATCGACCCGCGGGCCGTGCAGATCGCCGCGGCGGCGGTGGTGCTCAAGGCGAAGCGGCTCTCGCGCGAGGCGCGGCCCCGGCGCGTGAACCTGGTGGCCCCGGTGCTGAGGCTCGGGAACCTGCCCGATGACGACCCTGCGCTCGTGCGCCTGCGCCGCGACGTGAAGCGCGAGACCGGGATTCCCGAGGAGCTGACCAACCGCGTGATCAAGGCGCTCGCGGGCGTGGACCATCTCGGGTCGCTGCTCAAGGTCGATGCGGCGATTGATGAGGCGATCAAGGAGCAGGAGGAGGGGTATTACCGGCAGGGACCGGCGCAGGGCGATTTGCTCACGGGGCAGTTTCCGGAGAAGCGGGTTCGTATCGACTCGGAGAAGGCACGGGCGAACTTGCAGGAGCGGCTCGAGGAGTTCCTTGCTCGGCATGCTCACGAGGAGGATCTGGGGCTTCGGCTGGGTGGCGAGCAGCTCGCGGCGGGGCTGCGGTTCGTGCGGATGGTGAAGGAGGGGAGCTACGACTTGGTGGTGGGGAATCCGCCGTACCAGGGGCTTGGGAAGACAACGCTTTCTGAATATGTCGCGAATAATTATCCGCACGGTAAAGACAACCTCTACGCCACATTCCTTGAACGCAGCGGTATGTTCGTTCGGGATGGCGGCAGTTTCGCGTTGCTCACGATGCGGGGCTGGATGTTCGTAAAGCAGTTCCAGACCCTCCGGCGACATTTGCTTCACACCTACGACCTGAAGTTGATCGGCGACGTCGATCGCGGCGCATTTGAGGACGTGCTCGACGAAGTGCTCGCCACCGTGATGACCGTTTTTCGTCGATGCCGCCCAAGTGAGCACATCGGCGTCGCAATGCAGCCGACGCCGCCATTTGATCGCTCCAGAGACGCCGATCGTACGAGCCGAAAGCGCGCAGCCGTCCTGGCGCAAGTTGGCCGCTTCGAGCTTTCCTTTAGCGCGCTCAAGTCGATCGAGGGTGAGCCCATCGTGTATTGGTGGCCGCCCGAGTTCCTTGCTAAGTATCGAAGCGCTCCGAAGCTTGCTGATGTGAGTCCAGCGCGATTCGGTCTAACTACCGGCGACAATGCCCGATTCACGCGCTTCTTCTTTGAAGTCACGCTAACCAAACCAAATACCGTCGGCGAAGCTTCTTGGGTTCCCTTTGTTCTCGGAGGGAAGGGGCGCGCTTGGTTTGAACCACTTCGCGAGGTGTGCCGTTGGGTCTCAAATGGGCTTGAAATCAAGGAGAAATGCCTTAGTCAATACGGCACGGTGTCAAAGCAAATTCGTAATGAGGATTGCTACTTTCGCCCGGGTATAGCCTTTGCCATGATTGGTTCTTTGTTTTCGGCTCGGGCTCATCGCTACCCCAGTATTATCGGTAACATGGGTTCGTCTGTCTTCCCTGAAGACGTTCCGGCGACGCTCTCCATGATGAACTCGTCGCTCTCTAAGTTCGTTCTTGAGTCGCTAAATCCAGGGATGCATTTCGAGGTCGGCGACGTGAACCGGCTTCCAGTAATTCCGGTTTCGGACCCGTTGCTTGTGTTCGACAGAGTCTCGGCTGCCTTTTCAGAGCACGAAGCATCTCGCGAAGCTTCCTATGAATTCCAGAAGCCCAACGGTTCCCCTTGGCTCTACGCTCAGTCTTGGGCCCAGGAAGCCATTGACCGGGCACCAGGCGTTGCCTTTCCGAAGTACTCACCAACCTATGAGTCGCCGTCCGCCCTCGAATCGCTGTCTTTCCTGATCGGGGTTGCCCTAGGTCGCTTTGGCGCCAACGGCGAAGGCATCCTCACCGAAGCCCCGCCGGCAGCCCTCCCGAACGGGATCCTCTTCGTAAGCGCAGCCACGGAAGAAGACTCCCTCAAGCACCCGGCCTGTGCGCCCATCCTCGACTCCTGGAAAGAGCACGGCCCCGCCATCGCCGAAGGCACCGACCTCCGCACCTGGCTGCGCAAGGACTTCTTCGCCCACCACAAGTCCGTCTACGAGAACCGGCCCATCTACTTCCCGCTCTCCTCGGCGAAGAAGAGCTTCGTCGCCTGGGTGAGCATCCACCGCTGGACCTCGACCACGCTCTCCAGCCTCCTCGCCGATCACCTCCTGCCGGAGCGCCGCCGCCTCGAAGGCGAGCTCGACGACCTGCGCCAGGCCAAGGCGAAGGGCGGCAAGGGCAAGGCCGAGCGCCGCTTCGCCGAGGTGCAGAGGCTGCTGGCCGAGCTGACCGAGTTCATCGACAAGGTGACCGAGTGCGCTGAGCGCGGCCCGCCGCCCACCAGCCCCGGCGAGACGCCGCGCGAGGGCGACGCCCGCTACGAGATGGACCTCGACGACGGCGTGATGATCAACAGCGCCGCGCTCTGGCCGCTGCTCGAGCCGCAGTGGAAGGACCCGAAGAAGTGGTGGAAGGAGCTCGCCACCGCCAAGGGCCGCAAGGACTACGATTGGGCGCACCTCGCCCGGCGCTACTTCCCCGATCGCGTCGACAGGAAGTGCCACGACGACCCGTCGCTCGCGGTCGCCCACGGCTGCTTCTGGCGGCTGCATCCGGCCAAGGCCTACGCGTGGGAGCTGAGGCTGCAGGACGAGATCCGGCCGGACTTCACCATCGACGAGCAGGGCTCGGATGAATACCGCGCGGCCTTCCTCGCGGCGCACCCGGACGAGGCCGAGGCCATCCGCCGCAAGGAGCAGGAGCGGCGCGAGCGCAAGGCGCGCAAGAACACACCCGAGGACGACAACCTCTCGCTGCCGTTCGGCGAAAGCGACGCGGAAGAGACCGAAGAGGAGGTCGCGTGACCGCCGGACTCATCGCCAACGCGTTGGAGCAGGAGCTCTTCGGCGAGCTGCGCCGTCAGGGCATCGTCGTCTGGCTCGACGGCAGCGGCTGGTTCACGCCGTTCGTCGACGGGCTTGCCGCGCGCCACGCGGCCGGCGAGCTGCCGTTCCCGGTCGTCGCCTTCCGCGGCAGCTTCCTCGAGCTGGTGCTCGCGCTCGAGCCGTACGGCAGCGGCCTAGACAACGCGCCGCTGCTCATCCACATGCCGGGCTTCACCGAGGAGAGCATCCGCCGCACCCCGGCGCTCGAGCTCTACGAAGCCGGCACCCGCTTCCGCAAGTCGCCCGAGACGCTCATCCGCGAGACGGCCCGCGGCCGCGTCGCGCCCGAGGCGCTCGAGGAGCTGCTCGCGAAGGGCCTCCCGACGCTCGCCGAGGCCGACCTCTGGCTCGACGGCCAGCTCAGCGGCACGCGCGAGGGTCTCGCCGGACAGCTCGAGAAGCTCGGCATCGCCACCGTGCTCGACCACGCGCTCGAGGTGCTCGCGGGCAAGCAGAGCTACCTCACCTCGCAGGTCGCGACCGAGGCGACGCTGCAGGTCTTCGAGGCCTTCCTCGAGCGCCAGACCGGGATGGATCCGGCCTGGCTCGGCTTCTTCGACGCCGCGCCGTCCAGCTCGCCCCGAGAGCGGCTGCCCGACGTGGCCGGCGCGCTCGTCGGCTGGCTGCTCTGCGTCGAGTACGTCAACGACCTCTCGCGGCTGCCGCACCTCGACGAGCTGAGGCGCCTGCGCGAGCTGTCGCCGCCGCTGATCAAGGCCTGCGGCGGGCTCGTCGGCCGGTTGCGCGAGAAGCACCCGGAGAGCTACGCGAGCCTCGCCGACGAGATGGAGCTGCGGCTCGCGAAGGAGCTCGAGTCGATGAGCCCCGAGGACCTGGGGCGCATCGACACCTTCCGTGCCGAGGAGCAGCGGGTGCTCGACGGTGCGGTCGATGAGCTGCTGCGCGGCGATTGGGCCAAGGCGCTCGCGTGGGCCGAGGCCCGCACCGAGGAGAGCTCGTTCTGGCTCAAGCGCGACCAGGCGCGCCGGCGCGAGTGGTCGCTCGTGCGCGAGGCCGCGAGGCTGGGCACGACGCTCGGACGCCTGCCGCGGCCGCTCGAGGGGACGCGCACGCTCGACGAGGCGGTCGCCCGCTATGCCGACGGCGGCTTCGAGGTCGACCGCGCACACCGGCGCTTCGAGCAGCGGCAGACCGCGCTGCTCGACTCGGAGCTGCCGCACTTCGGCAAGCTCAAGGAGGTCGTGCGGCTGCTGCGCGACGCCTACCGCGACTGGGCCGACCGGCTCGCCCGCGACTTCGCCGCGCTCTGCCGCGAGCACGGTTTCCTGCCCGAGCCCGCGCTGCAGCAGCGCAGCGTCTTCGAGCAGGTCGTCGCGCCGCTCGCCGCCGACGAGCGGGTCGCCTTCTTCCTGCTCGACGCCTTCCGCTACGAGATGGCGACCGAGCTGCTCGACGACCTGAAGGGTGCGGGGACGGTGGTCGACCTCAAGCCGCGGCTCGCCGAGCTGCCGACCGTCACGTCGGTGGGGATGAACCTGCTCGCGCCGGTGGCGAGCGACGGGCGGCTGCAGGTCGCCGGGACCTTCGCGGGCTTCAAGACCGGCGAGTACACCGTGCGCACCCCGGCCGACCGGGCGCGGGCCATCGGGCAGCGCGGCGGCGGCAAGGCGAGCGTGCTGCTGAACCTGAGCGAGGTCTGCGACATCGAGCCCGAAGCGCTCAAGCGCCGGATCCGCGACGCGCACATCGTGGTCGTGCACGGCACCGAGCTCGACGACGCCGGCGAGGCCAACGTCGGCCCGGCCACCTTCGAGGTGACGCTGCGCGCGCTGCGGTCGGCGTACGCCGCGCTGCAGAAGGCCGGGGTGAAGAGCTTCGTCTTCACCGCCGACCACGGCTTCCTGCTCCTCGACGACGCGACGCTGCCGATGGTGCCCTTCGGCACCCGCCGCGGCCCGCGCCGCCGCTACGTCCTCGACGCGCACCCGCGCGCCGAGTCGGGGATGGTCAACGTCTCGCTCGCCGCGCTCGGCTACGAGGGGCTGGAGGGCTACCTGCTCTTCCGCGAGGACACCGCGGTTTTCGCGACCGGCAACGCCGGCGCGACCTTCGTCCACGGCGGCAACAGCCTGCAGGAGCGGGTCATCCCGGTGCTGACCGTCAAGCGCAGCCGGGCGCAGGGCAAGGCGCACACCGCGTACACGGTCGAGGCGAGGAAGCAGAAGGACGTCGTCGGGCTGCGGCGGGTCGATGTGCGGGTGAGGGTGGCGCCCGACGACAAGGGCCAGCTCGGATTCGTCGTGGCGAAGGAGGTCTCGCTGGGGATTCGGGCCGTGGGCCAGGCCGGCGTGCGCAGCGTGGTCAAGGACGTGAGCGGGCCGGGCAGCTTGCGCGAGGGGACGCTGCGGCTGCCGGTCGGGGATGAGTGGACGCAGGTCTTCTTCGCGCTCGAGAGCGGGTCGTCGGAGCCGGTGCGTGTCGAGGTCTTCCACCCGGAGGGTGTCGAGCAGGTGCAGCCGTGCGCGCTCGAGGAGTGGTTCGAGGTCGATTGGCGCAAGGCGGCGGGGAAGCCGGAGGAGGCTGCGCCGGATCAGGAGGAGCGCGCGCTCGATTGGGCGGACGCGCTGCCCGAGGGCCCGCGCGAGGTGTTCCGGCACCTGCACGCGCATGGGGCGATTACCGAGGCAGAGGTGATTCGGATGCTCGGCTCGCCGCGGGCTTTCCGGAGGTTCTCGCTCGGGTTCGAGGAGCATGCGGCGAAGGTGCCGTTCCGGGTGCGGATTGAGGGTGGGGTGGAGGGGAAGCGGTATGTGCGGGAGGGGGAGAGGTAGAGTCACGACGACTCGTGCAGCGCTATCGGCACGCCGTAGCAAACCAGCTTCACGGAAGGAAGCCGTTTGAGTCCTCTGCATTCCGCCGACTACCTGGAAGGCCTCGTTCGCGAGATCTGCAAGCTCCCGAGGGAAACCGAGTGGGTGGAACTGAAGGCGGATAACGCCAATCCGCAGGAGATCGGCGAATACATCTCTGCACTGGCAAACGGTGCTGCTCTCTCGGGGAAGGCGTTTGCCTACCTTGTCTGGGGAATCGACGACGGCTCGCACAAAATCGTCGGCACCGACTTCAGGCCCTCGTCGAAGAAGGTTGGTAACGAGGAGCTCGAGAACTGGTTGCTCCGATCGCTGTCTCCGAAGATCCAGTTTCGGTTCTTCGAGGTTCCCATCGAGGGCAAGGAGGTTGTCCTGCTCGAGATCGAGCGGGCCTCCATTCATCCCGTCCAGTTTCAGGGGCAGGAGTTCGTCCGAGTCGGAAGCTACAAGAAGAAGCTGAAGGACTTCCCGCAGAAGGAGCGAGAGCTTTGGCGGGTCTTCGATACGACGCCTTTCGAAGCGAGAGCAGGGGTCGAGCGCGTCTCCGACGACCAGGTGCTGAGCCTGCTCGACTACCCGGGCTATTTCGAGCTGATCGGCCGTCGCGTTCCGGATGGAAAGCCAGCCCTACTTCGCGCACTCCAGGACGACGAGCTCATTCGAACGTGCGAAGCCGGGGGGTGGACCATCACCAATCTCGGCGCGCTCCTCTTCGCCAGGCGCCTGAATGAGTTTCGTGGTCTCCGGCGAAAGGCCGTGCGCGTCATCGTCTACCAGGGTGACGGCCGGCTCATCACAATCAGAGAGCAGGTAGGCGAGACCGGCTATGCCTCGGGGTTCAAGTGGCTGCTGGATCTGGTGAGCAGCCTTGTGCCTTCCAACGAGGTGATCGGAAGGGCGCTTAGAAGAACCGTACCGGCCTATCCTCCGCTGGCCATTCGCGAGCTCATCGCGAATGCGCTCATCCACCAGGACATGTTCGCGACCGGCACGGGACCGACCATCGAACTCTTCGATCGTCGAATCGAGATAACGAACCCGGGCGTGCCCCTGGTGTCGGCCGACCGCTTCCTTGATACGCCACCGAAGTCGCGGAACGAGACGCTAGCCTCCCTGATGCGCCGAGCCGGCATCTGCGAAGAACGAGGCACCGGCGTCGACAAGGTGGTTTGGCAAGCCGAGTACTACCAACTCCCAGCCCCGCTCTTCGAAGTGACCGGCGACTTCACCCGTGCCGTGCTCTTCGCCCCTCGGCCGCTCGCCAAGATGGACAGGCCGGACCGGCTGCGGGCCTGCTACCTCCACGCCTGCCTCAAGTACGTCAACCGGGAGTTCATGACCAACACCTCGGTTCGCGAGCGTTTCGGCATCGAGGCGCACAACGGCGCCACGGCCTCGAGGCTCATCAAGGAGGCGGTCGAGGAGGGCCTCGTCGTGCCGCACGATGTGGGCGCAGGCAAAAAGTACATGAAGTACGTGCCCTTCTGGGCTGTGAGGGGGCATGAGAGCGAGGACAGGGCTGTGTGAGGTTTCTCTTTGATGAGCACGTGCGTGCTGCGCCCCTCAGGACCGGTTTCCGTCGAGAAGACGGGCGCTTGCGTTCTTGCTGGTCATTTGATGCGGCGGCGCTCCAGAAGCTGAGAAGGGGGGCTGGAGGGCGGCCAAGAGGGCACGCGCTAGCGTGCGGTTCTTTTTGATGAGATGGCGCGCTCGGCACCGTCGCTCCCGGCTTTGTGCTGAGAAAACAGGTACTTGCGTATTTGATGGCCATTTGATGGGTGGGCTCGAGAGGACTGGCGGGAGGTCTCGCGCTCGAGTGTCCCAGACTTCATGCGAGCCTCGTCGAGCGATTTGGAGCGGCCACCGGTGATGCCGAGCGTAAAGGCGACCAGCGGGAGTCTCGGAGTCGAGGCACGCGGGCAAAGTGACAACCGCTCGCTGCCTCAAGCCCAGAGCCAAAAAATGTTCCAAGGACCCGGTGGCACCCGTCTCCCGCGTCACCGAAGCCTGCAGGACGGTTTCCCCGACGGCGCATGATAGGTTTCCGACGCATGGGCGACCTGAACACACTGCTCGAGGCGCTCGAGCTTCACCGAAAGAACCTCCAGGCGCCCGAAGACGGCTGGCCCGACGCTCTCTTCGCCGATCAGGTTCCTCGGCTGCCACTGTTTCATCGGCTTGGTGAGCCATTGCGCGATGCTGCGGGCGCACTCGAGAGAGACGAGATCGTCCTCGAGCTCGCTGGGCCCAAGGCGGGCAGGGCCGCCATCGGAACCGACGCCTGCGTCTTCGCCTCCGTCGGCCTCGCCGCGTACCTGACCCCACGGTCGTCCTTGCCTTCGGGCCTGTCGAGCAGCACCGCCAGGCGCGCCTCTCGGTGCCCTGGGATACCCGGGGAGCGGCAGCCCTGCTGCGCTGGAGCCCAGAGGTCGCCAGCGAGAAGATCGCCCGCTTCAGCCTTTCGGCGCCTGATGACGAGACCTACCTCGCCCGCCACCTCGCGACGTGCTTTCAGAGCTGGGAGCGCTTTCTGGCACGCGAGCGCCCGCTGGCTCCTGACACGCTCGAGGCGAGAGTGCTCGGCTGGGCGCTCGAGGCCCCGGCTGATGTGGATGTGACTGCATTGACAACTCCGGAAGCTCGTTTCCTCGAGTCACAAACGCTCGGCGAGACGCTTCTGGCCGTGTTCGTCGACGCTGACTTCCCCGACTTGAGTCCGGCGTCGTCCGACTGGCGCAATACCTACGCCGTTCTTAGACGAATCGTCGAACGGCGCAAGCCTGCGGTCTTCAAGCCATTGAGACGCATGAAGCCTGGACCCTCACTCGCGCAGGCAGCGACGAGCTTTGTTCTCGAGCGCTTAGGGGAGGAGCCATGAGGGCATTCCCTGCCACACGCGATTGGCACATTCACTTCGTCCACCGCAGGGACGCGGAGCAGCCAAACAGCCGGCGCCCGGCTCGCGTATTGCTGCGCGATGGGGATGCCCCCGAGCTCGTGGCACCAGTATCTGGTGGCACCAGCCGCCTGTTCGGCTTTGTCTACGAGGCGCAGGACCTGGCGGTCGAAGACCACGAGTGGATCGCCTGCTCGCCGGCCGTCCGCTGGCAGCCCGGCAGGCTCCCGGTGGTCGTGCGCAGTCATCCGCTCGAGCTTGAGCTTGTCGACGAGCTCGAAGCCGAACGACGGAGACGCAGGGAAGCTGCCTCCGCCGTATCCAGGGCGCTCTCCGGTGGCTCTACCGGAAGCACACTTGAGCGGGTCGGTCTCCTCGAGCATGCCGACGCGCTCCTCGGCGGGCACGTCGTCCCGCTTGCTGCTCTCGAAGCATTGCGCTTCGAGCTGTCCTCGCCGCCGGAAATTGGAGACGCGGCGGACCTGAACCGGCGGCTTCGCGATGCTGCTCGCATAGGCAACGCGGCGCTCACCCGCGCGCTGAGCCAAGTGGGCTTCGAGGAGGTGGGCAGAAATCTAGATATCCGGGCCAGGCTGACGACTGCCGTAGACCGAGCGTTCGGCGCCCATTCAGCTCTCGATCCGCGACTCTGGCAGACGATGCGCCAGAGGCTGCTGTGGAGTTGGTGGACTCACGCGCGGGTCTGGTCCGAAGGGCTTGATTTGAACGGGCTTGCACGGAAACTCGGGAGCGATCGCCGAACTCTCGAATCCCTGGCACGCGCAGAAATCGCCCCCGGCCCCGAGCTGCGCAACCACCTGCCCAGCGAAGAAGACGCGCTCCAGCAACTCGAGCTGCCCGAGTCGCTCTCCTCGCCACAGGTCGCGCAGATAGCAGCGAGCTTTCGCCCGCGACTTGAATTGATGAGCTCGCAGATTGCCGAGTTGGAGCGGCTCGTTGGGCGGGTCGACACGCTTACGACCTGGGAATCCGCGGCGGCGGCGCTCGAAAGCATTGCGAACGACCTGGAGATCAACCGCGCGCAGGGCCTTCAGGTCTGGGAGCTCGGGCGAATCGCCGCGGAACAGTTCCGAGAGGGGGTGGACCTTGGTCCTCGCGATCCGCTGCCACTCCCGAGGCTGCTTGGCGCTGCGGGACTGCACGTCGTCGCCGGCGCCACTCCTCTACCCCTCCTGCTCGGCGAGTGGGCCATTGGCGCAGGGGGCGCGCCCATCATCGCCCTCGGGCCCCAAGTGCTCTCGGGTGACCTGGGCGTTGCTCGCTTTGCGGTCGCTCATCAACTCGGCCATCTCATCGAGTCCCATGCAACCGGCAGAGCAATCGCCTGCAGCAGCATCGACGCAGAGGAGCCCCCGAGTGGCGAGCGGGAATCATTCGCCAATGCGTTTGCCGTTTATCTGCTCGCGCCGCGCAGCGCCGTTCGGACACTGATGGGCGAGCCGCCTTCGCGCGTATGGTCGAGCCCGCGGGCACGCGAATGGCTGTGGGGGGCGACAAAGGACGTCGCGGCGACTTTTGGCCTCAGCGCCGGTGCGGCGCTTCCCCACGTAGTGAATTGCCTTCGGGAGCTTGCCACGCGCGAAATGCTCGCCTCCCTGCGACAGGACCGGGATTGGCCCGAGGTTCGCGAGGGCGCCCGAGATCGACTCGAAAACCTTTGGACCGACGACCGCAGACGCTTCGATCTTGAAGCTGGGCCTGGTCTGGCTCCTGCCGAAGCACTGCGCCGGCCCAGATCGACGGCCTTCGAACGGTTGCTGGATGAGGCGCAGCTTCATGACCTCATCGACGAGGCGACTGCCAACGGTCTTCGCGCAGCCTGATGCGTGGAGCTCGCTTGCGGAGAGCCGTGCGCTGGGCAGGCAGTCCAGCCCGCATGACTGCCGCTCTCGGGTTGGGCTCATTCCGGTCCGTTCCCCCCACCAACGAGAGAGCGAATACCGATGGGACTTAGCAAACGCGATGTCGAGCCCATCTTCGAACGCTTGCTCCCGGGTGCCGTGTCCGAGTGACCGCTGAAGCAGGGGCAGAGGGGGCGTCACGAACGCAGAGGCAGTGAGCGGACATCCGGGCCGCGCCTCTGTCACCAGATTGGCGATCTAATGGGCGGGAGATTTTGACAATGTCAAAGGAGGGATCCACCGTTGAAGCGCGGCTTTCGACGTACCGAGGAGCGAGAACGCGAGGAGCAACCTGGTGATCTCTTCCCAGAAGATCGGCGAGCGCGTCGCGGCTGCTCGCAAGCGCGCGGGCATGACCCAGGCGCAGTTGGCCGAGAGGTTGGGTGTCTCCCGTCCCACCTTGATCGCCGTGGAGAAGGGCGAGCGCCGGCTCTCCAATGAAGAGATCGTCAAGCTCGCTGGCTCGCTCGCCGTGGAGGTGAACGACCTTCTCCGCGAGCACGCCGTCGTCGGCGAAATCTCTCCCCGGTTCAAAGCAAGGGCGCACACGCCGGAGGTCGAGCGAGGGGTCGAGCGGCTTCGGCAGCTTGGCGCCTGGTGTGCCGAGCTCGAATCGCTCTTGGGAATCACAAGGGCAGTTGCGCCGCTGGATTTCATCGAGGCCTTCCGCCAGGCCCGAGGCGGCGAGACCGCCCCGGAGGCCGCAGGATGCGAAGCAGCCTCGCTCGTGCGCCGGACCCTGGGCCTTGGCGACGGACCGGTCTTGGGGCTCGAGGACAAGCTCGAGCTGGAGGCTGGGTTCCGGGTCTTCTCGCTGCCTCTCGACCCGAGCATCGCCGCCCTCTTCATATGGGGCGAGGAGCTGGGCCCGTGCGTCGGCCTGAGCGCGAGCCATTCGCACGCGAGGCGCCGCCTCTCCCTCGCGCACGAGCTGGGACATTTCCTGCGTGATCCGGAGGCGGGCGACGTGCTGCTCGCCGCGCCACAAAAGAGCCGCGACGCGACCGAGGTCTTCTGCGACGCCTTCGCCCGCGAGCTGCTGATGCCGGCCGAGGGGCTGCGTCGCCGGGTCTCGCAGCGACGGCGCTCGCGAGGCGGGCGCCTCACGTTCACCGACCTGCTCGCTTATGCGAACGCCTACGAAATCTCCTTCCAGGCGATGAGCCTGCGTCTCGAGGCGCTTGGCTGCATCGAGCGCGGGACCTTTGCCGGCTTGGAGAAGCAGGGCCGTGGCTCGAGGGCCGCGGAGAAGGAGTCGGAGTACTTGCCGGAGAGCATCCAACCCGACTGCTTCTCGGAGCGCTATTTCCAGCTCGCCTTCGAGGCCTATGACGCGGCGCTGCTCTCCGAGACCGAGCTCATGCGCTTCCTCGGCTGCAATCGGCTCGCGGTCCGCTCGCTCTACCTCGAGCGGCGTCTGACCGGGGCCGACGACGGGCGGGTGTTGGAGCTGGATCTCGCTGCACCTGTCGGCGGCGAGAACAAAGCACCATGAAGCTCGGGCCCATTGTCTGCGACGCGTGCGTCGTCCTCAACCTACTCGCGACGGGGCAAGAGGTCCGATTGGTGCGCGCGCTCGGCGCCGCGATTCTCATGGCGCCCCTCGCCCACGGCGAGACCCGGTTTCTGTACGGGCCACCCGACGAGGCCGGAAATCCCGGCATCATCCCCGCCAACCTTCGGGCGCTCGAGAAGGCGGGGCTCCTCGAGGTCCGGCCCATCGGGGAACCGGGCAGCCGGCTCCATGAGAATTTCGTCCACGTCGCGAGAGTGACTTCCCAGGCGGACGCCGAGTCGATGGCCGTCGCGAGCGCCTTGGAACTCCCTCTGGCGACCGACGACCGAAAGCAACGGCGGATCTTTTCGACGCTCTTTGGCGGACCGCTGCTCTCGACCTTGGAGTTGATTCGGGAAACGGCGAGGGTGCTCAAGCTTGCCAACCATGAGGTTCGGGCGATGCTTGCGCAGCTCTTTGAAAAGGGCCGCTTCGCGCCGCCCCGGGAAGGAAGCGATTTGCCACACGGCGAGTGGTACCGAGGTCATCTGGAGGCGGCCCGAGTGCTGCAGCCCGCGAAGGAGCCGGATGCACCTGTCACCTCTTCCGGTCGCAAGGGCGGACCTTCGCCGCGCAAGAGGCGCGCAAAGGGATGAGAAACGGATGGGGAACGAGGCCAACGAGGTCTCGCGCGCTCGAGAGGTGTCGGGAAGTCCCTCTTGACTTGCCAAGCGCGCTCATTTCGAGCGTGAGGCGGCGAGAGGCCTTTCGACTCTGCTCTCGGCGCTGGAGCGTCGCGAGCTACGCTCAGGGTGAGCGGGGGCCTACGGCCGCTCGTCAGGACACGGGCGGAGGCCACTTTCCAGCAAGACGAACACGGGGATTGAGATGGGACTGAGCAAGCGCGACGTCGAGCACATCTTTGAACGCCTGCGCTCGGGCGTCGTTCCCGAGCGCGGACTCGACGCCTTCGCGGTGGGCATCGAGCGCCAGCGCGCCGAGATCGCCCGGCAACTCGACCTCGCCGAGTCGAACGAAGGCGGCTTCAAGTTCCTGCGCGGCGGTTACGGCTGCGGCAAGACCTTCATGGCCCGGCTCGCCGTCCTCGACGCCCAGGCGCGCGGCTTCGCGACGAGCTTCGTCGTCGTCTCCGACAACGACCTCCACTTCCACCGCTTCGACGACGTCTACCGCAAGGTCGTCCAGGAGCTGGGCACGAGCTCCTGCCCGCGCGGCGCCCTCGGCGACGTCGTCGACCGCTGGATCGCCAAGGTCGAAGACGCGCTCGTCGCCGGCGGCGAGGACGAGGCGTCGCCCGACTTCGACAAGCTCGTGCAGAAGCGCATGGGCGAGGAGATCGCCTCGCTCACCGGCGGCAAGGCGCCCGAGGACATGGCGCGGGTGCTCAGCACCCTCTTCGCGCTCAAGCAGGAGGGCAAAGCCGCGGAGGCCGGCGCGCTGCTCTCCTGGCTCTCCGGCAGCGGCAACGTCGCCTCGAACCAGAAGAAGCTCGCGGGTATCAAGGGCGACATCACCGGCCGCGACGCGCTCGACTACCTCCACGGCATCCTCGAGATCGTGAAGGCGGCCGGCTACCGCGGCCTGGTCATCGTCATCGACGAGGCCGAGACCATCCTGCGGATGAAGGCCGACGTGCGCGGCAAGTCGCTCAACGGCATCCGGCAGATCCTCGACGCGAGCGACCGGTATCACGGCCTGCTCTGGGTCTTCACCGGCACGCCGGACTTCTTCGACACCAAGCGCGGCGTCGCGGGCTTGCAGCCGCTCGACGACCGGATTCGTTTCATGCAGCAGAACGGCTTCGCCAGCCTGCGCCAGGCGCAGCTCGCGCTCGAGCCCTTCAAGGAGCCGCGCCTCACCGACGTGGCCTTGCGGCTGCGCGAGCTCTACCCGACGACCAACCGCGCGCAGCTCGAGAGCAAGGTCACCGCCGAATTCATCCGCAGGCTCGTCGACGAGGTCACCAAGGGATTCAAGGGCGACGTCGGCGTCGTGCCGCGCCAGTTCCTGCGCCAGCTCGTCAACGTGCTCGACCTGGTGGACGAGCACCCGGAATACGACCCGACGCGCGAATTCAAGTTCGAGCCGAAGGAGCCCAACGACTTCGAGCAGCGCAAGATGAAGGGCCAGCCGCCCTACGACCCCGAGCCCGACGACGACAAGGGCTACGTCCTGGAGTTCTGAAGGTGAGCACCTTCGCGCGCTTCCCCGCGCGCCTGCAGCAGGCGATTGCGTCGCGGCTCGGCTGGACTTCGCTGCGGCCGGTCCAGGAGCTGGCAGGCGAGGCGATCCTCGACGGCAAGAACGCGGTCGTCCTCGCGCCGACGGCGGGAGGAAAGACCGAGGCGTCGGTCTTTCCCGCGCTGGCGAACCTGATCGAGGCGCCGGCGCAAGGCGTGGGCGTGATCTACGTCGCGCCCATCAAGGCGCTGCTCAACAACCAGGAGGAGCGGCTCGGCACCTACGCGGAGATGGTCGGCTTGCGCCGCTTCGTCTGGCACGGCGACACCGCCGAGCGCGACAAGCGCAGCTTCATCCGCGAGCCGGCCGAGATCCTGATGACCACCCCGGAGTCGCTGGAGGTGATGCTGCTCTCCCCGCGCTTCCCGGCGCCCAAGGTCTTCGCCGACCTGCGGATGGTGATCATCGACGAGGTGCACGCGCTCGCCGGGACCGACCGCGGCGCGCACCTGATGAGCGTTCTGGAGCGCCACCGCCGGAGCTCGCGCCACGACCTGCAGCGAGTCGGCCTGAGCGCGACTGTGGGCAACCCGGAGCAGATCCTCGAGTGGCTGCGCGGGACCTCGGCGCGCGAGGGTGTGGTGGTCAATCCGCCCAAGAGCCCCGCGAGGCGCGAGGTCTCCATCTCGATGCACGAGAGCGTCGCCGCCCTCGCGCAGGAGGCTTCGCGAAAGGCGGCGGACGCGAAGAGCCTCTTCTTCTGCCAGAGCCGAGCGCTCACCGAAGCGGTAGCCGAGCGGATGCGCGGGCGCGGCACCGAGGTCTTCGTCCACCACAGCTCGGTCTCGCTCGACGAGCGGCGTGCAGCCGAGGAGCGCTTCCACCACGGCACCAACGCCTGCATCGTCTGCACCTCCACTCTCGAGCTCGGCATCGACGTCGGCGACCTCGACCGTGTCCTGCAGGCCAATGCGCCGAGCAGCGTCTCCTCGTTCCTGCAACGGATGGGACGCACCGGAAGGCGCACTGGGCAGACGGCCAACACCAGCTTCTACTGCGAGGACGAGGAGGCGGTGCTGCAGGCCGCCGCCCTGGTCGAGCTCGCGCGCGAGGGCTGGGTAGAAGCGGTCCCGGTGCAGATGCGTTGTTGGCCGGTGCTCGTGCATCAGCTCTTTGCGCTCACCCTGCAATACGGAGCCATCAGCGCGGAGAGGTGTTGGGAGCAGCTCCACGTCGTGCCCGACTTCTCCGGCATCGCGCGTCCCGAGTTCGACGAGCTGGTCGAGCACATGAAGGGCATCGACTTCCTCTTCGAGTCGGGCGGCCTGCTGTCGATGGGCGAGAGGGCGGAGCGGGTCTTCGGAAGGCGCAACTTCAGCGAACTCTACGCGGTCTTTTCGAGCCCGGTCCTCTATCGCGTGCAGACGGCGACCGGAGGAGACCTCGGCTCGCTCGAGCAGAGCTTCGTGGACCGGCTCGTCGAGCAGATGAGCGCGTTCCTGCTCGCCGGCCGAGGATGGCTCGTCGAGCAGGTGAACCACCAAGAGAAGACGGTCCGGGTGCGGGAAGCGCCGCGAGGGCAGAAGCCGAGCTGGGGCGGGTTCGTCCCGGCGCTGCTGAGCTTCGAGCTCGCCCAGAGGATGAAGGCGCTGCTCGTCGAAGAGAGCGCGCTTCCATACCTCTGCGAGTCGGCGAGGCGGGCCATCGAGGCGAGGCGGGCCGACCTCGGCGAGACCTTGCGGCGGCCGCTGGCCGTGCAGCTCGACGAGGACGGCGCGCGCTGGTGGACCTTTGCCGGAGGGCGAATCAACCACACGCTCAAGTACGCGCTGGAATGGCGTGAGGGCTGGAAGGTCGTCGCGGACAACTTTCTGCTCAAGATCCGGGGCGCGGGCATCGCGCACGCTTCCTTCGAAGCCGCCATTCGGGAGATCGCGGGCGACGAATTCTGGGCGGCGCCGGAGACGGCGAGCGGGCTGCTCGCACGCATTCCGGAGTACCGGTTGAGCAAGTTCCAGGACGCGCTCACCGAAGCGCAGGCGCTCGAGATGCTCGGCGGCTACCTGCTCGACCCTGCCGGCACGAAGGCCTTTCTCAATTCGATCTCGCAGGACCGTGGCCCGGCGCCGAATCAATGAAACGAAGGTGCCCCTTCGTCCGAGGCGCGCTGACCGTAACCAGCTCGGTGTTCGAGTGCACCAAGTCGAGACGGGTTTCGCAGCCGCGATGGCCTCTCGCTACCTCTGGACAAACACAGCCTCGCCGAAGAGCCGCGCAAGAATCGCGAGCGGCTCCAGACCTGGCTCGACGAGCGGGTGCACGCCACCAATTCAAAGACCGCCAAGGACCGCGTGAGCGGCCGCGCGCGCTTCCTACTTGACGCGGCGAAGGAAGCCTCGGCGACCCTGCTCAATCGGCTCACCTTCGACGGGCGCCGAGAGCAGGTGGCGAGAACCGAGTTGGACGAGAGGCTTTGGACGCAACTCGACGAGGGGCGCGGATTCGTCGCTCGACCATCGAACACAACTGCTGGAACGGGTCCACGCTCGATCTGCCAGCAAAGCAAGCCTTCCGCGGGCCGCTTGCTCATCCTCAAGGCCAAAGTGGAATGCGCCTCGACAGTCGGACGGCGGAAAGATCGGTCACGCAGCGATCTCGCTCTCTCGCATGCCTAGCCGTGTCGAAGTCGGGCTCGTGCGTGAGCATTCGATCGCTCGCGCCCGTGGAGCACTGCGAGACAGCCGGTTTGCTGCTCTTCGGCCCTGCCTCCGGTCAGGCTGGAAGTGACCCGACGCGATCTAGAATGCGGGCCGTTTCTGGCTCGTCCGACGCGCAGGGCCGGGGACGTATAGATCAGTCAGGCCGCCCGAAGTCCGGCGGGAAGCTCCCTCTCACATGCTGCGAATCCTCTTCGTACTGCTCGTCGTCTCGTCGAGCGCGCCGGCGCTCGCGAGCATCTCGAGCGCCGACCTCACCGCGCACCTCGGGCCCGCGTGCGCCTCGGAGACCTCGTTCGCGCTGGTGCGCCGTGGGATGGTCGACGTGCGCGACCTCGCGCCCGAGGTGCTGGTGCGGCTGAAGTACGCGGTCGCCGAGAACTTCATGGGCGAGGCGGTCTACGGCGCGGGCCGCGCCTGCTGGCTGCGGCGCGAGGCGGCAGAGAAGCTTGCCCTCGCGCAGCAGGAGCTGACGCGACGGCGGCCGGGCTGGCGGCTGCTGCTCGGTGACTGCCTGCGGCCGCGCGCGGTGCAGCGCCGGATGTGGTCCCTGGTCGCGGGCACGCCGATGCAGCGCTACGTCGCGCGGCCCGACCCGGGCTCGATGCACAACCACGGCGCCGCGGTCGACATCAGCATCGCCGACGAGTCGGGCGCGGCCCTCGACATGGGGACGCCCTTCGATCACTTTGGCCCGCTCGCTCAGCCGCGCCACGAGGCGCGCTTCCTGGCCGAGGGCAGGCTGACCCGCGAACAGGTGGAGAATCGGAAGCTGCTGCGCGAGGTGATGATCGCCGCCGGCTGGCGCGGCCTCCGCATCGAGTGGTGGCACTTCGAGGCGTTCCCGGTTCGCGAGATCCGCGCGCGGTTCCCGATAGTCGAGCACTGGCCGGAAGCGGCGCCCGGTGCCCCGTGCATGGCGGCCGCGGGTCGGTAGGGGCGCATGGCAATGCGCCCGGCCAGAAGTCGAGCACGGGCTGGAGCGGCCACAGGGTTCGCCGGCATGTCTGGCAGGCCTGCTTCAAGGCGCCTGTTCGCGACCCGCGCGGCCTATCATCCTTGCCCGGCGCAACACGCTCGATGCCACAGCCTCTGCCCTCGGTTCACCCCCAACACTCGACTGACGAATACCCGACCGCCCGCGCTCGCCCCAACCGAACAAGATGACGGCCTCGGGGCCGGCTGCACTGGGCGACTGCGAACTCCTGGAGACGGTTCGCTCCGACCGTCGCCCCACCGCGCTCTCTCTTGCGGCACCGAGGCGGGCCGTTACCTGCTGCTCGATGCAGATAGGCGAAGGCGCGATGGGCGCCATCTACGCGACCCGGAGCTCGATCGGCGCGTGGCCATCAAGCTGGTCAAGCCCGAGCCCGGAACGGGCAGCGTCTCGGAGAGAAGCCGCGGCCGGCTGCAGCGCGAAGCTCAGGCCGCCGCGCGCCTGTCCCATCCGAACGTCGTCTCGGCCTTCGACGTCGGCCAGCTCGGCGACCAGGTCTTCATCGCGATGGAGCTGGTGACCGGCCAGACGCTCCGGGCCTGGCGCCAGGCCCAACCGCGCAGCCCCAGGGAAATCCTCAAGGCGTTCCTGGCCGCTTTGGAGGGGCTCGCCGCGGCTCACGCGGCCGGTCCTGGTGCATCGCGACTTCAAGCCGGAGAACGTCCTCGTCGGCGCCGACGGGCGCGCCCGGGTCTCCGACTTCGGGCTCGCCAGGCTCCAGGCGCGCGAGCCCGTCGGGCCGGACGAAGCGGGCCCCTTGCCCGCGTTGGAGGCGACCGTCGCGGGGGCCATCGTCGGGACGCCGGCCTACATGGCCGCAGAGCAGCTTGAGGCCAAGGAGACCGACGCGCGCAGCGACCAGTTCAGCTTCTGCGTTGTCCCGAGCTCCTCGCCCGCGAACGGCCCCTCACCGGCGAGCGCCTCCCCGTCGACGAAGACGCGCTGCCCGGCCGCATCGGTGAACGCCAAAGTCCATTCCGCCCTTGTCCAAGCAACTTGGGCGAACTTCGGTCATCGCCGAGCTTGTTACCGGTCCCTTGGCCGGCTCTGACCTTGAACCAACAGGGCTGTCGATGAGCACCCGCCCTCCGGTCATCCCGAGCGTAGGCCGAGCTTGCGAGGCCGGAGCCGAGGGCCACCCTGAGCCACCTCGAGCTCTTCGCCTGTGCTTTCGCTGGCTGTGACCTAGCAAAGATGGGGCTGTTGGTTGGGAGCGTAGAGGCGGCCAGCGGGAGCCTCGGAGTCAAGGGATTCGTGGCTTTGCGGGGAGCGGGGCCAGCACGAACGGTGGCGATCCGGCGGAGTGAGTGGGGCCGGCACGACGGCGCCAGTACGACGCGCCAGCACGAAGGCTGGCGCTCCGGATGCCGCGGGTTGTGCGCTACCCGCTATGCTGCCCGCGCCTTGAACCTCATCCTCCTCCTCGACGAAGACTTCACCTCCAGCGACCACGTCCGGCTCCTCGGCCGCCGCGCCAAGCACGTGCACGAGGTCCATCGCGCGGCGGTCGGTGACGAGCTCGTCGTCGGTCGCCTCGGCGGACAGATCGGCCGCGGGCGGGTGCTCTCGGTCTCCAAAGACGAGGTCTCGCTCGCCGTCGAGCTCGACTCGGCGCCGCCCGCGCCTTCGCCGGTGGCGCTCATCCTCGCGATGCCGCGACCGAAGATGCTCAAGAAGGTCCTGCAGGCGATCGCCTCGCTCGGCATCAAGCGGCTGGTGCTGCTCAACAGCTTCCGCGTCGAGAAGAGCTACTTCGACTCGCCGCTGCTCGCCGAGGAGAAGGTCCGCGAACACCTGCTGCTCGGCTTGGAGCAGGGACGCGACACGGTGCTGCCCGAGGTGCGGGTGCGCCGGCGCTTCAAGCCATTCGTCGAGGACGAGCTCGACGCGTTCTGCGCCGCCGGCTCGAAGCGCCTCATCGCGCACCCGATTGCCGACACCGGGATCGAAGGCTGCGAGGTCGGAGCGGGGGCCGAGCCCGCCGTCGTCGCCATTGGCCCCGAGGGCGGGTGGATCCCTTACGAGGTCGAGCTGCTCGAGCAGCGCGGCTTCCAGCGCTTCACGCTCGGGCCACACATCCTGCGCGTGGACACCGCGGTGCCCTACGTCGTCGGGCAGGTCGATCTCGCGAGGCGCCTCGCGCGGTGAGACGGCCCTTCGGGCACCCCGAGCTTGTCGAGGGGCCGCTTCGACTGCGCCTGCCCCGTTCCTCGGGTAGCTACGCGCAAGAGGTGTCGGGAAATCGCTTTGAGCTCGGCCCGCCCACTCCGGTCACCCCGAGCGTAGAGGCGACCAGCGGGAGCCTCGGAGTCGAGAGGCGCGCGGCATCGAGCACAAGCCCCTCGACATGCTCGGGGTGAACGGAGAGCGTCTCTGTCGTCGCCTGTTCGGCCCGCGGGCAAGTCTCGAAACCTGCGCCCAGTCGTTCCGAGCGAGCGCGAGCTTCTTCGGCCGGCTCCACCTCTTGACCTGCTGCTCGCGAACCAATGCTTCCTCGCGCGAGGGAAACTCGTGGGACCAAAGCGGCACCACCGGCCGCCGAGTCGAGGAGTAGCACGGCGGCTCGCCCGCGCGGTGTTGGGCAATTCGCCGCTCTAAATCGTCGCTGTGGCCTACGCACAACGACTCGTCCGCGCACCGAAGCAAGTAGACGTAGAAAGCCATGAATTCCCTCCGGAGAAGGCATTCCAGGAACGGGTTGTCAGCCCACTCCGACGTGCCCCTTCGATTTCGGCCTCGCAAGCTCGGCCTACGCTCGGGGTGACCGGCGGGCCGGGCTCGGGCTCTTGAGATTCAAGACAGTTGCTCGACTTCGGGGCGACCGCTGGCCCGCCCCTACGCTCGGGGTGGGCGGGGCTTGGGCTCGTGCCATCCAAGACAGTCACTCGCTTCGGCGCCGCTACCCGAGCAGCCTCACGCCGGCCTCGCGCAGCATGCGGACGAGCCGCAGCATCGGCAGGCCGACGATGGCGTGGTAGTCGCCCCGCACCGAGTCGAAGAGCAGGATGCCCCGGCCCTCGATGCGATAGCTGCCCGCGCAGCCCTGCCACTCGTCGGTGTCGAGATAGGCCTCGATCTCGCGAGCCGTCAGCCTGCGCATCGTCAGCTTGATCGACTCGACCGCGACCCGGCGAAGTGGAGGCGAGAGGCGGCGCAACGCGACCGCGGTGTGCAGCCAGTGGGACCTGCCCGCCATGGCCTCGAGCTGCCGGCGCGCCGCGGCGCGCGACCCGGGCTTGCGCAGCAGCGCGCCGTCGAGCTCGGCGGTCTGGTCGGAGCCGATGACGAGCGCGCCAGGATTCCGGAAAGCGACCGCCTCGGCCTTGAGCAGCGCCAGCCTCCGGGCGAGCTGCTTGGGCGAAAGGCCCGGCGGCACATGCTCTTCGACCCCCGGGGCCTCGGCGCGGAAGCCGACCCCCGCGGCCCGCAGCAGCGACTGGCGAAACGGCGAGGTCGAAGCGAGGACCAACTCTGCCCCCGACCCCTCGTTCTGCCTGCTCCTCGCGTCGTGTATCTTCTGTCGCATGACGAACCCGGGCTGGAAGAGGCTGGCGATTCTCGTGAGTACCCTCGGTCTGTGCAACTGCCCCGAGATACCGAACGACGAGGACGGCCCGGGCGCCGACGGCGGACCTCCGGGCATCGTGCGGCCGGACGGCGGGAGCGGGTCTGACGGCGGCTCGAGCACGGGCGGCGACGGGGGCGACTGGTCCGGGGTCATCGCCGTCGACTGCTCGGGCCCGACGCAGGCGGTGGCGGTCAACACCCCAGTCGAGATCACCTGCAGCGTCGCGAGCGGCGGCCGCTCGCTCGGCGCGCCTGTCGTCTCGGCCGAGCCCGCCGGCGGCGTCGTGCTGACCGAGGGCGTGCAGTCGGGCGTCTTCATCTTCAGCCTGAGCACCGGCGCCCCCGGCTACTACCATCCGCTCTCGTTCGCCGACTCGACCGTGCGGGTCACCTACGAGGTGCGCGACTCCGCGGACGCGTCGCAGTTCGGCCGCGGCAGCGTCGACATCGAGGTGCTCGGCAACTACTGGCTCGGTGATTCGAGCCCGAACGGCCAAGGCATCTTCGCCTTCGCCTCCGACGGCACCTACCTCGGCCAGCCGGTCGGTCCGCTCGGCATTCAGGGCGTCGCCGATCTCCAGCAGCTTCCCGGCGGCGACATCATCGTCTCCAGCCACAGCCTCAAGACCATCCGCATCTTCAATCGCCAGGGCGTCCAGCAGCAGCCCTTCGCCTTCGACGACACCGACCCGTACACCAGCAAGACGCTCTGGGAGGCGCGGTACGCCTCGCCGACGCCGCAGCAGATGGCGCTCTCCTCGCGCGGCGAGCTCTGGGTAGCAGGCGCCAACGAGGACGAGGTCTGGGGTATCGCGGTCTTCAACCCGCGCACGGGCAAGCTGCTGCGGTTCGTCCCCCACCAGCTCACGGCCGACAGCTTCAAGTTCACCAGCATCTGCCGGCGGGCCGACGGAATGATCATGGCCTCGGCGAACAACCGGCGGGCAATCTGCCTATACGACGAGAACACGTACGAGCCGCGCGGGTGCGCGGCGATCGAGCACGGCTACTTCACCGCGTCCTTCGCCTCGTTCCTGCCGCTGCCGGACTCGACGGTCATCGTCGGTACCTACAGCACGAGCCGGGCAGGCCTGATTCGCCTCAGCCCGACGCTCGGGGTCCTCCAGGAGTCGGCCACGACCTCCGAGCACACCGACATCCGCGCGATGGTCTCGACCGGCAATGTCATCGTCGCCCTCGACAACAGCGGCCCGACGGTGGGCAACGTGCGGCTGTCGCGCTTCGATTTGACGAGCCTAGAGGAGATCGGCGGCTCACGGCGCGTGGACAAGACCTACAACCCGGCCGGCCTCCTCCGGCTGACCCGGCTCGAGTAGAGCGCAAGCCCGGCGCGCCCCCGGGCGCCTCGCCCGTGTCGAGGCGATGGAGCCGGCGCGATCCGACGAGGTGCACGTGGACCAGAAGGCAGACAGGTCCGGCAGCCGCACGACCAGTCGCGCGGTCCGGGTGGCGATGGCCGCGCTGTGGGCGCTGGGCCTGGCCGCGTGTCCGCAGGAGATCCAGAGCAGCCTTGACGCGGGCTCGGGTGCCGGCGGCGATGCCGGAGAGATCCACGTCACGCCGCGCTGCGAGCGGGCAGGTCCGACGCTCGCCTGCAACCCGGACAAGAGCGGGCTGCTTCGCATCGGTGATCTCGTCACCATCGATTGCAGCGCCGAGACGGACGGCCGCGCGGTGGTCTTCGACGGCCCCGAGGTCGACCACCCCCGTGTCAGCCGGCAGGGCTCGTTCGCGGGCGCTGGCGGCCAGGTTCTCGTGCAGTTGCTCGAGTCGGAGGTTGGGCCGGGTTTTGCCGACACCCGGGTGCACGTCGACGTCGGCGCCCACTGGGCCGACAGCGAGGAGAGCTGCACCTGGGTGACCGTCGAGGTCACCTATGCCGGCAACCTCTGGATCGCCGATCCCTCGAAGGAGGCGGTGATTGCGCTGAGCAGCGCGGGCGGAACGATCGGCCAGGTGTCCGTGCCCGAGATCCGCAAGCCGCGTCTGCTCGCCAAGGTGCATGACGGCATTCTTGTCGGCGGTACCGACGCTTCGGGTAAGAGCGCCCTGGTCGTCTACTCGCCCGACGGCCAGAAGGTGCGCGGACCGCTCGCGGACGGCGGGCAGCTTGCCGACCGCGTGTTGCACTCTGCCGCCGAGGATGGCCACGGCGTGCTCTACGTGGCGACCGGGCGGGACGAGACCGATGGCCGGCTCTTCAAGGCCGCGGGCGCAGAGATGATCGAGGTGGACCTGGGCGGCAAGCTGTCGCGCGGGGTCGCCCGGCTCCCCGACGGCTCGATAGCGGTGGGGCTCGCCCAGGCTGCAGGCGTCTTCTACAAGCTGCCGCCCGGCGGGCAGGGGCATGAGCGGATAAGCCCACCGTACGCCGACTCGGCCGGAGAGAGCTGCCAGGTGGAATCGGTCTTTGCGCTCGCTGCCACGTCCGAGGGTTTGTGGCTGTCGGCGCGGGAGCGGATAGGTGCGGCGTACTTCGGCCATCACATTCTGATCGACTACGGGACGAGCCGCCTGGTGCGCGCGAGCGCGCACGACCACCCGGACCGCGGCTCGCTGTTCCTCGCGGCCCCGCATGACTGGCTGGCCGAGGTCGTCGCCGGCGTCTTCGTCGCAACCCGCAAGGACTCGACGGCGATCGAGCTGCTCGATCCGGTCGCCACCGGCAGCTTCCTGCCCAACGGCAAGGTGTGGGGGCCAGAGGGCGGGCAGCCGTACCAGGGGCAACCCCGCGGACTGCTGCGGCTGCGCTGAAGAGGCGTCGAGAAAACCTTCTTCGACTCCGTCCGGTTCCGCTCACCCTGAGCTCGTTACTGGCCCCTTGGCCGGCTGTGACTTGAACTGACAGGGCTGCAAGGAGGGCCGGAGCGCCAGCCTTCGTGCTGGCGGCCCGGCGTCTCGGGGGGACCGGAACCAAAGGTTGTCGCGAATCTCCGATGCTCCTCGAGGTTGAGCACGGGCGTCGGGTCGAGGGGCAAGCCGCGAGCTGTCGCGGAGCACTCTGGCCAGCGAGCGCCCGTGTCATGCGGCCCGCGGGCGGATGGGAACTGAACGCCTCGCGCCGCGCGTTGATCCCCGCGGGTAGGAAATCGGCTTCGGTCGAAAGGCCGCGGAACGAGCCTCTCCCGCAGCGCGCCAGCGCAGGCAGCCCCATCAAGTCGTCGAATTCGCGCGAATCAGCGTGTTATACACTCGACAGCTTTTTCAGGGCGGCAGTACGCCTTCGATGGCTGGACAGACCCCCGGCGGCGGCAGGACGGCTGGCGACCGGGCGGGCCCGCAGAGGGCAGGGGAAAAAACGCTCATGTTCTTCCGCAACGACGACAAGAAGGATCCGGCTGAAAAGAAGGGGCGCGTGGTGCCTCTGCTGCCACTGCGGGACATCATCGTCTTTCCGCACATGGTCGTGCCCCTCTTCGTCGGGCGCGAGAAGTCGATCAATGCCCTTGAAGAGGCGATGAGCCACGACAAGGAAATCCTTCTCGCCGCTCAGAAGAAGGCCAAGACCAACGAGCCGGTGCCCGAGGACATCTTCGGGATGGGCACGCTGGGCACCATCATCCAGTTGCTTCGGCTGCCCGACGGCACGGTCAAGGTGCTCGTCGAGGGCAAGAAGCGCGCTTATATCCGCAAGTTCCTGCCCAACGACCACTTCTTTCAGGTCGAGGCCGAGGAGGTCGCCGAGCAGACCGAGCGCTCGGTCGAGCTCGAGGCGCTGGTGCGCTCGGTGCACGCGGTCTTCGAGGGCTACGTCAAGCTCAACAAGCGCATCCCGCCCGAGATGCTGATGTCGGTGGCCACCATCGACGACCCGGCGCGGCTGGCCGACACCATCGTCGCCCACCTGTCGCTCAAGCTGAACGACAAGCAGGCCATCCTCGAGACCGAGGACCCGGCCAAGCGGCTCGAGAAGCTCTACGAGCTGATGCAGGGCGAGATCGAGATCCTGCAGGTTGAGAAGAAGATTCGTACTCGCGTCAAGAAGCAGATGGAGAAGACGCAGAAGGAGTACTACCTCAACGAGCAGATGCAGGCCATCCAGAAGGAGCTCGGCGAGCGCGACGAGTTCAAGAACGAGGTTCAGGAGCTCGAGGAGAAGATCCGCAACAAGAAGATGTCCAAGGAGGCGACCCTCAAGGTCAAGAAGGAGCTCAAGAAGCTCAAGATGATGAGCCCGATGAGCGCCGAGGCCACGGTCGTGCGCAACTACATCGATTGGATCCTCTCGCTGCCCTGGTACGAGACGACCAAGGACAAGCTCGACATCACCGAGGCCGAGAAGATCCTCGACGAGGACCACTACGGGCTGCGCAAAGTCAAGGAGCGCATCACCGAGTACCTGGCCGTCCAGTCGCTCGTCGACAAGGTCAAGGGCCCCATCCTGTGCTTCGTCGGGCCTCCGGGCGTCGGAAAGACCTCACTGGGCCGCTCCATCGCCCGCTCGACCGGTCGCCGGTTCGTGCGCCTGTCGCTGGGCGGGGTGCGCGACGAGGCCGAGATCCGCGGCCACCGGCGCACCTACATCGGCGCGCTCCCCGGCAAGGTCGTCCAGTCCCTGAAGAAGGCGGGCTCGTCGAACCCGGTCTTCCTGCTCGACGAGGTCGACAAGATGTCGACCGACTTCCGCGGAGACCCCTCGGCGGCGCTGCTCGAGGTGCTCGACCCCGAGCAGAACCACACCTTCAACGACCACTACCTCGACCTCGACTACGACCTGTCGAAGGTGATGTTCATCTGTACGGCGAACACCCTGCATGGCATCCCCGCGCCGCTGCAGGACCGCCTGGAGGTCATCCGGCTGGCCGGCTACACCGAGCTCGAGAAGATCTCCATCGCCCGCCGCTACCTCATCCCCAAGAAGCTCGGGGACAACGGCCTGCAGGGCGTCGAGGTGAAGATCACCCCCAAGGCGCTGCGCAGCATCGTGCAGTTCTACACCCGCGAGTCCGGCGTCCGGTCGCTCGAGCGCGAGATCTCCAAGATCTGCCGCAAGGTCGCCCGCGACGTGATCAAGAACGGCAAGGAGCAGCCGCGCGTGATCACCTCCAAGAACCTGCCGAAGTACCTCGGCCCGCGCCGTTTCCGTTACGGCCAGGCGGAGAAGCAGGATCAGATCGGCCTGGTCACCGGGCTGGCGTGGACCGAGCTGGGCGGCGAGCTGCTGGTCATCGAGGCCTCGGTCATGCCGGGCAAGGGCAAGCTCATCATCACCGGCAAGCTCGGTGAGGTGATGCAGGAGTCGGCGCAGGCGGCGATGAGCTACGTGCGCACCCGTGCCGAGCGCTTCGGCATCGACCGCAAGATGTTCGAGAGCTACGACCTGCACGTCCACGTGCCCGAAGGCGCCATCCCCAAGGACGGTCCGTCGGCGGGCATCACCATGGCCACCACGATCATCTCGGCGCTCGGCCGCATCCCGGTGCGCAAGGATGTCGCGATGACCGGCGAGATCACCCTACGCGGCCGCATCCTGGCCATCGGCGGGCTGAAGGAGAAGATCATGGCCGCCCACCGCGGCGGGCTGAAGACCATCCTCATCCCCAAGGAGAACAAGAAGGACATCCGCGAGATCCCCAAGCGCGTGCGCGACGCGCTGCGCATCATCCCCGTCGAGCACATGGACGAGGTGCTGCGCGAGGCGCTGGTGCTCGAGGACCCCGAGGCGTTCTTCCGCAAGCCCGACTCGTCGATCTCGCTGACCGACCCGCCGGAGCCGAAGCAGAACAAGGACCAGCCCTCCGCGGCGGCCTAAGCTGTCAGTCGGCAGTTCCCCTGCCACGTCCGAGGACGGGGGCGAGCCTTTCAGCGGCTCGCCCCCGTTCTTTGTGGGTGCCCAGCAGGGATCTGACGAAAAGGCGGCAGCTCTGGGATGCGGCCGGCGCTGTGGGGCCTAGCCCATCCGCTTGTCCACGTAGATGGCCAGCTCGTTGAGGCAGAAGACGTAGCTGCCGTACTCGTTGTCGTACCAGCCGAACACCTTGGCGTGCGTCACCGGGAGCCTCAGCGGGCTCTCGCTCTTGACCCCGAGGGCGGCCAGCCGGCCCGGCGGGATGTTCAGGAAGGCGACGCGGGTGTGGTTCTCGTGTCCCTCGATGACCACCGAGGCGAGCTTGCCCTTGAGGTCCGCCGAGACGTTCTGCGCGTCGCTGTAGACGAGCAGGCCGCGCTGCGGGCCCTCGGCCGCGGCCTGGTAGATGCCGTTGAGCAGCTCGCGGGTGATCACCGGCTCGCCCTTCTCGTCGAGCTGGGTGTTGAAGGTCAGGTTCAGGTTGATCAGCGAGACGGTCGAGCTGGGCACCCGGACCGAGTCGGCCATGAACCCGACGTTGCGGATGGCCGGGAGGATCTCCTCGAGCGCGTTCGCCGCGCCGGTGGTCGAGAGGATGATGTTCTCGAAGACCGCCCGCGTCTTGCGCAGGTCGCTCGCTGCGTCCTTGGGCACCGAGTCGAGCACGCTCTGGGTGTTGGTCGCCGCGTGGATGGTCGACATCGAGGCGGTCAGGATCTCCGCGGTGCTCTGCGAGTCGAGCAGCGGCTTGATCATGTGCGACAGCGCGGTCGTGGTGCAGGAGGCCGCCGACAGCAGGCGGTGGCGGCGGGAGTCGAAGTCGGTGTGGTTGATGCCGTAGACGAGCATCGCCGCCTCGTCGGGCATGCGTCGGGCCTTGTCCTTGATTTTGAACGGCGCGCTGGCGATGACCACCTTGGCGCCCGACTCGAGGTGGCCGCGCAGCGCGGGCTTGGTCGGCTCAACGGTCGGGTCGAGGAAGGTGCCGGTCGAGTCGACGACCAGCGCGACCCCTTCGCGCCTCCAGCCGATGGCGGCCGGGTCGCGCGCCTCGCGCAAGACCTTGACCGGCATCCCCTCGATCTCGAGCAGGCCTTGCGCCGAGTCGAGCACCCGCGCCTCGAGCTTGGCGCCCGTGCCATGCAGGAACCGCTCGAGCGGACCGTAGGTCGAGTCGGTGGTGACCGCGTGCAACACGTCCTCCAGGCCACGGCCGACCTTGCGGCCCAAGTTGATGACGACCCCGTCGAAGTGGCGCCTGTGGAGCTGGTACCACAGGCTCAGCTTGCCGATGCGCCCCAACCCGTTGATGCCCAGCAGTCGCTTCGAACTCAGCTCGACGCTCATTGGCTTTTGCCCCCTCTAGCAAGGAGTCAGGATCGCCGACATGGCGATCGTGAAGTTACCGCGGTAGATGCCCCCGGAGCGGCCGTCGATGGCGATGGCGTCGCCCGAGCGCACCTCCAGGCCGTTGATGATGCAGCGCTTGCTCTCTTCCCGAACGCTCAGGGCGCGGCAGTTGACCACGCAGGTCTTGCCCAGGCAGCAGGCGGTCACCGCGGCGTGCGAGGTGGCGCCCCCGCGCGCGGTGAGCAGGCCGTCGCACTCGAAGATCATCCCGATGTCGTCGGGCACCGTGTCGGGCCGGATGAGGATGCGTGGGCTGTCCGGGTACTCGCGCGCAAGGCGCTCGAGGTCCTCCATGTCGAAGGCTGCCCGCCCGTTGAGCGCCCCGCCGCCGATGCCGATGCCGCGGCCGAGCAGGTGCGCCTCGATCCCCTCGGTGGCGAAGACCGGCTGGTCGAGCGGCATCGTCACCTGGTTGCGGGTCTGCAGGATGTGGAGGTCCTGGCGGCGGCTCGACTCAAAGGTGAACTCGATCTCCTGGTGCCCGAAGCCGTGCCTATGGACCAGGGCCTCGGCTTTCTCGAGCAGCGCGCCGTAGATCTCCGGGAAGTGCGTCTCGAGCGAGAGCGCCTCCTCTTCGCCGGCCGGCAGCCGGTCGCGCTGGGCCTTGGAGATGGGCCAGGGGTGGACGAGCCCGGCGACGACGTCCTCGCCCTGGCTGGTCGTCGTGAAGTCGCCCCACAGGTGCACGCCCGGGTCGTCGTAGTGCGGGTCCTTGGTGAAGAGGACCCCGGTGCCCGAGTCGTAGCCGATGTTGCCCAGGACCATCGCCTGCACGACTACCGCGGTGCCCCACTCGTCGCCGATGCGCAGGCGGCTGCGGTAGACCTTGGCGCGCTCGGTGTCCCAGGAGCGAAACACCGACATGACCGCCGAGAGGAGTTGGCGCTTGGGGTCCTGCTCGAAGATGATGCCCCGCTCGCGCAGCAGCGCCTGGTAGGCGAGGGCGATCGTGCGCATCTGGGCCGGCGAGAACTGCACCTTCTCGCGCACGCCGAATTGGCGCTTGAAGCCCATGATGAGCTTGTCGAAGTCATCGCGCGAGATGCCGTAGGCCATCCCCCAGGTCTGCAGCGAGCGCCGGAAGCAGTCCCAGGAGGTCCAGCCGTAGTTGGGCTGATGGCTCAGGCCCTCGGCTATCTGCTCGTTGAGCCCGATGTTCAGGAAGGTGTTCATCGCCCCGGGCATGGAGATCGCCGCGCCCGAGCGCACCGAGAGCAGCAGCGGCCGGGTCGGATCGCCGAGCCGCTTGCCGGTCTTGCGCTCGACCTCGGCGATGGAGCCGAGCACAACGTCCTCGAACTCCTGGCGCAGCTCGGGGTAGGAGTCGATGACGTCGCGGATGCGAAAGACCTCGGTGGTGAGGATGAACCCCGGCGGGATGGGGAAGCCAAAGCTTTGCAGCTTCTTGAGGAAGTAGCCCTTGGCGCCGAGGAAGACCTGGTTGTCAAGCTGCGGGCTGTCCGCGTCGAGCGGCGAGCAGATCGACTCGAGCTCGAAGTTCATCACCCGGCCGACCACCTCGGGGCACAGCCGGTCCTTGAGCGTATTGATCCGCTCGAGAATCGCGGCCAGATAGGCGTCGAGCGGTCCGACCAGGAACGCCGAGGCGAGCAGGTCGCGATAGAACTCCTCGGCCCGACGGCGCACCTCCAGATGCAGCTCGCGCTCGTCGAGCTCTGGCCCCTGCCGACGCGCCAGGTAGTCGCGCAGCACGAGCTGCAGCGTCTCCTCGTGCTGGCGCAGGAAGTAGTCGCGGATGATCTGCTTGACGCCGTTGGCCAAGAACTCGAACAGGTTGATGAACTGCGTCAGCGAGAAGCTGGGGGTCTTCAGGCTGTAGCAGAGCATCTTGAGGTGCGAGGAGAAGCCCTCGTTGACCACGCCCACCAAGCCCAACCCCTGGTTGAACAGCTCGAGGGTGCGCACGCTCTGGCGCAGCGTCTTGCGGCTGAAGTGGCCGCGCAGGCTGCGGCGCACCATCTGCTCGAGCAGGCGCGCGGCGAGCCGCTCGAGCCGGAAGGTCAGGCCCAGCGCGACGAACTTCGGCTCGAAGTAGGTTCCGTACATCGAGGGGATGCCGGCCGCGATGTGGCGCTTGTGATAGATGCGCTCGTCACCCTCGGTCTGCTCCGGGTCGAGGATGACCGCGCGCATGCGCCCCATCAGCTCGTAGACGAACAGCAGCGCTGCCTCGGGGGCGCCGTCGGAAAGCAGCCTCTCGAGCTTGGGGGCATCGTCGACGTGCAGCAGCCCGCCCTGCAGGCCGAGGCGGCGCATCTGCGGCAGCACCCCGTCGGCGTTGAGGCCGTACTTCTGATCGAGCAGTTGCTTCAGCCGCACCAGGTGGACGATCCGCTCGCGGTCGATCTGCGGCAGGTGCGAGGCGCGCGCCAGGACCTCCTCGATGCACGAGAGCCGCTCGTCGAGCAGCGCCTCGGGCCCTACGCCAAGCTCCTCGCACAGCGTCGAGACGACCGCGTGGATGCCGTCGAACCAGCGGCCCCTCGGCTCGAGCCAGTCGCGCACGTCGGCGGGCAGCCGCCCCTCGAGCACGGCCGGGTCGCCGCTGTGCCAATAATGCGCCATCGCGCGCACGAGGTCGCTGCTGGTGCTGCTGCTCTCGGTGTGAACCTGCTTGCGCAGGAAGTGGACGAGCCGGTCCTCGCGGTGGCAGACCTCGTCGATCTTGGTGGTCACCTCGCGCAGCTCGCCCTCGGCGCCTATCTCGTTGAAGTAGGCGGGGAACAGCCGCAAGAGCTGGAGGATGAGCTTGTAGCAGGGCTCGATGCGCGCGTTGAGCAGGCGGCTGATTTCCTTCTGAAACAGGTCGGTGTCGGCGATGAAGACCCCGCCCTCTTTCAGGTTGACTACCAGCGCCGAGATGAGCCGCGTACTCCAGGAAGGCTTCAGCTCGATGAGCTCGAGCCAGACGCGGATGTTCTTGACGTGGCCGGGGTCGACCACCGTCTGCCAGTCCTCGTCGATCCCCGACAGCGAGGGGTTGATGAAGCCCAGGCGGATGACCCGGTCGAGGAAGTGCTCGACGAGCGGCCGCTCGCCCAGCTCGTAGATGACCTTCCCGAGGCTGAGAATGCAGTCGAGCAGCGTGCCGCGGCTCTCGACGCCCAGCTCGGCGAACTCGTCGAAGACGCTGTCGACGAAGGTGGAGAGCTGGCCCTTGGTGCCGGCCGCGCCGCAGGCGGCGAGCACCCGGCTCAGGTCCCAGAGCACGAGCTGCGAGCAGTGCGCCATGCCAGGCAGGCGCGCGATGTGCAGCAGGTATCGGGCGTGGTCGAAGGGCGACTTGGTGTCGTCCATCAGGCAGCGCAGAGCGTCGCTGATTCGCTCGAAGTCGGGGATCTCGAGCAGCCGGTTCCAGCCCGGCTCGGCGGCGAGCGCGCGCGCGGGTCCTTCGATGAACTGCGCGCGAAAGCCGGCGAAGCGAGCGGCGTGGTCGCCTTCGAGCTGCTTCTGCTTGGCCTGGTGCCAGGCCTCCAGGTCAATCGCGTCGCGCCAGTAGTCGAGGCTCGCCGTCAGCGCGCGCGCCAGCAGGTGCGTGCCGCGGGGACCAAAGCGCGGGTGGTGGCCGAGAGGGCCGGCCTGGCGCTTGAGCCACCCGGACAGCCGCGCGAGGGTCTCTGAATTCGAGAGCGACTCGAGCAGCGACAACAGCCGCGCCAGGGTCGTTTCGAAGGTCTCGGCCTGGTCGCGCTCGAGCAGCGCGGCGATCAGCTCGACCACCGTCTGCAGCAGCCGCTCGCGCACCTTGGCGTCCATCTCGAAGCCCAGGACGCGCTCGAACACCTCGCAGACGACTCCGAGCGCTCGCTGTGGCTGCGCGCCGCTCGCGAAAAACCACAGATCGCCGAGCGCCAGCGAGCGCAGCGCCTCGACCAGGACGGCGGCATTGGGAAAGGGATGGTGCAGCTCGGCGAAGAACTCGCTCGTCCGGCGATGCAGCCCGAGGTGGCCCGAGCAGAGCTCGAGCAGCCAGCGCTCCTCCTCGGTGAGGTCCAGCCCCTTGGGCTGGGTGCAGGCGAGGTTCGCCCGCAAGGCTTCGGAGTCGATAGTCGCGCGAACCATCGTCATTCCCAGCGAGCCGAGTAATCCTGAAGAGGCGGGCCGCGCGCCTTTGGGGTGCGTCGGCGTGCGATCTGCGCGCCAAGGACGGCACCCCCGGGTGAGGAGGCTAGAGCGAGCATGAATCGCCCGTGAATCCGGGACTGCCGGATTCTGGGCTCAGGGAATCACTGAAATGAGGCTGTGTCAAAGGTGCAGGCTGGCCCCCCGGTGGGGCGGCGCGCGAGGGTGGGGCGGGAGGGTGAGCTGCGCCGTCGCTTGCCGGGGAAGGTCGCGGCGACAGCGCCGAAAGGCTCAGCTTCGGCCCGGCGCGGCGCCGCGGCCCCGAATCCTCGAGGCGAACCCGCTGCCGCCGCAGCTTGCGGCTCCGGCAGCGCTGAGCGCCAGCGGCGCGCCTGCTTCGAGCCCAGGCTGGTCAAGCCAAGGCTCGCCGGAGGCTCACTCGAGCGCGATGATCCCCTCGCGGATGGGGTACTTCGTCAGGTCGGCGAGGGTTCGCAGGCCGAGCTTCACGGTGATGTTGCGCCGATGCGTCTCGACGGTCTTGGCGCTCAGGTGCAAGCGGCGCCCTATCTCCTGCGTGGTTCGTCCCTCGGCGAGGAGCTGCAGCACTTCGCGCTCGCGGGCCGTCAGCGCGTGGGCCGAAGGCGCGGCCGAGCCCGAGAGCCGCTGCAGGTAGTCGTCCATGACCAACCCGGCGATCTCGGGGCTCAAGTAGACCTTGCCCTCGCCCACCAGGCGCACGGCGCGGGCGAGCTCCTCGAAGGCGCTGTCTTTGACCACGTACCCCGAGGCCCCCGCGGCCAGGATGCCGGTCACGTAGCGCCTGTCCGAGTGCATCGAGAGCGCGACGACCCTGCAGCCCGGCACCTGGGCGCGGATCTGCCGGGTCGCCTCTATCCCGTTGAGCTCGGGCATGACGATGTCCATCACCACGAGGTCCGGGCGCAGCTCGCACGCCAGGCGCACCGCGGCCCGGCCGTCTTCGGCCCGGCCGACCACCTTCATTCCCGGCTGCTATTCGAGCAGGCAGCACAGCCCGTCGGCGAGGATCCGGTGGTCGTCGACGACGAGGAGCCTCATGGCGTGCCTTCTATGCTCGTGTTGGGGCCGAGCGAACCCGGGCCGCCCTCGCGGAGGTGGGAGACGCGGTAGAGACACCGCAGCTCCTTGCCCCGCTCGGCGAAGGCCCGGGTGCGCTTGTCGAGCGAGGCGTTGTCAGGCCGCCTGCGTTGGGATGGGCCTGCTGGCCGTGCCTGCCGTTGGGCGCTCGTGCGGCGGGGCTCGCTGCGGTCGTTTCGCGGAGGTTTGTTCGAGCCCCGAGAGTCGGCCTGCGCCGGTGTCGATCGCGCCATTTGGATGCATGCCTGGTGCAGCCTGCGGACGTGGCTGCCGCAGGTGCACTGCGTGGGGTGCCGACTAGAGGTTGCGATCCCCGGCGGCCTCCGGCTGGTAGAGCACTGAGACGATGCGCAAGAACGTCGTGCGTTCGCCTGGAAGAGGCCATTCGATGGTCTGGCCGACCGAAAGCCCGAGCAGCGCGGCGCCCACTGGCGCGAGGACCGACAGCTTGCCCGACGAGGGATCGGCATCCCGCGGGAAAACGAGCGAAACCTCGCGTCGCTGCCCCTTGTCGTCCTCAAAGACGATGCGCGAGTTCATCGTCACCACGTTGGGCGGGATCTGCTCGCTCGGCACCACGACCGCACGGCCAAGCTCGTCCTCGAGCTGGTCGAGCACGTCGGCGTCGCGGCGGCCTGCGTGGGCATTGAGCAGCTCGAGAAGGCGGCGGTGATCCGTCTCGGTGACGAAGATGGTCTCGGGCTGAGTCGGTTTCGTGTTGTTCATCACGGCTCCTGAGGCGGATCGGTCGGGGACCAAATAATCGCTATTCGACAATACCAGCCCGGGCGACAAAAGGGGGAAAGTGCGCTTGGCCGGTTACCGCTGGGCACAGGGCAAGGCTGGCGCGCGTCGGTCGATCCGCACTCTGGTCAACCCGCGAAGGACGCCGAGGCTTCCCGAGAAGAAGGCCGCAGCGGGAGCCGCGTGCCGATCGCCTGGCAATCTCTCGCGTACAGCGGATGCGGTCCGCGGCGGCGATTCCGGAGGGCCGGCCTTCGTGCCGGCCGCCGCATCTGCCCTACCAACCGGCGACCGATCGCTCGGGTTCCGGGCGAAGCCCGGGCTGTCGACTCTCGCTGTTGACTGCCCCCGCCCCTTGACTATCCTCCAGGCGACTTTTCACGCCTTGTAGGCAGCAGTGGAGCCCCCAGCCATGATCAAAGAGAACCCGATGGTGAAACGGATGATCGAGATGGGCGAGGAGCAGGTCGGCAAGCTGACCCAGCAGCTTCTCTCGAGCGAGAAGTTCGTCTCGGCGGTTCAGACGACCGTCAACAACACGCTCAAGGCGAAGGGGCTGCTCGACAAGAACATCCGGCTCGCCCTGTCGGCGATGAACCTGCCGTCGGTTGCCGACGTGGAGAACCTCAAGACCAAGCTCGAGGATCTCGACCAGACGATCCGCCGGCTCGAAGAGGGGCTCAACCGGCTCTCCGACCAGCAGAAGAAGACCGAGTAGCAGCCTGACCCGAGGTGGGAATGCGCCGCATCGCCTTCATCAACGAGAAGGGTGGCACCTGCAAGACCACCCTGGCCGTGAACCTGGGCGCCTGGCTTGCGCGCGAGAAGGGCAAGAAGGTCCTCGTCGTCGACCTCGACACCCAGGGCCACTGCGGCAAGAGCCTGGGCGTCGACGTGCGGCAAGCCTCGCGCACGGTGCTCGACCTGCTCGTCTCGCCCGAGGTGTCGGTTCCAGACGTGGCGCTTTCCACTGCCCTCCCCAACCTCTGGCTCGTCCCTTCCAACAAGTCGGCGGCCGACTTCCCGCTTCTCGTCGCCAGCCATCCGGACCGCGAGCGCAAGCTCGAGCAGAAGCTCTCGGCGCTCGAGGGCTATGACTTCGTGCTGCTCGACTCGCCGCCGTCGACGGGGCTGGTGACCACCAACATCTTCCTGGCGGCCGACGAGATCGTCGTCCCGGTCGCCCTGACCTACCTTGCGCTCGACGGCTGCGCCGAGGTGCTCGGTACCGTTCAGCGCATGCAGGAGCAGTACGGCAAGGCCGACCTCGCGGTGACGATGGTGGTCCCCACGCTCTACCGGCGCACCGCGCTCGCCGAAGAGATCCTCGCCAAGCTGCGCTCGTACTTCCCGGAGACGCTCTGCAAGACCGCGCTCGGCTTCAACGTGAAGATCGACGAGGCCCAGAGCCACGGGCGGACGATCTGGGAGTACGCGCCCAAGAGCAAGGGCGCCGAGATGCTCGAGGCGATCGCGCGCGAGCTGCTCGTGCGCGGCGAGAAGCGGCGAAAGGTTTCGGCAGCCTGAACAGCGGTCGACCAAGCCGCGCACGAGCGGCGATCGGCGCGCGCCCGGCGGCACGCTCTGAGCTGGCTACAACCGAGTAGGCGAGGCCGGAGTCGAGGGCGCCCCCTCGACTGCTCCTCTCCGCTCGCTCCCCTGTTTCCCGGCCCAGGCGCGGGGGAGAGGGCGCCTTCCACGGGCTCGCGCGCGGCGCCTCTTGCGCCAAGCGGCGGTTCGGGCGGTTCGTTCATGGGACAGAGCTTGGCAAAGGCCCGGTGCGAGGCGCGGGGTGAGCGGGGCGGAGGCCGAGGTCGAGGAGCCTGCGCGGCACCTCGTGAAGCGCGGCGGTTGCCCCGGACGCTCCTGAAAGCTTGACTCGCCGTCTTTCGAAGGTGGCGGGCGCGTGTTGGTGCGCGCGGTTGCGGCGAACGCCGGTGAAGGCGCCGAGCGCCTCTATTGCCCGCTGGCCTCGGCCGTTGCCGGCCGCGTCAAGGCGCGAGAGCGAGCCGCATCCGCGCGCTTGGCCAGGTGGCCCTTGTTCTGCCTGCTCCGGATGCGGCCACGCGACGCCAGTGTCCCTGACCTTACATTCCAAGGTGTCGCGAACGTGGGTTTCGGGAAGGGTGGAGGGATGTACGTTCGATTCAGGGATCGCTCGGAGGCAGGCCGCGCGCTCGCGGGCCGTCTTCAGGAGTACGCCGGTCGGCCGGACGTGATCGTGCTCGGGCTTCCACGAGGCGGCGTGCCGGTGGCCTACGAGGTTGCTCGGGCTCTCGGCGTGCCGCTCGACATCTTCGGGGTGCGCAAGCTCGGGGTTCCGGGGCAGGAGGAGCTCGCCATGGGAGCGGTCGCCTCCGGCGGGGTGCGCGTCATCAACGACGAGGTCGTCGGGGGGCTCGCCATCGACCGGCTCGAGCTGAACGCGGTCACCTCGCGCGAGCTCGCCGAGCTCAAGCGGCGCGAGCAGAAGTACCGCGCCGGCAGAGCGTTGCCCGAGCTCGCCGGGCGCACGGTGATCGTCGTCGACGACGGGCTGGCGACCGGGTCGACGATGCGCGCCGCGGTCCAGGCGCTGCGCCAGCATGGGCCGGCCCGGATAGTGGTCGCCGTGCCGGTGGGGGCCAACCAGACGTGTCAGCGGCTGCAGGCCGAGGCGGACGAGGTCGTCTGTCCGCTGAGCCCGGAGGTCTTCTTCGCGGTAGGCGCCTGGTACGAGGACTTCTCGCAGACGAGCGACGCGGAGGTGAGCGCCCTGCTCGAGCGGGCGCGCCACGAGCAGGAGGCACCGGTGCCGTAGAGGGGGCCGAATGGCTGGGACTGAAGATCGGGCGCGCCGGGGGCGCACAGAGGCGCTGCCGCCGTCGGGCGGGCCTCTCGACCACGATCGGCTGCTCGACCCTGTCGACCGCGCGCGCTTCGTGCTGCTTGGCGAGGCATTGCATGGCAGCCACGAGCTTTATCGGGAGCGCGCGCGGAGCAACCGGCGCCTGCTCGAGGAGAGGTGCTCTTACGCCGTCATCGTCGAGGCCGCCCGGCCGGATGCCGTGCGGGTCAACCGCTTTGTCCACGGCACGAGCGAGGAGGTCGACGCGGTCGACGTGCTCGGCGGCTTTGAGCGCTTCCCGGCCTGGAGGTGCCGCAAAGCCGACGACGAGGCCGTCGAGCCGCCCGGAGACGTACCCCTGGTTGGTCTAGAGGAGGTGTGCAGTGGATACGGGAACGACTATGGAAAGGCGGGTGCGGGTGATTGCGGGCGAGCTCGAGCTGGAGGGCAGCCTCTCGATTCCTGAGGGCGCCTCCGGTCTGGTCCTGTTCGCCCACGGCAGCGGCAGCAGCCGCTTCAGCCCCCGCAACCAACGGGTCGCGCTGGACCTCAATGAACGCGGCCTGGGCACGCTGCTGTTCGACCTGCTGTCGGCGGAAGAGGAGGAGTTGGACCTCTTCACTCGGGAGCTTCGCTTCGACATCGACTTCCTCGCGCAGCGGGTCATCGACGCACTGGAGTGGGCCGCAGGCTACGCGGAGACAAGCAAGCTGAGGCTCGGTCTGTTCGGCTCCAGCACCGGTGCGGCTGCGGCGCTGGTGACCGCGGCGCGAAGGCCGCGGCTCGTCAGCGCGGTGGTCTCTCGAGGAGGTCGTGCGGATCTCGCCGGCGAGGCCCTGTCGGAGGTCAAGGCGCCGACGCTGCTCATCGTCGGAGGCAGCGACGAGGTGGTTCTCGACCTGAATCGCGACGCGCTCGAACAGCTCACCTCGGAGAAGAAGCTCTCGGTGGTGCCGGGAGCGACGCACCTCTTCGAGGAGCCCGGCGCTCTGCAGATGGTCTCGCGCCTGGCCGCAGAGTGGTTTGCGCGCTACCTCGGCGCTCCCATCGGTCGCCTGCCGTGGGAAGGCACCGATTCGGAGCCTCTCTGGCCGTAAGAGGCCCGCAGCGCAACGTCGGCGTAGGCCTCTCGAGCGAGTGGACGACCGCTCCTACTTCTCCCGGGGTGGGAGCGGTCGAAGCTCTGTCATCGACCTGCCCTCTCGCCAGCGCTCTGAAACCTTCGCAGCGAGGCCCTGAATTATCGAAACCGCCGCCGAGCGCCGCCCCGGGCGAAGCGGCATGTCTGGCTTTGGTTTCCCGGAAGCTCGTTCCAATCCTTTCGTCTCCCAACTCCTGTCTGAACGCGAACCCTGTCGGCACAGAGGGCTCGCGCCCTTGCCCTTGTTGTTTTCTGAAGGGCCCGAACGAACCTCGGTCCCCCGCCCATCGCGCTGCGGCGGTGACGCGGAGTGCGTCGTCGGAGGGGGGCGCGCAGACTCCATGTCCGTGTTACGACTATGTAAGTCAGCGGTTCATGTCTTGGCGCAGTAGTGGTGACCAATGTCGAGCACGAGTGCTTCACGAGGGGGCGGCAGAATGCAGGTGTCTTGGACGGTTGGGGACCTGTCACAGACGCCGTTGGCGGCGCTGCTGATTGACGCGCTCGATCAGGAAATCACCGGCGTTCTCACGCTCCAGCAGGCACAGGGGCACGCGCGGCTCTATCTGCGCAATGGACGGCCGGCCGGCTGCCAGGTCTTTCACGGCTTCCAGCCCCTCGGGAAGTGCCTCCTGGTCGAAGGGCTCATTGACATCGAGACGCTCAACCGCAGCCTCGTCGAGATGGCGCGCATCGGTGCGCCCCACGGGCAGGTTTTGATGAAGATGGGAGCGATCTCGCCCGAGGATCTCGAGCGGGTCTTGCTCAAACAGCAGACCGACTACCTCTCCATCATCGTAGCCATTGCGGAGGGCAGCTATCAGTTCGAGGAGACTCCGGATCTGCCCGTGTGGACCCGCGGGGCTCCGATTTGCAGTGCCCATCGCGCGATCGTGATGGCCATGGAAGCGCCGCCGGCGAAGGCTCTGGTCGCCGAGACATTGGAGACGTTGCAGGCGAGATCGATCGTCCTTTCTGCCGAGATGGCGGGGCTGTGGGGGCATTTCGGATGGAGCGATGAGGAGTCGGCCGCGCTCGCCAATCTGATGGCCCCAGTAGCCGCACAGGACTTCATTGCATCAAGCGAGATCGAGCCGGCGAGCGCCCGGGCGATTCTTGCCTCGCTCGTGTTGCTGGGGCTCGTCGAGACCTCCGACTTCATGCCCGTCGAGAGGGTAGAGGACACTGACCAGGGCGAAGAGGTGCCGCAACAGGCGCCCCCGGGCACCGAGTCGCTCGACGCAGTCGCTCCGATGCTGTTGACGCAACTGGCGTACTCCGAGCCCGGGCAGAGCGCCACTTCGCCCGAGAGCGCCCAGGCTTCAGCGACTGGCGTGCTCTCCTCCGATATCGGGCTCTTCGAGGTCACACTCGATGTCACCGGGTTAGCGCAGCCGGACCCGGTCGAGGCGGTTCCCTTAGAAGTTGGTCAGGTCGGAATAGTACCGGTCGAGGAAACGCGGCTCGAGCCAGTGCCGATCGAGGAAATGCCGGTCGAGGTGGCGCCCGTCGAAGCGTCGCCAATCGAAGCAACGCCAGTCGAGGCA
>DHSB01000243.1:0-10178 GCA_002408385.1 Myxococcales bacterium UBA5297
AACGACTGTCAAACTCGGGTTCAACAGGGGGTACGAAATTGGCTCAACAGTGCAAGTGGACCGCTAACGAAGTTATCGCCAAGAGCGCGCAACAGGCCGAGCTGTTCGGAGAGTACGGGCCGCAGCTCGAGTCGCGCACCGGGCCCGAAGTCCTCAATACGGTCAGGACCGGCTCGGCCGCGCTCCGCGATACGCAGCGCAGAAGCGTCGACAGCCGTGGAGACAAGAGCGCAACGACCCGGTCACAGACGACGCGGTTGAAGGGCGCTGCCAAGTTCCTCGTCGCGCGCCGCAACGCGATCACGAAGCGCTACGTGGACGATCCTGGAGTCAAGAAGGCGTTTGGCATTGGCGACGAGTTCAACCGCACCTCCCTCTCCTCGGTGACCATCGCGCTCGAGCGCTTCATCACCGCCGCCGAGGAGAACCCCGCTCAGGCACGCGCCGCGATGGTGTCCGAGGAGGACGTCGCGCAGATGAAGCAGTACCTGGCGGAGATCAATCAGAGCGAGAGCAGCCAGGAGGGAATGAAGACCACCTCCAAGCTCTCGACCGCCGAGCGCAACGCCATCCAGCGCGACCTCGAGGAGGCGATGGTCAAGGTCGTCACCGCCGCGACCCTGGTCTTCGAGGACCAGCCGGAGGTCGTCGCGCTGTTCAAGAGCACCCTGCCCGCCACCAAGCGCTCCGCGAAGAAGCCGACGCCGGAGGGCGACGCCGAGTAGGCGCGTCGGGGCGGGAGGTACGAATCCGGATGGCCGCTGGTTCGGGGCCATCCGGATTGCTTTCTTTGCCTTGGCCACCGCTTGTGCCGCATCGGCTCCCCGCGCGGCGGCCGGTCGGCCCTGCGGCTTCTGCTCGAGGCCGAAGAGCCACTCCAGCTTCCCCGCTTCATCTCGCTGTGCGCGGGAGAGGCGACCGCTCGCCCCGAGGAGAACCGACTACCCGACGACTACATCGCTGTAGAGGCCGGGCGAGGCAGAGGGCGACGACGGTCACGAGCGCATGGAAATCAGCACAGTTGAACTTCCCGGTGTAGATTCGCCCTATGGAGGTGCGGTTGACACTACAAGAGTTCATGGCGCAGTACCCTCCCAAGGTCCCTAAGAAGCCCCATGCCAACGACGATGAGATCCGGCTTCTTGGCAGCTCCGACGGTGTGATTCTCGTCGGCCCTGCTCCTCTCGAGACTGCTCGCAAGGCGCACCCAAACAGCAAGGACGCCGACTTGGCACGCCAGCTTTGGGTGTTCTCTGTTGCCGAATCAGCGCCCTCCATCCCCTCGATCGCTGAACGGACGGTCGTGGTGCCGCCCCTGCAATCAGGGAAGGTCAAACACTCAAACCTTACCGGAGGCGGGAAGGCCTCCTGCGGAGGAGAGCTCTGGGTCGATCCCGCCAACGCGCGAAAGCTCTACGTCAATGGGGCTTCGGGTCGCTACGGCCCCGATTCAGAGAAGGAGCTCGCCGATGCCGTAGCCGTGTTCTCAGGCCTCGGTTTCGAGACCGTCAACTTTGGGTGGGACGACGTCGGTCCCGCGAGGTTCCTGCGTGAGCGTTGATCCTGCAACCCTCGAACGCGTATTCGGCCCCAGTGAAGGGACAACCATCGAGGCGCGCGCGCGCAGCTCTGAGCGACTTTTCGCGCGCGGGCTCGATCAACTCGTACAAGCTTCTGGTCCGACCAGCGGACGCCTCTTGACCGCCCGTGAGGCGCTCGAAGCCTACGGATTCGACAAGCTCCTCGAGGTCGCCAACGAAGGCTCAGCGCTACTGGCCCCCTCAGCCGACGCAGCCGGGTTGCCACTCAGCACCCGCCGCAAGCAGCTAGGCCTTGATGAACGAACCGTTGCCGCCCGTGCCCACGTCACCGTCGAAGAGGTGCAAGCCTGTGAGGCGTCGCGTCGACTTCCTTTGCGCACCTACGAGAAGATCGGACGAGAGATCGGCCTTGACGAGCGCTTCGTTGCAGTCAAGAGGCTACCGACGATCAACGAGCGGATCGCGTTGCGTCTGCGCAACCTCGGAGACGAGGTCGGAGCACTCGGGCAAGCGACGGTCGCGACTCTGGCGGAAGTGGCGTGGGTCGCGGCCACCCAGGGCAGGATCGCTGACCAACTCGGCCTTGTTCTTGATCGTCACGGATTGGAGCCCAACAGTAATTTCGGCACCTCCGACTACCCGGCGTACAGGTGGGGCTACCTCCTGGCACAAGAGACCCGGAGAGCGATTGGCAGGCCCGCAGGCGAGCCCATCGCATCGATGCGAGAGCTGATCGAAGAGACTATTGGCATTATCCTAATTCAATGCGACCTGGGCGATCAGATCGCCGGCGCGACTATCGAATCCCAAAACCACCGCTCAATAGTCGTAAATCTTTCCGGGGCGAATCGTAGCGTGTACGTGCGCCGCACGACGATGGCGCATGAGCTTGGCCACCTCTTGTTCGATCCCGTCCAGGAGCTCTCCACTTTGAGAGTGGATGACTACGGAGAGCTTGAGCGGCCGCACGAAGAAATAGCGGATGCGGTAGAGCAAAGAGCCAATGCCTTTGCCGTCGAGCTGCTCGCACCTCAAGAAGCCATACTCGCGCATTACGAGAAGAGCGGAGATATCACTGAAACGGTTGGCTATTTCGGCCTCGGCCCCACGCCGAGCAAGCATCAAATTCGCAATGCCTCGAGTGGAAGAATAACACCCGCTAGTATGCGGGTTGCTCGGTCCGACTCCGAAGAATGGCGGAAGTACTCTTCGTTCGAGGGGGCCGAATCGCTGGCGGTCATTGACTTCCACCCGATCCCTGGCATTCGCCCGTCTCGGGCAGGACGCTTTGGTGCGTTGGCCATCCGTGCGGCGCAAGAACGCATCATTTCCTGGGACACAGCCGCTTCGTGGCTCGAGACAACCGAAGAGGGTGCCAAGAAGGCAGCCGATGGCATTCGTGAGCTTTTCCCGAGCGTTTGGAAGTAGGCGCCAAGAAGCTCGAGCTTCCACTAAGCCCTCATCCCTTTGCAGCTCAGCTCTTGCCGACGACTCGGCAAAGAAGCCGGGGCAAGCGGTGGTGGCGGACGCGCGGGTCCCCTCGGCGTGGCTCAACAGCGGGAGCGACAAGCTGACGGTCGCGGGCCCCACGGCGCACGCTGAGCTCGCTTTCGCCGCTTCGGCCGACTGCACGCCAGCTAGTGCTTCTCGGTCTGCAACATGCGCTGACCCCACCTATTTTCACGCGGCCAGCGATGCGGACGACCGGGCGCGGCGCCAGAACGGCGGCACGATACGCCCGCGCCGCCGCGCCAGCGCGATAAGGCCGCCGGCCGCGGCGAGGCAGACGACGACCGCCGCGACCGACGCTTCGGGGCCGAACGCGCCGCCGGTCAACAGCTCGCTCCCCGAGAACCTGGCCGAAAAATAGCCGTGGGCTGCGCCACCCGAGACCGAAGCGCCGAAGACGCCGCCCTGCGTGAAGTTCCAGGCCGCGTGCAGGCCAATGGGCATCCAGAGGCGCCGCGAATAGATGAAGGCGGCAGCGAGCAGGACGCCGGCTTCGAGCGCGATGGCGACCGTGCTCTGGGCAGACGCGCCGGGGTTTGCGGCGTGGATGAGCCCGAAGGCCACAGCCGAGATCGCGAGCGCGAGCCAGCTCCCCAGCGACTTCTCGAGCACTCGGAAGAGCACCCCGCGCATCCAGAGCTCCTCGAAGACCGCGGTGCACAGCGAGGTCATGACCGCGAAGCGAAGCGGCCCCCAGCCCTCGCCGGTCTCTATCGCGCAGGCACCGAGCAGGCAGAGAACCAACACCGTCGCCGCGAACAGCAGCGCGCCGAGCGTAAGGCCGATGCCGAGGTCGACCGCGAGCCCTTCCCTTCCGAGCTCGACAGCGGGACGACGCTCGACGAGCCGCACGTATCCGGCGTAGGCGACGCAGACGGCAAGGATGGCGAGCAGCGAGCCGGCATCCGCGGTCAGGTCACGGCTGAAGCGGCTCGCGCCGAACGCACCGAGCAAGGCATCGACGAGCAATACCGACCCGACGACGCAGGCGGTCCCCAAGACCAGGTTGGTCACTGGGAACTCGAGGATTCGCCTGAGGGTCGTGGCGAGTTTGGACTGCGGCAAGCTCTCGGGGACCGCGGGAATGTTCGCACCCGTCATGAGCCTGAGCCTCCGATTGCTGCAAAGGATGATTGGGCGAAGCCCGCTTGCGAACGGAAGACTACTGCATCGGCGTCCCTTCACGAGCGGCCCAGCTTTGGATAAAGGCAGGGACGCGGGCAAGGGGTTGGCTGTCGCTGCCGGCGAGGACGAAGGCGGTCAGGTCCGGTGAAAGCGAGCTCGCGGAGCTTCGGACCCCCGCGATGCGTTCATCAGGCTGGGTGGAAGCTGGCGCACCAACCTCCATCCGGCTTCGCGGCGAGCTGGCTTCGTCAAGGGGGTGTCGCCTTCCTCACCCCGGAACCACGCTTCCGAATCGGTGGAACGTGAGTTCCCTGCTGCTCTCGAGGAGGCGATGACCGCTGCGGCCTGGCAATCGCACTGGGTTTCGGCGGGGATTCCGAGGCGCCGCGCCTCACGCTCGTGAGGCTGGAATGCACGCGTTCCCGCCTGCACGCCTGGTCTGCTCTCGCGCGGCAAGCGCTTTGCCTTGTTCCGGCTCGGCCCAGGGAACCGCGACCGGCGCGAAGGAACGCTCGCGATTGCCCGTGGCCTCGAGAGCTGGCTCGCGGGATTCGCTCGTCGGGCGGGCTCACCTGCGAAACGCCGGAGCGGACGCATGGACCTGACGAAGACAAGACCTGTGCTGGCGGGACTGCTCGTGGTCGCAGCCTCCTTGCCGGCGCGGGCCACCGTGGTCGAGCCGATGGGCGTCGAGACGCTCAGCGATCGAGCGGATCTCGTGGTTCAGGGCACCGCCTTGTCGAGCGAGTCGTCCTTCGTCCGCGGGCAGATCCAGACAGTGACGCGGGTGCGCGTCCACTGCGCGCTCAAGGGCCAGGCCCCCGGCGTCGTCGAGGTGCGGACGCCGGGCGGACGGGTCGGCGATCTCGGTCAAATGGTGGCCGGCGCGCCGCAGTTCGCGCCGGGCGAGGAGGTCGTCGTCTTCCTGCGCAGGCTGCCCGGCGCCGACGCCCGCTTCCGCGTCGAGGGCATGTCGCAGGGGAAGTTCACCGTGGTGACGGTTGCCGACGGGCGCCGCTTGGTCACCCGCCGCGACGAGGGCCTCTCGGTCAGGCTTCCCGACGGCGGAGTCGGGCAGGCGACCCGGTTCGAGCCGGTGCCCGAACCGGTCTTCCTGGAGCGCGTGCGCCGCTGTGTGCGACAGGGGCAAGTCCAGTGAGAGCGGCGCTGCTGCTGTCATCGGCGCTGCTGCTCTTCGGGTCCCCGGCACAGGCCTTCGTGCGAGCCCGGGTTCCGACGGCAACCTCGCAAGAGCCTGGCCCGTACCTCTACTGGGCCCACCCGCGGGTGCCGATGCACTTCAACCAGCTCGGCAGCCGGGACGCGGGACAGCTCGAAGCGCTCGCCGCGACGCGGGCGAGCTACGCGGCGTGGAACGAGGTCGAGTGCAGCGACTTCGAGCTGGTCCACGCGGGCACGACGGCGAAGAACGAGGCGGGCTTCGACCCGATGGGCGACGACGACACCAACCTCATCGTCTGGCGCGAGGTCGCCTGCGAGGAGGTGGTCCCGCCGGGCGATTCCTGCTTCGTCAACGGCGGCTGCAACAACAAGTACGACTGCTGGGACGAATCGCCTTGGGTGGCCGGGGTCACCACCATCACCTTCAGCTTCCGGACCGGAGAGATCGTCGACGCGGACATCGAGCTCAACGGCGCGGGGTTCGTATTCACGACCGTGGACTCACCGGAGTGTCTGCCGGGAAGGCCCATCCCGCGGCCGGCGAGCTGTGTCGCCACCGACGTGCAGAACACTCTGACGCACGAGCTCGGCCACGTGATCGGCCTCGCCGACGTCTACGACGACCCGGGCGCGACGCTCTACTGGCAGGCGAAGACCGGCGAGGTGTCCAAGAGGACGCTCAGCCAGGACGACATCGACGGCCTGTGTGCGCTCTACCCTCCCGGCTCGGGCTCGACGCCGCTCGTCGCTGGGTCACCGGAGGAACGGGCGAGGGGTTGCGCATGCGGAGGCTCGGGAGCATCACCGGCCGCGCTGCTGCTGCTGCCCCTGGCGCTCGGGTTGGTGAGGCGGCGGCGGGCGGCTTGGGCGTGAGGCAGAACCGAGTCGTCCCTCGCGGACGCCGCGGGGACGGGAGCGGTTCGATACAGCGCGGTCGTCTCAACGGTCGGTCGCCGCGACGAGGACCGGGCAGTAGATCTCGGGCTCGACGGCCTCCCCGCCGTGGTTCCACCTCTCGATGAGGCTCGCTGCTTGTTCGAGCGTGTCGACGAGGCAGTAGCGGTTCACCGGCACCTCACGCGCCATCAAGTTGCACGAAAGCGGCGAATGGCCCCATCCCATGATGCTGCGGTGTAGGGAGACGACGTCGAATCCGAGCCGCTGCGGGTCGGTCGGGCCGGGGCCGCGCGGCAGCTCTGGCAGGTTCGCGAGAAACCAATCGTTGGGCGGCGGGTAGATCCACCCGCCCGATTCGTCCGTCGTCGCGGATACGAGCCAGTACGCGAAGACGCGATAGTCGGCGCGGCCGTCCTCGGGCACGGTGGCCCACGCTTCCTCGCCGGTCGCGTAGCAGCAGGCGCGATTGAAGTCCCAGCGCTCGATCCAATCCGGTGGCGGATGCGCGAGGCAGTCACTGACGCTGCAGACCTCGGCGACGCCGGTCAGGCGATCCGGGTCCCAATAGCCTTCTGGCACCCAGGGCTTCTTCGCTCGACAGCCGAGGAAGATTGGCGGTGCGCTTTCCGCATTGAAGGGTGGCATTCAGTGCCTCGGGATGGGGATCGACGCAGCGGCAAGCGCCTCGTTGACCTGGCCTAACGAGCAGGAGAGCAACCATCTGGGCACCTGCTGCAATCGGCGAGACAGGACGTGTCAGCGCGTCGGGCGGCAGCGAGGCCCGGAGACGCGGTCGCCCGGCAGGCTGACCGGCTCTATTGGCCTCTTTTCTGGCAGTTCTATCGGCCACCGGCACAGAGTGGCCATTAGAAACACCTCGGCTTGCAGCCGAGCGAGTTTTCGATGCGTCGGATTCCTTAGCCGACCGCGCGAGCGGTTCCTTGGGCTCTGGCTGCTGCCTAGAGGAGGAGAGAGCATGAGACGCCCGCTGGATCTTTTGGGCGGCTCGCCCTTTCTTCCGCGGGGACCCTCAAGGACATGTTCCGCCTCGTCCTAAAGGACATGGACGGCGCATGTCCTTTAGAAATCCGCCGTAATTCCTGGCGGATGCGCATGGCGAGCCACGCCAGTGAGCGGGGAATCACCGCTTGTGTCCTTGTGTCTCGACGAGCCTGTAGGTGCGCCACCTCCGCTCGCCCTGGAAGCTCACCACCCCCTCCTTCCCCAGGGCATCGAGCGCCCGCGCGAGCGTCTTCTCGTGGATCTCCCGCCCGATCCGGCGATGGATATCGGACCGCCCGGAGTCGGGATAGCGCTCCAGATCCTCGAGGATGAGCGCCCGGAGCCGATGGGGCTGTACGCGCTTCAAGGTTGTGACTCCGTCGAGGCCCGCCGCGCGCAGCAGCTCCGGCGGCACGAAGTAGCGCGTCGCCTTCGTCCGCCCCGACTTCTTGATGAGATCCAACTCGAGCAGCCGCGCCGTCCACGCCCGAAGCGCGACCGGGTCGTCGAGCTCGAGCCGCTCGGCGAGCTCGACAGCGGAAAGGCCCTCCGTCTGCGCGAGCATCGCGAAGGCGATTCGCTCTCGCTGGCTGAGCTGGAACCTCTGGTCAGCCTCGGCGAGGAGCTGGATGACTCCGGGCTGGATCACGCGTCGAGGGACCGTGACCTGCACCGAGTCCGCGCCCTCGGTGGCAGTCGGCGCCGCGCGGCCGCTGGCGAGCAGGCGCTCGTAGATGAGGTCGAAGCCACTGCCCTCGCGCTCCATCAGCTTCAGGTCGTGGAAGACGCGGGCAAGTCCGTCGTTCCGCCGCCGACTCGCGTGCAGGATGTTTCGTGGAGTCACTCCGAGCGGCAGAGGCCCCGGGTTCACAACCTCCAGCCGGTCGGGATGAAGGTTGAGGAAGATGTCGCCGCGCTGAGTGTACGGGCGGTGCACGAGAGCGTTGACCAGCAGCTCGCGAACCACCGCCTCGTCGAACGCCGGCAGCTTGGTTCGGAACATCCCATCGGGCAGCTCGTAGCTCTCGCGGAAGTCCGCTGCTGCTCCCAGACCGCGTCGATCAACTCGATGGGCGACAGCGTGTAGTCGTCCCAGACGAGCTTGCTGACCTTCGTGCTGCGCTCGTCATACTTGATGGCCTGCACGTTGGCACAGAGGGCTGAACGCTTTTCCAATCCCACCCAGTATGAGCAACCTTGCATCGCAGGTCCGCGTCTCCTACCTCCGGCAGTCGCTTCCGGATGAAGGTCGGCAGCACGCCGTTCGCTCGATCCCGCCTTTCGCCTCGGCGAGCTTGCGCTCGTAGGTCGATTGCCGGTGGCGATCAAGTGAGCGTGGTTCGCGCCAGAGCGACTGCCCGTAGTGCTGTGCCCACAGGCAGGGTTCGCTGACTTGGAATTTGTCCCAGACGCAAAGCAGCTCGGCGGCGAGCGCGGTGTCGAGCGGCTTCTTCCGAGAGCGAAAGGCGCTCGAGAAAGCGAGCGTCGGCGTCCGGCATGACGATCCCTCGAGGAACTTCAGGAAACCCTGAACGGCGCTCTGGCCTGCGTTGTTGATCAGGATGGGCGCTTCCGAGAACCGCAGCGGCATCTGCCCTTCCCACTGGGCCTCTCGTCTCCGCCCGTGGTCCACGACCTTCACCGGCGGCGTGACCATGACGAGCCGCACCTCGCCCCGGCCTCCCTGGACGAAGGCAAGCCGCGCGCCCGTCGCGGACTCGTCCAGGAGCAGGTTCCTGTTATGGCAATCGGTCAGGCCGAAGCTGCCGAACTCGTAGAGCGGGTCGGTGCGGCAGTCTTGAGCGCTGCTTGGTTGGCGCAGCATCACCACGATGACGCGCCCGTCGCCGAGGGCGCCTCGCCCACGGTGCTGGGGAATCGGGTTGTTCGTCGCAACCAGCTCGGGGTTCTGCCGCTCGAGCCAGCGCATGAAGCGGTCTGGTTTGTTGATCATCGGCGGGACGGCACTCCGCTGAATGAACCCGTCCTTGCACGACAGCCCACCCCACTGCTCGAGCAGGTCACGTCGCACGCGATAGGCTCCGTCCCGCAGCTCGCCAATTGGAAGGCAGAGGCGGAGTCGGCCGCTCTCGCCCGACGCGGCGTGCACGACGATGTCAGTCGGCGTCGGGCTTCGGCGCCGGGTATGCGCGTTCTCGCTGCGCCGGGCCTGCGTCACGACACCGGCAGGCTCAACAGAAGCGATTCGATAGAAGCCGATGATCGCGTAAAGCAGGCGGTGCTCGCAGGGGGAGACCGGACGGAGCCCCGCGTAGAAGACCAGAGCGTCCCCCGGCTCGAATTGAGCAATGCCGCGCCCGCGCCGTATCCCGTTGTCGCCGTAGGTGAGGCTCTCGAAATCCGGATCGAGGTGCATTCCCTGGTTGGCCAAGGCCTCCGGGAGCGCGACGTGCATCTGCTTTGCTTCGGGGTGCAGAGAAGAAAAGTGGCTTAGCGCCGGAAACACCTCTGAGTACGGCGTCGCTAGGCCCTTACCGAACGGCTCGCTTTCGGGGATCGGGACATAGATGAATTCACCAGTGACCGGATCCACGGGCGCGTTCCATCCACCGAAGGCCTGGTCGATGCCTACGCGGATGAGCGCTACTCGGACTGGCTCCTTCTTCCTCGTTCGCGTCTGCATGCGAGGAAGGGTCGGCGACCGGTTCGGGCGTCGTCAAGCATCGCTGCGGCATCCGCTTGGCGAACACGAAGGGAAATCTGCAGCTCGCTCGGCGCTGAGGCCCAACCGGCGGCACGTGGTCGCACGAGACCAACGCCTATTGACGGTCCCGGGACCGGGAAGACACGCCACGGGACGCGCCCGCAAACGCAAAACGCCCGGCTCCTCAAAGGAACCAGGCGCTTTCTTGTGAGCGGGAAAAGGGATTTGAACCCTCGACCCTCGCCTTGGCAAGGCGA
>DHSB01000243.1:10296-20739 GCA_002408385.1 Myxococcales bacterium UBA5297
GACCCTCGCCTTGGCAAGGCGATGCTCTACCACTGAGCTATTCCCGCGTAATTGCTGCTCGCCGCCGCCTTTGCTGCCCTCGGCTGCCGTCGAACGCGAGGGTGTATAGGCCAGACAGCGGAGAGGGTCAAGGAGTTTTTTCCAACATTCTTTCGGCCCTACTCGAGCGCCTTCTGCTGCCCGGCCGCCTGCCTCTCCTTGCCCGCCATCACGTCGAGGAAGGCCTTGAAGTACTGAACCGCGGAGGCGACCGAGGCGATGACCGACAGCCAAAGCAGCCACGTGCCGACCTTGTTGAAGTCGGTCTGCAGGCGGAAGAAGAGGAAGTTCACGTCGTAGCTGTAGTGAACGAGCAGGCAGCAGATGCCGCTGAGCTGCAGGGAGGTCTTCCACTTGCCGCCCTGCCCTGCGGCGATGACCATCCCCTCGCTCGCGGCGATGGTGCGCAGCCCGGTCACGATGAACTCGCGCGCGAGCAGCACGATGACCAGGCCACTCGCCACCCGGCCGAGCCTGACGAGCATCACCAGCGCGGCCATCACGATCAGCTTGTCCGCCAGCGGATCGAGGAACTTGCCGACCACGGTCACCAGGCCCTTGCGCCGTGCCAGCCAGCCGTCGATCACATCGGTGATAGAGGCGCCGGCGAAGATGACCGCGGACCAGTACGAGGAGACGGGATCGGCCCAGTAGGTGAGGAGGATGAACGCGGGGATCACCAGGATCCGCGCGACCGTCAGCATGTTGGGCAGGTTGAGGAACTCTTCCTTGAGGGTCTTCGCCATGGCCGGCGCAGCATAGCCTTCCGCAGGGCGGCGTGAAAGACGAGTAGTGGACTGTGCCCGGGGGCGATGGCGATTCGAGCCGGCGGGCCGGGGCGCTTGCGAGCGTTAGCGATCGCGCGTCCCGCACCAAGCCGGCGATCCGGTTCATTGGCGGGCCACAACGAGCGCACGCCCGCACGATCGCCGGCATCTGCAGCCCTTGCCGCCGCCAGCGAATCGGGCCGCCGGCACGAAGGCCGGCCATGTCGGAGCCCTTGCGGCGGCCAGCGAATCAGGCCGCCGGCACGAAGGCCGGCGCTCCGGACCGTGCCTGAGCGAGCGACGGAGTGCCTCGTTGGCGTTTCGTTGCCTTCGGGCGGCCGGCGGGACGCCGGCGGTCCCCACCTTCGTCGGTGACCCGCGTCTTCCCGCTGCCTTAGCTCGCCGGCTTGAAGCCGGTCAGGATGGCGTAGCCCTCGCCCGTCAATTCGACGACGGGGATGACCGGAGACTGCTCGTCCGGCAGGGCGACGATGCGCGGGGTGAGCAGCCCGTGCCAGCCGACCAGCGCGTTCATCGGCACCGCGCAGGGAGCGCCGGCGATGCCCACGGTGCGCAGCGGCGCGGGCACGCACAGCAGCACCTTGCCGGTGCCGCGCAGGTGCACGAGGTGCAGGTCGGGGGCGACCTTCGAGGGCACCCGGCCGTTCTCGAAGACGACCGTCTCCTCGAACGCAAAGACCATCTCCTCGCGGAAGTAGGCCGACTCGTCGACCAGGTCGATGGCGACGAAGACCCGCCCCTTCAGATCCAGCACGAGCTGCCCGTTGCCCGAGACGCGCATCATCCGGCGCTCGCCGTCACCAAAGACCTTGTCGGTCGCGCGGCCACGAAACCTCTTCATCTCGGGCTCGTACTGCAGGCTGCCGAGCGCGGCGAGCAGCCCCTCGAGGCGGGTCAATATCTCGCCGGCGACCCGCACGTACACGAGATCGCCTATCTCGAAGACGCTCTCGCTCTCGCGCGGCGCCACCGCCGAGACGGCGCTCATCTGCTCGAGCGAGGCAGTCGCATAGGCGCCGACAGCCTGCTGTCCCTGCCAGGCGCTCGTCTCCGGGGCGGGCCCCAGAGGCGCGGCGGGAGAGGGCTCGGCAGCAGCTTCGGTTGCGGTCGGGGCTTCGCTCACGGGCGCGGGCTCGGGCTGAACCGGCTCGCTCGCCTCGGCCCCCGCGTCGACCTCCCAGGCGCTCGCCGGGGTCTCGGGCTGCCCGTCGCCGGTGTCGACGTCAATTTCCACCTCGATTTCGCCCGTCTGATGGGCGGTGCGGATCTTCTGGCTCAGCGAGGCCTTGGCCGGCTCGGCCTGGGCTTCGTCCTCGCTGCCCACGCGCGGGGCTTTGGTGGGGTCCTTGAGCGCGCGCTCCATGCGCTCGGCCATCGTCAAGCTGCCGGCGGCGACGAAGCAGTCCTTGGCGCGCGCGTAGTCGGCGGCCTGGGCGTAGGCGAGACCGAGGTAGTTCTGGGCCTTCTTGTGATCGGGCGCGAGGTCGACCGCGGTCTCGAACTCGCGGGTCGCGCGCTCGAGCGCGTTTGCCTTCAGGTAGACGAGCCCCAGGTTGACGCGCAGGGTCGGGTCGACCGGGTTGTCGCGCACCAGCAGCTCGTAGATTTCGGCGGCGCGGTCGAAGGTGCCGAGCTTGAAATAGGTGAGGCCGAGCAGGTTCTGGGCTTTCTGGTTCTTCGGCTGCAGGTCGAAGGCCTTCTCGAGGACCTCCCTCGCCTCGTGCATCTGGCCGGCCGAGAGCAGCTCGCCGCCTCGCGAGAGGTACTTGAGAAACTCGTCGTCGACCGTACCGTCGTCGGCAGCGGCGACCAGCCGCTCGATGTCACCCATGACGCTGCCTCACTCCTCGAAGTGCAGGGAGCGGCGCTCGCGCTAGCGGCCGACTCCCTCATTCTTGTAGCTGTAGTAGAGCCGCAACACCCGCCGCACGTACTCCTGTGTCTCGGCGATGTTGGGGATGCCGCCGGCCCGTTTGACCGCGTTGGGCCCGGCGTTGTACCCGGCGATCATCTTGACCATCTCGCCGTTGAACTCGTTGGCGAGCACTCTCAGGTAGCGCACCCCGCCGAAGATGTTCTGTTTGGGGTCGAACGAGTCCTCGACGAACATCTCCGCGGCGGTCTGGGGCATAAGCTGCATCAGGCCCTGGGCCCCGGCGTGCGAGACCGCGGCCGGGTCGAAGTTGGACTCGGCGGCCATGATCGCCCGGGCGAGCGCGACCGGGATGCGGTAGAGCGCGCAGGCCTCGTCGATCCACTCGACGTACTCGGCCGGCAGGCTGCGCGCCTTGAAGGTGGGCTGTGGGGCGGCGGTGACGCGCACCAGGCCCTCCTTCTCCTTCATCTTCAAGCCGCGCGAGCGCGAGCGGCCGGGCGGCACGTTGGTGACGATGGTCACCCCGTCGTCGTCGACGTAGCGGTAGATGCGCTCGGCGCGCGCCGTGCCGGCCGCGCCCAGGACGAGGGCCGCCAGGGCGAGCGCGAGGGCATTCTTTGTTGGGAAGTCAGACATTATCGCTCGTCCGTCGGCCAGCCTTGCCGCCGGGAGTCAGAGTCCGGGGAGTCTAGCAGCGGCGCTCTCGGGGTCGCAAGATCTTCCCGAATTTCCAGGCCTTCGGTCGCTCGGCCGGCTCCGCGCGAGAGGCCCGCACGCCTGCCCTGCGACCTCGTGCTCGTAGCCTCGGCAAACCAAAGCTCCTAGAATCGCCCGCTCAACAAAGCTCATCCCCGGAGGTGTGCCATTCTCGAACGGTTCGATTTCCTGGTCCTCGGCGGGGGCGTCGCTGGTCTGTTCTTCGCACTCAAGGCCTCCAGGCATGGGACCGTGGCCGTGCTCACCAAGCGGGCGACGAGCGAGGGGGCGACCAACTACGCCCAGGGCGGCATCGCCTCGGTGCTCTCGAGTGAAGATTCGTTCGACGCCCACATCGCCGACACCCTCACCGCCGGGGCGGGCCTGTGCCGGCGCGAGGCGGTCGAGGTCTGCGTGCGCGAAGGCCCTGGGCGCATCGCCGAGCTGCAGCGCTACGGGGTCGCCTTCACCAAGCGCGACGGCCTCCTCGACCTGACCCGCGAGGGCGGCCACTCGATGCGCCGGGTCGCCCACGCCTCGGACATGACCGGCCGGGAGATAGAGCGGGCGCTGCTCGCCGCCTGTGAGGACGAGCCGAACCTCACCTTCTTCCCCTGCAGCATCGCCGTCGACCTGATTACCGAACGTAAGATCGGCCGCTCGGACTCCGACCGCTGCCTCGGCGCCTACGTGCTTCGCGAGGACGGGCGCATCGACACCTTCCTGGCGAAGGTGACCCTGCTGGCCACCGGCGGGGCGGGGAAGGTCTACCTCTACACCTCCAACCCCGACGTGGCGACCGGCGACGGGGTGGCGATGGCCTACCGGGCCGGGGCGCGCATCGCGAACATGGAGTTCTACCAGTTCCACCCGACCTGCCTTTTCCACCCGCATGCCAAGAGCTTCCTCATCAGCGAGGCCTTGCGCGGCGAGGGCGGCATCCTGCGGCTGCGCGGCGGGCAGACCTTCATGGAGCGCTACCACTCGCTCGGAGTGCTCGCCCCGCGCGACGTGGTCGCCCGGGCCATCGACGCGGAGATGAAGCGCACCGGCGACGACTCGGTGCTGCTCGACATGACGCACCTGCCCAAGACCTTTCTCATCGAGCGCTTCCCGAACATCTACGCGACCTGCAAGGAGTTTGGCATCGACATCACCTCCGAGCCGATCCCGGTGGTGCCGGCGGCCCACTACATGTGCGGCGGGGTCGCGGTCGATCTGCTCGGGCAGACGAGCGTGCCGCACCTGCTGGCCGCCGGCGAGGTCTCGAGCACCGGCCTGCACGGCGCCAACCGGCTCGCCTCCAACTCGCTGCTCGAGGGGGTCGTCTGGGGCGGGCGCGCGGCCGAATATGCCAAGGGCCTGCTCGCCGAGGCGCCGCCGTTCGAGACCCCGCCCCCGTGGGATCCGGGCCGCGCGGTGGACTCGGACGAGAGCGTGGTCGTCTCGCACAACTGGGACGAGGTGCGGCGGCTGATGTGGAACTACGTGGGCATCGTGCGCACCGACAAGCGCTTGGCGCGGGCCCGCCGCCGCCTCGACATGCTGCGCGAGGAGATCCGCGAGTTCTATTGGCGCTTCACGGTCACCGGCGACATCCTCGAGCTGCGCAACATCGCCGATGTCGCCAAGCTCATCGTCGAGTGCGCCCTGCGCCGCCGCGAGAGCCGCGGCCTGCACTACACCCTCGACTACCCGGAGCGCGACGACGCGCGCTGGCTCTCCGACACGGTCGTCACCCGCGCCGAGCTCGAGCACCCGCTGTAGACCGGCGGGCGGCCGCGCGCGCGCCCCCCGCGTCGGGTGGCGCCAACCCGCGCTCTCGGCTGGCAGTCCCGGCTCTGGATTGCGGCTCCGGAGCCGATTTTCGAGGCCTCGAGAGGCCGGATCGGCCTCCAGGGCCACGAGAAGGGCCCGTGGACGCGTTTTGGGCAGCCAGGCCTAGGTAAATAGGGCAGGCCGCAGCCGGGCCCACAACGGGCCACGCAGCGCCTCACAGGCCCCTCCCCTAGGCGCCGAGCCTGCGCCCCTAACCTGCCTTGCTCATTGAGCTTTCTCGCGCCTCTCCGAGGCTCGCCGCCGAGTGCCGCCCCTACCCGGCCGCCTTCGACTCCCGTGGTGCGGCGCTTGGTTCGGCGAGGCTGCCCGCCGCCGCCATCTCGAGCACCACGCGAAGCTGCCGGGTCAGCGCGCCGAAGAGCCCCTTGAGCAGCTCGGGCCGGTCGGAGACCAAGTCGAGGAAGTCCTGCCGGTCGATGGCGAGCGCCCGCGTGTCGGCCAGGGCGCGTGCGCCGGCAGGCCTCGGCGCGCCGTCGAGCAGCGAGGCCTCGCCGAAGGCCTCCTTCGCCGTCATCTCGAAGATGGTCTTCCCGTCCTTTTCGAGCACGACCCGGCCAGCGATGACGACGTAGAGCGCGTCGCCCGGATCGTTCTCGCGGTAGATGACCTTGCCCTTTTCGAAGCGCCGCTCGTGCGCGATGGCCGCCAGCGCGGCCAGATCGTCGACGCTGCAGCGCTCGAAGATGCCGACGCCCTCGAGCAGGAAGACCTTCTCCATCACCCTCTCGCTCACCGTACCCTCCTCGACGATCTGGAGCGCCGCGGCCTCGGGCGCCCTTCGCCGCAGCGTGTAGATAGCGCAGGCGCGCAAGACCGCGTCCCGCGAAACCGCCAGCTCCAGCAGCCGCGCCGGCGCCCGCTCGACCTCGCCCTGCCCGCCCGGCAGCCGGTGGTGGCGCTCGAGCACCGGCACGACGCGCTCGCGGATGCCCTCGTCGACCAGGTTGTCGAACAGCTCGAGCGCGTAGGCCCGCTCGCGCGGGTCCTCGGCCAGCAACCGGTTGTGGATGTTGAGCATCGTGCGCTGCGGGTGAACGAGCCCGAGCAGCCGGAAGATTATCTCCACGTTCTGATCGAGCCGGTCGCCCAGCACCCGCAGGAGGATGGCGCCCTCGCCGAGCGCGCTCTGCAGGTCGCGGAAGATAGGCAGGTAATAGAGGTAGGCGTCGACTCGCCGCAGGGTCGCCTCGCGGGTGCGCGCGGCGTCGAAGGGGAGGTTTTCACGGGCACGGCGAATCCGCGAGAGCGCCACCGCGATGCGATGGCGCAGGAACGGGTCGTCCTCGATGTTCGAGAACAGCAGGATGTGGACCGCGCGCTCGGTGCCCAAATAGCGCAGCAGGCGGGGGATCTCGTAGCGCACCCGCGCCGGCCGCCGCTTGTCGTTGAGCGCCTCTTCGAGCAGGCCGGCGATCCGGTCGCCCATCGACCCGAGCGCCTCGCGCGACTCGCGCCGCACTTCGCGCTCCGAGAGCGCATCGATCATCCGCGGGGCGAGGTCGTAGCGGCCGCAGTCGGCCGCCGAACCGAAAGCGAGCCGGCGCACCGAGGGGTCGGGGTCATCGAGCAGCGGATCGATCGCTCCGGCAAAGCGCGTCCCGCGCATCCGCCCGAGAAGCTTGGCCAGCTCCCGGCGCTCGGCACTCGAGCCGCCACCGCCCTCGATCAGGCGCTCGAGAGCCTGCGAGGCCGGCCCGGCGGCTTCGCCGCGCTCGTGCTCGATGCGCGCGAGCGCGGCGACCGCCGAGCCGCGCAGGCCCGGGTCCTGCGCCTCGATCATCGGAGCGAGGAACTCTGAGGCCTGCTCGTCGAGCCGGGCCAACGCGAGCACCGCCTCGTCGCGCGGCCGGCGCACGTCGCGCACCGCGATGGCGCGCAGCCTGGGCACCAGCTCACGCGCGCCCAGGTCGGCGGCGAGCCGCGCCCCGCGCTCCCGGACCCGCTCGCTTTGATGCGACAGGAGGATGGGCACCCAAGGCCTGAGGTTGGCCGAACGGTCCGCGGAGAGCAGCTCGACCGCGAGCAGGACGCGCGCCGGATCCCGGTCCGCGAGCGACTTGAGGAGCAGCGAGCGCGCCTCGGCGTCCAGAGCGAGCCCCTCGTCCCAGCGCGCCCGAGTCAGGCGCTTGTCGATGGTCGCGACGTACCGGCGCTTGACCAGCACGAGCATGCCCAGCACGAGGAGCGAGACCGCGATGACCGCGACCGCCAGTCCGCGGCGCCCCAGCCACGGGCTGACGATGAGCAGCGAGAGGCCGCCGAGCGCCGCCCCGCCCTTCTTCACCAGGCCGTCGACGAAGGCGCGCGCCGAGATGCGCGCCTTGTCCGGCAGGGGGCCGTAGAGAAGCTGCATGCCCGTCGGCTGCAGCGACAGCGACCCGAGGTTCTCGAAGACCTTGAGCAGAAACGCGGGCGCGAGCCCGGGCTGCAGCGCGCACAGCGCCCCCAGCCCGAGCGTGCCGGCCGGAGCGATGGCGAGGTAGCGGAAGATGCCCCAGCGGGCCAGCACGCGACCGGACAGCAAGAGCTGGAAGACCATCGCCAGCAGGCCGACCACGAAGCTGCTCGCGCCGAAGAAGGCCGCGAGCCGGTCCTCGTCGAGCACGCCCTGGGCGCTGACCCGGAACAGGTAGTCGGCGACGACCGTGAGCACCGCGGCGAGCGCCGCGAGGATGGCGAGCGCGCGGGTGAAGGGGTTCTCGCGCAGGAAGCGCAGCGCTTCGCCCCCTTCCAAGATCGCCCTGCGCAGCGGCTCGGAGACCGCCCGCATTTCGAAGACCGAGATCGTCCGCGCCCCGCCGGCCGGCGAGCGCCGGGCGAGCAGCGCCCCGAGCGCCGCGCAACCGACCATCGAGAGGATCGGCAGCACGAGCAGCGGGATCGCGCCGACGACCGCGCCCAAGCCGCCGAGCAAGCCTCCGAGCACCGAGCCCGCCATCCCGAAGCCGCCGACCACGCCGAAGAGCCGCTTGCTCGCGCGCGCGTCGAAGCCCTCGCCGACCACGGCCCAGAAGCGCACCGCGGTGACGGTCGCGTAGGCCTCGGCAAAGACGTAGAGGGCCGCGACCGCCGCGAGCGCCCCGAGCCAGGCGCCGGCGGCGAGACCACAGGTGAGCAGCGCCGCGAGCCAAAGCGAGCCACGCGGCGGCGCGGTCGTCTTGCGCAGCGTGCCGTCGATGACCGCGGAGAGGCCGGCGAAGACCGCGGCGGCCACGTAGAGCCAGGGCAGCGCCGCCGCTTCGAAACGCGCGACGACGAGCGCATTGGCCGAGGCCTTGAGCACCGCGGTGCCGGCGACGAAGCAGAGCTGGAAGGCCGCCGCCGGGGCGATCTGGCGCGCTTCACCCTCCTGCAACGCGAGCAGGCGCGCTGCCGCCTCTGCGAGGCCTCGCCTCTTGACGCCCTCGGACCGCTTCGAAGCCAGGGTTCACCTCCACGCGCCCAGGGACGCGCTCAGGGGCGGGCCCTCTCGCCGCCGGCGCCCGGCGCGTCGAGGTCGAAGACGAGGTCGGCCTTGCCGAGGGTGCTCGAGAAGCGCAGCGTGAACTTGCCACTCTCCGGCAGCACCGGAGTGCCGTCCGGGAAGGCGCGCGGGAACTTGACGAGATACGCGGTCCAGAACGACTCGAGGTAGGGGTAGAGCGCGCGCATCTCCGGGTCCGCCTTGCGCAAGCGCACGAGCGAGGCGGGCAGCGCCTCGCCGCGCTCGGTGACGATGGCGACCCGCCAGATGCTGTCGCGGCTGGCGAAGTCGTCGAAGCGCCGCTCGTTCGCGTGGACGCCCAGTAAGAACTCGTGGCTCGCCTCGTGCTGGACCCGCTCGAGCTCGAGCATGGCCTGCGCCTCGGCCTCGGGCATCGCCTGGAAGAGGGCGAGCCGGGCGACCTTCTCGACGCGAAACTCCATCGACAGGAAGGTGACCGCGAAGAACGCGAGGCTGTCGAAGCGGTCGTAGACCTCCGCGCGCCGGGTCCAGCGCGCGAGCGTCTGCGCGTACCTCTCCTCGGCCTCGTCGTCGGCGACCCGCGGCGCGGGCGGGCCGACCCGCGGCGGAGTGCGCATCGACTGGCAACCGGTCAGGGCGAGCGCGAGGCCGCAGCAGATGACGGTTCGTCGCATCAAACCTGGCTCCTGCCCTCCGGGCGCGAGCCCGGAGCGGTTGAGTCGGCGTCGCTCGAACCTTCGAACGCGCCTAGCGCAGCCCGCGCAGGTAGGCGACGAGCTGCTCGGAGTAGCTGAGCTGCTCGAGCAGCGCTTCGCGCAGCCCCGGCTCGAGGGCGGTCCAGAACTCGACGACCAGCGCGAGGTCCTGGTTGAGCGAGGCCATGCGGCCGATGGCGTCCTGGGCGAGCTCGTCGAGATCGACCTCCTCGTCGGGCCCGTCGACCAGCTCGGGGGCAAGCTCATCGTCGAGCGGACTGATCGCGCGCTCGAGGGTCTCGGCGGCACCGGCCGACAGCCGCCCCTGCTCGCGCAGCTGCTCGCGCAGGACCTTGAGCTGGTCGCGATCGGCCGGCCGGCTCTCGAGGAGATCGGCGAGCGCGATCTGCAGCGCATCCTCCTCGTTCAGATCGGTGTGGACCCGCGCGAGGATGCGCTCGCGCTTGAGCAGCCGCAGCGCGGCGACCCGGCGAAAGCCGCAGACGACCTGAAAACGGTCGGGCGGCCGCAGCCGCAAGTCGACCGGCACGAGCTGGCCGAGCCGGGCGATAGAGGTCGCGAGGCTGTCGATGTCCGCCTCGGGGCGCAGCTTGAAAAGCTCGTCCTCCTCGACCTTCTCCAGCTTGAGGAGCGCGAGCGCACCGGGCCGCTGGCTGCGCTTGGGCAGCTCGCTCGCGAACGCGGGCGGCGCGGGGACTTCGGACTTGGCTTTGACGTCCGGCTCGCGCTTGACCTGCGGCTCGGAGACGGGCTCTGCCTTCGCCTCGGCGGCCTGCGCCTCGGGGACGGCCTGGGATGGGGCCTTAGGCTCGGCCGGCTGCGACTCCGGCTCTTCGGCTCGCTCGGGCGCGGTCTCGGGCCCCGCGGCCAGCGCCTCGGGCTCAGCCTCGTCCTCGGCCGGCTGCGACTCCGGCTCTTCGGCTCGCTCGGGAGCGGTCTCGGTCTCGGGCCCGGCCCCCGCGGCCAGCGCCTCGGGCTCAGCCTCGTCCTCGACCGGCTGCGGCGCCGGCTCTTCGGCTCCCTCGGGAGCGGTCTCGGTCTCGG
>DHSB01000243.1:20876-21242 GCA_002408385.1 Myxococcales bacterium UBA5297
CGGTCTCGGTCTCGGGCCCGGCCTCGATCGAGGCCGGCTCGTTCTCCGCGCGCTCCCCGGGGCCCGACTCTGCGGCCGCGCTCTGCGCAGCCGCGGCGGGCTCTGGAGCGGGCGGCACGATGACCAGGTTTGAATCCGGCGCGGCTGCGTCGGGGCTGTTCTCTTCGCGAGGTTTGGAGTCGACGACTGGCTCTTGCGACACCGTCCGCCTCCCTGCGGCGCCCGCCGCCCTGAAGTGGTAGGGCGCCGTCTTACTACTTCTTGCGCTTGACGACGACCTTTCGCTTGGCGAGGGCCGTCGGCATGGGCGCCCTCTCCTCAGCGGCCGCGGGCTTGGGCGGCGGAGGCGGCGGAGCCGGGGGCTTC
>DHSB01000029.1:0-735 GCA_002408385.1 Myxococcales bacterium UBA5297
GGCGGCCGGGGCGCCGTTCGGCCCGCGGCGCCGCTCGCTCGCCGCCGCTCCGAAGGGCAGCGTGGGCTCCGACGAGGCCGACGTCTTCGCCGGCGCCCCGGCCGAGAGCCTGGGCGCGGCCGAGGGGCGCAGCGGCATCGCGGTCTCCAAGAAGACCAAGCAGATGAAGGAAGAGGAGCGCGCCCCCGAGGCGAGCGCCCCGGTGCGCGTCGCCGGCGGCCGCACCTACTTGTGGCGCAGCGGCGGCTGGATAGACAGCGAGGCGCTCGACAACCCGGGCACGCAGCTCAAGGTGAAGTACCTGTCGGCCGCCTACTTCGAGCTGCTCAAGGTGCGGCCCGAGCTGAAGACCGGCCTTGCGCTGGGCGACCGGGTCGTGCTGGTGGTCGCCAAGGGCAAGACGGTCGTCATCGCCCCGGACGCGGGCGAGGAGGCCGCGGCGAAGGTGACCGCGTTCCTGAAGCGGTAGCGCCGGCGGGCCGGCCTTCATGCCGGCCGAGTCGGTGCTCGACTGCTGGCCGGTCGCAGCACGAGGCACCCTGGCCAGCGGCGAAGCAGATCCGAGCGAAGCAAGGCCCTCGGGAGCGCTGACGATTCCGAGGGCCTTCGTGTGTGGAGGGCGAGAGGTCGGATGCCGGGCTTGGGCTTGGTGGCCGTCGACTCTCGGGAGTCGACGCACCTCCTCGTAGACCAGGCGAGGCCGACTCCGGGCGAGTCGAGCCGGCAGGATGCGAC
>DHSB01000029.1:983-3006 GCA_002408385.1 Myxococcales bacterium UBA5297
TCGCAACCAGGCGAGGCCGACTCCAAGGAGTCGAGCCGGCAGGATGCAACCGGATCGGCCGACTCCGGGGGGGCGACGCACCTCCTCGCAACCAGGCGAGGCCGACTCCAAGGAGTCGAGTCGCCAGGATGCAACCGGATCGGTCGACTCCGGGGAGTCGAACAAGCTTGTTGCAACCAGGAGCGCCGACTCCTCGGATATCCCATTTGGGGGATGCGGCGGCGCGCAGGAGACTCCGACGGCAGAGCCTCTTCGTCGGTGGACGACGGGCCGTCAGGCAGGCATGCGGCAGCGGTCCTCGCTATCCGTTCGTTCTCTATGCCGCCGAGCGCGCTTCGAGGCGCGGGCCGGCTGAGCGCTTTTGCGCGCGCTGGCGAGCGAGCCCTGCGTCACCATCTTCATCGAGAAGCGGCAGGCGGGGTGGGGGAGGGCGCGGCGGAGTCGCCCGCCCGGCTCGGCGCGAGGCTCAGGCGGCGAGCGCGGTCGGAGGGTGGAGATGACTGGCCTGGCAGGTATCGGCACCGAGGAACACATCCGGCTCGCGAGGCCCTTCCAGGTCATCGCCTTCGACTGGGACGGCACCGCGGTGATGGGCCGCAAGGAGGACGCGAGCGCGGTCAACGAGCTGCTCGACCGGTTGCTCGCCGACGGCGTGCTCATCGTGGTGATCACCGGCACCAACCTGACCAACACCACCAACCAGCTCTCCGGGGTCATCCACGGGCAGAACAACCGCGGGCTCTACATCGCCACCAACCGCGGCTCCGAGGTCTTCGGCTTCGACGGCGGCCCGCAGCCTGTCCTCAAGTGGAAGCGCAAGGCGAGCGAGCAGGAGGAGCGCCTGCTGACCACCTCGGCCGACCGGGTGCGCGACATCCTCGCCGACCGCGGGCTGCAGGCCCACGTGGTCTACGACCGGCTCAACCGCCGCAAGATCGACATCATCCCGTTGCCCGAGTGGGCCGACCCGCCGAAGTGGGCCATCGGCAACCTGCTCGACGCGGTGCTCGCGCGCCTGGGCCGCGCGGGGCTGACCGGCGGGCTCGACGAGGTGCTGCGGCTCGCCGAGAACATCGGCCGCGAGGTCGGGCTCGAGGACCCGCGGGTGACCAGCGACGTCAAGCACGTAGAGATCGGCCTGACCGACAAGTCCGACTCCATCGCCTGGATGTGCCGCGAGCTGTGCCGCAAGAAGCGCATCGCGGTCGACGACGTGCTCATCGCCGGCGACGAGTTTGGCCCCATCGGCGGGGTCGAGGGCAGCGACCACAAGATGGTCACCGAGCACTCCCAGGGCGCAGTCTTCGTCTCGGTCGGCCCCGAGCCGGGCGGTGCCCCCGAGCCGGTGATCCACTTGGGCGGCGGCCCGGAGCGCTTCCGGGCGCTGCTGCAGGCGCAGCTCGAGCTGCGCGAGGCGCGCCCAGTCGCGCGCCCGCCGGCCCCCGAGCTGCCGACCTCGCGCACCACCGACCCGGGCTGGCTGCTCGTGCGCCAGGGAATCGATCTCGCCCGCGAGCGCGAGATCGAGTCGCTGATGGCCATCGCCAACGGCTACGTCGGCACCCGCGGCTCGCTGGCCGAGGGCACCCCGGCGCACTCCTCGCCGGCGACCTTCATCGCCGGGGTCTTCGACACGCTGCCGCAGGCCTCGGCGGTCCCCGAGCTCGCCGTGGCGCCCGACTGGACGCAGGTGCGCATCCTGGTCGCCGGCCACGAGGCCCACCTTGCCCCCGGCACCTTCGTCGAGCACCGGCGCTCCCTCGACATGCGCCAGGGCATCGTCTGGCGCGAGTGGCGCCACCGCGATCCGAGCGGGCGCATCACCGAGCTGCGCGGGCTGAGGCTGGCCGCCCAGCACGACAGGCGCCTGCTCTTCCAGTCGGTGGCGATTACGCCCGAGAACTACACCGGCAAGCTGATAGTCGAGGCGGTGATCGAGCCTCCGCGCCTGACGGTCGCCGGCATCCAGGTCCACCGCCCGACGCTGCTGCCCGCCTTCGAGCCATCGGCCCGCGAGGCGCAC
>DHSB01000029.1:3128-10771 GCA_002408385.1 Myxococcales bacterium UBA5297
CCGCGAGGCGCACGAGCCGGCGGTGCTGCTCTATCGCACGAGCTCGACGAACGTCCTGGTCGCCATCGCCGCAGCCCACCTGCTCGAGGGGCCGGACGGTCCGCTCGAGCAGGGCCCGAGCGAGCGGCGCGCGGGCCTGCTCGTCAAGCGCTGGGAGCTGTCGGTCGACATCGGCGAGACCTACCGGCTCGACCGCATCGTCGCCCTGCACACCTCGCGCGACGGCGGCGACCCGGTGCGCGAGGCGCTCGAGCGCGCCCGCGAGGCGGGCCTGGGCGACGGGCGCCGGCTGGTGCGCCGCCACAAGCGAAGCTGGCAGCGGCGCTGGCAGGCCGTGGACATCGAGATCGAGGGCGACGACGAGGCCCAGCGCTCGCTGCGCTTTGCGGCCTACCACCTGATCAGCGCGGCCAACCCCGAAGACGAGCGCGTCTCCATCGCCGCCCGCACCCTGAGCGGCGACGCGTACAAAGGGCACGTCTTCTGGGACACCGACATCTTCATCCTGCCGTTTTTCACCTTCACCGACCCGCCCTCGACCCGCGCGATGCTCATGTACCGCTGGCACACGCTGCCCGCGGCGCGCGAGAAGGCCCGTTCGATGGGCTACCGGGGCGCGCTCTACGCCTGGGAGTCGGCCGACACCGGCGAGGAGACGACCCCGCGGTTCATGAGGGCCCCGGACGGCGAGATGGTGCGCATCGTCACCGGGGAGCAGGAGCACCACATCAGCGCCGACGTCGCCTACGCGGTCTGGCAGTACTGGGCGGCCAGCGGCGACGACGAGTTTCTCTGGGCCCACGGCGCGGAGATGCTCCTCGAGACCGCCCGCTTCTGGTCGACCCGCGGCCGGCTCGAGGAGGACGGGCGCTACCACATCCGCAAGGTGGTCGGGCCCGACGAGTATCACGAGGGGGTCGACGACAACGCCTTCACCAACCTGATGGCCGGGTGGAACCTCGAGCGCGGGCTCGAGGTCGCCCGCATGATGGCCGAGCGCCGGCCCGAGGCGTGGGCGAGCCTGCGGGAGAGGCTCGAGCTGCGCGACGAGGAGCTCGAGCGCTGGGCACAGCTCGCGGGCGCGATGTACGTGGCCTACGACGAGGCGAGCGGCCTCATCGAGCAGTTCGCGGGCTTCCACCGGCTCGAGGAGTTCGACCTGCGGCCGCTGCGCCGGCAGGGCAAGCGCGGCCTCCCGCTCGACCTGCTGCTCGGCCGCGAGCGCACGGTGAAGACGAAGATCATCAAGCAGGCCGACGTGGTGATGGCGCTGCACCTGCTGTGGGACCGCTTCGACGCGCGGACCCGGGGAGCGAACTTCGACTACTACGAGCCGCGCACCTGCCACGGCAGCTCGCTCAGCCCGGCGACGCACGCGGTGGTCGCCGCGCGGCTGGGCGAGACGGCTGTCGCCGAGGCCTACTTCATCCAGGCCGCGCGCATCGACCTGGCCAACAACATGGGCAACGCCGCCGGCGGGGTGCACGCGGCGGCGCTCGGCGGGCTGTGGCAGGCGGCCGTCTTCGGGTTCGCGGGCATGCAGCTCAAGGCCGAGGGCCTGCTGTTCGACCCGCACCTGCCGCTGCGCTGGCAGGCGCTGCGCTTCCCGGTCAAGTACCGCGGGGTGGGGCTGCGGGTCGAGATCCGGCAGGACCCGCTCCTCTTTCGGGCGCGGGTCGAGGGGCCGGGCAGCGCCTTCGTCAAGCTCGAGGGCGGCGAGGCGAAGGAGCTGAGCGCGGGGCGCGACTACGTCTCGCTCGGCTCCGAGGCGGGCTGGGGGCCTTGGGAAGAGCAGCAGCCGCCCGAGCAGGGTTAGAGGCGGCGGTCAGGGGAGAGCGCGATGGCGGATGGGCACGAGGCGGCAGGCGGGATGCTCGGGCAGGCGCCGGGGACCGGGCCGATGGCGGGGGTGAGCGAGCCGCGGATAGTGGTCCCGCTCGACGGCAGCGAGGGCGCGCTGGTCGCGCTGCCGGTCGCGCGGGGGCTCGCGCAGGTGATCGGCGCGACGATCCACCTGCTGCACGTCAGCGAGCAGGCGCTCCCCTTGCGCGAGGTGACCCGGCTGCTCGGGCTGAGCCCGGAGCTGATGGAAGGGGTGATCCTCGACGAGCTGACCGGAGACCCGGCCGAGCGGATCGCACAGTTCGGCTGTGAGCCGGGGACGATGCTGGTGATGGCCTCGCACTCGAACCACGGCAAGTACGGCCTGGGCGAGGTGAGCTCGCGGGTGCTCGAGCTGGCGAGCTGCCCGCTGGTGCTGGTGCGCCGCGAGCGCGGGATGGCGCCCTGGCGGCTGCAGCGCATGCTGCTGCCGCACGACGGCTCGCCGGTGACCGCCGCGGGCTTTTTTCCCGCGGTGAGGCTCGCGCAGCAGGCCGAGGCCTCGGTCTTCGTGCTGCACGTCGCGACGCTGACCGGGGAGCCGATGCCCGGGTCGCTGCCGGTGCCGCCCTATGTCGACCAGCCTCACCTCGAGTGGCCCGAGTGGACCCTCGAGTTCCTCGAGCGCATGGATGTCTTCACCGAGACCGCCGCCGCGCTGCAGCCGAGGCTCTTCCTGTCCAAGGGCAAGCCGGGAGAGGAGATCCTGCGCTTTGCGCGCGAGCGCAGCATCGACCTGATCGCGGTCTCCTGGCACGGCACGCTCGAGCCGCAGCGGGCCGGCACGCTCAAGGAGATCATCGACAGCGCCCCCTGCCCGGTCCTCTTCGCCAAGGCGCCCGAGGAGGAGCCGGCCGAGACCAAGCACCGGGGGACGATCGATCTGCGGAACGCGGGGCCCTTCCTGCATTCGTAGGGGGCGCCGCCGCGGGGCCGGTTGGGGGCGCCTGGCGATGCGCCCCTACTGCGGCAGGAACCCTTCGGCCTTCGCCCGCTCGAGCAGCGTCTTCGGGTCGGCGTCGAGCGCCGAGAACTCCATCGGGTAGAGCCCGACGACGTTGGCGTCGCCGATGGCCAGGGTCGAGCCGTTGGGCGAGATCGCCACGGCCACCACCTCGAGGGTCGAGCTGATCATCAGGAGCTGTTCGCCGGTGGTCGTGTCCCAGATTCGGGCGGTCCGATCGTCGCTGCCGCTGGCGAGCAGGCGGCCGTTGGGCGACATCTGCGCGGAGTCGACCCACTGCTTGTGGCCGACGAAGCGGCGCAGCGGCGCCCCTCTCGTCGCGTCCCAGAGGATGATCTGCCAGTCCTTGCCCGCGCTGATGACCTGACGGCTGTCCGGGCTCCACTCGACGTCCCAGGCCCAGTCGGTGTGGCCCGAGAGCACCTTGAGCAGCTTGCGCGTGGCGAGATCCCAGATCAGCACCTCGCGGTCCATGCCGGCCGAGGCGAGCCGGGTGCCGTCGGGCGAGAAGGCGACGTCGTTGACCGGCGATTTGTGCCCGCGCAGCTCGCCGAGATGCTTGCCGTTCGCCGCGTCCCATAAGCGCACCGCGTGGTCGTTGCCCGCGGTGGCGATGAGCTTGCCGTCGGCCGAGAAGTCGACGCCCTGCAGCTCGGCGTCGCTCGCCTGAACGGTCAGCAGCAGCGTGCCCTTGCGCACGTTCCAGACGCGCAGCGAGCGGTCCTTCGAGATGGTCGCGAGCCGGGCGCCGTCGGGGCTGAAGGCGAGGCGGTCGACGCGCGAGGTGTGGCCCGTGAGCGTGTGGAGCAGCCTGCGCGAGGCGACGTCCCAGATCTTGACGGTCTTGTCCCAGCTTCCCGAGGCGAGCAGCGAGCCGTCGGGCGAGAAGTCGAGCCCGTAGATGAGGTCGGTGTGGCCGGCCAGGGTGACCAGGCCGGTCTCCTTGCGCAGCCTCCAGACCTTGAGCGTGCGGTCGTAGCTGGTGGTCGCGAAGCTGTCGCCGGCCGGGTTGAAGGTGACCCCGGTGACGAAGTCGGCGTGGTTTTCGAGCGTGACGAGCGGCTTGCCGACCTTGCCGCCCCACAGCCGCACCTGCGTGTCCCAGCTTCCGGTCAGCAGGATCTCGCCGTCGGGCGACCAGGCGAGGTCGACGACGCCGTTGTGGTGCCCCTCGAAGCTCTGCACCGGGGCGCCGGTGGCCGTCTCGAAGAGCCGGACCGCCTGTTCGTTCTTGCAGGCCGCGGCGATCTTGGTGCCGTCGGGGGTGAAGGCAATCGACTCGACGGCGCTGGCAAAGCGCGCGAGCACCGAGCGCTGCTCGCCGCTCGCCACGTCCCAGAGCCGCAGGGTCTTGTCGGCGCCGGCCGAGGCGAGGGTCTTGCCGTCGGGCGAGAAGGCGAGGTCGTCGACGTCGCCGGCGTGGCCGCGAAGCGCCCCGCGCTGTTTGCCGCTGGCCGTGTCCCAGAAGAGGATCGCGCCGTCCCAGCCACACGAGGCGAGCAGCTTGCCGTCGGGCGAGAAGGCGACCGCGCGCACCGGCTTGGTGTGGCCGCGCAAGACAAAGCGCCGCTCGCCGGTGGCGGTATTCCAGAGGATGACCCGCTGGTCGTTGGAGGCCGAGGCGAGAAGCCTGCCGTCCGGCGAGTAGGCCACCGACTCGACGCGCCCCTCGTGGCCCTTGAGCAGGTGCTCGAGCTCGCGGGTCTCGAGGCTCCAGACCCGCACCTTGTTGTCCCAGCTCCCCACGGCAACGCGCCTGCCGTCCGGTGAGAACGAGGGGCGGGTGAGCACCTCGTCGGCGGTGAAGGTGTGCAAGAGGTCGGTCAGGCCGTGGAGCTGGGTCTGGTAGATCGTCGAGGCGGCCTTCACCCGCAGGGCCCGGCCCTCGGGGGTCGAGGCCGTGAACTCCTCGCTGTAGAAGGGGCTGCGCGGGTGCACCGGGTTGTGCAGCAGCGACTGCGCGGCGTAGCCGGCGGCCGACAGCAGGCAGAAGTCCTCCTTGAGCCTGTCGGCCTTCTCCACGTAGGCGGCGGCGAGGTGGTAGTTGGCGGTCAGCCGCTCGCGGTGCTCCTTCTCGCGGGCGACCTCCATCTCCTGGCGCGCGCTGCGCTCGCGGGCGAGCGAGACGGTGACGATGACGAGGGCGCCGATGATCACCGTGAGCAGCAAGCCGGCGACGGCCATCGCGCGCTTGTGCTGGCGGGCGAAGCGGTGGAACAGCTCCCACGAGCTGTAGTGGTAGGCGGCGACCCGGCCGCCGGTCATGTACGACTCGATCTCGTCGGCGAGGTCCTTGGCGCCCTGGTAGCGCTTGGTCTTCTCGCGCTGCAGGGCCTTCTCGGCGACCGCGGCGAGCTCGGGGGGGGCCTCGGGGCAGACCTTCTTGACCGGCTTGACCACGCCGCGGCCGGCGTTCATCAGCACGATCGCCTCGGTCTTGCCGGTGTGGGGAGGCTGGCCGGTCAGCAGTTGGTAGAGCAGCGCGCCCAGGCCGTAGACGTCCGAGCGCTCGTCGATCTCCTCGACCTTGCCGAGCGCCTGCTCGGGGCTCATGTAGCCGGGGGTTCCGATGGCCGAGCCGGCTATCGTCTCGGCGAGCGCGTCCTCGCGCAGCAGCCGCGCCTCGCTCTCGATGTCGACCCCGCGGATCTCCTGCTTGCCGCTCACCTTGGCGATGCCCCAGTCGAGCAGCACCGTCTCGCCGAACTCGCCGACCATGGCGTTGGCCGGCTTGATGTCGCGATGGATGACCCCGCGGCTGTGGGCGTAGGCGATGGCGCTGCAGATGTCGAGGAAGGGCTTGAGCAGTCGCAGCCGTTCGCGCAGCGTCTTGCAGGCGGCCAGCCGCTGGGAGAGCGTCACCCCGCGCACGAAGCGCATCGTGTAGTAGAGCGCCCCGTCCTTGCGGCGCCCCAGGTCGTAGACCGGCACGATGTTCGGGTGCTCGAGCTGGCCGGTGACGCGCGCCTCGCGCAGCAGGCGCTGCATCTCGACGCTGGTCATCGAGGCGCCGGGCCGACCGGTGCGCGAAGTGCCGGCCTCGTCGAGGGCGACCTCCTTGAGGGCGACGTCGCGGCCGATGTGCTCGTCGTAGGCGAGCAGGATGCGCGCCTGGCCGCCGCTGGCGTGCAGGTGGCGGATGACGTACCGGCCGGCGTGTTCGATGGCCAGGGTGTCGGCGCCCGACTCCTGTTCGGCAGGAGCGGACTCGGGCGCAGGGGAGGGCAGGGTGCGGGCGGCGCGCATCTTCATCGTCGACGGCCCGCTCATCCGCCCGCGCTTGGTCGAGGGCTCGGACTCGATCATCGTCGCCGCGGGCTCGATGCCGGCGCGCTGTTCGAGCAGCGCGCGCTGGCTGGCGCTGATGACCCCATGGCGTTCGAGCCACTCGGCGGGATCGTCGGCCAGGCCCCGGCTGCAGGCCTTGAGCGCCTCGGCAATCTGCTCGGTGGTCGCCAGGCGAAGCTGTACGGCCAGCTCGGCAAGCTGCTGCAGCCTATTGGTCGTCTGCGTGCCCACTGCGCTCGTTCCTCCAGCCGGCCCCGCCCCCGGGAAGAGCCCGGCCCGCCTCGGCGCTCTCGAGCGATGCGTCGCGGTGGCCCGGGTTCCGCCTGGTTCACCAGGAAGATACCCGCATCCCAAACGCGTCGATAGTTACTCGACAATCGGCGCAACGGCCAGAGCGATGTCCAAACCCTGCCGCGGTTGCCGCCCCAGGCGATCGACCCGGCGGCGGGATTCGCTTCCCGAGGCGTCGGGTAGCTCCGTCCAAGTCGGAATGGAGAGGCGAAGCCGCGAGCCTCCCGACTCCGAGGAACGCTTCGGTCGGCTTTGCGGTGGGGACGATCGCGGTTCGGTCCAAGTTGCCGGGACAGGATTCGCAGAGCTCAGGGGGCGCCAGAGCCGCCGAGCGCCGACCTCTCGCGAGCCAACGCTGCTCCGGGCAGGCGCCCCCTCCTCCTCGCCTTTCCAGGCAGGGCCGAAAAGGCCGGGGACGGGCTCGACGGAGGACTCTAAACGCCGGCGATGTCGATGGAGCGCTGGTGCTTGGCGAGCATCTTGACCGGCTGGCGGCCCATCACGGCGATGAAGGCGCGAAGAAGCTCAGGGTCGAAGCGCCAGCGCTCGTGGTTCCACATCAGCTCGAGGGCGATCTCGGGGCCGTAGGCCTGGTGATCGGCCGCGTTGCTGGTGAGCATGTCGTAGTACGAGGCGATGGCGAGGATGCGCGAGAAGTAGAGGGGATCGCCCTTGGGCATCACCATCCGGATACCGCCGCGGGCGTCGCGGATCGGCTCGCCGTAGGGCTGGTTCATCTGGATGGCCGACAGGGCGCGCAGGTACTGCAGCTTGCCTGCGTTCGGCTCGGCGAGAGCCTGCTGGGCGGCCTCGTGGAAAAGCTGGATGCGCATCGCCTGAATCTGTGGGGGCAGCCTCTGCGGCTGCAGGCACAGCCGGTACTCCGGGGGCAGCTTGGCGAGGACCGCCTCGTTGAAGAGGGCCGAGAGCCCGAGCTCCTTGAGCTGGTGCTTGGACAGGCCGATCTCGCCCCCGAAGACGATGGCGAGCAGGGTGGTATTGACCAGGTGGTAGCTGAGGTTCTGGTCGCCGTCGCCGTTGCCGGTCATGCCCAGGAATTGGTTGGGGAACTCGTAGGTGATCTCGATGAGGTCCTGGACCAGGCGCGCCGCTTTGCCCGGCGCGGTCGGCGTGCCCTCGAGCATGCGCTTCAGGTGATCGTCCATGAAGAAAATGGCGCGCGCGTAGAGAGTGAGCGCGTACTTCTTGCGGTCGACCT
>DHSB01000029.1:10880-11514 GCA_002408385.1 Myxococcales bacterium UBA5297
GCGTACTTCTTGCGGTCGACCTTGCCCTCGTCGTCCTGTTTGTCGAGCTTCTCCTTGAGCTTGGCCCAGCGCGTCAGGCGCATGGCGGTCAGCTTGTGGCCCTCGACGCCGTCCTCGTCGGCCTCCTGGGTCTGCTCTTTCGAGAAGATCCAGATGAAGTCGCGCAGCTCGTTGATGGTGGTCGGCCGCTGCAGGTTGAAGCCGCCGACCTGGCGCGCCTCCATCTCGGTCGCGAGCTGCTTGAGGTTTTCGAGGGTCGCCTGGTCGACCCGGACGAGCTGCCCGTTGACGTAGAACGAGCCGTTGACGACCGTCAGGTCGAGCTTGCCGTCCTTGGCGACGATGAGGTTGGCGGTCTCGAGCAGCGCGTTGAGCGGGCGGTGGAAGACCGCGTTCTCCGGGTCGTAGAGCTTCACCGACCGCACGAGCATGTAGAGGCCGGAGAGAAGCTGGCGGCCGAGTGCCTGCAGCTTCGCGTCGACGCGCGACTCCGGGGCATCCAGCGGGGCTTGGTCGCTCATCGCTTCGGGCCTCCCTCGCCATCGGGGGCGAGCGGGTCGAACTCGAGGTCATCGGCGCCAGCGGCCGGACGCGGCGCAGGCGCGTGGGGAGCCGGGGCACCGGTTGGTCCTGG
>DHSB01000029.1:11646-36471 GCA_002408385.1 Myxococcales bacterium UBA5297
ACCGGTTGGTCCTGGCGCGCGGGCAGGCTGCCCGGCGATTGGAGGGCCCGAGGGCATCGGCGCGGCGGCAGGAACAGCGGGTTGGCCGGGAGGCGGCCCCTGCGGCATCGGCCGTGGCGTGGGGGCGGGAAGCGCGGGCTGGGCGAGCGGCTGCGGGGCGGGCAGTGTCGGTCGTGGCGCGGCCACCGGCGCGGGGACGGGAGGCGCGGGTTGAACGCCAGGTGCAGCTGGGGCAACGGCAGCAGGGCCGACAGCGCGGGCGGCAACGGCGACTGGATTGGGCGCCAGCAGTGCAGGCGCATCGCGAGGAGGTCCAGGAGGCACGGCGGGAGGCCCCGTTGCAACGTCCACGGGGCCGGATGCACCCGCTGCTCCCGGGGGCGGGCTGACTGGCAGGGGCTGCGCGGCGGGAACCACGAGAGCATCGGAGAGGTCGAGCTCGACCACCGGCGCCTCCACGGCATCGGCCGGGACATCGACCGCGACGTCGGCTACATCGAGCTCGAGCTCCGCTGGGGCCGCGACCGTAGCGAGCTCAGCCTGAAATGCCGCACGCTGCCGCTGCTGGATCTCAGCGGCCTGCCTGCGCTGGGCCTGGGCGCGCTCCTCGGCCGCGCGGCGCCGCGCCTCGAGCAGCGCCTCTCCGACCTCCATGCCTTCCTGGCGGCCTGAGTCGGCGGCACCTCGGCGCGCCTCGATCTCGGCCGCCGCTTCGGCCTCACTCTCCCGAGCGTAAGCCTCGGCCGAGCGACGTCGGGCCTCTGCGGCCGCTGCCGCGTCCGCGCGCTCCTGTTCGCGCAGCTCGGCCGCGCGGCGGCGCACCTCGCCCACCTCCGCGGTGGCCTGTTCGCGCGCCAGGACGAAATCGCCGAAGAGCTGGTCTGCGGCCTGCTTTGTTTCGGCGCTCGAGGCTGCGGCCGACGACACCTGTTCAGCGGGAGCCGTCTCCGGCGCGGTCGCCCGGGCGGCTTCGGTCATCGCGCGGCGCACCTGCAACATCGCCTTGCGCGCGGCCGCCGCGACCTCGGACTCGGAGTCTCTATTCTCTGCCACCGACTGCAGCAGCTTGAAGGCCTGCAGGGTGCCGGCGCTTTGCAGGGCTGTGATCGCGAGCAGCTTGCTCTCGATGATCTTCTTGCCTGCAAAGAGCGACTTCTTCTGCTGCAGCAGCGCGATCACATGGCGATAGATGTCCGGCGTGCCCGCCTGGCCCATGCACTCGTAGATGAGCTCCTTCTCGGCCTGGGGCCGCTTGTCCCAGTCGGGAAGCTTGGGCAGACGCAGCAGGTCCTGGGTCGCACGGATGGGCGAGAGCGTCACCAGCGCCCTGAAGGCCGCCTGGCGCACCGGAGCGCTCTTGTCGACCGTAGCGTCGAGGACGAAGCGGTGCACCGATTCGACAGCCTTCGAGTTGGCGAGGATGGAGAGCACCTCGATGCGAACCGCCGGGTTGGGGTTCTTGAAAGCGGTCTGGATGTACTTGGCGCGGTCGGGGAAGCTCGCCTTGTCGATAATGGCGATCATGTCGCGCACCGTCTGCGACTTCTCCGAGTTGAGGCGGGCCGCGAAGAACTGAGGGCTTTCCTTGCCGAGGCTGGCGAGGGCCTCGATGAGCACCGTGCGCCGCTCGGGCTGTTCGACGCCCTCGAGCACGTCGAGCAGCGGCGGCACGGCGCTCGCCTCCAGGCGCGACAGGTAGCGGCCGGCCGCGCTCAGGTCATAGCTCGCGTTGAGCTTCAGTCCTTCGCCAAGACGCCTGAGGCGGTGCTCCTCGCCCAGGTGCGCGCTCAGCCCCTTGAGCACCCGGGCCGCGGGCGAGTCGGGACCTGTGTCGAGCCCCTCGAGCTGATCGAACATGGGCGGCAGGGCCGAGAGGTTCTCCTGCAGCAGCATCCCGTCGATCATCTGAGTGAGGACCTCGGTCGCGGTGGTCACGTCCTCGACCCGCCCCTCGCGAAGCTGCCAGAAGATGAGCTGCGAGAGCTGGAAGTGAAGCCGGTGCGACTCGTCCTTCACCAACTCCTGCTGCACGCGCTGCTTGAAGGACTCGCCTATCGCCTCGCCGTCGAAGACGACCCCGCGGATGCCCTCGACGTTGTCGAGCCTGAGCTCGAGGTCGGCGGCGCTCACGCGCGCGAAGGCGAGCGTGTCGTCGGTCGAGCCCCGGAGCCGGCCGTAGAGGTACTGAACGATGGAGTCGACCTCGACCTCGACCTGCTCCTCGCTCATCTCGCCGACGGTGAACCCCTCGACCACCACGTACTCGAGGTGCTCGAAGGAGGCGTTCATCAACTGGGTCGTGATGTCGGCGCCTCCGCGGTCGGGGTTCGACAGCATGATCATCACGAGCCGGGTCAGCTCCGCCTCGCTCGTCTCGGGCCGCAGGATGAGGTGGCGCACCCCCTCGCGAAAGAAGCGCCCGGGCACGTTGTCGCCGCCGCCCTCAACGGCCCAGACCTGCTCGTCGCCGAAGTCGAAGGACTCGGCGCTCACCTTCAGGCCCAGCGGCCCGTCCTTGAGCGCGCCGTTGAGCGCGAGGAAGGCCGGGCGCAGGTATTCGGAAAAGCGCGACGGGGTGTGGCGGTACATCCCGATGGTCTTGACGCCCTTGCGAAGCTGGACGAAGAACTCGCGAACCGCCTTGATTCGCTCGGGATTGGTCTTCGGCGCGGCGGCCTGCGTTGCGGCTGGCATGGGCGCACTCTAGCACGCAGGGACACGATGCCGGCTGGAGGACACTCGGCGAAAATGAAAGCTCCCGGCAGCAAGAGCGGCCGGGAGCTTCTTGACGAGGAGGACGAGGGCAGACCTAGGCGAGGCGCGCCTTGAGGGTCTCGATGAGCACCTTGGGATCGATGGGCTTCTGGAAGACGCCCGACAGGCCGAGCTCGGCGGGGTCGACCGTCGAGCTCATCTCGTCGCCCACCGAGCTGAGCACGTAGGAGGGGGCCTGGTTGCCCAATTCCTTGAGCTTGCGCACGAGGCCCGTGCCCGAATCGACCTGCTCCATCATCAAGTCGACGATGAGCAGATCCGGCTTGGCCTCGTGGTACTTGCTGATCGCCTCTTCGGCGCTGCCGGCCCCGACCATCTGGTAGCCGTTCTTCTCGAGGACCATGCGCAGCGTCTGGAGGATATCCGGATCATCGTCGACGCAGAGGATGACGTGCTTTCCGTCCTTCATGATGCACCCCTTGCCTTCTCGCAGCGGCGGCGGCGTGCCGCGCGCGGCGCGAAAGAGATGAAGCGCTGCGGAAATCGGCTCCTCGTCGGAGCGAAGGCCGCTGCGGGCACCGCGTGTTCGTGAAACTCTTAGCGAACGGCGCGCGCCCCCGTCAAGGGCGGATAACGGTAGCTGGACAGTCGCCTTGCGGAGGATTTGTTCCAAACGAAACGCGCACTTGGTCGTCCGGAGGTGTCGAGCGCGGGGCGGACTAATGGTGGCGATTAGCAGGGCTTGGTCGCTCTTGCCGCCGTCTCGCTGGGCGGCACCACGGTGCGTCCTCATGTCGAAGACGCTTGGAGCGCGAAGGCCGACTTGGTAATTGTGCCCGCGGCCCCGGTGGGCGCAGGCCTTCAACGCGCCTGCTGGCCGGCATCATTCGGGAGGCGAAGAACCCCGCGGGGTGCGCGGGGGGCGACTGAAGATGTGTCGAAGAATCCTTCGAGCGATTGCCGGTCAGCCCGAGCCTTGGCCGAGCACGCGAGGCCGAAGTCGAGGGCGCGACCTCGCACTCCTCGTTGCTCGGGAGGCCCCGCTCCCGGGTGAGCGCGGGGGCGGGGGGTGGGCCGAGGTCAGCGAGGGTTTCGCGAACACCTTTGGAAGCGGTCGCCAAGGGTTAGGCTCAAAGCACAGGGGCTCAGAGTCGCCCGGGCGGACGTTTGGGACGGCCGGCGGGCCGCACCTTGAGGGCGAGCACAACAGCGGTGGGGTGAACGGCAGGAGGCTGCGGGCATGAAGCGGGAAGTGCGCGTCGAGACCGACATGCTCGGCGAGCTCGAGGTGGCGAGCGAGTCGCTGCACGGCATCCACACCGAGCGCGCGGTGGCGAACTTTCCTTTGGCAGGCCGGCCGGTCGCCGCTTCGCTCGCGCGGGCCTTCGGTGCAGTCAAGCTCGCGTGTGCGCGCACCAACCGCGCGCTCGGATGCTTCGGCGATGACCCTGCGAAGGCCGACGCGATTGAGCGGGCATGCGAGGAGCTCGCCGAGGGCAGGCTGGACCGGCACGTCGTCGTCGACCTGCTCCAGGGCGGCGCCGGCACCAGCACGAACATGAACGTCAACGAGGTGATCGCCAACCGCGCGCTCGAGCTGCTCGGCGAGCCGCACGGGAGCTACGCCCGCGTCTCGCCGCTCGAGGACGTCAACCTGCACCAGTCGACCAACGACACCTATCCGACCGCGCTGCGACTCGCGACGATAAGGCTCATCCGCGGGCTCGAGGAGCAGGTCGGCGCGCTCCAAGAGGCCTTCCAGGCCCAGGAGAGGCGGCACGCGCAGGTCGTCAAGATCGGCCGCACGCAGCTCCAGGACGCGGTGCTCACCACGCTTGGCCGCGAGATGGGGGCCTACGCCGCGGCGCTCGCGCGCGATCGCCTGCGGCTCGACAAGTGCGAGGAGCGCCTGCGCCTGGTGAACCTCGGGGGCACGGCCATCGGCACCGGGCAGGGCGCGCCGCGCGAGTACAGCTTCCGAGCTACCGAGGCGCTGCGCGAGGCGACCGGCATCGGCTTTGCGCGGACCGACGACCTCGTCGAGGCGACGCAGAACGCCGACGTCTTCGTCGAGGTTTCGGGCAGCCTCAAGGCGCTGGCGGCGACGCTGCTCAAAATCTGCGGAGACCTGCGGCTGCTCTCCTCCGGCCCCGAGGCGGGGCTCGGTGAAATTCGGTTGCCGCGGGTGCAGGCGGGCTCCTCGCAGATGCCGGGCAAGGTGAACCCGGTCATCCCCGAAGCGGTCAGCCAGGTCGCGCTTCGGGTGTTTGGCAACGACGCGGCGTTGACCGCGGCCTGCGCGCTGGGCAGCCTGGAGCTCAATCCGTACCTGCCGTTGGTGGCCGCCTGCCTGCTCGAGAGCCTCGAGCTGCTCGCCCGAGGCTGCGCAGTGCTCAAGGCCCGATGCATCGAGGGGATAGAGGCCAACGAGGCGCGCTGCCGGGCACACGTCGAGAGCTCGACAGCGACGGTGACCGCGCTCGTGCCGGTGCTCGGCTACGACGCGGCCTGCGCGCTCGCCGTGCGCGTCGAGCAGAGCGGGCGCTCGGTGCGCGAGGTCGCGGTCGGCGAGGGGCTCGTCGATGCCGAGGCTTTCGACAGGCTCGTCAGCCCCGAGGCGGTCGGTCGGCTCGGGAGCGGAGGGCAGGAGGGCGGGGGCGGAGGAGTCCAACGATGACCATGGCGGCTGCGCCCAAGGGCATGCGTCTTCACATCGGGATCTTCGGCAGGCGCAACGTCGGCAAGTCGAGCCTGCTCAACGCGATCACGCGCCAGCAGGTCTCCATCGTCGCCCCCGACGCCGGGACGACGACCGATCCGGTCGAAAAGCCGATGGAGCTGCTGCCGCTCGGTCCGGTGCTCTTCATCGACACCGCGGGCCTCGACGACGTGGGCGCGCTCGGCGAGCTGCGAGTCAAGAAGACCCTCGAGGCCTTCGACCGCACCGACCTCGCGATCCTCGTGGCCGAAGGCGGGCAGTGGGGCGAATTCGAGGAGCAGATCCTCGCCGAGCTCGCCTCGCGCCAGACCCCGGTCGTCGTCGCCTTCAACAAGGCCGATCTCGCCGAGCCGCCGCCCGACAGGCTCAAGGCCCTGCGGGCGCGAGCCTGCCCGAGCGTGCGCACCTGCGCCAAGGAGGGTCAGGGCCTCCAGGAGTTGCGCGAGGCGCTCATCGCCGCCGCGCCGGAGGGGTTCATCGAAAACCCGGCTATCGTCGGCGACCTCGTCGGCCCCGGCGAGCTCGCGGTGCTCGTCGTGCCGATCGACAAGGCGGCGCCCAAGGGACGGCTCATCCTCCCGCAGGTGCAGGCCATCCGCGACCTGCTTGACAGCGACGCGATGTGCCTTGTCGTCAAGGAGCGCGAGCTGCGCGCGGGGCTCGCTCGGCTTGTGCGGCCGCCCAAGCTGGTCGTCACCGACTCGCAGGCCTTCCTCAAGGTCGCCGCCGACACGCCGGCCGAGGTCCCGCTGACGAGCTTCTCCATCCTCTTCTCGAGGTTCAAAGGCGATCTCGTCGCGCAGGTCGAGGGCGCCCTCGCCATCGACGATTTGAAGGCGGGCGACCGGGTACTCATCGCCGAGGCGTGCGGCCACCATCCGATAGGCGAGGACATCGGGCGGGTGAAGATTCCCCGGTGGCTGACGCAGTACGCGGGCGGGCGGCTCGAATTCGAGCACGTCCAGGGGCGCGACTTCCCCGAGGACCTCTCGCCCTACCGGCTGGTCGTGCACTGCGGGGGCTGCACCTTCAATCGGCGCGCGATGCTCACCCGAATCGCGCGCTGCCGGCAGGCCGCGGTGCCCATCAGCAACTACGGGCTCGTCATTGCCTACAGCCTGGGCATCTTCGAGCGAGCGCTTGGTCCGTTCCCCGCGGCGCGCGAGGCGTTGTGCGCCTGCCGCGGTCGGTCCGCGCGCTAGGAGCGCGCCGCTCGCCATCTCCGGGGGCGCTTTTTCGTTTCCACCCTACGGCCTGGTGCCGGGAGCAACACATGAAGAGACAGGCGCGCGACGCGCTGCTGCGCTGGCTTCGCGAGGACGACGATTCGCGGCTCGAGGACCTGTTTGCCTCGGCCGATCAGGTGCGGCGCGAGTCGGTCGGTGACGCGGTGCACCTTCGGGGACTCGTCGAGATCTCCAACTACTGCCGGCGCGGGTGTCTCTACTGCGGCCTGCGGGCGCCGAACGCGAAGCTCGCGCGGTACCGGATGAGCGCCGAGCAGGTGCTCGCCTGCGCGCACCTCGCCTCGCGGTTGGGCTACGGGACGGTGGTGATGCAGGCGGGCGAAGACCCGGGCATCGGCGTCGAGTGGGTCGCCGACCTCGTGCGCCAGCTCAAGAAGGAGACCCGTCTGGCCGTCACGCTCAGCCTCGGTGAGCGCGAGCCGCACGAGCTTGCCCGCTGGCGTGAGGCGGGAGCGGATCGCTACCTGCTGCGCTTCGAGACCTCCGATTCCGAGCTCTTCGGGCATATCCATCCGTCGTTGCCGGGGCGCAAGTCGGATCGGATGGCGCTGCTGCGCGAGCTGAGGCAGCTTGGCTACGAAGTGGGCAGCGGGGTGATGGTCGGGGTTCCGGGCCAGTCGTACGAGAGCCTCGCTGCCGACATCGAGCTGTTCCAGGGGCTCGACCTCGACATGATCGGCGTGGGGCCCTATCTGCCGCACCCCGAGACCCCGCTCGCCAGCGAGAGGTCGCGCCTGCCGAAGGATCAGCAGGTTCCGAACACGGCGCAGATGGCCTTGAAGGTCCTCGCGCTCGCGCGCATCGCCTGCCCGGAGGCGAACATGCCGGCGACGACCGCCCTCGCCACCATCGACCCGGTTCGAGGCGTCGAGCGCGGCCTGCGCGCAGGGGCGAACGTGCTGATGCCCAACGTCGCGCCGACCGAGATCCGCGCGAAGTACGAGGTTTACCCGAACAAGGCGGTCGCCGACGCGACTGTCCCCGAGTCGGCGGCGCGTATCCGCGAGCGCATCGAAAGGATCGGCCGCACGGTCTCGGTGGGACCCGGGATGAGGAAGCGAGTGGCTTGAAAAGAGGTGTCGCGAAGGGCCCTTCAGGCAAAGACCGTCCAGCCCGAGCGTAGGAGGTCGGATTCGAGGGCTCGGCTTTCGTCTCCTTCGTTTCTCGGCAGGCTGAGGCTCGGGGGGGGGCCGTTAAGGGGGGGCGAGGGCCGGCGAGGCTTCGCGCCACCTCTTGACCCCAGGGGCGCGAACGAGCTCGGCGACGACCGCCGCGGGGCTGCTTTGTTGCAGCTCAAACCACTTTGCGCGTGCGCGCCTTCACGGGTGCCTGCCGGCCTGGAGACACCCGGGCGGCACACCCCGCGCGGGGTGACGGCTCGAGCTCAGCCCCGGCGCCCCCTTCGAGCGGCCGGTGCGAGGAAGCCGCCCCGCGGACCTGCGGCTCGGGTGACGACCGGAGAGGGTGGGAGAGTCGTCTTCCTCGCCGCATGGCGAACGAGCCGGGTGCGTGGTCGCGTCCGAGCTTTCACGATTCTCGGAATTCCTCCGCTCCCTGGCCCCGTTTCTCTCGGTGTGGCCCCTCCGAACCCCGCTTTGCGCCATGGCGCGCATGAGGCTTTCTGATAGGCCCACAACAAAGGCATCCTTCGCTTTGTGGAGACTCTTGGCTGGTCGCGGGCCCCTCGGCAGCGAGCCAGAAGGGTGCCCTGCCGGAGGGAGGGCCGCGGGGCGAGACGGGGAATGGCCCCGAATAATCAGGAGTTGGCGAGCTCGGCCGAGCGGGGGAGCTACTGTTCGATTCTTCGCTTGACATCGGCAAGAAGCGGCGTAGCCTCCTCGTGACGCTATGCACAGTGTGAGTGAGTTCACGAATAGGTGATTCGAGAAGCATGGCCTCTGAACGAACGATAGGCAGACTCAGCCTCTACAGGCGCGCTCTTCTGCGGCTGCAGGTTGAGGAGCGTCGTCCGTTCGTCTACTCACACGAGCTGGCCGGCCTCACCGCGGTGAGCGCCGCGCAGGTGCGCCGCGATCTGATGTCGATCGGCTATTCGGGCAGCCCCAACCGCGGCTACGACATCGGCGAGTTGGTGCGCTCGATCGCCGAACAGCTCGACGACCCGTCCGGCCAAGGAATGGCCGTGGTCGGTGTCGGCAACCTCGGCCGGGCGATCATCAACTACGTCTCGCGCCAGCGCCCGCGCCTGGCGGTTGGCGCCGCGTTCGACAAGGACCCGGACAAGGCCGGTCGCGTCATCCAGGGCTGTCGGGTCTATAGCCTCGAGCGGATGCCGGATGTCGTGCGCGAGCAGCGCATCCAGGTCGGCCTGATCTCGGTGCCCGCCGGCGCCGCGCAGGACGCGGCCGACCGGCTGGTCGCCGCCGGGGTGAGCGGCATCCTCAACTTCGCCCCAGCCTCGGTGCACGTGCCCGCGCACGTCTTTTCCGAGGATCTCGACTTGATCACGACTTTGGAGAAGGTGGCCTACTTCGCCCGCGTCGGTAAGGGCTCGGAGCGGTAGGCCGTACGAAGAGCAGTCCACCTCAAGGAGGACAGACCGAATGTCGCAAACGACGGCCAGCGCCGGGCCGGGAGCTACACCGGGCAGCGACGACAAGCTCGCCCACGTGCTCGCAACCTTTCCCGAGGCCAAGCGCGAATACCTGATTCCGATTCTACAGGCGGTGCAGGAGTCGCAGGGCTTTCTGTCCCGCGAGGCGATCGTCCGCATCGCCGGCCACCTGGGGCTGCCCGCGAGCAAGGTCTTCGGGGTCGCCACCTTCTACAACCAGTTCCGTTTCCAGTCCCAGGGCCGGTTCAACGTCCAGGTCTGCCGGGGCACCGCCTGCCACGTGAAGGGCTCGGCCGCGGTGCTCAACGCCGTCAAGCGGGGCTTGAAGGTCGAGCCTGGTCAGACCACCCGCGACGGCGTCTTCAGCCTCGAGGTGGTCGCCTGCATCGGCGCCTGCGGGCTCGCCCCGGTGATTACCGCCGGCGGCGACTTCCACGCCGCTGTCCAGCCCGACAAGGTCAACCGCATCCTTCAGTCCTACAGAAAGAGGGCCGCCGATGATGCCGCTTAAGTGCTGCGATCGTTGCTGGCACGGCCCCGAGCGCCCGTGCCCAGACTTCATTACCTGCTTTAGCGAGGGTCCGCGTTGCCACGCCGACGCGACCTGCTCCGAGAAGGCCAAGAGCCGCCTGAGCGCCTTGCGGCGCGAGAGCGTGCCGCGTCCGGCCATCTTCGTGGGCACCGGAAGCTGCGGGCTTGGCGCTGGTGCCGACAAGACGCTCGCCGCGGTGCGTGACTACGTCTCGAGCAAGGGCATCGACGCCGACGTGCTCGAGGTCGGCTGCATCGGCATGTGCACCGCCGAGCCGATGGTCGACATCCAGCTCCCCGGGCGCGCCCGCGTCAGCTTCGGGAAGGTGACCGGCGACAAGGTGCCCGCGCTGCTCGACTCGATGCTCGAGGGCAAGGTCCCCTTTGACCTGGTGCTCTACCAGTTCCGCAGCCAGACGCTCGAGCCGTTCGAGGGCGTGCTGCGCCAGGACCAGCACCCGTTCTTCGCCCCGCAGACGCGCCGGGTGCTCGTCAACTGCGGCATCATCAACCCCGCGAGCATCGGGGAGTACCTCGCCCGCGGTGGCTACCAGGCGATGGCGCTCGGGCTGCGCTCGAGGACCCCGGCCGAGCTGTGCGACACGGTCGAGAAGTCCGGCCTGCGCGGCCGCGGCGGCGGGGGCTTCCCCACCGGCACCAAGTGGAAGTTCGCCGCCAAGGAGGCCGCCGACCAGCGCTACCTGGTCTGCAACGCCGACGAGGGCGACCCGGGCGCGTTCATGAACCGCGCGGAGATCGAGGGCGACCCGCACCGCTTGCTCGAGGGCATGGCGATCGCCGCCTACGCCATCGGCGCGACCAAGGCCTACGTCTACATCCGCGCCGAGTACCCGCTGGCGATCAAGCGCCTCAACGAGGCGATCGCCCAGGCGAAGGCCATGGGGCTGCTCGGCCGCAACATCCTCGACTCGGGCTTCAGCTTCGAGATCGTCATCAAGCAGGGCGCCGGCGCCTTTGTCTGCGGCGAGGAGACCGCGCTGCTGCACTCGATAGAAGGCCGGCGCGGCATGCCGCGCCCGAGGCCTCCGTTCCCGGCGGTCAAGGGGCTGTTCGGCAAGCCGACCGTCATCAACAACGTCGAGACCTTCTACAACCTGCCCGGCATCGTGCTCAACGGGCCGGAGTGGTTTGCCTCGGTCGGCACCGAGAAGAGCAAGGGGACCAAGGTCTTCGCGCTCTCCGGGCGCGTGGCGCGCACCGGCCTTGCCGAGGTCGCCTACGGCACCACCGTGCGCCAGGTCATCTTCGACATCGGCGGCGGCATCCCCGAGGGCAAGGCCTTCAAGGCGGTGCAGATCGGCGGTCCGTCCGGCGGCTGTCTGCCGACCGAACACCTCGATCTGCCGATCGACTACGAGTCGATGAAGAGCGCGGGCGCCATCATGGGCTCGGGCGGCCTGGTCGTGATGGACGAGACGACCTGCATGGTCGATCTGGCGCGCTTCTTCATGGACTTCATCCAGCGCGAGAGCTGCGGCAAGTGCATCCCGTGCCGCGAGGGCACCCGCCGCATGCTCGGGATCCTCACGCACATCTCCGAGGGTCGGCGCGGCGAGAAGGGCACCGCGACCCTCGAGCGCTTCCAGGGCGTGATGTACATGCAGCGGCTGGCCAACGTGATCCGCGACACCAGCCTCTGCGGGCTGGGCCAGACTGCGCCCAACCCCGTGCTCAGCACCCTGCGCTACTTCCGCGAGGAGTACGAGGCGCACGTCTTCGAGCGCCGGTGCCCCGCGGGCGCCTGCCATGAGCTGCTCAGCTATCGGGTCGAAGCCGAGCTGTGCAAGGGATGCGGGGTCTGCGTCAAGAGCTGCCCGTCCGACGCCATCATCGGGTCACTCAAGCAGCCTCACGAGATCCTCCAGGACAAGTGCATCGCCTGCGGCACCTGCGTCGAGACCTGCCGGTTCGGCGCCATCCGGGCCGCCTAAGGGAGCAAGCCGTGATCCAGATCCAAGTCAACAACAAGACGATCGAGGCCAAGCCGGGCGAGATGCTGCTGGGCGCGTTGCGCCGCGCGGGCATCCAGGTGCCCACGCTGTGCAACATGGAGGAGCTGCTCCCGACCGGCGCCTGCCGTATGTGCGTCGTCGAGGTCGAGGGCGCTCCTGCCTTGGTGCCAAGCTGCGCCTTCCCGGTCCGCGAGGGGATGAAGGTCAAGACGCACTCGCAGCGAGCGGTCCGGGCGCGCAAGACCATCCTCGAGCTGCTGCTGGCCAACCACCCGGACGACTGCCTCTACTGTCCGCGCAACGGGAGCTGTGAGCTGCAGAGCCTCGCCGAGAACCTCGGCGTGCGCCAGCGCCGCTACACGGGCCTGAAGAGCCAGCACAAGATCGACACCTCCAGCCCGTCGCTGGTGCGCGACCCGGACAAGTGCATCCTGTGCGGCAAGTGCGTGCGCGTCTGCGAAGAGGTCCAGGGCGTGGCCTGCCTCGACTTCATCGGGCGCGGCTCGCAGACCACCGTGGGCACCGCCTTCAACCAGGGGCTCAACGTCTCGAGCTGCGTCGCCTGCGGCCAGTGCATCCGCGTCTGCCCGACCGGCGCTTTGAGCGAGCAGAGCCACTTCCGCGCGATGCTCAACGCCATCGACGACCCCGAGATGACCGTCTGTGTCCAGGTCGCCCCGGCGGTCTCGGTCACCCTGGGCGAGGAGTTCGGGATCAAGCCGGGCGCGGACATCGCTGGGCTGCTCAACGCGGCGCTGCGGCGGCTGGGCTTCGACTACGTCTTCGACACCGGCTTCTCGGCCGACCTGACCATCATGGAGGAGGGCTCGGAGCTGGTGCACCGGCTGCAGAATGGCGGCCGGCTGCCGATGCTGACGAGCTGCTCGCCGGGGTGGATCAAGTTCGTCGAGCAGTTCTACCCGGAGATGATCCCCAACCTGTCGACCTGCAAGAGCCCGCAGCAGATGCTCGGCGCGGTCGTCAAGGGCTACTTCGCCGAGCGCCAGAAGATCGACCCCGCGAAGATCTTCACCGTCTCGGTGATGCCCTGCACGGCCAAGAAGTTCGAGGCGGGCCGGGCCGAGATGGTGCGCGGCGACATGGCCGACATCGACCTGGTGCTGACCACCCGCGAGCTCGCGCGCATCATCCGGATGCGCGGCATCGACTTCAACGCGCTCGAGGCCGAGACCGCCGACACTCCGTTCGGCGAGCGCTCGTCGGCCGGCAAGCTGTTCGGCGCCACCGGCGGGGTGATGGAGGCGGCGATCCGCAGCGCTCACTTCCTGGTGACCGGCAAGGAGATGGAGAACCTCAAGGTTCAGCCGGTGCGCGGGCTCGAGGGCATCAAGACCGCCACGGTCAAGGTGGGCGAGGTCGAGCTGAACGTCGCGGTGGTCAGCGGCCTGGCCAACGCGCGCAAGCTGCTCGAGGAGATCCGCGCCGGACGCAAGGATCTGCACTTCATCGAGGTGATGACCTGCCCCGGTGGCTGCATCAACGGCGGCGGCCAGCCCATCGGCACCGACCTCGAGGCGGTCAAGGCGCGCATGCAGGCGCTCTATCGGATCGACCGCGAGGAAGGGGTACGCGTCAGCCACGCCAACCCGAGCGTCCAGCGCCTCTACTCCGAGTGGCTGGGCAAGCCGATGAGCGACGTGAGCCACAAGTACCTGCACACGCACTACCACGCACGCGAGGTTCTCAAGTAGATGGAAGCTTTCGCGGACATCCCCCTGATCTCAACGATCAAGGAGCGCTGCCGCGTCTGCTACACCTGCGTGCGCGAGTGCCCCGCCAAGGCCATCCGCATCCGCGGTGGCCAGGCGATGGTGCTCGAAGAGCGCTGCATCGGCTGCGGCAACTGCGTTCGAGTCTGCAGCCAGCGCGCAAAGCAGTTCAGGCGCTGCACCGAGGTGGTGCAGCGCCTGTTTGAGAAGGGCCGCAAGGTCGCGGCGATCCTCGCCCCGAGCTTCCCGGCCGAGTTCCCGGACCTCCCGGGCGAGCGGGTCGTCGGCCTGCTCAGGCGCCTGGGCTTTGCCTCGGTGCACGAGACCGGCTTCGGCGCCGACCTGGTGGCCGAGCGCTATCACCGCCTGCTCGAGGCGAACCCGGACAAGCGCTTCATCGGGACGACCTGCCCGGTGGTGGTCGGCTACGTCGAGCGCTACCGTCCCTCGCTCGTCGGGACCCTGGCGCCCATCGTTTCGCCGATGGTGGCGACCGCCCGGGTGCTGCACCAGCTCCACGGTCCGGAGCTGAAGGTGGTCTTCATCGGGCCGTGCATCGCCAAGAAGCGCGAAGCGCTCAGCCGCGCGGTGGCCGGGGAGGTCGCCTCGGTGCTCACCTTCCTCGAGCTGCGCGAGATGGTGCGCGAGGCGGGCCTGCACCCGATGGAGGTCGAGCCGAGTGACTTCGACCCGCCGCACGCGGGCCGGGGGCTGCTGTTTCCCATCGCCGGGGGCCTGCTCGAGGCCGCCAGGCTCGACCAGAGCATCGCCCACGGCAACGTCGTCTCGGCAGAGGGCCGCTCGGATTGCATGCAGGCCATCGAGGAGTTCGAGAAGGGCTTCGTCGGCCCGGGGCTGCTCGAGGTGCTCTCGTGCCGCGGCTGCGTCATGGGGCCGGGCATGAGCAGCCGGGCCCCGCTCTTCAGCCGGCGCAGCACCGTGGCCGCCTCCGTGCGCGCGCGGCTGGCGAAGCTTGACGAGAAGGCCTACCGCGAAGCGATGGAGCGCTTTGCCGAGCTCGACCTGTCACGCGCTTTCCATCCGTACGATCAGCGGCTCGACAGCCCGACCCCGGGCGAGTTGACCGAGATCCTGGCGCGGATGGGCAAGCTGCGCCTCCAGGACGAGCTCAACTGCGGGGCCTGCGGCTACGAGACCTGCCGCGAGCACGCCGCGGCGATCCACGCGGGGCTGGCCGAGAGCGAGATGTGCCTGCCCTACACGATCGACCAGCTTCGCCGGGCGGTCTCCGAGCTTGCGGTCTCCAACGGCCGGCTCGCCTGCGCGCAGGAGGCGCTCGCGCACGCCGAGAAGCTGGCCAGCATGGGCCAGCTCGCCGCGGGCATCGCCCACGAGGTGAACAACCCGCTGGGCGTGGTGCTGATGTACGCCCACCTGATGCTCGACGAGCTCGCCGCCGACTCGCGCCAGCGCGAGGACGTGGCGATGATCGTGGAGCAGGCCGACCGCTGCAAACGCATCGTCGCGGGGCTGCTCAACTTCGCGCGCCAGAACAAGCTGATCCTTCAGCGCATCGACGTGCGCGCGCTGATGAAGAGCGCCGGGCAGACCCTCCACGCGCCTCCGGGCGTCGAGGTGCGCCAGGAGCACGAGGGCGAGCCGTGGGCCGAGCTCGACCGCGACCAGATGGCCCAGGTGCTCAACAACCTTATCCAAAACGCCTACGACGCGATGCCCTCGGGCGGCACCCTCGAGCTGTTGACCGGGGGCGATGCCGAGCGCGTCTGGTTCAAGGTGCGCGATACCGGGGTCGGGATTCCGCCGGCGAATCTGACCAAGGTGTTCGAGCCCTTCTTCACCACCAAGCCCATCGGCAAGGGCACAGGTCTTGGCCTGGCGGTCACCTACGGCATCGTCAAGATGCACCGGGGGGACATCAAGGCCGAGTCGAATGCGGAACCCGCGCAGGGTCCGACGGGGACCACCTTCACGGTGACGGTGCCCCGCGGGCTCGAAGGAAGAGTGAGCAAATAAAATGAACGCTGAAGCCAAGGAAAAGCTGATTCTTCTGGTGGACGACGACGAGGACTTCCTCCTTCAGACGCGCATGGCGCTTGAGGCCGCCGGCTACAAGGTGGCGCCCGCGCCCGGGCTCAAGGAGGCCGAGGCGCTGCTGAGCGAACAGCGCCCGGACCTGGTCGTCGCCGACCTGATGATGGAGTACATGGATGCGGGCTTCGTGCTCTGCCACCGCGTCAAGAAGCGCGACTCGACCATTCCGGTCATCCTGGTGACCGCGGTGACCAGCGAGACCGGCATGGAGTTCGAGGGCACCGGTGAGGACCGCAGTTGGATCAAGGCCGACGCGATCCTCACCAAGCCGGTGCGCGCCGAGCAGCTCAAGCGCGAGGTTCACCGGCTGCTGGAGGGCTGACGCCGACCATGGAAGCGCTCAGGGTGCTGGTAGTCGACGACGAGCTCGGGATGCGCGTGGGCGCCTCCCGGGTGCTCGAGCGCTACACGGTTCCGGTTCCGGAGCTGAGCACCGAGCTGCGCTTCGAGGTCGACCTGGCCGAGAGCGGGGAGGCGGCGCTGGAGAAGCTCGCCCAGACGCCGCCCGACATCCTGCTGCTCGACCACAAGCTGCCGGGGATGACCGGGCTCGAGGTGCTCGAGCGCCTCGCGGCCGATGGGCTCGAGGTGCTCACGGTGATGATCACCGCCTACGCGACCCTGGAGACGGCGGTGACCGCGACCAAGCGCGGCGCCTTCGACTTTTTGGCCAAGCCCTTCACCCCCGACGAGCTGCGGGCGACCATCTCCAAGGCGAGCAAGCACGTCGCCCTGCAGCGCCAGGCGCGCCGCCACAATGAGGAGAAGCGGCGCATCAAGTTCGAGTTCGTGCGCGTGCTCGCCCACGAGCTCAAGGCCCCGCTGGCGGCGGTCGAGGGCTATCTGCTGGCGCTGCAGGAGCGGGCGCTCGGCGAGGAGCTGCGCGCGTACGACCCGATGGTCGAGCGCAGCCTGGTGCGCCTGTCGGGCATGCGCAAGCTGGTCGTCGACCTGCTTGACATGACCCGCCTCGAGTCGGGCCAAAAGAAGCGGGAGATGGAACAGCTCGACGTTCGCGAGATAGCCCTCCACGCTATCGAGACCGTGCGCGCCGAGAGCGAGAAGCGGCGGCTCGCCGTCACGCTGCACGCCGAGGGGCCGGTGCCCTTCATCGCCGACCGCGGCGAGGTCGAGCTGGTGTTGAACAACCTCGTGACCAACGCGGTGAAGTACAACCGCGACGGCGGTCAGGTCGGCATCCACCTCGAGCTGGCCGACGGCGCGCTGCGGGTGAGGGTCTCGGACACCGGCATCGGGCTGACCCCCGAGGAGATCGGCCGGCTGTTCAACGACTTCGTGCGCATCAAGAACGAGAAGACCCGCTCCATCAGCGGCAGCGGGCTCGGGCTGTCGACGGTCAAGAAGGTCGCCGAGCTCTATGGTGGCGAGGCCAAGGTCGAGAGCCAGTACGGCGTCGGGAGCACCTTCGAGGTGACTCTCGGGTCGGGCCGGTAGGTCTTTGGCGCGCGCCTCTCCTGCTGTCTCGCGCCGCTGACTGGCAACGCCTTGCCGTCGCGCTCGCGGGGGTCGCTCGCGGCCGCTGAGGTGGGCGCGCGGGCGCGTTCGACCGGCGGCAAGCGTCGCAGACGGTCCTCTCGCCGGTCGCAGCCCTTCGCGTGGCCTGCGGCGGCACCCGAGACAGTCGGCCGAGGCTCATCGTCCGAGGCCTGCTCGATCCTCGGCATCCTCTCGACTTCGCCGTGGTGCTCGGCGCCGCCGACCTGCGCCGCCTCGCGAGCCGCATGGCGAGAACCACGTGTGGTCGGGTGCGCGCGGCTGCTAGTCGAAAGTCGACCGTCAAAGGTCGAGAGCCCGTGGGGCGATGGACTCCGCGGCGATGCGCGCTGTCCACGGTTCGAGCGGGGATTCGCGGTCGCTGCGACTCCGGGGGACTTCTCTAAAGATCGAATACGCCGACCTCCCGAACGCTTCCAGGAAGAGCGAGCCGGCAATCGAATGCCCGCGAGGTGCCTGGGACTTCTTGCGAAGATCGGCGCTCTGCCGACACGAAGGTCGGCGCTCCGGGCCACTACTCGGCGCTCCCTCTGCGGCTGTCGCCCGGCGTGGCCAGCTTCTCAGCGTGGGAGACGGGGGGCGGGCGCAGTCGCTCGCCTGCAGTCCAGGGGAGACGGGGCCGAGCCCGAGGAGGCTGTCGTGAAGGTGCGCGAGCTGATGCACCAGAAGTTCCTGACCGTTCGCGAGGACGACGACCTCGCGCTTGCACTCCAGATGATGAGCTGGACGAACAGCCGGGAGCTGCCTGTGGTGCGCGACGGCCAGATCGTCGGCGTCATCTCCCAGCGCGACGTCTTCGCCCACCTGGCCGAGGAGAAGGGCCGCGAGAGCCTCACCGACCTCGTCGGGCTGGCGATGAGCCGGCCTGCCAAGCTGGTGCACGCGGACGAGGACGACGCGAAGGCGGCCGAGCTGATGGTCAACGAGCACGTCAGCTTTCTGCCCGTCGTCGAGGACGGCTCTCTGGTCGGTGTGCTCTCGCTGGCCGACCTCGCGGCCGAGCGGGTGCGCGGCGGCATGGGCGCGGGCATCCGTGAGGGCGCCCCGGTGAGCACGGTGATGACCCGCGACCCGCAGACCGCCCGGCCCGACGAGCTGCTCGTCGACGTGGTCGAGCGCATGGTCGCTCTGCAGGTGCGCCACCTGCCGGTCGTCGGCCCCGACGGCAAGGTCTTGGGGATGCTCTCCGACCGCGACGTGCGCAACGCCGTGGGCGATCCGCGCAAGGCGCTCGAGGACGCGACGAAGAAGCAGCAGCTCGAGCGCATGAAGGTCGACGAGGTGATGACCCCCGACGGCAGGAAGGTCGGCCAGAGCGAGCCGCTCGGCAACGTGCTCGGGTGGTTCGTCGGGGCGCGCTACGGAGCGCTCTCGGTGGTCGACAACCAGGAGCGGCTCGTCGGCATCGTCTCCTACATCGACCTGCTCAGAGGCCTGAGCGGGAAATAGCGCGCGAAATCAGCCATCGGGAGGTCTCGGGAAATCTCCCGCAGAAAGTGCGGCGCGAGGCGGAAGCGCTGCCGTCTCGCGCGGTCTGCGTGCGCGCGCGAAACAAGAAGAGGCGCCGAAGCGAGGCCGAGAAGCATCTCTCGACCGGTCTTCACGCCGAAGGGCCGCTCCTGCCTCTTCGCGAGCTGGCGGCGCCATGCCCGGAGCATGTTGCCGAAGGGCAGCGCGCCCCGAGCAAGAGGGCGTCGTTCACCGAGTCCCTCCACCCTCGGGCGAGCACGACGCGGTGGGAAGCCCCGTCGCTCGCGAGACGAGCGGCGATCTCGGTCGCCGTCTCCCGCGAGCGGTCCGCCTCGCTGAGGAGCGCTTCGAGCGCTGCCGGCTCGACGTCCACGAACCTCTCTCCGACCGGGCTACGGCGCGTGCGGCAGCGAGCCGGTCCTGGGCGGTGCGGATCGGCGCGTCGGCGCCCGCCGCGAAGAGGCGGCCGAGTAGACGGTCTGCAGCTTGTCGCCTCCGGCGTCGAAGCGGCTCGCGATCGTCGAGGGGCCGCGGTCGGCGCGAGAGGGCAGCAGCGGCGAAACGCTACTCGGGCGGCGCGCCTGCGCCGCCGACCCCGGTCGCGTCCTCGTAGTAGGGCACGAGCGGCGGAGCGAAGAGGATGCCCAGGCCCCAGGGCGGGATCGTGTAGTAGCCGGGGAAGAAGTAGCCGTTCCAGTAGCCGGCGTAGCAGTAGCGCGGATAGTAGTAGCTGGTCTCGGGCATGCGGATGAAGTGCGTGAACTCGACCTGCTCCTTTGCCCCGGCGCGCACGCGCCAGTGAAACAGGAAGTCTTCGAGCCGCGAGAGGTCGACGTTGGACGGGACCTTGTAGAAGAGGTCGACGTTGCGCGCCTCGTCCGGCGGCACCTGGAGCTCGAGCGCCGGGTTGCCGTCCACGAAGATGCGATAGGGCAGCAGCCGGGGAATGCCGTCGAGGTTGACGATGGTCTGCTCGTCCTTCGGGAGCAGCAGGGGCGCCGTGCCGGTGTTGGTGAGGGAGACCTCGACCTGCAGCACGCGCTGCTTGCCGTCGGATGAATCGAGCTCGGCCTCGAAGACGCCCTGGGAGTTGACCCGAAGCGTGCCGACGCGCTGGCCGCTCTCGTCCTCGAGGTCATAGCTGGCGACCGCCAGATAGCCGCGACCGGGCACCTCGACGAGGTTGTCGGTCGGGCGGAAGTAAGCCCGCTGGGCCGCGCAGCCGCTCGCGAGCAGGGCGGCCGTGCACGACAGCAGCGAGAACAGGCCGATCGAGCGGCGGTGGTTCATCTCTCCCTCCCTTGGTCGGGCGCCACTTCGTTCGTTTCTGCGAAGCAACGTGGGCAGCCCCGATCATCCCGAGCGTAGAGGCGGCCGGCGGGAGCCTCGGAGTCGAGGGCTTCGCGGCTTCGCTCGTCTGGTTCGACTTGGCTTCGGACCACTGGGACGCTCGTCTTTTCGGAGTCTATGCAGCGAGGGAGGCCGTGGCCTGAGGGGCGGGCCAGAGAGGAGGGGAGCGTCGCCGACGCGGCGCCTCTCGGCGCCTCGACGAATTGAGCGGCATCGCTTCCCGAAAAAAAGAACCGGGCCGGTCCACGAAGGGCCGGCCCGGGGAAAGGAGGGAAGGGGCGAAGGCTACTTCTGCTTCTTCGACGGCAGGATGGCGTTCATGCGCTCGCGCTGAAGCTCGGTGAACGGATCGATGTACTTGTCGAGCAGCTCGACCGTCTCCTTGCCGTACTTCTCCATGAACTTCTGGCGGTCGGCCGCGAAGCGATCGAGCTGCTCCTTGGTCGAGTCGAACAACGCCTTGTCCATGAGGCCCGGCTCCTTGCCGGCGGCCTTGGCCTCGTCCATGCGCTTCTGGCGCTCGGCCTGCTCCTTCTCGCTGTCCAGGGCGATGACGCGGGGCGTGTAGTACTCGGTCGTGATCATCGAGAGCTTGGGGATGTCGCCCTGCTCGAGACCCGACTTGGCGAGGGCGGCCTTCTGGGCCTCTTCCATCACCTTGCGCCGCTCGTCCCGGGACATCTCCTTGGCCATGTCCTTGCCGGCCTTCTTGAAGGCGCCCATCGCCATCTCCATCGCGAGCTTGGTCTGCGGAAGCATCTCGCGCTCGTAGACGATGAAGGCCTTGAGCTTCTCCTCGGTGAGCTCCTTGGCGCCGGCTTCCTTGACGGCCTCGACCTTCTTCATCTCGGCCTTGGTGGGCGCCGCGTCCGCCAGCTTCTTGGCAGCGGCAGGAAGGGTATCGGCGGGCTTGTCGCTGGATTTCTGACAGCCGGCCACCAATGCGATCGCGGTCAGGGAAAGTATGAGCTTTTTCATGGGCGGGACTCTATACGAAGGGCGCGGGCGGGTCCACGTGGACGCGGGGGCGCGGTATCGGCTGTCAGCCTGAGCGCCAGCCCGTCCGGCTGCGGTCGGCGACCCGAGGGCGCCCAGGTCGCAAGCTGTCTCCCGAGCGACCCTGATGCGCGCCTTCGCCGGCCTGCAGGGGGTGGGCTGCTGCGGTTGTCCGGATCGACGCCCGGCGTCGGAGAGCTCTCCGGAGCGGTTGGTGGGATAGCCTTCGCCGTTGGTCGGATCGCGGCCGGACAACGGGGGTGCGCCAAGATCGCAGGGCAGATGGCCACGGGTATCGGCGAGACCGCCACCGGCAAGAGCCAGTTCACCAAGGCGCGGGATAGGGAGCGAAGCTCCCACGGGGGAAATCGCGGCGCGCGAACCATGGTGCAGGCGCCCGCGGGATATGGTCGAGGCGACTGCGGGGTGCCTGTCGCGCGATCGCGACATAGGGTCGAGCCCCTTACGGGGTGCCTGTCGCGCGATCGGAGCATATGGTCGAGCCCCTTTCGGGGTGCCGATCGGGCGGTCCCGATGCCCCTGATAGGCTGCCGATCTGTCTCGGAGATGATGGTGGCGCGCTCGTCGGTGCGCTGGCCCTCCTTGGTTCCCACCGCACGGATTGGCCGTCCAGCGACCTCTCGGTCGAGCGGTGCGGCAGACCGCGCGCGCTCGGCTCGGTCTACGGGGCGGCAAGCCGCGGAATGGAGGGGGCGAGGGCGCGTTGTTCGCACTTGGCGGTTGGAGACGCTCCAGCCCTGGTTTAATAAAGGACCCCTCTGGGAGGGTTGGTCATGCCCCAAGGTTCCGAGATCACGGGCGCTGGGGCTGCCGGGACGAGATGAAGCGAGCCAGCGAGTCGGGCGTTGCCCTCCAGACAGCGGTTGCCTCGGTCGAGGAGGCGACCCGTTTGCCTGGTCTTGGACGCACTTCCTGCCAGTTGGCGCGCGGTCGGATCGCTGTCGATCGCCCGGTCCGCGAGGCGTCCTCGCGCGGCGATCACCGCCTTGCCGGCGGCGAGTTTCACGAGCCGGCCGAACGGCTGCGCCCGGTGGCGCATCGTGCTCGCGTTCTCGATCCAGGCAGAGAGCGGCAATCCACCGGTCCAATGCTCGGACGGACCGGCAAGGCCCCCGGCGCCCGGAAGGCGGCCCGATGATGCGCCGCATCGACCGCTACATCATCGGCGAGATCCTCGCGCCCTTCCTCGCCGCGCTCGCCTTCCTGTTCACGCTGCTCTTCGCGATGCAGATGCTCAAGGGCATCGAGGTCATGTTCGGCTCGGGCGTGCGTCCCTTCGACCTTGCCCGCGTCGCCGGCTACCTCGCCCCGCACTTTCTGGCGATGGCGACCCCGGTCTCCTTCCTCTTCGCGGTGATGCTCGCCATCGGGCGGCTCTCCGAGGACCGCGAGACCACCGCGCTGGCCGCCTCCGGCATCAGCCCCTGGAGCCTCTGGGTCGCGCCGGTCGCGCTCGCGTTGGTCATCGCCGCCATCGGCATCGGCCTGGGCTTCGGCCCCGAGCCCCGCGGGCTCTCCTCGGTGCGCCTGCACGTCAACGAGCTCATCAAGCGCAACATGGCCGGCGACGTGAAACCCGGGGTCTTCTACGACACCCTCAAGGACATCACCCTCTACGCGCAGGGCGTGCTGCCCGATTCCCGCGAGTTTCGCAACGTGCTCATCGCCGACGAGCGCGATCCCGAGGCCTCGATGCTCGTGCTCGCCCGCGGCGGCCTGGTCAACCCGCGCGGCGGCGGCTCGATGCTCGAGCTGCTGCTCACCAACGGCGAGATCCACCGCGCCTCCGGGCCCGGTCAGGACTACGCGGTCGTCACCTTCCAGGACGGCGCGCTCGACCTGCAGGTCGACGAGATGTTGCGCAAGAACCGCTTCGGCTTGCCGAAGGAGGAGCTGACCCCCGGCGAGCTACAGCAGGCCGCCGCCGAGGCGCGCGCCGAGGGCAACCACCGCGAGGCGCGCATCTTCGAGGTCGCCCGCCGCAAGCGAGTCGCCGCGCCGCTGGCCAGCGTGGTCTTCGCCCTCTGCGCGGTCCCGCTCGCGCTCGGGCGCCGGCAGCGCTCGCGCGGCCTGGGCGCGGTGGCGACCTTGCTCGCCTACATCGGCTATTACGTCCTCGGGCGCGCCGGCGACGTGCTCGGCGAGGCGGGCCGGCTGCCGCCGATGCTCGCGGCCCACCTGCCCAACCTCGTGTTCCTCGTCGTCGGCGTCCTGCTCGTGCGCCGCACCCTGAAGGCGGAGGGCTGACCGGTGCGCATCCTCGGGCGCTACATAGCCTTCGAGTACCTCAAGGCCTTCTTCGGGACCCTGCTCGCCATCTGCGCGATCTACCTGGTCGTCGAGTACGTCGATCGCGCCCGCATCTACACCGGCGAGGGCTGGCTGCCCGCGGTGCTCGAGCTCTACGCGAACAAGGGCATCCTCTTCGCCTACCAGCTCGCCCCGGGGGCGATGCTGCTCGCCGCCGGCATCACCTTGGCCGGGCTGCGCCGGCGCGGCGAGTACACCGCCATGCGCGCCCTGGCCATCGGCCCCTACGCGCTGCTCGTGCCGCTGATGGCGGTCTGCCTCTCGCTGGTCGGCGGGGCGATGGCCATGGACGAGTTTCTGGTCGGCCGGGCGAGCATCCGGGTCGACGCCATCAACACCGGGCGCTTCAAGCACTGGGGCGACTGGCGGCTCTTCTACGGCGAGACGCGCTGGTTTCGCGGCAAGCGGCACATCTACCACCTGCGCCGCGGGGACGCCGACCGCGGGTTCGAGGACGTGACCGTCTACGCGATGTCCGACGGCTTCAAGCTCTCGCGGCGCATCGACGCGGCGCGGATGGAGGCGACCGAGGAGGGCGGCTGGAGGTTTGTCGACGGCTCGCAACGCGAGTTCGACGGCGCCACCTCGCGGCTCGAGCGCTTCGAGGAGCGGGTGATGCACTTTGATGAAGGCCCCTCGGCTTTCCGCATCGCCAAGGGCCGGCCCGAGCAGCTCAGCCTAGGGGGGCTGCGCGAGCAGATCGCCCTGCGCCAGAACCTGGGCCTGCACGCCGAGCGCTACCACCTCGCGCTGCACAACAAGTTCGCCTCTCCGCTCGCCGGGGTCCCCGGAGTGCTGCTCGCCTTCGCGCTCGCTCTGCGCCCGGGCCGGCGCGGCCGGCTCGCCTCGGTGCTCGCCGAGGGCTTCCTCATCATCGTCGCCCTCTGGGGGCTGCTCGTCATGTTCAAGGCGGCCGCCTTCGCCGGCTACGTCTCGGCGGCCGTCGCCTCCTGGGGGCCGGTCGTGATGCTCGCGGCCGCCTCGGGGCTCGCGCTCAAGAGGTTCGTCAAGTGAGTCGCAGAGTTTGGAGCGAGTGGCTCGGCAGGCTGCTGCCGGCGGTGGTGGGCCTCGCCATCGGGCTCGTCTGCCCGGCGGGCTGGCGCGAGGCGGCCGCGGCCGCCGTGCTCGGGATCCTCGGGCTAGCGCTCTCGGGGGCGGCGACCCGGCTCGCCTTCGCCCTCGGGTACGCGCTGCTCGCGAGCGCGGTCATCGCCCGCGGGGCCGAGCCGGCGCGGGTGGCGATGCTGTTGCTCTCGGCGCTGATGGTCGTCTCGATGAAGCGGCGCGGCTCGAGCTGGCCGGCCTACCTGTTGCCAGCGGTCGGCCTGGGCGCCCTCGTCGCCGCGCTGCTGCCGGCGGCCACCTCGTTTCTCGCCTCGGTCCCCGTCTCGCGGGCCGAGGGGCTCGTGCGCTGGCCGGTGCTCGTCGTCTGCTTCACCGCGGCGCTGCTCTACTTCGCGCGCGAGCAGCTTCGACCGACCCCGCGCGCGCTGCTCGTCCTCGGGCTGGTCGTCGCCTTCGCGACCGGCTTCTTGCGGCTGATCTCCGCGCGCGCCGCGCTCGCGCGGGCCGCCGGCGCGCCCTCGGCCGAGGCCTTCGA
>DHSB01000127.1 GCA_002408385.1 Myxococcales bacterium UBA5297
CGCACGCCCACCGAAGGGACACGCTCCTCTCGGAACCGTGCGAACCGCTTCCCGAGCTGCACCAACGCCGCCGCGGCCTTACCTGCGCCGACCTGCGGCCTCCGCTCCTCGACTCGCCGCCCAGCCGATTCCTGCGCCCTGCTCATGCGATGGACCTCCCGTCCGATTGACGGGGGGCACCCTACGGCGCGCCTGTCGGGAGGTCAGGTGCCCGTCCTTGCACTGCTTACAAACGTCCAGGTTTCGCGCGGTTGGCGGCTCGTGAAGCAAACCCGCACGAACTCTGGGGCCCTCATCACCCTCACAGCAAGAAAGCCCGAGAGCAGTAGCCAGACTATTCGTCCCCGTCATCACCGTCGTTCGACCGAGGAGACGACAAACCTTGCTTTGCGAGCCGGTAGCGCATCGACCGGAAGGTGAGCCCCAACAGCTTGGCGGCCTCCTTCTTGACCCCACCCGCCCGGACGAGCGCCATCTGGAGGAACCTGCGCTCAAGAGCGTCGAGGTAGGCTTGAAGATCGATCCCGCCGGGCGGCAAGGTAACCTCGCCTTCAGGGACGGGTTGCACGCCACGTATCTGCGGAGGCAACATATCGGGCTGAATGATGGCCCCCTCCGTAAGCGTTACGGCCCGCTCGATAGCGTTTTCAAGCTCTCGGACATTGCCTGGCCAATCGTAGGACTGCAGATAGCTGGACGCCTCCTTTGACATGGATAAATGCGCGCAACCCTTTTCCGAAGAGTGCACCGCTATAAAATGCTCAGCGAGCGGCAAGATATCTTCGCGTCGGCGCCTGAGAGGCGGGACGAATACTTGAATCACATTAAGCCGATAGTAGAGATCCTCGCGAAATCGCCCTTCCTTTACCTCCTCGGCGAGATCGCGGTTGGTGGCCGCGATGATTCGTGCATCGACCTCGATATCTCGATTACCGCCGACCGGCTTGACCCGCCTGTCTTGGATTGCGCGAAGCAACTTCACTTGCGTCGGCAAGGGAAGCTCGCCGACCTCGTCCAAGAAGATAGTCCCGCCTCCGGCGGCCTTGAACAGCCCCGGCCGGTCGACCGTCGCCCCGGTAAAGGCGCCGCGGACGTGTCCGAACAGCTCGCTTTCGACGAGCCCCTCCGGGATTGCGCCGCAATTAATCGGCACAAAGGGGCCCGTCGCACGCGGCCCCTTGGAATGGACCGCCCTTGCCACCAACTCCTTGCCCACGCCGGACTCGCCGACGACGAGAACTGTCGTCCGGCTCTGCGCCACTTTCTCGATCAGCGAATAGACCTCTTTCATCGCCGCGCTATCGCCGACCATTCCAGCAACGCGCCCCCGGGAGGAAAGCTGAATCCTCAGAGACTCGTTCTCGCGCTGGAGTTGGTGCTTTTCGAGCGCCTTCTGGACGATGAGCCAGAGTTCCTCGTTCTTGAAGGGCTTGGTGACATAGTCGTACGCTCCCAGCTTCATCGCCTCGATGGCGTTCTCCATCGTGGCGAACGCCGTAATCATGACGACTTCGGTATCTGGCTGAGCCGTCTTGAAAGCGCGGAGCACCTCGATTCCACTTTCCTTCCCGATTCGAAGATCGGAAAGGACGAGGTCGAATTCCTGATTCTCTGCAAGCCTTAACGCAGAACCACAGTCGGCGACCGTCGTGGCGACGTGCCCCATTTTGCGCAGGAGTATTTCCAGATACTCGCGCATCGATCGCTCGTCGTCGACAACCAACACCCTCGCCATCTTGCAGCTCCTCTCGCTTCTACGCCGCCGGCTGCGTGCCGACGCTCCCTGGAAAACTGATGATAAACTTCGTCCCCACCCCTCGCCTGCTTTCAACGGCGATGGAGCCGCAGTGCGCTTGGATAATGCTGTGAACCGTCGCCAGCCCAAGGCCACTGCCGCGCTCTTTCGTCGTGAAGAACGGGTCGAAGACGCGGGGGAGATCCTCACTGGAGATCCCTTCTCCCGAATCCTCGACCGACAGCACGATGGCTCCCTTCTCCTTGCGCGTCGCCTCCACTGTTATCCGTCCGTCCTCCGACAAGGCTTCCGACGCATTGGCCAGCAGGTTCCAGAGCACCTGACCAAGCTGGCCGGCATCCCCGTGCATGCTCAGCGGGCGGTCGATGCGCTCCTCCAGCGCGACATGCCTCTTGGTCGGATCGTTGCGGAAGAGCTGCAGCGCCGAACCGACGATCTCCGCGACGTCGATGTCGCAAGCCTGCAGAGGAGCGGGGCGAGCAAAGCGTAGAAAGTCGGTAACGAGCCCGTCCAAACGATCGGCCTCGCGCAGGACGATGCTCATCAGGCGCCGGTCGTCATCCTCGAAGACCGAGTTTTCCGCGAGGAGCTGAATACTACCGGTCATCGAAGCGAGCGGATTGCGAAGCTCGTGCGCCAGCCCCGCGGCCATGCCCCCCACTGCGGCGAGGCGCTCTGAGCGCCGTATCGCCTCTTCCATCGCTCTGATGCTCGTCAGGTCCTCGAACGACACCACCCAGCCGTGATTTCTCGTCTCACGGTCGACGAGGGGCGCAAGCGTCATCGCCAACCTTCGTTGCTCGCCGGACGGCGTCGCGTGTTCAGCTTCAAAACGCTCGACTGGAACGTCGCTTTGCAGCCTGCCGGCCAACACGGGAAAATGCTTCTCAACCGGCTCACCGACCGCCGCCCTGGAGCTCAGGCCCCCGAGCCTTTCTGCAGCCGGATTCACGTAGGTGATCCTTCCGAAACGATCACTCGTCACGATACCGCTGGCTACCGAGCGAACAATGCTTTCGTGAAGAATCTCGAGCGCAAGGTAATCATGCTCGCGCAAGGTAAGGCGCTCGCGTGCCGAGCGAACCTGTTCGGCCAGATAGCTCGCGAGCGCTGCGGCGAGAAAGATGGCGCTGATGTGGGCCAAAAGAACGAACGCGAGTCTCCCCAGCGGCATCGATGCCGGTACCAAGGACGGACTCGGCGGTGGCAAGAGCTTGGCGTTCAACCCCACAGTGACAACTGCGAGCAAGATGCTTGAGAGCACCGCCGCGACGATCGCGCCGCGGCGGTACAACACGACCGCCGCGCTCACGACGGTCAACGGGAACATGAAGGCAACGATGCTCTCCGGCCCCCCCGTCAAATAGACGAGACAGGCGGCGATGAGGACATCCCCGGTGATCTGCACGAAGGCAAATCGGTCCTTGATGCGCTTCGTTTTGCGAAGCACGAACAAGTACCCGAGCGAGGCGGCGTAGGTCGCGAGAATCAGGCCATAGAGCACCTGCTCGACGCGGCCAAGGTCTTCGGCGTCCGACCTCAGAACGGCCGCCGCAGCGGCGGCGAGCAACACCGTGACGACGGCGATGCGAAGCAGAGTCAGCCAGACGAGCCTTCGATAGAGGCTCTCCCCTTCCGCACCTCTATCAGCTTTGACAGACAAGAGCTTCGCGGGACCTATTTGATCGCACCGGCGACACTAAAGATGGGCAGATACATCGCGATGAGCATTCCGCCCACGCCGCCGCCAAGAAACACCATAATGAATGGCTCGATCATCGACGTAAGCGACTCGATCGCAACCTCGGCCTCGTCGTCATAAAAATCGGCGATCTTGTTTAGCATCTGATCCATGGCGCCGGTCGCCTCGCCGACGCCAATCATCTGCACGACCATCTGCGGGAACACTTTAGTCTCCATCAGCGGTGCGGCGATGGTCTTCCCCTCGGTAATCTTCGACCTGGTGTATTGGATCGCCGTCTCGATCGTCTTGTTGCCAGCGGTCCTCGCAACGACGTCGAGGGCGTCGAGAATCGGCACGCCGGAGCTGATCATCGTGCCCAGGGTTCGCGTGAATCGGGCGACCGCCACTTTGCGAATGACATCGCCGATCACCGGCACCCTCAGCACGAACTTGTCCCAGAGGATGCGCCCGTTCTTGTTGGAGAGGAATAGCCTGAAGAGAACGATGAACAGAACTATTCCCACGATTACATGGAATATGTAAGCCTGCATCCACTTGGAGAGATCGACCACGATCTGCGTAGGCGCTGGCAAGGCGCCGCCGAAGTCCTTGAACATCTTCTCGAAAGTTGGAATAACTTTGACGAGGAGGACTGCCATGACGAGGACGCCGGCGCCGATAACGAGGACCGGATAGGTCAGCGCCCCCTTGACCTTGCGCACGAGTTTCTGGTTCTTCTCGATATAAGCGGCAAGGCGGTTCAGAATTGTATCAAGAATGCCGCCAATCTCTCCCGCGGAGACCAGGTGGACATAGAGCTGGTCGAACACCTTCGGGTGTTCCTTGAGCGCTTCGGCAAACGTGGAGCCGGCCTCCACTTTAGCTTTCACCTCGAAGAGCACCTTCTTGAACGCGGGATTTGGAGTCTGTCCAGCCAGGAGCTCGAGGCACTGAACAAGCGGCAGGCCTGCATCGATCATCGTCGCGAAGGTTCGCGTGAAGATCACTAGGTCCTTCTGGGATACGCCGCCAAGCCCCGGGAGCGAAAAACTGATCTCCAGCGGCTTCTTCTTCACCTTGACAGGCTGGTAGCCCATCGACCGAAGCCTGCTGTTGACGGCCTCTTGATCGGCCGCCTCCATCTCGCCCTTCTTGATTTCCCCGTTCTTGGTCTTCGCTTCCCAGACGAAGACGGGGACCTTGGCTCTCTGCTGCTGTGCAGTGGCGGGCGCTGGAGACATCGTTCCTCCGGAAAAACAGCGCCCGCGGGGAGCGGGCGCGTTCAAGGCACCTAGTGCCGGCTATTGTATCAGAACGACGCCAGTTTTCGGCCGCCGGGCTAGCGCTGGCCCCCCGGGGGACCGCGCAAGGTGGTCGGCGCCGCGCCCAGCATGCTGCGAAGCTCCTCGGGGTCGGACGAACGACCGAAGGCCTCCTCGACAGAGATCAGGCGGCGCTGCAGCAGTTGGACCAAGCTCTGATTGAAGGTCTGCATGCCGAACTTCTGCTGGCCGACCTGCATCTGCGAGTAGATCTGGTGGACCTTGTCCTCGCGGATGAGGTTGCGGATCGCGGGGTTGGGGATCATCACCTCGAGAGCGAGCACACGGCCAGGCGCCCCGTTCTTCGGCAACAAGGCTTGCGTCAGCACGCCCTCCATCACGAAAGACAACTGCGCTCGCACTTGCGGCTGTTGATAGGGCGGGAAGACGTCGAGGATGCGGTTGATCGATTGAACACAGCTATTGGTATGAAGGGTGCCGAATGCGAGGTGGCCCGTTTCCGAGATCACCAGCGCCGCCTCGACCGTCTCGAGGTCTCGCATCTCGCCGATGAGCACGATGTCCGGGTCCTGACGAAGGATGTACTTGAGGGCTGTCTTAAACGACCGGGTGTCGGCCCCCACCTCGCGCTGGTTCACCAGGCAGTTCTTGTGCGGGTGCAAATACTCGATCGGATCTTCGATCGTCATGATGTGCTCATGGCGCTCGGTGTTGATTTTGTCGATAATCGAGGCGAGGGTTGTCGACTTGCCCGAGCCGGTGGGGCCGGTGACGAGAATCAGGCCGCGTGGCTTCTTCGCAAGCTCAGCGACCACCGCGGGCAGGCCGAGCTCTGCGAAGGTCAGAATCTTGAAGGGAATCGTCCGAAACGCGCCGCCGACGGCACCGCGCTGCATGAACACATTCGCACGAAAGCGGCTCAACCCTTTGACTCCAAAGGAGAGGTCGAGCTCGTTGTCTTCCTCAAACTTGTGCTTCTGCGCGTCGGTGAGAATCGAATAGCAGAGCTGCTTGGTTTCGACGGGGGTCAGCGGCGCGGTCTTGAGCGGCACGAGCTTGCCATCGATTCGCAACTGTGGGGGCGAGCCGGTCGTAATGTGCAGGTCGCTCGCCCCTTTCTCGACCATTGCCTTCAATAGCTGGTGCAGATTCGCCACGTTTGACCTTCCTTCGATTTGCGCTGGTGAGAACGGCTCGGTTGTGCCCGGTGGCGGTCGCTAGAACCGGTCGGGAGCGGTATTTGCGGTAACCTCTTCCAGGCTTGTCATGCCGTCCATCATCTTGGAGAGACCCGCCATGCGAAGGGTCAGCATGCCGAGACGGATGGCCTCCTGCTTGAGCTCGGCGGTCGAGGCGCCGTTGATCACGAGCTCCTTGAGCCCGTCCCAAAACGGCATCACCTCATAGAGCGCGACGCGGCCCTTGTAGCCGCGGTCGTTGCAGACCTTGCAGCCGCCCGGACCGAAAGGCTGGAAGGTGCCGATTTTCTCCGGCGGAACCCCGGCCTCCAGCAGCGCCTGCTCGCTCGCTTCGAGGGGCTTCTTACATTCCTGGCACAACTTGCGTGCCAGACGCTGGGCAAGAATTAGGTTGACCGAAGCTGTCACCAGGAAGGGCTCGATGCCCATGTTCAGCAAGCGGCTGACGGTCGAGGGGGCATCGTTGGTGTGCAGGGTCGAGAGCACAAGGTGACCGGTGAGCGCAGCCTTGATGCCGATCTCGCCCGTCTCGAAGTCGCGGATCTCACCGATCATGATGATGTCGGGGTCCTGACGCAGAAAGCTGCGCAGGGCAGCGGCGAAATTCAGGCCGATCTCGTCGTGCATCTGCACCTGATTGATGCCCGCGAAGTTGAACTCGACCGGGTCCTCGGCGGTCGAGATGTTGTCGGTGGTCTTGTTGAGGTCGGCAAGGGCCGAGTAGAGCGTCGTCGTCTTGCCCGAGCCGGTCGGCCCCGTCACCAGCACCATGCCGTACGGGCGGTCGATGGCCTCCTTGAACCACTTGAGAGGCTCGGGATCGAAGCCCAGCTTGGTCATGTCTAGCTGCAGGTTTGACTTGTCGAGAAGGCGAAGAACCACCTTCTCTCCGAAAAGCGTCGGGCAGACCGAGACACGAAAGTCCATCTCCTTGCCGCCACCGAGCTTAAGCTTGATACGCCCGTCCTGCGGGAGTCGGCGCTCGGAGATGTCCAGCGAAGACATGATCTTCAAGCGCGAAATGATCGCGTTCTTGAGCTTGACCGGCGGCCGCATCACCTCGTAGAGCACGCCGTCGATGCGAAAGCGCACCCGGAAGTCCTTTTCGTAGGGCTCCACGTGGATGTCGCTCGCGCCCTTCTTGATGGCATCGAGGAGGATGAGGTTCACCAGCTTCACGACCGGGGCGTCGTCGGCCATCTTCGCGATGTCGGCGACGTCTTCATCCTCTTCTTCCGCCACCTCGACGTCCGCGTCATCGAAGTCTCCGACAATCTCATCGAGCGACGGGCCCTTCGGCGCGTGGTAGCGCTCGATGGCTTCGCGGATCGCCATCTCCGAGGCGACGACCGTCTCGATGTTGTAGCCGGTCAGGAACTTGATGTCGTCCATCGCGAAGATGTTCGACGGATCGCTCATCGCGATGATCAACGAAGCCCCGGCGCGGTTGACCGGGATGATCAGGTGCTTCTCACAGACCTCCTTGGGGACCAGCTTGATGATCTCCGGGTCGATGTCGAAGTCCTTGAGGTTGATCGCCGGAACCCCGTACTGCTTCGACAGGAAGTCGGTAAGCTTCGACTCCTCGATGGCGCCCGTCTTGATCAGCGCGTAGCCGATACGCCCACCGCTCTTCGCCTGCTCATCTTGGGCCTTCTTGAGCTGGGCCATGGAGATGAGGTTCTCGCGGACGAGCAACTCACCGAGTCGACTACTCATTGGCACCTCAACGGCTGGAAAATCTGAGCGTGAAACTCTACGCGGCGGGTGTAGCAGGGTCAAGGCAACCTCGCGGTGTCCCGCACCGAGGGATGCAACCGCTTCTTTTCGCGTTCCGGCGTCGCTTTTGACTGGCCTACAGTGTCCCACCTCCCACGGTTGACAGGCTCGCCCGCCGGCGGCTACATCCCACTCGTGCGACCGAACGTCCTCCCGCCCCCTCCTGCGCCGCTAGAGCCCGTCGAGCGCCCTCGTCTCGGGCGGTTCTACACGCCGTCTGCTCTTGTACGCGCCCTACACCGGCTGCTCGCCGAGGCGTTAGGCAAGTCGGGCCTGCCCCCCCGGCAATGCGTTCTGGTCGACCCGTTGTGCGGCGCGGGCGCATTTCTCGGTGCGCCGGACGCCCGTTCGTACAGGGCACGCCTGGGCCTCGATGCCGATCCCCGTGCTCTTGACGAGGCCCGTCATGGCGCCCCCGGGGCCGATCTGCTCGTCGGCAATCCGTTTGGCGAGGGCCTCGATGGCCTGAGTGCACGCGTCATTAGCGGTGGCCCGGTCGCGGTGATTGGTGGACCGAGCGCAACTGCCACTTCCAAGCTGTTGCAGAGTCGGCGCCATCCCCAGCTCGCCGAGGCGGTGTTGCCTTTCGCCCGTGGCGGCGCTCGCGGCGCGGGCATCGACGATCACGTTTTGTTCTTCGCCGCTGCCGATCACCTGATCGAAGCCGGGGGAGGCCAGGGCGCGATCGCGTTCGTCACGAATGCCGCCTTCATCGACGATTACCTCTATTCGCCCCTTCGCCGATGGCTGCTCTCGCGCTACCGCCTGCACGCGCTGGTCGACCTTGGTGCAGGCCTGTTCGAGGGCACGCGCACGGCGACCTCGCTCTCGGTCTGGGCTCGGCAGCCGGGTGGCCATGCGGACGCGCCCTTCGGGCACCTGCGGCTCTCGGGGACCCGCCAGGAACGGCTGCGCCGCATCGAGGGAGATGTCATTCTTGCTCCGGCCTATCCTTGTGGGGAAGCTGCCCTTCTCAACGCCCCCTCCGCGCAGACAACCCGCGAATTGGCGGCCATGCGAGCGGTCGGCGCCCCGGTCACGTCTCTGTTCGGCAGCTCGCTGCCTGGCCTGAAGACACGCCTCGACGAGTTGCTCGCGGACGCCAATCGCGCAGCGCTCGAACAGCGCATGCGCGACTTCTTTTCCGCCCGCAAGCCGGAGGCCTTCGCACGCAAGCACGCGCTCCCGGATACGAGCTTGAAGAGGCTCACCGACGCCTTCGCCCAACGCTCGGCGACCAGGTTCTCGTCGAGTGCGATTCGCCGCCTGGCCCGCTTCGGCGGCGCCCCCGACCGCTTTCGGATGCGAAAGGGCGCGATGGCTTGGGTCTACCTCGACCCCGAGCTGATTCCGAAGGCCGGCCACCGTTTTTGCGGGTTTCATGATCCGCACCGGCTCGGTCCCAAGCTCGTCTTCAACGTTCGCGAGCTTCCGCTCGCCGCTTCGGTCATCGAGGCAAACGCATGCGTGCAGGATCGCCCGCATTCGTTCTTCGCGCCCCTGCGGGTTCCCGCCGCCTTTCTCGACCCCACAGCGCAGGGGATACGCGGCCAAGCGAAAGCGACACTCAACCTTTCGCCTGCCTGGATGGATGCAGCCGCGCTCCTCAACGCACCTGAGGACCTGCTCTACTTCGCCAGCGGGATCATCAACTCCCGGGTCACCCAGGAGCGTTTTGCTCCCTTCGTCGGCACCAGCGAAGAACCGCTCATTCCGCGCCTCAACAAGCAGAACTCCAGGCTGGCACAACGCATTGCCGACTCGGCGCGCAAGTGTGAGCCAGGAGGGCCGCTGTCGGCTGGCGTCGAAAAGCTCGTCGCTACGCTGTTTCGGCTGGACTGACGCAACGAAGCCGGCAAGAGCCGGAACGAACGCGGAAGCCTCGGCCCAGGCTGCACGTCAAGTCGTCCGAAACGCGCGCGAGTGAGACCCGCGCACCTCTTGCCTCCTTGCTATTTGCGGCCAAATTCTCCGCCAAACCTGCACGCACAACTCGACCGCTCAGCGCCTACGGGTAGCCCCACCGCCGCCTCATCAACCACTCGCCTCCGACGCCAAAGACGAGCAGCGTAAGCGCCGCCCAGTGGTCCCAGAGCGGCAAGTCCTTGCGGCGCCCCACTTCGACTGTCTCAGGATCGACAAGCGGGATTCTTGGCAGCCTCGCCACCGATTCCTGGAGTGTGCCCCCGGTCAGCGACGCGATCTCCTCGAGCAGGCTCCGACGTGGCGCAGCGTCAGCAAGCTCCGGCCCGGCAGACCTGACCGCGACCGCATCGTAGGCCTCGCCAAGCGCCAGCCCGTCCAACGCCACCCGGGCCACAAGCTTGTAGGCCCCGGGAGGCAGCACCCCAAGCTCGACCCTCGACTCGCCATCGGAGCCCGCGGTTGCCTCTTGGCGGGCGACGGCCCGATTCTCGCTAGCGCTGACGACCTCAAGGCTAATCGCCGCCCCGGTGGCGGGGCCAAAATCCGGTCTGCGTGCCGAGACGACAACGACCACTGGCTCGCCAGGCTCAACGGAGGTCTTTTCTGCGGTCATCTTGATCGGCGTCAAATCGGGGTCGCGAACGAGCCAACGAATCGCGTTGGCCCAGAACTTTTCGTAGACCCGCGCAGCCTCGCCGCCGGCTGCCGAGCCAAAGGACCAGACCCATGTGGTATCGGCCAGCACCGCCATGACGCGCCCTCGACCATGCTCGCCGAGAACCACGACGGGGGCGTTCTTCTCGCCGACCTTCAAGAAGGGATGCTCGAGCAAGACCTGAGTCCCAGGCTTCGGTCGGGTGACATGGATACCGGCAAGCTCCGGCATGCCCGACCAGGCGCGAGCAATTGAATCGCCTGAAAAGCCGACGGCGGTGACCGGGTGGCGTTGCCCTTCCTCAGTGAGCCGCGCCGGAAACGGCTCCACGGCCGGCGCAAGCCCCGTGGGCACTACCGGTAGGGCAGCCTGAAGCTCGGTGCGGTCATAGCGCCCCTCGCCGAAGCTGTTCTCGCCGCCAACCATGACGAGCGCGCCGCCGTCATGGACATAGTCGGCGATGCCCGCGAGGTATTGCGACATTTGATACGCACGGTCGTCATAGGCGAAGTTCTGCAGCACGACGAGATCGAAGGTGCGAAGCTGTTCGTGAAATATCTCGTGCACCGGGAAAGGAATAAGTGACAACTCGTCGTCGCCGAGTACCTGGGGGCTGTCGCTGCTGGTGCGCAGAATGAAGAAGCTGACGAGGTCGATGTTCGGATCCTGTTTGAGCAGCCCCCGTAAGAAGCGCACATCCCACGAGGGATGACCAACGACCAGGAGCACTCTGACCCGGTCGCGAATGACCTTGATTGGAAAAGACAGAACGTTATTGCCGGCAACCGCTTCGTCGGAGAGAACCGGGGCTTCAATCGTATAGACAAAATGGCCGGTATGGTCCGGGGAAAACGAGAAATGAACCGGATAGGCTCCGGGGCCCTGAATTCGAACCACCCGCGATGCGATGACCCGTCCCTCGCGTTTCAGAACGACCGGAACCTCAACGCCCCCAAGACCGTGGACGCGCAAGACAGCGCTCACCTCGACCGTATTGCGAACAAACGCGAAGTCGTCGACCTCCACCCTCTCCATCGCCAGGTCCTTGACGCCCTCGCCCCCGACGAGCACGGTCGAAATCGGGACCTCGAGCCCTTGGAGATACTCTCTTGCTTGCGAGCCCAGGCCGGAGGCGAGCTCGGAGGTGTCGGCACCGTCGGAGACGAGAAGAATCCCAGAGAGCCTGCGGCCAGCCGCCGCTCCGGTCCCCCGGGCAGACTCTCGAAGAGCGGCCGCGATGTCGGTGCCCGTGCCGGTCGGCTGGAGCTGGTCGGGCAACCGACCTGGCTCCAGCGTCTGAATGTGCCTGTCGAACCCGAGCAGTTCGACCGTGAACCGGCTCCCCAGCTCTTCAAGCCTCTCCGACGAGCTTTCGAGCATCGAGAGCATCGCCTCGCTGCGGCTGCCGCCCCCCGGGGTGGCGGGAAACCCCATCGATGCCGACTTGTCGAGAAGGATGACGACTCGGTTCTTGACTCGCGTGGTCTGCATCAGCCGGCGCCCCGGCTCCAAGACTAGAAAGACGAGCGCAACGGCAGCCGCGAGCCTCAGCCCGATCAGCAGGCGCCTGCGGCCGGCATGTGGTTCGCTGCGCAAGGCGAGGAGCGCCAGGGCGCCTCCAGCGGCCGCCGCCGCGGTGAGCAGCACCAAGGCCCACGTCGGAAACGGGGACAGGCTGACGAGACGCCACTCGTTATAGACGGTCGGATCCACGTTGTGTCTGCGCGCTCTTGGTCAACGCCGCCGCTTCATGATGAAAGGCAGATGTACCGCGTCCTCTTTGTAGTCGAGACACAACGCGTACATGGCCAGATTGACCCCGGTGCGAATAGCGACCTCGCGCTGGCTCTCGCCTCCGGGCGTTACTTCGTACTCCCAGTCTCCGTGCTCGTCGCGGCTCCAGGCTCCCGCCAGGTCGTTTTGCGAGTAGACCACCGCAGCGCGTCCTTGGACCATGATCGCTTCGAGAAATGGCCGCACGAGAAGCCGCCCGCCATGCCGATCGAGCAGGTAGTAAGACTTGAACACGACGTGCTCTGGCGGCAGCCGGGTCATCGGCAAGCCAGGCAACACCCGCGAGATCTCCCTGCGAAAAGCGCTATCGAACCCCTCGCCATCCGAGCCATCGTTCGCGTCGGCGAGCAAAAACCCGCCGTAGGTGAGATAGCGTCGAAGGTTTGAGACCTCGCTCTCGGTCAGAGAAGGGAATTCGCCCTCGCCACCCCAATAGAGAAACGGGTATCTGAACAACTGCCGCTCGTCCAGACGCACCGCTCTTGCCTCGGGGAAAACCTCCACGCTGGTGCGACCGGAGAGCTCCCAGCAGAGCCTGCGCAGCGCGTTCGGCCGAGCGTTCCACCTGCCGCCATGCCGGGCGATGGCGGGAATGAACCGCGACAGGTCACCAAAGGCAAAGGCCCTGCCCGGCATCAGCATCAGCCCGGCTCCGGCGAACGAGAGTCCAAGAAAGGTGCGGCGATTCATCGTAGGGTCTGCTGGGCTCGAGGAGACGAAGCGGCAATCTACTGCGGCCCGCGGTGGGCCGCAGGTCTTTCCGACTGCACGCAGGATTCTGTTAGACTCGCGCTCCGATGGCAAAGAAGAGAAAGACCAGCGACAGCGCCGTCGCCCAGCCTGCAGGGGCTCGCGCCCCATCGCTCTACCAGCCCATGCTGCTGGGAGACAATCGGACTGCTCGATCGCTTGCTCGAGAAGCACTCGCGCAGCCATCGCTCCCTGAGCACGAGCGGTCGATTGCGCAGGACGTGGTCTCTCGCACCGGGTACGACCGCGCGATCCTCGTGACCGGATTCGGGGCCGCGGTCGCCGTCACGGCGCTCGTCGTGTGGCTGTATCTGGTCTGAGGCCATGGAAGAGCTGACCGAGTTGCTCGGGTTCCTTGGCCAATTAAGCGTCGGCATCGGCGTCAAGCCTGCCGGCCTGGTCGCGCTTCACAAGTCGATTCCGCTCTCGGTCGCCGGCCTGATGGTCGGCGCAGGGCTGCTGACGTGTCTCTTTGGCTCCGGGCGCATCGCCTTTCGCTTCGTGCTGCTCGCGCCCGCGCTCGCCGCGGGCTACCAGCTTGGCCCCACGCTCGGCAAGCTACTGCACCTGACGTCGACCCTCGGCACCTACGTCACGGCAGGCGCTCTCGGCACTCTGGCCGTTGCCTATCCGCCGGGCTTGCTCGCCCTCGGGACCGGCGCGTGCGGAGGCTGGCTGGGAAGCGAGTTGGTCGACAAGCAGGACTTCTGGATTGGCTTCGCGCCCGGGTTTCTGCTCGCCGGCGCCGTCGGCCTGTTCGCCGCGCGATTCCTGTCGATGGTGCTCACCGGCCTGGTCGGATCGGCGAGCCTGTCGCTCGGGGCGATAACGCTGCTGGCGGCCACTCCGTTCGGCAACCTCGCGACTGGCTTTCCCTCGATAGCCCTCGCCATTGCGGGCTGCCTTGCGGTGCTCAGCATCGCCTATCAGCTCAAGTTCTCCCCCACCGAGGAAGAGCCCGAAAAGCGGCGAGCCGAGCGCGCCCAACAGAGACAGATGGACCGCGAGGCCAAGGAGCGCGAGAAGCGCTTCAAGCGCTACGGCGCCCCCGGCAAGCCGCGCCGCTAGCTCGCGGCCGGGGTCAGAGCGGCTCGATCTTCAAGTTGTCGAAAAACAAGTCCGAATCCCAGCTCGAGAACCCGAACCGGTCGTGCCCCGTGCCGCGCAGCGGGTTCTTGTCGTCGAGCTCCATCGCCAGGCTGCCGTCGAGGTACCAACGCAGCGCTCCGCCCCTGCGCTCGACCCGGAAGCGGTAGGCGCGTCCTTTTTCGACCTTCAGGGTGCGATTCTCGACCCGGTCGCGACCGTGCTCATCGAGCCTGGCGATGGCAGAAATCGTGTTCGACCAACCCCCGAAAACGATGACATAGCCGGAGGAATGGTCAAAGCCGTTGCCGAAAAGCTCGCATTTGATATCGCCATCCTTCGACTCGCTGCGCACATCGAATTCGATCGCCACCTCCTCGGGCAGGCGCGCCTGCAACCATAGCGGGTTGTTCTTGACCCCTGGGGAGTGGACCGCTCCGTTTTCGATGCGCCAATGGCCCCCGGTCGCGAAGTAGTTCTCCCCAAGCTGCTGGCGCTCGAAGTCGTCACTGAAGGGAACTGTGGCAGTGACGGGCGCCTCGCCGCGCACCAGGTAGAGCAAGAACGGCAGCTGGACCGCCACGACGATGCCTGCGAGCACGCCGAGTTGAAGGCGCGTCAAGCCGAGAACGCGGCCCGCCTCCCGGGGCTCATGGGAAGCTGGCCGCGGATCGACCTGCGCCTCGACCGGTTCAGGGAATGCCCGTGCTTGCTCGCCCATAGATGTCCCTTCGCCGGCGCCCCCGCGCGTCGTGGATAAGAAGCTGAACTTGCAAGGGAATGTCAAGAACCGACCAATCAGTCGTCCCCCGCTCCGACCTCGAGCTGCTTGAAGTCGGGGACGACCTCCTGAATCCAGGACTTGAGATCCTTGACGAGCTTGGCCTCGAGCTGCCGGGCCCGCTCGCGGGTGATGCCGTAACGATCGCCGATTTCCTGGAGGGTGAGCGGCTCCTCGGAGACCAGGCGGTTCTCGAAGATGAAGCGCTCCCTGTCCTGAAGCCGCTGTCCGAACTCGGCGAGCTTCTCGCGCAGGATCTCCTTCAACTGGTGATCGGCAAGGCTCTCGTCCGCCGGAGCATTGGCGGCGACCAACCGATCGGACCTGCTGGAACGGTGGTCCTCGCCGACCGGGATATCGAGGCTGAACTCGTCCTGCGAGAGCCGCTGCTCCATCTCGGTGACGTCGCGCTCGGTGACGTTGAGCCGTTCGGCGAGCAGCTTGGGCGTGGGGTCGAAGCCCTGCGCGGCGAGTCTTGCGCGCTCTTTGCGCAGATTGAAGAAGAGCTTGCGCTGAGCCTGGGTGGTGCCGAGCTTGACGATCCGCCAATTCTCCATGATGTAGCGAAGGATGTAGGCGCGAATCCACCAGGCCGCGTAGCTTGAAAGCTTCACTCCGCGGTAGGGGTCGAACTTCTTGACCGCGTGCATCAGCCCGACGTTTCCCTCCTGAATCAGGTCGAGGAGCGAAAAGGCGGTCCGGTGATACTCGTGGGCAATCTTCACGACGAGTCGCAGGTTGGCCGTAACCAGGCGGTAGGCGGCGTCGACCTCGCCGCGCTCGCGGTAGCGGACCGCGAGGCGGTGCTCTTCCTCCCTCGAAAGCAGCGAATGGCGCGAGACCTCGCGCATGTAGCGCTGGAGGGCATCAACCGGCGCGAGGCCCCTTTCGGCCCGAACGAGCGCCGTAGAGGGTGCTTGCCCCTCGTCCGCGTCCTCATCCTGCACTTCCGGAGCGAGCGCTTCGATCTCCTGCTCGCCGAGCTCCCGCTCTCCAGTCTCCTCGTCGGCTGTCAAGACCTCAGGCTCGACGACCGGCGCTTGGACGACACTCTTCTTGCGGCGCGAACCGGCCAGCTTGCCGGCCCGTGCGGCAGTCGTCTTGCTTTTCTTTTCGAGAAGTTTCGAGGTCACGGCGACGTTATCTATAGACGAAACCAGCCCTGGAGCAACCCCGTCGTTCCCGTCCCGCTGGTCGGCCTCCCGGCATGCGAGCGCCTGGCAGCCTGATTGCAGCGCCCGGAAACGAGGTGTATACCCTCGAATAAATTGGCGAGCGTCCGGTATTCCACCAGCGGCGCTCCTTGTCTCGGCGGCCTTCCCGGCCGCCATGGACAGCCCCTCGGGCCATCCAAGACATCTCAGTGGAGACACCATGCCCGACACCGGCGATACCGACCTTTCCATCCCCTCTGACTACGCGGCAAACGTAGCCTTCGAAGACCTCGCCCTCTCGGACGAGCTGCGGCAGGGCATTCGCGAGCGCGGCTACGTCGTGCCGACCCCAGTGCAGGCTGAGGCCATCCCGCGGGTGCTGGCGGGCAAGGACCTTATCGTCCGCTCCAAGACCGGCACCGGCAAGACCGCCGCGTTCGGCATCCCGATCATCGAGAAGCTGCCCGCCGGCGCCCATCGGACCCTTGCGCTCGTGCTCTGCCCGACGCGCGAGCTTGCGCTGCAGGTCGCCGATGAGCTCGCCTCCCTCGGCAAGCACAAGGACATCCGCGTGGCAGCCATCTATGGCGGCGCAGCGATGAAAGGGCAGGTCGATCAGCTCGAAAAGGGCGCAGAGATCGTCGTCGGCACCCCCGGGCGCGTCTACGACCACATCCGCCGCGGCAACTTGGACCTCTCGCAGGCCGAGATCGGCGTCCTCGACGAGGCCGACGAGATGCTCAATCAGGGCTTCTACGAGGAAGTCACCCGGATACTCGAGCGGCTGCCCGACACCCGCCAGACGCTGCTCTTCTCGGCGACCGTCCCCCCCGATATCGACCGCCTCATCCGCCGCTTCTGCCGCGAGCCCGAGACCATCCTCATCTCCGGCGACGAGTTTACCGTCGAAGGGATCCAGAACGTCATCTACTACACCGTCGACGCCTATCCCAAGCCGCGCAACCTCATCTATCTCCTCGAGCTCGAACACCCCGACAACGCCATTATTTTCTGCAATACCCGAGACGACACCTCGCTCGTCGCCGCGGTGCTCAACCGCAATGGCTTTGACGCCGAGGTCCTCAACGGTGATCTGCCGCAGAAGGAGCGCGAGCGGGTGATGGCCAAGGTCAAGCGCGGGGAGCTGACTTACCTGGTCGCCACCGACATCGCCGCGCGCGGCATCGACATCAGCGACCTGACGCACGTCATCAACTATTCGCTTCCAGAAGACCCCGCGGTCTATCTCCACCGGGTCGGGCGCACCGGGCGCATCGGGAAGAAGGGGGTCGCGATTTCGCTGGTCTCCGGTCGCGAGCTCGTCACGCTGACCGCGCTCGAGCGCCGCTACGGCATCCAGTTCGAGGAGCGCAAGCTCCCCGCGCCAGAGGAGGCGCGGCGGCTATGGACTGAGCGTCAAGTCGCAGAGGTCCGGGACGCGGCCAAGAGCTCGGTCTTTGACGCCATGTTGCCTCTGGCCGCCGACATCAAGGGCATGGCCGACGGCGACCAGCTCATCGCCTTTCTGCTCCGCTACTTCTTCACCCGCCAGCGCATGGAGCGCGCGCAGCAGGCGGCCGCGGTTCGGCCCGAGGGGCGGGAGGACGGCGAGGAGCGCGAGCCGCGCGGCAAGGCACGCGAGCGCGGCAGGCGCCGTGAACCCAAGGAGCGAAGGGAGCGCTCGGCGTCCCGCCCGGAGCGCGCGAAGGGCGACAAAGCGCACGAGCGCGATGAGCGAGGCGCGCGGCTTTGGTGCAACTTGGGCACTGCCGATCATCTCGACGAGCCGGGGATAGGCGATGCGCTCGCCAGCGCGGCTGAGATCGACCGCGCGATGATCCGGGCTGTCGAGGCGCACGCCACCCACACCTTTCTCTACGTCGCCCCGGAGGCGCTTGAGGCGCTGGTCGCCGTCGATGGCAATGAACGCGATGGCAAGCGACTTCGTGTCGAGCGGCCACGCGATCGGCGCTAGCTAGCGCCACAACGGCCGGCGCCGCGTGGGCGCCGGCTCTCCCATGCTCCCGGGGAGCGCAGAGCTCACCTCAGGGGGGGGTATGAACCCTTGAGCTGACAACTCGGAAGGTCGGCAGCCTGCAGCCCCGACATTCCCCTCGTCGGCCTTGGCGGTGCCGGGCTTGCTCCCTTCGCGGCTTCAGTCCTTGCCAGCTTGGCAACCAAACGGCGCGGAGGCGGTGGCAGCAGTCTTGAGCTGAGCGACCGCGGGCAGCTTGTAGCCTGAAAGCCTGGTGTCCTGGAGCCTGCGGCAATCGCCCACCGCTCTTGGCAGCGCCGGGTTAGGTATCCGGGGCTTCGCTCGATTGGATTTGCGCCAATATTTCCGCATCGAGCATCTTCGCTACCTCGGCCGTCTCCTGCGCGAAGAGGCCGAGCTCTTCGGCCGGGAGCGGCTTTGCGCGCGGGAACCGCTGGGTCAGCGGGTTGATGTGCTTGCCGCCGCGCTTCATCGCAAAGTGCAGGTGAGGCCCGGTCGAGCGCCCGGTATTGCCGCTATGGGCGATGACCTGCTTCTGCTTGACCCGCGCCCCGACCCGAACCCCCTCGGCGAAGCGCGACAGGTGCAGATAGCCCGTCTCGATTCCGTTCGCATGCCGCACGAAGACGAAGTTGCCCGCGGCCCGGTCGCCCCGCACCGCGCGGGTGACCGTGCCATCGGCCACGCTCCAGACCGGAGTGCCGATCGCGGCGGCGAAGTCGACGCCTTGGTGGGTGTGGTAGTAGCCGAGCAAAGGATGCTTGCGCCCGCCGAAGCGCGAGGTGACGTGGACGTACTTTAGAGGGCTCTTCAGGAAGGCCTTCTTGGCGCTGTTGCCCCTCTCGTCGAAGTAGCTGGGCTCTCCCGACATCGGGGTGTATCTCAGGTAGCGCTTGCTGCCGACGAGCTCGCCTTCGTAGCGCGCGCCGAGAATCTGGCCGTATCGAAGCAGACGACCTTGAGCAAACTGCTTCTCGACGACGACCCGCAGCCGGTCGCCACGCCTCACGTCCCGGTAGAAATCGATGTCCCAAGCAAACACGTCGGCGACTTCGACCGCCAATGACGGGTCCTCTCCGGCCACGCCCATCGCCTCGTAGAGCGAAGTGGCGACCGCGATGTCGACGGCCTCGACCCGTCTCTCCACGGCGATCTCGCGCTGCGCGCCCAGCAACCGCTCACCGTCACGCCGGACGAGCCATTCTCGAGTCGCCGAGGCCCGGTACTCAACCGACTGCACCTCGGGCCCCTTGAGCACCAGGCGCACCTGATCACCGACTCTCGACTTGCGAAAGTCGAAGCTTCCGCGCAGCGCCCCGATGACTGCGGCGACCTGGTTGCCGCCAAGCCCCATCGCCTCGAGCGTGGTCGCCAGAGTCATTCGCGGGGCTATCCGCGCGACCTTGATCTCAAAGACCTCGGGCGCAGGCGCATGGGGAGCCTGTGCGGACACAGGCGCCGGGGGCGGAATAGGGGGCGCGGGCGTGGCCGCATGGTGCTCGCCCCCGCAAGCGAGCATCAAGCTTGCCGCCCACAGTGCCACCGGCTCGAATCGCCTTTGCATCGCCCAAGGCTAGCGGCGAAAGCCGAGGCGGTCAAAAGATGGGCCCCCGGCTCACATCTCGGTGCGCTTCTCGCTGTGCTCCTTGCCGTCAAAGCGCATGATGAGGCCCTTGGCGTCAAGCGTGGTCACCAGATTGACCGGCCGCTTCCACATCGTCTGCACACACCGCAGCGTGTCGCGGGCCTCGTCCATCTTCAGGTCGACCCCCTCGTGCTTGTGGGCAAGCAAGAGCTCGGCACGGTTGTCGAAGTTGCCGTTGATTACTTCGATGATTGGCTGGCCGAAGTTGGTCAACTGGTGCAACAGCTTGGCCTTGATCTTCTTGAACTCCCGGTCGACGATCTCCCAGACGTTTCGCTTCTCATTGAATCCGTAGACAAATAGCTTCTGCTCGATTGCGAACTCGGGCGTCAAGAACTCGTCGATGAAGGTGACGTCGTTGTAATGGCGGCGCACCTCGAAGATCTTCTGCCGCCCCAACCCGAGCTTGCGGTCCCAGTCGCGCCTTTCGCGCAGGTCGTCGCAATCGTCGTATTCCTTGCCAAAGCGCCCTTTGTTCCAGCGCTCCTCGAGATGGCGAAACAACTCGATGCCGAGCTTGTACGGATTGATGGAGCCCGGCCGGGTCCCGAGCGTAGCCGAACAATGATCGGCATAGTCGACGAGCTCCGAGTCGTCGAGGGCGCGCTGGGTCATGATCGTCGAGTGCCAGTAGCTCGCCCACCCCTCGTTCATGATCTTCGTCTGGCCTTGTGGCGCGAAGTAGTAGGCCTCCTCGCGGATAATCGATAGCAGGTCGAATTCCCAGCGCGTCAAGGGCGCGTGCTCGAGCAAGAAGAGCAACACGTCGCGCTCGGGGTGCTCCGGAAAGCGCTCTTCGCGCTCTTTGTGTTGCTCTTCGATCTTGCGGCGCTGCTCGGCCATGTAATCCGGAGGGTTGACATATCCGCGCATGTATTCGCGCTCGACCTTGAAACCAGTGAAGCTCTGCCCTTCGAGCTCTTCGGCAGGCCTGGAGGGGCGGCGCGCGATGTAGGGGGCGTGGTAGTCGATGAGGTTTTCGAGGGACAAGGCCCTGTCGACGAAGTCCTCGACCTCTTCGAGGCCGATCCGGTCGATCCAGCGGCGCGCGCGCGTGGCGTGGTTCGCCATCTCGTCCATCATCTTGCGATTGGTCGTTCCGAAGGAGAAGTTGTTCTTGAAGAAGTCGCAATGCCCGAAAACGTGGGCCATGACCAGCTTCTGGTCCACCTCGGCGTTCGACTCCAGCAGGTAGGCGTAACAAGGGTCGTTGTTGATGACCATCTCGTAGATTTTCGAGAGGCCGTACTCATACCCCTTGGCAAGCTGGTCGTAGTCCATCCCGAAGCGCCAGTGGGGGTAGCGGTTCGGAAAGCCGCCGTAGGCGGCCACCATGTTCAACTCGTCGTAGCTGAGGACCTCGAAGATGGTCTCGAAGAAGTCCAGCCCAAACCCGCGGGCGTAGGCTTCGATCTCCTGCTTCAGGTCGTACAGCCGAGCGGTCAGCGACAAGGCCGGTCTCCCCCCACCTGTTTTCGCAAGGACGGTTAGCCCTTGCGAAAGACCTCCGGATGGAACCGCTTCAAGAACGCCAGGTACTGCGGGCTCTCGCCCGAGAACTTGATTCCCATCGCGCTCATGCCGCCGACGATGCCCTTGCGCGACCAGGTCACCACCCCTTCGACAGTCGCCCGCTCCGAGTCCGGGAGCTGGATCACCGCCTTGAGCGCAGTGCCGGGCGGAAAGACGCGATTGGCTCCCAGCGACAGGCCATGAAGCGCAAGATTCGAGGTCCAGCCAGCTATCAAGCCCTGGCCGGGCACCGTGATGCCGACCGACAGCCGGCGGCGAACCCGCTTTTCGCGCGGGCGGGCTTCGCTCTCCGCCGGACCGCGGCCATCACGGACATTTGTGGACACGACTCTATTTCCCCTTTCCCAAGAAATCCTTGATCGATTGGTAAATGGCGTCCTTGTCGGCGATCTCCGACAGCGCGACGTTCTCCTGGTCGCCGAGGGTCTCGCGCAAGTCCTTGATGAATTGCCCTGAGCCGTAAGGGCTCTCGACCTGCCCGTAGCAGAACAGATTGGAGGCGGGCAGCACCTCCTCCTTGAGAACGTCGATGCACACCCGCGTGTCGTCGGCCGACCAGTTGTCGCCGTCGGAGAAGTGAAACGGGTAGATGTTCCACGCCGCGGGCGAGTAGTCGGCCTTGATGATGTCACGGGCGAGCTTGTAGGCCGAAGAAATCATCGTGCCGCCCGACTCGCGGGTGTGGAAGAAGGTGTCGCGATCGACCTCGCGGGCGACCGCGTCGTGGATCAAGTAGCGGCACTCGATGCCCTGGTACTGGCTGCGCAGCCAGGTGTCGATCCAGAAGCTCTCCACCCGCACGATCTCCTTCTGCTCGTCGCCCATCGAACCCGAGACGTCCATCATGTAGATGATGACCGCGTTCGACTGGGGCAGGTCCTCGAGCTTCCAGCTCCGATACCGCTTGTCCTCGCGCGTGGGGATGATCACCGGACACTCCGGGTTGTACATCCCGGAGGCTATCTGGCGCTTGAGCGCCTGGCGATAGGTGCGCCGGAAGTGGCGCAGCGATTCTGGGCCGGTGGTGTTGATCCCGGTGTATCTGACCCGGGTGGTATAGATGCGCTCCTTGCCTTTGGGCTCGATGCGCGGCAGCGCGAGCTCCTCGCTGAGGATCTCGGCGAGCTCCTGGAGCGTGATGTCCACCTCGAGCTGGTGTTCGCCCTCCGCCTCGCCTGCCTGGCCCGGACCGGGCTGAACGCTGCCGGGGGCGAGGATGGTGCCCGCCTCGCCCTCGCCCTGCCCGACCCCGCCCTGCTGCTTGTGCCCGAAACGAAAATGGGGAATGTCGATGGTGGGCACGGGAATGGTGATCAGCTCCTTGCCCTTCTTGCCGACCATTTCCCCCTTTTGCAGGTACTTGCGCAGGTTGTTCTTGATGCGCCCGCGCACGATCTGCTTGAAGCGGTTGTGGTCTTGCTTGATCCTCAGTGACATCTCCCGCCTCGTCGCCGCAAGCCTCGGGCGCCTGAAACCCCAAGTCTCTTCCCCCTGGCCCGAGCGCCCCCCACCGGCGGGCTCGCCTCCAGGCCAGGTTGAGCCGCTATTTGGCGCCCTTGGGCCGCGCAGCCCCTTGCTTTTTCGCGGGCGCGAGTAACGCCTTGAGCGCCTTCTTGTCGATCAGCTTGACCAACCCCCGGGCCTCCTGAGCCGGTCCCTGGATGTCGACGCGAATCGCCCGCAGCGGCGCGAGCCCCTCGCCAGGTGCCCCGCCGCCGCCGCGCATGCTGGCCCGATCGCGGGTGCGCGCGCCAACGATCATGCTGAACCAGGCCATGCCCTGCTTGCGCTCTTCGGCCGGCAGCTTCGACTCCCAGACGAGCACTCCATTGGACGACTGGAGGGTGCGCCCTGTCGCGAGCCCCTCGGCAAACAGCGCGGTAGGGTGGCCAGAGATCGCTATCCGCAGGTCGAAGACCTCCATCTCGCCGGTTGCCGTACGGTGGAAGCGCTGATCGACGCCGACACCGCGTTCGCTCGCCTTGACGACGTAGAGCGCGGCGATCGCCAACTTGCGCGGGAAGACTCCTCCCGGGTAGGCAAGGCCGACGGTGTCGACGACGTTCGCCGGGAAGGCGTTGCTCTGGCGCACCGCGTCAGTGATGAGGAACTGCCCGAGGCCTTGAATTGAGTTGAGGCCGCTTTGCTCATAACGCAGCCGGTTTGGCACCGGCATCCCGTCGATGAGCTTCGCGAGCACCCGTCCAAAGCTTGCCCGCTCCTCGCGCGTCAGCTCCCGACACGGGTGCTCGGCACATGGATCGAGCACCAAGGCCTGAGGCTGCCCCTCCTCCTCCTCCTCGTCCTGGCCGTAGGCGGGCGCGACAAACAAGAGCACGCCTAGGGCCAAACCGAAGTGTTTCCACAACAAATGCCGGGCCGCCGAGACTCTCATGAACTCCTACCTCCGATGCCTGATACGGCGAAGCGGTCGGCCGCTTCTGCCTGGCGCGCTTATTCCTTGGCGTCGCCGCGGGCGAAGATGCTGGCGACGAAATTGAGGACGTCGGTCGAGCAGATCTCACAATAACCGTAGCTCTTGATGAGACGGTCCTTGACGATGTCGATCTTCTCCTGCGTGTCCTTGTCGACGACCGAACTCACCAGGTTCTTGAGCTTGATCGAGTCCTTCTGGTCCTCGAACAGCTTCAGCTCGAGCGCCTTGTGCAGCCGCTCGTTCGTCCGATAGTTGAACGTCTTGCCCTCCACCGCGAGCGCGCCGATGTAATTCATGATCTCCCGGCGGAAATCATCCTTGCGGCTCTCCGGGATGTCGATCTTCTCCTCGATCGAGCGCATCAGCCGCTCGTCGGGCTCCTCGTACTGGCCGGTGTATTTGTTGCGGACCTTCTCCTTTTGCGTGTAGGCCTTGATGTTGTCGATGTAGTTGCCGCACAGCTTGCCGATGGCATCCTCGTCGGCGCTGATCGCCCGCTGGACCTCGTTCTTGACGATGTCCTCGTACTCGCCCTTCACCACGGTGAGCAACTCGCGGTAGCGCTTCTTCTGCTCCTCGCTCGAGATGAGCGAGTGGTTCTTCAGGCCCGCCTCAAGCTCGTTGAGCACCATGAACGGATTCATGCAGCCCTCGCCCTTGTCCGAGACGAGCGCGTTCGAGATCTTGTCCTGCACGTAGCGCGGGCTGATGCCCTCCATGCCCTCGCGGGCGGCCTCCTTGCGCAACTCCTTGATGTTGTCCTCGGTGAAGTTCGGCAGCGTCTTGCCGTTGTAGAGCTTGAGCTTCTGCAGCAGGGAGAGGTTGTGCTTCTTGGGCTCCTCGAGCCGCGTGAGCACCGCCCACATCGCCGCCATCTCCAGCGTGTGCGGGGCGATGTGCTTGCCACGGATGCGCTTGGCGTTGAAGTCCTTCTCGTAGATCTTCACCTCCTCGCTCAGCTTGGTGATGTAGGGGATGTCGATCTTGACGGTGCGATCGCGCAGCGCCTCCATGAACTCGTTGTTCTGCAGCTTCTTGTACTCAGGCTCGTTGGTGTGCCCGATGATCACCTCGTCGATGTCGGTCTGCGGGAACTTCTTCGGCTTGATCTTGTGCTCCTGCGTGGCCCCGAGCAGGTCGTAGAGGAAGGCCACGTCGAGCTTGAGGATCTCGACAAACTCGATGATGCCGCGGTTGGCGATGTTGAACTCGCCGTCGAAGTTGAAGGCGCGCGGATCGGAGTCGGAGCCGTATTCGGCGATCTTGCGGTAGTTGATGTCCCCGCTCAGCTCGGTCGAATCCTGGTTCTTCTCGTCCTTGGGCTGGAAGGTGCCGATGCCGAGCCGGTCTTTCTCGGAGAGCACGAGCCGGCGCACCCGGGCGTGCTCGACGACCTTGGTGAAGTCGCCCTGGTACTCGGACATCAGCTCGCGAAACACGAAGCGGCACGCCGGGCACAGCTCGCCTCCCGGCGCAATCTCGAAGGGCGAGCCCGGAGGGGTGACCTCGGCGATGATCTTCTCGCGCCACTCGAGAGGGACGAGGTGCATCGGGTCCTCGTGCATCGGGCAGGGCATCAGCTCCTCGTGCTCGCTGCCGTCCTGGCGCTTCTTGCACACCACCCAACTGAACGAATAGAGCGCGCCGTCCGGGGTCTTCGAGTACTCCTCGAGCCCCTTCTTGAGCAGGCGCGCGATCGTCGACTTCGAGGAGCCCACCGGCCCGTGCAGCAGCAACACCCGGCGCTCGGTGCCATAGCCCTGCGCGGCGGACTTGAAGACGTTGACGAGCTTCATCAACGGCACGTCGAGGCCGTAGATGGCGTCGCGGCCCCCGAACTTCTCGTCCTGGAAGAAGTGATAGCGGACGAGCTTCTTCTTGTTGTCGATATACTCGGTCTTCCCGTACGAAAGGATCATGTCGTAGATGCGCTGGAAGGCAGTGCGCGAGACCTTGGGGTTCTCGCGCACGATCTGCAGGTAGTCCTCGAAGCTGCCCTCCCAGTTCTGCTCCTTGAACTGGGACATGTCCTGCATGGCTGCGATTTTCGCGACCAGCGAGTCTTCGCGCATCTGACGCATCGGTGGACCTCTCGTGGGCTCGGTTGAACTACGCGCTTCCTGCCGCGCCCGACCCGTGCAGCACGCACGAGGGCAGACGCCAAAACGTTTGCAACCTTCCTACTGCCGCACGCCCAGCCCCTTGCCTTCACGGGCGGTCGGGAAACGGGCGCGACACAGTTCGCACCCCTCAGGGAGAGACCCGACTTAAGGTCTCCAGCCTCTCCGTCCCGCAACGCCCCCGGCCCGCCAAGTGCCCGGGATTATAGGGAAGCCGATCCGCGGTGGGCAACCTTGCCTCAGCGACGGTGCGGCCCCATCGCTTGCCGCCTTGCTCGTTGCGCCCGTTCTAGCCGGTCGCGCAGGCAATCTGGCCCGCGCAGGGGCATGGGGCAAGCCCGCAGGCGGGCGCTCGCTCGCCTCAGACTTGGCCGAGCGTTCCGTCACGGGCGGCCTTGCGCAGGGCGGCGCGAAGCACGAGCGCGCTTGCCGGCAGCAGCAGTCCGCAGAACAAGAGCAGGCTCCTCAGGCTCGGGGCGATCTCGGCCAGGCCCGCCCCCTGCAACAGCGCCTGGCGCAGGGCCGCCAGTGCATGGGTCGCCGGCACCAGGGCCGCCACCGGGTGCAGGAGCCTCGGGAGGACCTCGACCGGATAGATGATGCCCGAGACGAGGAAGGTGAGCGCATCGAGCGCCCAGGCGACAGGGTCGCCGCGCTTGAAGACGACGACGAAAGCGGCGGAGACGATTCCAAACGCGAGGTAGGCCGCCATCCCGAGCCCGAGCGCAACACAGGCCCACAGGTAGTTGGCCTGCGGAAACTGCGCGCCGAACACGAGCACCCCGAGCGAGAAGAGCAGCCCCCCGCGCACCGCCGCCGAGAGCAGCGGGTAGAGCGCCACCAGCACGATCGAGCCGAAAGGCGGCACCGGCGAGCTGACGAGCGACTCGAGCCCACCGAAGAGCTGCAGCTCGCGCACCCGCCGCGAGACCCCGGCCATGCCGCCCCTTAAGGGGACCGAGAAGGCTATCCCCACCAAGGCGAAGCGAAAGTAGTCGCCGCCGGAGACCGCGAGCAGCGGCGAGCTGTTGCCGAAGGTGCGCCCGAGAAAGTAGAGGCTCCAGAGCGAGAAGAGCGCCCCGGCCACGGTGAAGACCGAGCTGCCCCGGTAGGAGAAGTCGACGAGCAGGTCGCGGCGCACGAAGGCGGCAACCAGTCCGAGCACTCGCCTCACAGCCCGAAGACCTCCCGCGCCTCTCCCTCCACCTCGCCCCACCTGCCCTGCGCGCGGCTTTTCCCCCCGTCCATCACGACCACCCGGTCGCACTGAGCCGCCTCGTTCAAATCGTGGGTGATGAGCAGCACCGCCTTGCCCGCGGAGGTGAGCTCCGAAAGCAGACCGCGGGTCCGGGCCGCCGCTCCCGGGTCGAGCACCCGGGAGAGCTCGTCGAGGATCAGCAGGGACGGCGCGTGCATGAGCGCCTTGGCCAGCGACACCTTCGCCCTCTCGCCCGCCGACAAGCCCTGGACGCGCCGGGTCGCGAGGTCGGCGGCGCCGACCCGCTCGAGCGCGAAGCCGAGCTCCCCCTCGGCCACCCCGTAGAGCGCGCGGTGGAAGCGCAGACACTCGATGACATCGAGCCGTGGGTGCAGCGCCGGGTCGTCCGGGCGCGCCAAGCCCACCTCGCGGCGGGCCGCGCCGCCGCCGGCCACGTCGCGGGCCCCGACCAAGGCCCTCCCAGAATCGGGGAGCACGACGCCGCACAAGATGCGCGCGAGGGTCGTCTTGCCCACTCCGTTCGGTCCGACCAGCGCCACCCGCTCTCCGGCCTCGAGGCGCAGCGTCAACCCGTCGAGCGCCCGGCGCCGCTTGGCTCGAAACGGGTGCGACGCCAGCTCGCGCAGCGATCGCGGCAGCGGGTACTCCTTTACAAGGTCGCGAGCGTCGAGAACGGGCGGCATGGAGGGCTCAGAGGTGTTGCCCATCTATCAGCTTGCTCCCGGGGCCGAAAGCCCTCGGCCTGTCGTCGAACCGGCGGGCGCGCAGCCTTGATTTCGGGTGGCGCGCCCCTATCCTCGGGCGCCATGACCGCTTCCGAACAGACCTCCGTTGCCCCTCAGGACGCCGCGACGAGCCCTCCGCCCGCGCGCAGAGACCTCGTACTGCTGGCCCTTCTGCTCGCCGTCTTCGCGCTCGCCCGCGGCCTCGTCTTTCCGTACGCGGAGAACCTCTACGGCGACGCGGTCGTGCGCAGCGAGCTCGCCGAGCGCTGGGCGCAGCAGCCGCACCTGATCACCAGCTTCCAGGACGGCGCCTACCAGTTCGGGCCGCTGCACCTCTACCTGATGGGCGGGCTGCTCGAGCTGTGGCCATCGCGCGAACACGCCACCCGCCTGGTCAGCCTGCTGATGAGCCTGCTGATGGTCCTGCCGGTCTACCGGCTCGGGCGCCGCCTCTTCTCGCGGGAGGCCGCCCTCGCCACCGGGCTCGCGATGGCCGCCTGGGGACTGCACATCCAGGCCTCGACCACCGCGGCGAGCGAGGCGGTCTTCCTCACCCTCTTCTTCTTTGCCCTCGACTACCTCTTCAAGGGAATAGACGAGGGCCGGCTCGCGCCTCTGGCGCTCGCCGCGCTCTTCACCAACCTGTTCTGCGCGGTCCGCTACGACGGCTGGCTCTATGGACCGCTGCTCGGCCTCGTCGTCGCCTTCTCGGGCAAGGACCGGATCGCCGGGTTCACCCGCGCGGTCGTCTACCTCGGCCTGTGCGCCCCCTACCCGCTCTGGTGGATGCAGCAGAGCGAGAAGGCCTCGGGCGATGCTCTCTTCGCGCTCCACTACATCGAGCAGTTCCACGCCCAATGGGTCCACGACGGGGTCGCCTGGCTTGGCGACCTGGGCTTCCGGTTGATGGCCCTCTTCTTCTGGCCCGGCAGCCTGCTCGCCACCGCCTCGCTGCTCGTGGGCATCTTCGCCATCGCCGGCATGGCGCGGGCCTTCGCGCGCCGGGAGCGCCGCGCCCTGGCCGTCCTCGCCATCGTGCCGGCCGCCTACTTCACCTTCCGCGGCGCGGCGCTCGCCAACTTCTCGCCACTCGCCCGCTTCACCATGGTGCAGGTCGCGCTCTCGCTCTTCTACGTCAAGGACGGCTTCGACTGGATGACCGGACGGCTGCCCGCCTGGTCGCGCCGCTCGCTCGCGGTCGCCGCGGGCCTGGTCGCCCTGGGCACCACGCTCTGGCTGGGCAGCTTGACGGCCTGGCGCTCGGGGGTCTGGGAAGACACGCTGCGGCCGATAAGCCCGCTCTCGACCATCCCCAACGACCAGCGGGCCGCGGCGAGCTATCTGAAGCAGGCCGCCGCACAGGGCCACGCGGTGGTCATCGACGAGGCGGCCGACTACGTGGACATCAACGTGGCCTTCTTCACCGGGCTGCCCGATGAGCGGCTGGTACGCAGGCGCTGGGAGAACTTCGAGAAGCACCTGGGCGAGGTCGGCGAGCCGCGCCTGCTCTTCGCCACCTCGGGCGGCGCTCTGGAGGCCAAGGACGGGCTCAAGGTGGGCGAGCCCCAGCTCGCCTGGCGCGGCTGGCAGTGGCGAAAGGTCGCCCAGCCCTCCGACAAGCTCTTCGTCTACCAGCGGCTCTGACCGGCTCGTTACTCGAGGCTTTCCCGCTCTTCGTCGGTCAGCGCGCGCCGCAGCAGGCTGATCTGGAGGCGGCCCGCCTGTGAGGTCGGCTCGACCGTCGCCTTGTGGATGCGCTTGTCGCCGCTCTTGGGCGCGATGGTGAAGACGTACTTGAGCGTCCCCAGCTCCTCGCTGCCCTCGGTCTTGGGCTCGACGCCGAGCTTCTCCTTATAGAAGGCGACCGCCTTGTCGAGCTTGGCCCTGACGACGTAGACCGCGTGCAGGCTGTCCCGAGAGTCGTCCCTCGCGACGATCGCCTCGTTGTCGACGACCTTGCCCTTCTGGTGGAAGACCGCCATCGGCGCGAAGTCCTTCTCGAGCCGGGCGGCGTCGAACTTCTCGGCCTCCTGGCCTTGCGCCAGAGCGGGAATCAACAGGGAAAGTGCGATGGCAGCGTAACGGTTCATGTGCTCTCTCGTTCGCCCTCATGCCGAGCGGCCGGGAATCGTAGGGAGCCTTCGGCGAGGCTGTCAATCCACGCCGGGCCCTCGCGGCGCGCCCGACAAGCCGCCTTGCTCCTTGAGTCTTTGGGCCAAATGGAGATGATCCCCAGGTGTCTGCGCGCGACGAAAACCCTTGCCAGCCTGCCTCGGCGCGACGGCTCGCACGCGCGCATTTCCCCGGAAAAAAGATCCTCGTCGTCGACGACGACCGGCCGAACATCTCCCTCATCCGCCAGGGGCTCGCCGCCGGCGGCTACGAGTTTGCCGAGGCCTACGACGGGGCCAACGCCCTCGCGCGCATCCGCGACGCCAGGCCCGACCTGGTGCTCATGGACGTGGAGATGCCCGGGCTGAGCGGGGTCGAGGTCTGCCGGATCATCAAGGCCAACCAGGGCGACGGCGCCTTCGGCTTCATCCCGGTCATCCTGATGACCGCCCGCAGCAGCACCGGCAAGGTCGAGGGCCTCGAGCTCGGCGCCGACGACTACCTGACCAAGCCCTTCGACATGCTCGAGCTGTCGGCCCGGGTCCAGAGCATGCTGCGGCTCAAGGCGCTGCAGGACGAGCTCGTCGCCAAGTGCCGCGACCTCGACCGCATCAACCAGGACCTCGAGCGCAAGAGCCTCGAGCTCGAGCGCCTCGCCCGGGTCGACCCGCTGACCGGCCTGTTCAACCGGCGCTACTTCGAGGAGCGCTTCTATTCGGAGTTCGCCCGCTCGCAGCGCTACCGCGTCCCGCTCACCTGCCTGATGCTCGACATCGATCACTTCAAGCGGGTCAACGACACCCGCGGCCACCAGGGCGGCGACCATGCGCTCAAGGAGGTCGCGCTCACGATGCGGCGCACCCTGCGCGACGTCGACCTGCTCGCGCGCTTCGGCGGCGAGGAGTTCGTCGCGGTGCTCCCGGAGACCGCGCCGCGCGAGGGGGCGCGGGCGGCCGAGCGGCTTCGCGCCGCGGTCGAGCACAACGAGATGGAGCACGACGGCAAGCCGCTGTCGGTCACCGTGTCGGTAGGCGTCGCGAGCTACCCGGTGCCCGGCATCGACGATCCCGAGGCGCTGCTGCGGGTCGCCGACGACGCGCTCTACCGAGCCAAGGAGCGCGGGCGCAACCGCGTCGAAATCCCCGAGGAGTAGCCCTGTGCGTTGCCGATCCCTGCTGCCGGTCACCCTGCTCGCGTTGTGCGCCTGCGCCGGGCCGGTCGACAGCGTCGTCCACTTCCATCGGGCGCTCGTTTTTCGAGACGGAAAGACCGCGCTCGGCCTGCTGAGCGAGGCGACTCGAGCCGAGCTCGCCCGCCGCGCCGCCGCCGCCCGCGAGGCGAGCGCCGGCGTGATCGCCGCCGACCCCGCGGAGATGATCGTCCAGGGCGACCTCTCCATCTATCCCGACCCCGGCCCGACCGGCGCGCAGGCCGCCTCGGCCAAGCTCGTCAGCGAGCAGCAGGAGCGGGCGGAGGTCGAGGTCAGCATCGGCGAGGAGCGCCACCGCGTCCTTCTCGTGCGCGAGACCGGCGGCTGGCGGCTCGAGCTGCCTCTCGCCCCACCAGCGCGATGAGCCGCACGCCACCCGAGCCGGCCGAGCCTCCCGCTCACCTCGAGCGTAGCCTCCCGAGGGACGAGGGAGGCGGAGTCGAGAGGCCCCTTCGGCCTCGCACGCTCGGCCTACGCTCGGGGTGACCGGGGCCGGGCTGCTCTTGATCTCCGAGACAGTTGCTCGACTTCGCCCTCCCCGAGCCCGGTCGAGGGGCTCGGGCTGACCGGTCCTCGCTCGA
>DHSB01000219.1:0-183 GCA_002408385.1 Myxococcales bacterium UBA5297
CCGCCGGGCACCGGCAAGACCCTCATCGCCCGCACCATCGCCCACGAGACCGAAGCGAGCTTCTTCAGCGTCAGCGGCCCGGAGGTCATCCACAAGTTCTACGGCGAGAGCGAGGCGCACCTGCGCGGCATCTTCGAGGAGGCGGCCCGCAAGAGCCCGAGCATCGTCTTCATCGACGAGATC
>DHSB01000219.1:301-10614 GCA_002408385.1 Myxococcales bacterium UBA5297
TCTTCATCGACGAGATCGACGCCATCGCCCCGCCCCGCGAGCGGGTGGTCGGAGACGTCGAGAAGCGGGTCGTCGCCCAGCTCCTCGCCTCGATGGATGGCCTCCAGCGACGCGAGCGCGTGGTGGTCATCGGGGCGACCAACATCCCCAACGCCCTCGACCCCGCGCTGCGCAGGCCGGGCCGCTTCGACCGCGAGATCGCCATCCCCATCCCCGACAAGAACGGGCGCCGGGAGATCCTCGAGATCCACAGCCGCGGGATGCCGCTTGCCCCCGATGTCGACCTCGCCGCGCTCGCCGCCATCAGCCACGGCTTCGTCGGCGCCGACCTCGAGGCGCTCTGCCGCGAGGCGGCGATGATCTGCCTGCGCAGGCTGCTGCCCGACTTCGACCTGTCGAAGAAGGCGGTTCCGGCCGAGCTGCTCGCGCGGCTCGAGGTGCGCCGGGACGATTTCCTTGCGGCGCTGCACGACATCGAGCCGTCGGCCATCCGCGAGGTGTTCGTCGAGGTCCCGGACGTGCGCTGGAGCGACGTGGGGGGGCTCGAGCCGGTCAAGCGGGAGCTCATCGAGGCGGTCGAGTGGCCGCTGCGCTACGAAGCGCTCTTCGCGAGGGCCAACGTCCGGCCGCCCAAGGGCATCCTGCTGACCGGCCCCCCTGGCTGTGGCAAGACCCTGCTCGCCAAGGCCGTGGCCACCGAGAGCGGGGTGAGCTTCATCTCCATCAAGGGCGCGGCGCTGCTCTCGATGTACGTCGGCGAGTCCGAGCGCGCGGTGCGTGAGGTGTTCCACAAGGCGCGCCAAGCGGCGCCCTGCATCGTCTTCTTCGACGAGATCGACGCCCTCGTCCCCAAGCGCGGCGGGGCGGCCGGCGACACCCATGTCACCGAGCGGGTCATCAGCCAGTTCCTCACCGAGATGGACGGCATCGAAGAGCTCAAGGGCGTGCTGGTCCTCGGGGCGACCAACCGCGCGGACCTGCTCGACCCCGCGCTGCTGCGCGCCGGGCGCCTGGAGACGGTTGTGGAGATCCCTCCGCCCAAGGAAGAGGACCGGGCGCAGATCTTCGCGGTCCACCTGCGAGGCAAGCCTCTTGCCGAAGGGGTCGACCTCGCGAGCCTGGCGGCGGGCAGCGAGGGGCTCACCGGCGCGGACATCGCCGCGGTCTGCGCGAGCGCAGCCCTGAGCGCTATCCGCCGGGTGGTGGAGGCCGGCGAGGCCGCGCAGGGCCTGGTGCTGGTCGAGCCGACAGACCTCGAGCAGGCGCTCGCTCAGGTACGCGGACAGGTGCGCGAGCGCGCGAGCCCGCGGCGCTGAAGAGGCGCGTGGAGGGATTCGGACATGTCTCCTGGCAAAGCGGCCTACCTCTTCTGCTTCGCTCGGTCGGACCTCCTGCCGTCGCAGCTCGAGATCGAGGGGCTCGAGCCGGGCAGTCGGCTGCTGCAGCACAGTCGGGGCGATCTGGTCGCCGTATTGAGCGAGGTGTCGCTCGAGGACTTCACGGGCCCTCGCGCCGAGGCCCAGCTCCAGGACCTCGGCTGGCTCGCGCCTCGGGCGCTGCGCCACGAGCAAGTCACCGAAGAGGCGGCCCGCCACTCGCCGGTCTTCCCCGCGCGCTTCGGGACCATCTTCTCCTCGCTCGACCTGGTCGAGGCGCTGCTCGTCAGGCACCACGACGTCATCCGCGCCTTTCTCGATAGGACCCTCGACGCCGAGGAGTGGGGCGTGAAGGGCTACCTCGATCGCAACCAGGCCCAGGAGCGCCTCGTCGAAGAAGAGCTCACGAAAGGTGGCGCAGCGGCGCTCTCGGCTTCACCCGGCATGCGCTACATGCAGGAGCGCAAGCTGCGCGCGCAGGCGGACACCAAGGTGAGCGGTTGGCTCGGCGAGACCTCGACGCGGCTCAAGGACGTGCTGGCGCGCCGCGCGCTCGAGCTCGCCGAGCGCAGGCTGTTGCCGGCCGGCGCAGGCGAATCCCCAGGCGAGATGGTGCTCAACTGGTCCTTCCTCGTCCCCAGGCCCGGCGTGAAGGCGTTCCTCGCGGAGGTCGAACAGCAAGGCGGCGGGCTGGCTGAGCGGGGTCTCGTGCTTCACGCTGCAGGACCGTTTCCCCCGTTCAGCTTCACCCCGGGGCTCGACGAGCCGGAGCCGTGAAGCGGCTGCTCTACTGCGTATTCCTCGGTTCGGAGCGTGAGCGACTGCGCAGGCTGCGGGGCGTCGACGCGCGCCCGGTCGGGCTCGTCTCGCGCGGCCGGTTTTGCGCGGCGACCTCCTCGATCGCCGCCGCCCCGCTCGTCCCGACGCTCGAGCGCGTCCAGGCCTATGAGCGCGTCGTCGAGGCGTACTTCGCCGACCGCAGCGTCATCCCGATGCGCTTTGGCTCGGTGCTCGAGTCCCGGGAAGAGGTCTGCCGCTTCCTCGAGGAGCGCGCCGCGGTCTTCGAGGCACAACTGAAAGAGATCGAGGGCTGCGTCGAGATGGGCATCCGCGTGGTCTTCGGCCCGTCGGCCGCCAGCCAGAGCAAGCCGAGGAGCGAACGAAGGCCGACGACCAAGACACCAGCCGCGCCGGGCTCGGGGCGCGCCTACCTCGAAGCCCGCGCCAAGCACCTGCCGCCCGACGAAGGGCCTGTCGAGCGCTACCGGCGCGCCTTCCAGGGCCTGTTCACCCGGCTCGAGGTCGAGCTGCCGGCGCCGCTGCGGCTGATCGTGGGAGCCGACGGCAAGCTGCGGCTCGAGGCCGGGGCCGGCGCCGACCAGCTCGCCGCGCGGGGGGCGAGACCACAAGGTGCGCTCTCACTCGCCTTCCTCGTCCCCAGAGAGCGGGTCGAGGCGTTTCGCTCGGCGTTTGAACGGATGGGCGATGAGGCGACGGGCAGCTACTTGAGCGGACCTTGGCCGCCTTACAGCTTCGTGGCGAAGCGGTAGGCGACGGTCTGGGGCGTAGGAGAGGCGGGTCGGGGCCTCGCAGCTCAGCTTCACGGACGCGCGCTGCGCCCATTTCCCTCTCAAATGCCGAGCTGACCAACCGGCGAGCTGGCTTCGCGTGGGCTTCGGGCGACCTGATGCGATTCGCAACTGCCGAAGGCGCGCCCCTGAGTTCGTGCGAGTCTCTTCGAGCGCCAGAGAGGCAGAGCAGCGTGCGAGGGGCGCATAGCAATGTGCCCGGCCAGGAATCGAGCAGGGGCGCGGCCGATGCGAGGGTTGCCGGCGGCCGGCACGAAGGCCCTGCACCCGGGAATCCTGGCGCCGCTCGGTCGGACGGTAGCGTGCCCGGGCCGCCTTCGGCTTCCGTCATGACGGCAGGAAACCGAGTGACCACCGGGCGTCCGACGAGGCGCAGGCCTATTCTTGAGAGGCCATGGTCAACCCGATTCGCAAGAAGGGCGCCACGCTGGCGGATATCGCGGCGCTCCCCGAGAACCTCGTCGGCGAGATCCTGGCGGGCGAGTTGGTCGTGAGCCCACGGCCGGCGGTCTGGCATGCGGTCGCGTCCTCTTCCCTCGGAATGAAGCTCGGACCTCCGTTCCACCACGGGGACCATGGTCCGGGCGGATGGTGGCTCCTCGACGAACCCGAGCTGCACCTCGGCAGCGACGTCTTGGTGCCCGACCTCGCTGGCTGGCGACGCGAGCGCTTGCCTGCTCTTCCGGACAGCCCTGCTTTCGACCTCGCGCCCGACTGGGTCTGCGAGGTCGTCTCGCCCTCCACCAGCGCTATCGACCGGGCGGTGAAATCCAAGATCTACGCCCGCGAGCGGGTCAGGCACCTGTGGCTGCTCGATCCGAGAGCGCGGACCCTGGAGGTCATGCGGCTCGAAGAAGGCCGCTGGGTCGTCGTGGCGGTTCACGCGGGCGACGAGGTGGTGCGCGCCGAGCCCTTCGAAGCGATCGAGCTCGAGCTCGCCGCGCTCTGGACCGAGGGGACGAGGCGCTAGTCGAGAGTCGGCAGCCCGAGCCAGTCGCAGGTTGGTTGGCGGGCACAGCAAGGCGCCCGCCGAGACCCGGAGCCCAGCCTTCGCGCTGGCGTTCCCGGCGGCCGGCGGCCGGCACGAAGGCCCGACTTTCCGAGGCGTGCTGTCCCGAGTTGGGGATTCCCGGCTTCCGGCCCGCGAGGCGCCTCCTCTCTCGCCGCCCCGGCTCCGCTCGCCGCGACCTCGCGAGACCGGCAGAATCCCAGCCGAATTTCTTTGTGTTTTAACGGACTTACACGCACGCCCGGAAAGGCCTCTCCGGGGCCACTGGCGGGCCCTTGCTGGCCCCGTTGCCAGCCAGCCCTGTTTGAGTAGGGCTGGCACGCCTCATCGCGTCCTGGGCCATCCTGGAGGCCCACAGGGCCATCGGCTCGTTTTCTGAGCCTCGTTTCGGGCCCGCCGGCGCACCGCGCCGCCCGGTTCGGGTCGCGGCGCCGAGCCTACGCCTGTGTGTTACACAGCCGACTTTACCCGCCCGTCGAGATGGGCGAGTCTGTTCGCCTGTTCAGCATGGAGCCCGGCAACCTGATGCGCGTCCTCGGAATCGATCCCGGCACCCAGTACCTCGGCCTCGGCCTGGTCGAGCGCCATGGGAGCCGGCACGTCCACCTCGCGCACTTCCTGCTGGAGCCCAAGGACTACGGCGAGCTGCCGCAGAAGCTCGTCTACCTCTACGACAACATCTCCGAAATCATCCGGGTCCACCGTCCCGACGAGGTCGCCGTCGAGGGCGTCTTCCACGCCAAGAACGCCCGCTCGGCCATCGTCCTCGCCCACGCGCGCGGGGTGGCGCTGCTCGCCGCGGCGCAGGCCGGCCTGGACGTGTACGAGTACCCGCCCGCCTCTGTGAAACGCGCCGTGGGCGCCTCGGGCGCCGCGGGCAAGGAGACCGTCACGCGGATGGTCTGCACCATCCTCGGCCTCGAGAAGGTGCAACGCGCCGACTGCGCCGACGCTCTGGCGGTCGCCCTTTGCCACCTGAACCACTCGCCGATGAGCCTCAAGCCGCGCGGCGGGTTCCAGATAGTGAGGCGCTCGTGATCGCATCGCTCAAGGGCCTCGTCGACGAGAAGCGCGCCGACGAGGTGGTCATCGACGTCAACGGCGTCGGCTACCGCGCCTTCGTCTCGCTGCGCTCGATGGCCCGCCTGCCCGCCGAGGGCCAGCCGACGAAGCTGCGCATCCAGACCATCGTCCGCGAGGACGCGCTCGACCTGTACGGCTTCACCTCCGCGGCCGAAGAGGAGCTCTTCCTGCTGCTCACCTCGGTCTCGCGGGTTGGGCCAAAGGTCGCGCTCAACGTGCTCTCCGGAATGGAGCCAGCCGAGCTCGCCCACGCGATCCACTCGGGCGATCTGACGCGGCTGGGCAAGCTGCACGGGGTGGGCAAGAAGACCGCCGAGCGGCTCGTCGTCGAGCTGAAGGAGAAGGTCGAGCACCTGGCCCTCGCGCCGGCAGGAAGGGGTCCGCTCCGCGCGGCGCCGGCAGGCCGGCAGCGCAGCGACCTCGTCAACGCGCTGGTCAACCTCGGCTACAAACCCGCGGTCGCCGACAAGGTGGCCGAGCAGGCGGAGCAGGCCGCCGGGCCCGAGGCGGGGCTCGATGTGCTGATTCGCGAGGCGCTGCGTGTGGCGCGAAGCTAGGGGCGAAGGTTGGAAGGCGGAGCGGGTTCGCGAGCGATGGACGGCGGAGCTCCAGCTCCGCCACCCCGAGGACGAACCGGGGATTCCATCGTCCATTCACCCTCGTAGCGGCCGGCCGGACGCCGGCGCTCCCATCTCCACCTCCCCGCCCCGGCGAGGCGCTAGGGCCCGCACTCCCAACTCAAAACTCCTAACTCCCAACTCGCTCCAGGACTCCCCATGGGCCGCAGGAAGCTCGGCAACACCAACCCGAACCAGATGATCGACCCGGAGCCCCAGGCCGACGAGCGCCGGCTCGAGGCTTCGCTGCGTCCGAGGAGCTTCGGCGAGTACATCGGCCAGAAGGCGGTCGTCGAGAAGCTGCGCGTCTATGTCGCCGCGGCCCGCAAGCGCAACGAGGCGCTCGATCACTGTCTTTTCTCCGGCCCCCCGGGCCTGGGCAAGACCTCGCTCGCGCACATCATCGCCACCGAGCTCGGCGTCAGCGTCCACGTCACCTCGGGCCCGGCGATCGAGAAGAAGGGCGATCTGGCCGGGTTTCTCACCAACCTCTCCCCCGGCGACGTGCTCTTCATCGACGAGATCCACCGCCTCAACGCCACGGCCGAGGAGTACCTCTACCCGGCGATGGAGGATCTGGTCCTCGACATCGCCCTCGACGCCGGCCCCCACGGGCGCACGGTGCGCATCGACGTGCCGCCCTTTACCCTCATCGGAGCGACGACCCGCACCGGCCTGCTCACCTCGCCGCTGCGCGACCGCTTCCAGATCCAGGAACGGCTCGACTTCTACAGCGAGGACGACCTCTGCAAGATCATCCACCGCTCGGCCGACATCCTGGGCATCGAGACCGCCAAGGACGGCGCCCGCGAGATCGCCCGGCGGGCCCGCGGCACCCCGCGCATCGCCAACCGGCTGCTGCGCCGGCTGCGCGACTTCGCGCAGGTCGAGGCCGACGGACGCATCACCCGCGAGCTGGCCGACCGCTCGCTTCACAAGCTCGAGATCGACGCGCTCGGCCTCGACCCGATGGACCGGCGCATCCTGCTGACGATCATCGAGCTCTACGGCGGCGGCCCGGTCGGCGTGGAGACCATCGCCGCCTCCATCGGCGAGGAGCGCGACACCATCGAGGACGTCTACGAGCCGTTCCTGCTGCAGCTCGGCTTCATCCAGCGCACTCCCCGCGGCCGGGTGGCCACCGCGCGCGCCTTCGAGCACTTCAAGCGCCCACCGCCCAAGGGTCAGGGGCAGTTGCTTTGAGAGTCGTGAGTTTTGAGTTCTGAGTTGGGAGTGGGGGCGCGGCTCAGGGCGCCACCCGGCGCGACGGGTGGCGACGACCCGCGGATTCGGCCCACCCGGCCGACTGACGAACGGCGAGGGCTCGACCTCGCGGACGCGAATCTCGACCGACGCGCCCGCGCCGCCGGTGGGCGCCCGCGTAATCGCGGTTGCGCGCCCCTCATACGCCGGGAAATGATGCCAAGCTTTCCTACGCATGAGGTCCGACACCATGAAGGAGCTTCTTTGCATCGCCCTACCCCTCGTCCTCACCGCCGCGGCTTGCGGGTCGGACGAGATGACCGAGCCCCCAGTCTCCGAGGAGCCCTCGAACCGGGACGTGGTCTGCTCGGACGCCGCCTGCGTCGCAGGCTCGGCGCCAGCGACGGCGGCGTCGTTCGACATCGACTGCACCATCGAAACCGAGACCTCCGCCTACCGCTGGGAGTGCACCCGGCTCGCCCTCCGCTACGAGCTCGCCGACGGAACCGTCTTCGACCTCTCGGGCCTCGACCAGCTCGACCTCTACGTCCAGAACGACTACCTGCCCGGCGACGGGCGCCAGAAGCAGATGCTGATCACGGTCTCGGCCTTCGAGGCCCGGCTCTCCGACGGCCGCCAGCCGTACCTCAGGCTATCGCTGCCGCACCCGCTCTTCGTCACCGGGAACGTCGCCGCCGGCGCGACCGACGCCGATTGCACCGACGCCGATAGCTGCGCCGAGGTCTGGCTGGGCGCCCACGCAGACGGCAGCTCCCCCTACTCACTCGCGAGCGTTCAGGCCTTCAGTCTCGCCGTGGCGGCCGTGGGGATGAACCCCGGCGAGCGCTTCGCCCTCTCCGCCCCTTCGATTCCGATCGACGGCGCCGAGCGGAACGGTCTGCAGGCGGTCTGCGACGACGGCCGGATCCACTACAAGTAGAGCGTGGCGGCGGATCTGGGGCCCCAGGATCCGCTCCGCCCGCCCTCCGCTCAACCTCGAGCGTAGCCTCTCGAGGAACGAGGGAGGCAGAGTCGGGGCCCTCGTATCCGGTACCCCGAGACACCGGGCCGCCAGCAGGAAGGCTGGCGCACCGGCCCGCCGGTTGTCGCTCGAAGGACTCCTCGACACGCCTTCAGGGCGACGTCGCGCCGACCGGCTCGGGCTGACCGGCGGCGACCGCCGCGGCGACAAGCTCGATGGACACGCGCGGCGAGAGCTGATCGGGCGGCAGCCTCTTCGCCTCGCTCTTGGCGAGCATGAGCTGCAGCTTGAGCGTGCGCCTCTCCTCGGCGGAGAGCGGCCCGTCGTCGGCGAGCGCCTTCACCGCGAGCGCGGCGAGCTTTTCGAGCTCGGACCTCTCGAGCCCGTGCTGGTAGCTCAGCGCCGCGCCGAAGACCGCCATCGCCAGGCGGCGCTCGCCCAGGCCCGCTCTCTCGACGTGCGCTATCGCCCGCCGCAGCTCCTCGAGCTGCGCCGATGGCAACAGCTCCTGCGAGCCGAGGGTGTAGTGCACCGGCAGCGACGCCCTCGAGCCGCTCTTGCAGAGCTCCCCGGCGCATCCCCAGACCGCGGTGGAGAGCACCTCGGCGGCCCACTGCTCCCGCGACGGCATGCTCGGCCAGTCGGGCTCGCCGTTCTTGCCCGGCGTGCGCGCGTGCGGGCAGAAGTGCTCTCCCGCCTCCCAGGCGGTGCGCCAGGTCGCGCCGCCGTCTGTGGAGACCGCGAGCCGCCCGCCCTCACCGGGCTCGAGCGCGAGCCTCCAGCCCGCGGCCCAGAGCGCGTCGCGCCCCGCGGGCGAGACCGGCCCCGACCAGAGCGTCCTCTCGCCGCCGGGGCCAGCGAGCACGAGCTCGACCTTCGCCTTGGCCCCCTCGGAGGCCGGCGAGTGCTTCAGCGACAGGAAGCCCTTGGCGCCGTCGTGAGCGAAAGAGGCCACCTCCAGGACGCGCGCATCGGGCCAGTCGGACGCGGCAGGCGCCACCTCGGCCGCCTTGGTCTCCTGCGGCGCCGGGCTGTCGGACTTGCACGAGAGCGCTGCAACGGCGAGCAGCAGGAGCGCCAACGATCGGGGGAAGAGTGTCGTCATGCGAGCATTGTCTCTGCCGGCAGCTTCGACTCAAGGCCTCTTTGCACTTCGCAACCCGACCAGCCGGCAGCGAGGGCCAAGCAGGTTCCTCTGCAGCCGGCCTCACCCCTGGCCGCAACTCGGTCCGGCGATCGGGCGGCAGAAACAGCCGCGATTACTCCGAGTTGCAGGGCCAGGCCGCGTGGACAGCTTCCCGAGCCAGCGGCTACCATCGGGCCCTTTCCAACCTGACGGGGAGCCCACGTGTCCAGCCATCCGCTCATCTGCCACTTCTGCGGTCACCACGACCCAGCGGCGACGCTCGGCGTGCGCTGCCCTGACGACGGCTCGGTGCTCGTGCCCTCGGACGAGCACGCCAGGGCGCCCGCCGACGCCATCCTCGGGCGCTGCATCGGGGGCAAGTACGCCATCGTCGGGATGATCGGCTCGGGCGCGATGGGCGCGGTCTACAAGGCGCTCCAGGAGCCGGTCGGCCGCGAGGTCGCGGTCAAGGTCATCCAGCGCGCCGACTCGAACGGAAACGACGAGGCGCGCGCCCGCTTCCTGCGCGAGGCGAAGATCGCCGCCAAGCTCTCCAACCCCTCCGCGGTCACCCTCTTCGACTACGGGGCCGAGAAGGACGGCGTGCTCTACATGGTCATGGAGCTCATCCGCGGCCGCACGCTGGCCGAGGCGCTCGCCGAGGGCGTCTTCCCGCCCGAGCGGATCGTGCCCATCGCCTCGCAGGTGCTCTACGCGCTCTCCGAGGCCCACGAGCTCGGGCTGGTCCACCGCGACGTCAAGCCGGCGAACATCATGCTGGTGCGCGGCTCCTGGGGCGAAGAGCTCGCCAAGGTGCTCGACTTCGGCATCGCCAAGGCGCGCGAGTCGAGCGACGAGACTTTCAAGACCCGCGCGGGCCTGGTGCTCGGCACGCCGCTCTACATGGCGCCCGAGCAGGCCTACGAGCGCGAGGTCGATGGCCGCGCGGACCTCTATTCGGTCGGCGTGATGCTCTACCAGGCGCTCACCGGGCAACTGCCCTTCCGCGGCGGCAACGCCTTCGAGGTGCTGCTCGCGCACCGCGACGCGCCCGTCCCTCCCTTCCCGGCCGACCGCTTCGTGCCGCAGGCCCTGCAGGAGGTCGTCTTCCAGGCGCTCTCCAAGAAGCCGGAGGAGCGCTTCGCGACCGCGGCGGTGATGGCGAAGGCGCTGATGGCGGCGCTGCCCGTCGGCAGCCAACCGACGCAGGAGACGAGGCCGCCGTCGGCGTCCCCATCCGGAGCGATCCCCCTGGCCCCCGCGGCGAGCGCCGCGGACCCCGACCTGCTCGAGAGCGCCAACACGATGCTCAAGCCGGGCCGGCCCGC
>DHSB01000219.1:10836-17963 GCA_002408385.1 Myxococcales bacterium UBA5297
CCCGCCCCTGCCGCTGCCCCCGCGTCGTCGCCCGCCGAGACGCCCCAAGCGCCTGCGACCGCGACGAGCCCTCTGCCTTCCCCGGTTCCCAACCCTGATCAACCCGCGGCTCCCGCGCCCGCTCGCGCCGCCGAGGAGGTCCAGTCCGACATGTCAACCAACCCCGCCCCCGTGATGAAGAAGTCGAACACCGGCCTGATCATCGGAATCGTGGTCGGAGTCCTCCTGCTCCTCGTCGCCGGCACCGCCGTGGGCGGATGGTTCGTGCTCAAAAAGTTCCGGGGCGCCGACGGCCCGCTCGGAAGAATCGCCGCGATGGTTCCGCGAGGGGGCTCCGACAAGGCGGCTCTCGATCTGCTCGCGGCGGCCGCGGAAGCGGAGAAGGCCGCGGCCAACGACGACTCCGAGCCTGCTGTCGCTAGCCCCGAGCCCGCCGCCGAAGAGGGCAAGGCCGCCGATGACCCGGGTGGCCAAGGAGAAGACGACCCTGAGCCCGCCATCGCCGATAACGAGCCGCAGGCCGAGCCTTCGGCCGACGACGCGGCTCCGCCCGACGGCGTGGCCGCAGCAGGAGAGGCTGCCGACGAGGCCGCAGGTTCAGGCGATGCCGTGGCCGCGGCCGACGAGGCTCAAGCGGCCGCCCCCGAGATCACCTACGTCGACAAGGTTCTCTTCGAGGACCTCTTCAAGCGCGCGAACTCAGCGCACGTCGGCGCCGGTTGGAGCGAGTACCTGCTACGAGGAAACCGCGGGCAGCTCAGCCTGAAGCAGGGCAACGGCTCCTGGGTCATCCGCACCGGCACGCTCTCGTGCTGGCTGCTCGGCTCCGTGGGCTCCATCGAGGACCTCGTCCTCACCGCCGAGAAGTACCCGGTCGAAGCGACGCGCATCGAGTTCGAGCTGCGCGGCGAGCTGCCGGCCAAGTCCGACGCGGGCGCGGTGGTCGGCTGGGTGACCGAGGCCGAGAGCCTGCGCGACGGGCTGAAGCCGGGGGCTTGGATCGGCGCGTCGTTCGCGGGCAAGGACGGCCTCATCGTCGCGGGCGCGAAGTCCGAGCCCCAGCCTGCGCTCCCCGCGGTCGGCTTCAATCCGTCGCGGTGGGTCAAGCACACCGTCACGGTGAGCAAGGGCGTTCTCAGCTACCAGGTCGGTGAGAATCCGCCGGTCACCCTCGATATCGAGCCTGAGATCGAGCCGGAGGCGGCGCGCCACTTCTTCTTCGGCGTGCGCGGGAATTCCGGCGCGGTGCACAAGATCGACGTGCGCAACTTCCGGGTGATCGGGAAGGTGAAGGCTGAGTAGGGACGCGTCCGGCGACCGGGTGTCGGGCACGTCTCGAGGCCTCACGGGCACTTCGCAGGAGAGTGTTGGAAGGTAGTTTGAAGGCGGACGGGCCAGTAGGTGCGTGTCCCGACAGCCGCAGCAGACGGAAGGAGTGAACCCGGCATCAAGCCGGTTGAGCCGCGATAGCGCAGGGGCTTTCCTGGAGAACGAATCCCGGCGCGCTCGTGGTCGAGGGCTCCGCAAGATGCCCGAGGTCCGGCAGCTCGCGGCGGCATTCATCGTCCTTCCGGGAGATCCGGCATTCTGTCTACTGAGGTTGACAGCTCGGCTCGAAGTGCCTATTGCGATAGTTGTTCCGCCCCAGAGACCGAGGGCAAAGGTCACAGGGTGAAACGCCGGGCATGAAACCGAAGCAGCTCCTTCGGCTCCTTGTGTCGCTTGGAGGCAAGGTCATCCGCCAGAAGGGCTCGCACGCTCGCGTGCGACTTGATGGGGCCGAGACGACGGTCCCCATGCACGCTGGTGAGGACATTGCCCCAGGAACGTTGCGTGTCATCGAGCGTCAACTTGAGCCGGTTCTTGGCAGAGGGTGGCTAAAGAGACTCACGAAGGGAAAGTGACAGGCAGCAAGGGACATTCGCTGGCCGCAGAACACCTCGGCTCTCCCCTGGCGCGTGTTTCGGCGCGCGCAAGGTCGCCAAGAGCCGAACTTGGCCTTTGACGGTGAGAAACATGGCTACCACCAACACTCGGAAGAAGAACAAAGGATCCAAGCCCGCGTTGACGGTGGAGCTCGTGCGCGATGAAACCAATTGGTGGACTGCCACTGTCCTCGAGGTGCCTGGCTGTCTGACGCAGGGCCGCACGATCGACCAAGCCATGCGTCGCATACGCGAGGCCCTCGAGCTATTCGACGTTGACCCTGACGCCGTCGCCCTGGTCGAGCGGGTCCGCCTGCCCACCAAGGCCCTTCGAGCCATCGATCGCAGCCAAGAGGCTCGCAAACGAGCTGAAGAGGAGCAACGCCGGGCACAGTCTGCGCTCAAGGAGACCGCTCATTTGCTCGAGGAGTTGGGGCTGAGTGTGCGCGACGCTGCGAAGCTGCTCGGACTCTCCCATCAGCGAATCCAGCAACTGCGTCACTCTGAAGGCTAAGTGTCAGCGCAGCCTACAGCCGTTTGACCGGGCCACAGGGGTGACGGGAGCTCGCGTTGCCGAGCCGAGGCCTTCGAAATGCGGCGAGAGGCGGAGCCGCTCGTCGATACCGCGTCCTCACGGCCCGAGCCAGCCCGCGCTCGGTTCGGCCGGAGCACGCCTGCCGCTCCGACCCCTTCGCCGAGCCGCCGCTTTCGCGCCCTTTGATCCCGGCGCGCTCACCGGCGTTGCCCCGGCGAATGCGCTGCGGCCACAGTCCGCGCATCCCGCGCGCGAAGGGGAGCGCCATCGTGAACCGACGACCAGGAACCAAACTCTCCGCATGGATGCTCGCTCTGCCGGCGCTGCTGTTGACGGCGTCGGCTGCTGACCGCGCCGAGGCCTGTGCCCCACCGCGCTGCCTGAACGCGTGGTTCCTCCCGCCGGACGGCGCCGAGCCGCACACGACGGTCCCCGCCAACGTCGGAGCCATCTTTTGGATCCCGCGGCGGCCCTGGCAGCCTCCGGCGGTCTCCGAGGGCTCGTTCTCGCTGGCCGAGGCGGACGCGACGCCTTCGACCCCTCTGCCGATCACCATCGTCGCGCTCGATTCGGACGTCTTCCTCATCAAGCCGGTCGAAGCGCTCGCTCCCCACACGACCTACCGCCTGGTGGGCGGGGACTTCTGTGACGGCACCGGGCTCGCCGACGAGACCGCCTCGACCCGCGAGCTTCGCACCGCTGAAGCAGCCGCGATCCCCACCACCCTCGGGACGCTGTCGGTCTCCCAGCCGACCATGGGCGATCTCTCCGTGAGCACGCCCTCGGGCTCGTGCGGCGACAAGATCTCCGCGGTGCAGCTCTCGGTCTCGCTCGATCTCGCGCCCGAGGCCGAGCCCTGGAAGGACGCCTTCCTCTTCCGCACGCTCGTCGACGGGGAGGTCTGGGGCCCTCAGCACAGCATCAAGGAGCAGCTCCCTCCCGGCGCGAGTTGGACGGACCGAGGGACGGACCGGCTCTTCCATCGCTGCGCGGCCCTCGACCCGATGACCGACTCCGGGCTGACGGCCGGGAGACATCGGGTCCGCATGGTCGGCGAGCTGCCGGGCCTCGACGTGTCGGTGAGCACACCGGAGGTCGAGATCGAGCTCGAGTGCTTCGACCCGCCCGACACGGGCGTCTCCGATGCCGGCGACTCCGATGCGAGCCTTCCGGACGAGGGGCACGAAGACGCCGGGGCCGGCGACTCGGGTGCAGACGCGGCGGTCGATGAGCCCGACGCCGGCACCGACGCCGCGAACAGGCCCGATGCGAGCGTGGAAGACGAATTGGGCTGCGGCTGCGCCAGCGCTGGTGCGCGCGCGGCGTGGTGGCTCGCCCCCATCCCCTTCGCGCTGCTGCGACGGCGAGCCGCCAGGCGCCCGGCGGATTCGGCGTAGCCGGCTGCGAATCGCGAGCGGAGTCTCCCGGGCCTCCGGCCCCGCCTCTGCCCCCCCAACTCCGAGCCTAGCTTCCCGGGGAGCGAGGCCGGCGCAGTCGCGTTGGCCCTCGACTTCGCCCACGCAAGCTCCAACCTTTCGTTCGGCACGAAGGCCGAATCGCAAGCGGCCGAATTCATGGGCGGGCACGAGCCGGAGGCCTGCGTCGAAATCAAGCCTGGGGGGCGAATCCGCGGCTCCCTCGACTCCGAGGCTCCCGCTGGTCGCCTCTACGCTCGGGATGACCGGGTTGCGCCCAAGTTGCTTGGACAAAGCCGAACGAGCTCAGAAGCTCGGCCTAGGCTCGGGCTGACTTGAGCGCTGCTTCGACGAATCCTCAATACCGCCGCCTGCCCGCGACAGGCTTGCGGCCTGTGCGCCGGCCGCCCCTGCCCTGCTTCCGCGCGGTGCGCTCGTCCTCGATCCCCTCGCGCTCGATGAGCGCCTTGACCGCTGGCTTGAGGCCCAGGTCCATGTCCTTGAGCGCGATGACCTTGTCGCGCAGCTCGGCCGCCTTCTCGAACTCCATCGCCGCGGCCGCCTCCTGCATCTCGCGGGTGTAGCGGCCGATGAGGCTCTTGATCTCGCCGGTGCTCAGGTAGACGTCCTCGCCCTCGGCCGCCATCGGGATGGTCACGTAGTCGGCCTCGGCCAGGCTCGCCGAGAGGTCGTGGATCTGCTTCTTGATCGACTGCGGGGTGATGCCGTGCTCGGCGTTGTAGGCCGCCTGCAGCTCGCGGCGCCGCTCGGTCTCGGCTATCGCCTGGCGCATCGAGTCGGTGACCGTGTCGGCGTACATCAGCACCCGGCCCCCGACGTTGCGCGCGGCGCGCCCGATGGTCTGCACCAGCGAGACCGACGAGCGCAGGAACCCCTCCTTGTCCGCGTCGAGGATGGCGACCAGCGAGACCTCGGGGATGTCCAGGCCCTCGCGCAGCAGGTTGATGCCGATCAGTACGTCGAACAGGCCCCGGCGCAGGTCGCGGATGATGTCGGCGCGCTCGAGCGCGACGATGTCCGAGTGCAGGTAGCGCACCTTCACCCCGACCTCCGCGTAGTACTCGGTCAGGTCCTCGGCCATGCGCTTGGTCAGGGTCGTCACGAGGACGCGCTCGCCCTTGGCGGCGCGGGCGCGGATCTCCTCGAGCAGGTCGTCGACCTGCGAGCGCACCGGGCGCACCTCGACCTCGGGGTCCATCAAGCCGGTCGGACGGATGACCTGCTCGACGACCACGCCGCCGGTCTGATCGAGCTCGTACTCGGCCGGCGTCGCCGAGACGTAGACGATCTGGTTCACCAGGCGGTTGAACTCCTCGAACTTGAGCGGCCGGTTGTCGAGCGCCGAGGGCAGGCGGAAGCCGTACTCGACCAGCGTCTCCTTGCGCGAGCGGTCGCCGCGGAACATCGCCCCGAGCTGCGGGACGGTCTGGTGGCTCTCGTCGATGAAGAGCAGGAAGTCCCTGGGGAAGTAGTCGAGCAGGCAGGGCGGCGCCTCGCCCTCTTTGCGGCCGGAGAACCAGCGCGAATAGTTCTCGATGCCCGAGCAGAAGCCCATCTGCTCGATCATCTCGAGGTCGAACATCGTGCGCTGCTCGAGCCGCTGGGCTTCCAGCAGCTTGTTGAGGCGCTTGAGCTCGCCGAGCCGCACCCGCAGCTCGTCGCGGATGCCGTCGAGCGCCCTCTGGCGCACCTCGGGGGCCGAGACGTAGTGGCTGCCCGGGAAGATGCCGACCTTCTCGACGTCGGCGATTGCGCGGCCGCGCAGCGGGTCGATCTCCTGGATGCGCTCGATCTCGTCGCCGAAGAAGCTGATGCGGATCGCGCGCTCCTCCTCGTAGGCGGGGAAGATCTCGACCGTGTCGCCGCGGGCGCGGAAGGTGCCGCGGTGAAAGTCGAGGTCATTGCGCTCGTACTGGATGTCGACGAGGTCGCGCAGCAGCTTCTCGCGCGGGTAGGCCTGGCCGACGTGCGCGCGCACGACCAGCTCGTGGTAGGCCTCGGCCGTGCCCAGTCCGTAGATGCAGCTCACCGAGGCGACGATGATCACGTCGTTGCGGGTCATCAGCGAGTGGGTGGCCGCGTGGCGCATACGGTCGATGCGGTCGTTGATGGCCGAGTCCTTCTCGATGAAGGTGTCGGTCGAGGGGACGTAGGCCTCGGGCTGGTAATAGTCGTAATAGCTGACGAAATACTCGACCGCGTTCTCGGGGAAGAGCTGCTTGAACTCGCTGTAGAGCTGGGCGGCGAGGGTCTTGTTGTGGGCGATGACGAGGGTCGGCCTGTTCACCTGGGCGATGACGTTGGCCATGGTGAAGGTCTTGCCCGAGCCGGTCACCCCGAGCAGCACCTGGCCCTTGTCGCCGCGCAGCACGCCCGCGGTCAGGTCGGCGATGGCGCGGGGCTGGTCGCCTCGGGGTTGGTAGTCGCTGGTGAGCTTGAAGGCAGGCATCGCAGATCCACTGTAACAACCGAGAAATCCGGCGGCTTTCGCGCGCGCGAGGCTACCGCTCGCAGGCTCGCGAGGCCAGCCGGAGGGCGGCCGGGCTTCTTCGGCGAAGGCCGAGCCAACCGGCCAGCGGCGGCCGGGCCCGGCCGGTGTCGAGTTGCTTGTCGCTGAGGCGGCAGTTGGGATGGGGCCAGAGGAAGCTCGACCTCATGCGCGAGCTCCTGTCCGAGCTCGTGGTGATCGATAATCGGCAAACGACGTGGTTCTGAACAGCTCCGCGGAAATCGATTCCTGGTGCCGGCAGAACGGGGTCAAGCCGGGGAAGAACGACTTGTGGATCGCCGCTTGTGCAGGGGCAGCGGATGCGACGCTGTTGACCGCCGATAGGGACTTCGACCCGCTACACGGACGGTTCTTCGAGCGGGTGTTGCTCGATCCGGATCCTCAGTACTGATCTGAGGCCGCGGCCATGTGGTTGACCGACCAGCAGTAAAAGCCAGTTGAGGACAGCGCCACTCGTCGTGACTCCTGCTCGGCGGGGCAACCCATTGGCCGGTGAGCCTGCTCCCAGTCGCCCAGCGTTGGGCGAGAGTTGCCTGGTCCTGCGGCCCACCTCCGCTTCGGTCCCACAGCACCGCGTCTTTGCTCCCCTTGTCACCGGGTTCCGGCTTGCTCTACCTGCTTCCGCTCCGGTTCTACCTATTTCTGCTCTGGTTTCCCCTGCTTCCGGCTTGATTTCCCCTGCTTCCGGCTTGGTTCTACCTATTTCTGCTCTGGTTTCCCCT
>DHSB01000219.1:18166-42996 GCA_002408385.1 Myxococcales bacterium UBA5297
TTCTGCTCTGGTTTCCCCTGCTTCCGGCTTGGTTCTACCTATTTCTGCTCTGGTTTCCCCTCCTTCCGCTCTGGTTCCCCCTGCTTCTGCTCTGGCCCCCCTGCTTTTCGCTCTGGTTCTACCGGCTTCCGGCCTGGTTTCAGGCACTTGGCCCTGCTTATGCGCCTCTGCCGAGTAGGTTCCCCGCGAGTGCTTGCTGGTAGCGTCGGGATCGCCGGCCGCGGCAGTCAAGGCCAGCACCACCGACTGCGTCGGTTCGCGACTGGCGATGCAGACACGTCCATGGGCCCGGCGCGACCGCCGCCATCCCTGCAAGCTCCCGGCGTGCAGCGACGAGCTCGATGATCCGCTATCCTTCCTTGCGCATTCCTGCACACCACCGAGGAAGAACATGAAAGCTCGGATCGCCTTCAGCACCGCCGTCCTCCTGCTCACCGCGTGCGGCGAGAAGCCCCCGCCGCAGTCGACCGACGCCGGAACCACGGAGCCGACCATCGACGTGCGGCAATCGACGGTGGTCGCCGCGCCGGACAAGGACGTAGTCGCCGACGGTGAGACCCGCTCGACCATCACCGTGACCATCAAGGACACGGCCGGGCAGCCGATGCCGGACTTCCAGGTCCTCCTCGCGGCCCAGGGCGAGGGCGCCTCCATCATCCAGCCCGGCGGGTCGACCGATGCCAACGGCATCGCCATCGGCTTCGTGACCGCGAACAAGCCGGGCACCGTGAAGATCACGGCGAAGGTGAGCGACGCCACCAGCACCTACGATCTGCCCTCGCAGGCGCAGGTCGCCTTCGTCGCCGGCGAGGCGAAGAAGCTCGTCTTCCTGGTGCCGCCGTCAGCCGCCCAGGCAGGAAAGAACATCGCGCCGGCGGTCCGGGTCGCGGTGCAGGACGACTTCGGCAACGCGCTCGACTCGAACCTCGAGGTGACGCTCGCGCTCGGCGAAAACCCCGGAGGCGCCACGCTCGCCGGCACGCTGACCGTCGCCGCCGACGCGGGTACCGCCACCTTTGGAGACCTGAGAATCGACAAGGCCGCCAGCGGCTACACCCTGGTCGCCAGCGCTTCGGGCCTCGAGTCGGTCGCCAGCGCGCCGTTCGAGATCACCGCCGGCGCTCCGGCGGGCCTCTCCTTCCTCGAGGTGCCCGCCTCCGCTGTCGCCGGGGCCGCCTTCGCTCCGCCCGTGCGCATCGCCGTCCTCGACCCCGAGGGCAACGTCATCCCCGACGCCACGAACATCGTCACCGTCGCCCTCGGCGAGAATCCGGGGCAGGCCACGCTCGCAGGGACGCTCTCGGTCCGAGCGAACGCGGGCGTCGCGACCTTCAGCGATCTGAAGCTGAACAAGGCTGCGACCGGCTATGAGTTGGTCGCCACCACCAGCGGGCTCGCGGGAGCGACCAGCGAGCGGTTCACCGTCGCGCCCGCAGCGCCGGCGCGCCTCGGCTTCGTCGCCCACCCCTCGACGGTCACCGCCGGGGTCGCCATCGCGCCCGCGGTCAAGGTCGCCGTCGAAGACCAGTTCGGCAACCGGCTCACCGACACCTCGGCCACCATCACCGTCGCCCTGGGGACAAACCCGGGCACCGCGGCGCTCTCGGGCACGGCGACGGTGGAGACCGAGGGAGGAATCGCGACCTTTGACAGCCTCAGCCTCGACAAGGCGGCCCGCGGCTATGTCCTGGTGGCGAGCGCCGACGACTTGGCCAGCGCGAACAGCAATCCGTTCGAGGTCGTCGCGGCTACCCCCTTCCACCTTTCGTTCCTCTCCGGTCCGACGAACACCGAGGCCGGAGCGACGATCACGCCCGCAATCCGGATCGTCGTCGAGGACGCCTTCGGGAACACCGTCACCGGCAGCCAGCTCCCCATCGCGCTCGCGCTGGGCGCAAATCCGGGCAGCGGAACCCTCTCCGGCACCCTGCTCAGCTATCCGACCGGGGGCATCGCCACCTTCGCGGACCTGTCGATCAACAAGTCAGGGGCCGGCCACACCCTCGTCGCCAGCGCGATGGGCACGCAGTTGCCGACCACGACGAGCGCGACCTTCGACATCATCCCCGCTGCGCCCATCGCCCTTGGCTTCCGCGTCCAGCCGGCCGACGTCGCGGCCGGCTCGCCGATTACTCCAGCGGTCGAGGTCTCGCTGCTCGACCGCTTCGGCAACCTCGTGACCTACGCGACCAATCGGATAACGCTCGCGCTGGGCGCCAACCCCGGCAACGGGCACCTGCTCGGAACGTTGTCGGCCGATGCAGCCGGCGGCATCGCCAGCTTTGCGGACCTGCGGGTCGACCGAATCGCCAACGGCTACACGGTGGTCGCCTCGACGAGCGGCCTGCCGAGCATCACCAGCGAGCCCTTCGCGGTTACCGGCGGCGCGGCCTCGCGCCTGGCGTTCGTCCAGCATCCCTCGCAGTCGACCTCGAACCTGCCCATCGCCCCCGCGGTCCAGGTCGAGGTGCTCGACGCCTTCGGCAACCGCCTGCTCACCGCGACCGATCCGGTGACCCTCTCGCTCGAGGGCGGCACGAGCGGCGCGCTGCTCTCGGGGACGAAGACCGCCACCCCGGTGAACGGAATCGCGAGCTTTGCCGACCTCTCGGTCGACAAGGCAGGCACGGGCTACGCGCTGCGCGCGCGGGCGACCGGGCTCATCGGCGCGACGAGCAGCGCCTTCAACGTCATCGCCGGCGCGCCGGCGAGCCTCGTCTTCCTCGTCCAGCCGCAGCTCTCCACCGTCAACGAGGCGCTCCGGCCCATCATCGAGGTCGCGGTCCTCGACTCGGCGAGCAACCGGGCCTCCGGCGCACATCCGGTCACCATGGCCCTCGCCTCCAACCCGACCGCGGCGGCGCTCAACGGCACGGCGACTGTCAATTCGGCCGACGGCGTCGCGTCCTTCCAGGACCTGAGCGTCAGCAAGATCGGCGCAGGCTACACGCTCTCGGCGAGCCTGGCCGGCGTGTCGAGCGTGACGAGCAACGCCTTCGACGTGGTCTCGGGCACCGCCTCCAAGCTGGTCTTCCACGTGCAGCCGAGCACTACGGTCGCGGGCGTGGAGATCGCGCCGCCGGTCGAGGTCCGGGTGCTCGACGCCTTCGGCAACCTCGTGCCGACCGCGACGCATTCGATCTCGATAGCCATCGGCACCGGACCGGGCACGCTGCTCGGCAACGCCACGGTAGTCGCCGTCAACGGCGTCGCGACCTTCCCTGGGCTGAGCATCGAGAGAGCCGCGACCGGCTACACCCTCGTCGCCTCGGCGAGCGGCCTCACCAACGCCATCAGCTCGGGCTTCAACATCACCCCGGCGGCAGTGAGCGCCTCGGTGTCGACGGTCGTCGCCTCGCGGGTCGACGAGGTCGTTGCCGACAACAGCGACAGCTCCTCGATCACCGTGACCGCGCGCGACGCCTTCGGGAACCCGGTGCCGGGCGCCAGCGTGACCCTCGCTGCGACCGGCGAGGGCAACACCGTGGGCCAGCCGACCGCGCAGACCAACGCCAGCGGCGTCGCGACCGGATCGCTCAAGTCGACCAAGGCCGAGACCAAGACGCTCGCCGCGACGGTCGGCTCGACGCTCCTCGAGGCGAGGCCGCAGGTCCGGTTCGTCCACGGCGCGCCGAGCGCCATCAAATCGACCGTCCGGGCGAGCGATCTGCCGGTCGTCGCCAACGGCCAGGCGACCTCCACGATCACCGTGACGGTGCTCGACGCGTTTTCGAACCCGATTCCCGGAGCGAGTGTCGTGCTGACCTCCTCCGGCAGCAACAACACCTTGACCACTCCAGCGGAGACCGACGGCAGCGGCGTGACGACAGCGACCATCGCCTCGACCAAGGCGGAGGCGAAGACCATCACCGCGACGGTCGGCACCCTGGCGCTCGGCGAGAAGCCGGTCATCACCTTCGTATCCGGACCGGTCAGCGCGAGCGAGTCGCTCGTGGCCGTCAATCCCGCCGACGGCCTGGTCGCCGACGGCAGCGCCGCCTCGACGATCACGGTCACCGCCCGCGACGCCTTTCTCAACCGCATTCCAGACCTTACGGTCGTCCTCTCGGTCGCCAGCGCAGGCGACCCCGCCAAGAACACCCTCGTCCAGCCCGCCGCGGCGACCGGCTCGGATGGCGTCGCCAGCGGCTCGCTCACCTCGACCTGGGCCGAGGTGAAGACCATCACCGCGACGGTGGACGGGGTCGAGCTGACTGCCCACCCGACGATCACCTTCGTGCCCGGAGCGGTCAGCGCGTTGACCTCGACGGTCGTCGCCACGCCCGACACCGGCGTCATCGCCGACAACGTCGCGCTCTCGACCGTCACCGTCACGGTCCTCGACGCCTTCTCGAACCCGATTCCTGGCGCCACCGTTGCCGTTGCGGCAAGCGGCAGCGCGAACACTCTGAGCACGCCGGCACCTACCGACGGCAGCGGCAAGACGACGGTCACGCTCAAGTCGACCAAGGCCGAGACCAAGACCATCACCGCGAAGGTCGGCACCACGACCTTGCCCACCGCGACGGTGACCTTCGTCCCCGGTCCGGTGTCGCCCGACGTCTCGACCGTCGAAGCAAGCCCGACGACCAACCCGGTTGCCGACGGCAGCACCGCCAGGACAATCACCGTCAAGGCGCTCGATGCCTACAGCAACCCCATCCCGAACAAGACCGTCGTCCTCGCGGTCTCCTCTGCCGGCGACGCGGCGAAAAACACTCTGGTCCAGCCGGCCGCGCCGACCGACGCCGCGGGCCTCGCCACTGGCTCGCTCACCTCGACCTGGGCCGAGGTGAAGACCATCACCGCCACCGTCGACGGGGTCGAGCTGAACGCCCAGCCGACGATCACCTTCGTGCCGGGGCCGGTCAGCGCCACGACGTCGACGGTCGTCGCCAGCCCAGCGATCGATGTGGTCGCAGACAGCGTCACCACCTCGACCATCACCATCACGCTCCTCGACGCCTTCTCCAACCCCATCCCCAACACGGCCGTCACGCTGACCAAGAGCAGCACGGTGCCCATCATGACCACGCCGGCGGCGACAAGCGCGAGCGGCGTGACGACGGCGACGATCAAGTCGATCAAGGCCGAGACCGTGACGATCACTGCGAAGGTGGGCACCTCGACGACCTTGCCTACTGCGACGGTGACCTTCGTTCCGGATGCTCCGCATGCGGACAAATCGACGGTGGAGGTGAGCCGGGCGACCGGAGTCATCGCCAACAACGTGGACACCTCGACCATCACCGCGACGATCAAGGACGCGAACAGCAACCTGATCTCCGGCGCGACGGTCGCCTTCGCCTCGAGCAACGCGAACGACACGTTCACGCCTCCCAGCGCAACGAGCGGCGCCAACGGCATCGCCACCGCGACGATCGCCTCGACCAAGGCCGAGCTGAAGACCATCACCGTCACGGTCAACGGGACGACCCTCCTTGCCGCTGCACCGACGGTCACCTTCGTCCCCGGACCGCCGAGCGCCTCGGCTTCGAGTGCCACCGCTCCTGCCGATCTCATCGTCGCCGACGGAGTGGCCACCTCGACGATCACCGTGACGGTGCGCGACGACTACGCGAACCCGATTCCCGGCAAGAAGGTGGTGCTGACGACCACGGGGACGGGCTACAAGTTCGTCCAGCCGGCCAACTCCGGCGCCAATGGAGTGACCACCGGGACGATCAACTCGACGGTGGCCGAGAAGAAGGCGATCACCGCGACCATCGACGGCACACCGGCCGTAGTCATCGATGAGAAGCCCGAGGTCACTTTCGTTGCGGGCGACATCAATCCGGCCTCGCTCTTCACCGTCGATAGAACCACCGGCGTCGTCGCCAACAACGTCGACGTCGTGACCGCCTCGGTCACGGTCAAGGACTTGGAGGGCAATCCGGTCCCGGGCGCCCAGGTGGTCTTCGCCGCCACGGGCACCGGCAACACCTTCGACCCCGCGACCGGAACGGTGACCACGCTCGCGGACGGCACGGCGAGCGTCACCCTCGCCTCGACGAAGGCCGAGCCGAAGACGATCTCGGTGACCGCCGGCGCGGTTCCGCTCACCACGTCACGGTCGGTCACCTTCGTCGCGGGGCCGCCGACGGCGGCCGACAGCGAGTTCACGGCTTCGCCGACCTCAGTGCTCGCAAACGGCCAAGCGTTCATGAACCTCACGGTCGTCTTGCGTGATGCTTACAGCAACCCGGTCCCAAGCCAGGCGGTCAACCTCAAGGCAACCGGCAGCTTCAACGTCTTCACGCCGTCGAGCGGATCGACGAACACGGCCGGAACCTTCACCGCCACGCTGAAATCGAACCTCGCGGAGCAGAAGCGGCTGCTCGCCGAGACCGCGCTGTTCGTGCTCACCACCGACGTCCGCTTCTACTCCGATGCACCGGTCATGGTCTCCATCACTCCGGGCTCGGGCGGCGGCTGCGTGCCCATCGCCTATTCGGTCAAGCAACTCCAAAACAAGCGCGTCGACGTCCTCGTCGAGTTCAGGCCGGACGCGAGCAGTCCGTTCCGCCGTGCGACCCAGGCTTCGAGTGCCTCGGATGGAATCTACGGAATCACCGCCTCCAGTGCTGGCGCCCCGCACACCTTCCAGTGGAACATCACGGCGGACGTGCCTCGTGGAAGCATTACGGCAGGCTCGCTGAGAATCACCCCCTCCATCGACGGCTTGCCTGGCAGCCCGATGACGGTCGGCCTCGACTCCATCTCGAACCAACTCTCGTTCAGCGCCTCGATCCCGCTTCCCTCCGGCACCGAGCCGGTCGCGCTCGCGATGGCGGACCTCAACCGCGACGGCAAGCTCGACCTCGTCACGGCCAACCCGTCGGGCGACCAGATCATCGTCCACATTGGCAACGCGAACGGCAGCTTCATGACCGCCAAGCCGTTTGTCGCCGGCGCTGCCGCCACTCTGCCGATCCAGCCCGTGGCTGTCGCCCCCGTGGACTACGACGGCGACGGCGACTTGGACCTCGCCGCCGTCAACCGGTTCACGAGCGAGGTGTCGATCTACGTCAACGACGGCAGCGGCACCTTCACCCTGCCCGCGGTAGGCGCCCGACCCTCCTTCACTTTGCCGGGCGTCCCCCGAGCCATCGTCGCCGCCGACATCAACCACGATTTCTGGACCGACCTGCTCGTCGCCGACGCAGCCGGGTTGAGCGTCCTTCTCGGCACCCCGTCCTCCTTCGCGCCCGCGGTCTCCTACCCTGCCGGCACCAATCCCTCCGCGCTCGTCACAGGCGACTTCAACCGCGACGGCGCTCTCGACGTGGCGGTCGCCAACGAGGGTGGCCACAACGCGAGCATCTTTCTCGGCAATGGCCTCGGTGGCTTCGTGAGCGCGGGTACGGTGCCGGCGGACCAGGGTCCGAGCGGGATCACCACCGGCGACTTCGACGGCGATGGCATCCGCGATCTCGCCATCTCCAACCGGCTGAGCAACAACGCCACCGTCCTGCTCGGCGTCGGCGACGGCACCTTCACGCTGGGGGCTCACTACAAGACCGGCATGGACCCGGCCGTCCCCGTCGCCCCCGCCTCGATCGTCAGCCACGACCTGGACGGCGACGGCAAGCTCGACCTGATCGTCGCCAACGAGCTCGAGAACCAGCTCAGCGTGCTCCTCGGGGACGGCACGGGCACCTTCTTCGCATCGGAGGTGCGCCCGCTTGCCAACGGCCAGCCGATCTCGCTGGTCGTCGGCGACTTCAACGGCGACAACAAGCCCGACCTCGCGGGCGCAGCCTGGGACGGCGACGCGGTTCAAGTGCTCCTCAACACGAGGCCCCGCCGCTGCGACGAGGGCTTCGACACCGCTTCGAACGCCGAGCTCGGCCCGGCCCCGCAGGCGGTCGCCGGAGGCGACTTCAACGGCGACGGCAAGCCCGATCTCGCGGTCATCGACAGCTCGGAGATCAGCTTCCGTGTGCTGCTCGGCACGGGTAACGGCAGCTACCGCCCGTCCACGCCGATCGCGATTCCCGCCGGAGGTGGCGACCACTTCGTCGCCGCCGACTTCAACGCGGACGGCAAGCTCGACATCGCTGCCCCCAACGTCGAAGGCGCGACGCTGTTTATCGGAAGCGGCACGGGCACCTTCGGCGCCCCGGCGCCGGCGATAGGCGGTTTCTATCCTTCGAGCCTGGCCGCCGGCGACTTCAACGGCGACGACAAGCTGGATCTGGTCACCACCGTCGAAGGAGGGACCATCAGCATCTTCCTCTTCTCGGGGTCGGCCTTCGGGGCTCCGTCGCACACCTACGTCGGCAACAACCCGGTGTCGGTTGCGGTCGCCGACTTCAATCGCGACGGCCGCCGCGACATCGTCTTCGTGGACCTCGTCAACGTGCGCGTGATGTTCGGCGACGGCACTGGCGCGTTCGAGGCGCCAATCGACCTGCCGCACTCGGGCAGCGAGCCGCGCTACGTAATGACCACGGACTTCAACGGGGACGGTTTCGCCGATCTCGCCGTGGCCAATCGCGACAGCGCGGACGTGACCCTCTTCTTCGGCATGGGCGACCGGACCTTCGAACCGGCCGTCTCCTACCCTGTCGGCCCCGAGCCGCGGTGGCTGGCCGCCGACGACCTGACCGGCGACGGCAAGCTCGATCTCCTCGTGGGCTTCTCGTCCGGACGCTTCGCCAAGCTTCTTCCCGGCAACGGAGCGCTGAAGAGCTTCGGGGCGCCCTCGGCCTGGGACTTCGCGGCGACGCCCGTCGCGGTCACCGCCGCCGACTTCGACGGCGACGGCGACAAGGACCTGGCGGCCGTCGTGGCGAGCGCCGCGCCGCGCCTGACCACCTTGCCTGGAAACGGCGACGGCACCTTCCCCGTGCTCACCACCTATCCGACCGGAGAGATGCCGCACCAGGTGTGCGCCGCCGACTTCGACCGCGACGGCGCGCTCGACCTCGCCGCTTCGCTCCTCGTCGAAGGCGAGGTGAGCGTGCTGCCCGGCGTCGGCGACGGCACGCTCGCTGCCACCGCGGTCTCGACCGCCGTGACCTCACCCGGCGCAGCGGTCCATGCCGACCTCGACGCCGACGGCGTCCTCGATCTGGCCGTGGCCAGCGGGGCGACTGGCAAGCTGCTCGTGATGCTCGGCACCGGCACGGGCGGCTTTGCCCTGCCCGTCAGCTACACCTTCCCTGGCACCAATCCGTCGCCCTCGGCAGTCAAAGCCGCCGACTTCAACCGCGACGGCGCGCTCGACCTCGTCGTCGCCAACGGTGGCGCGAACAACGTCTGCTTCTTCTACGGCGTCGGCGACGGCACCTTCGCCGTGCCGCCTATCGGCGAGTGCATCGTCGTCGGTGACGTCCCGGTCTCCATCGCCGTCGGCGACTTCAACCGCGACGGAAGGCTCGATGTCGCGACCGCCAACGCCTCGGCGGGCAACGTCGGCGTCCTGCTGGGAACTCCAGGGGCGGCAGACGCGTTTGAAAAGCTGCGGAGCTTCGCCACCGGCAGCTACCCGGTCGGCATCGTCGCAGTCGATCTGAACCGCGACGGCAAGCTCGACCTCGTGACGGCCAACAACGCGGGCGACAGCATCAGCGTCTTGCCCGGCCTGGGCACCGGCGACTTCTCGGGGGCGACTGCCTTCGCTGCGCCCGGTTCTCCGACCGGCATCTTCACGCGCGATCTGGACGACGACGGCAAGCTCGACATCCTCGTGCCCATCCAAGGCAACGGCGTCGCCCTGTTCCCGGGCAACGGCAACCTCGCCTTCGGGGCGCCGGCCGGCTTCTACCTGGACGCCGACGTCTACGAGCTCGCCGACTTCGACCGCGACGGCCAGCCCGACCTCGGGTTCGCCCGCACGCTCAGCGACAGCGTCGGCATCTGCATGGGGCGCTGAGGGCCCAAGAAAAGAGCGGAGGGACGATTCTCTCGCCCCTCCGCTCGTCTCCTCGGAGGCGGGCTCGGCCCGCCTCTCTCTTTCTTTGGGTGCGAGGCTCGCCCTCCTGCCTTCGGGCGGCGGCTCTCGGCCGGAGGGCTAAGCGAGCTGCGAGGCGAACTCGGCGATGCGCGCGATGCCCTTCTCTATCTTCGCGGGCGAGGTGGCGAAGGAGAACCGGATGAAGCCCTCGGCCCCGAACGGCGTGCCGGGCACTGCGGCGACGAGGAAGTCCTCCAGGAGGATCTCCGAGACCCTCATCGAGTCGGTCACCGGCTGGCCCTTGTAGCCTCGCCCGATGAGCCCGGTGACGTCGACGAAGCAGTAGAAGGCGCCCTGCGGGGTCGCGCAGCTCACGCCGTCGATGCGGTTGAGCCCGGCGACCATCATGTCCCGGCGCTTCCTGAACTCGGCGACCATCTGCTCGACCGGCTCCTGCGGGCCCTTGAGCGCCGCGATGGCCGCCTTCTGGACGAAGGAGGTGGGGTTCGAGGTCTGCTGGTCCTGGATCATCTGCATGCCGGCGATGAGCTCCTTGGGGCCCGCGGCGTATCCCAGGCGCCAGCCGGTCATCGCGAAGCCCTTCGAGAAGCCGTTGACGACGACGGTGCGCCCGATGAGGTCCGGGGCGACGTTGGCGATGTTCTGGAAGCCCTCGGGCACGTAGAGCAGCCGCTCGTAGATGTCGTCGGAGACGAGCAGGCAGTCGTGGTCGCGGACCGCCTCGGCGATCCCCTCGAGCGCCTTGGCCGGGATGACCGCGCCGCTCGGATTGCTCGGGCTGTTGAGGACCACCGCGCGGGTCCGGGGCGTCAGCGCCCGGCGCACGTCGTCGGGGTTGGGAACCCAGCCGGCCTTCGGGTCGGTCTGTACGACGACCGGGACGCCGTCGGCCAGGCGGACCATGTCCGGATAGCTCACCCAGTACGGGGCGAAGACGATGACTTCGTCGCCGGGCGACAGCAGCGCCTGGAAGATGTTGAAGAGGGCGTGCTTTGCGCCCACCGCGGCGAGGATCTGGGCCGGCGCGTACTCGAGGCGGTTGTCGTGGCGCAGCTTCTCGATGATCGCCGCTTTGAGCTCGGGGATGCCGCCGGTCGGCGTGTACTTGGTGAAGCCCTCGTCGAGCGCGACCTTGGCGGCGTCCTTGATATGCGCGGGAGTGTCGAAGTCGGGCTCACCTGCCGCGAAGCTGACGACGTCGGCGCCTTGGGCGGCGAGCGCCCGGGCCTTCGCGTTGAGCGTGAGGGTTGGAGAAGGTCTGACTGACGCTAGTCGGTTCGCGAGCTTGATGGACATCCTGGACCCCAGTCGGTTTCACCCCGCCGACGCACAAGCGCGCGGCGGGGCAGCGGTTTTGCGCGAGTATTGCGCTCGCTGGCAGGAGTGTCGAGCGAATCGGCGAGGGTTCGAAAGGCGGTCAAGCCGAACGTGCCCGGCACGCGCTCGAGCGCCGCTCAGCTCACGGAGCAGACGACCGGGCATCGAGCGCCAAGGCCCCTTCGCGCGCCCTGTTCGCAAGCCCACCCGGCCCGGCCCGCGTGCCCTCGAGCCCCACCTCGAACCCGCTGCGGCCGAGTCGTCTCTTCACCGGGCCGAGCACGCCCCTTGATGGTCAAGGCGCGCCGGGGCAAACGACCCTCGAGCGTCACGGGGCACCATCACTCGACTCGAGGCGGCGCCCGCGACCGGCACGAGCAGGTCTCGCCGGTCCCCACGTTTGGCCTCGTTCTCTCTAGGCGAACGGCAGCGCGAGCTGCTTGCGCCCCCGTCCCCTCAGCACGACCGGCTCGCCTGGCCGATGGTGCTCGCCAATCGAGAGCGCGGCCCGTCCAGGCGCCTGCGCCAGGACCCCCTCAGCCACCTCTCGCGCGAGCTCGGGCGTGTTGTTGTGCTCGGAGATATGGGCAAGGGTCACGCGCTGCAGGCCCGGGTGCGCCAGCCGCCGAAGTAGCTCGCCGCCTTGCTGGTTTGAGAGATGGCCGTAGTTGCCGCGGATCCGCCGCTTGAGCCGCGCAGGGTACGGCCCGTCGGCGAGCATCTGCTCGTCGTGGTTCATCTCGAGCACCAGCCCGTCGACACCGGCCAGCGTGCTGACGATCGCCTCGCGCACCACTCCCAGGTCGGTGACGATTCCGAGGCGCGCGTCTCCGTCGTCGACCACGAGCGCCACCGACTCCGGCGAGTCGTGCGGGGTGGCGACGCTGGTCACCCTCAGCCCGCCGATTGCCAGGTCCCCGGGATAGGGCAAGGCGCGCAACCTCTCGACCGGAATATCGGTCGCCAAGAACCGGCGCGCCCCGCCGCTGGCATAGACCTCGAGGCCGTGACGCCGCGAGAGGACCGAGGCCCCCAAGACGTGATCGCAATGCCCGTGCGTGACCACGACGGCCTGAACTTCGTCGATGCGGCCGCCCACCGCCTCGAGTCTTTTGCAGATTTGCCGTGCCGACAGTCCGCAGTCGACGAGGATCTGGACGCCGCCCCCGCGGATCCAGAGGCAGTTGCCGCTCGAACCCGAGCCGAGGACGCAATAGGTCAACGCCATAGCGCCGCGCACCCTAGCACGCTCTCGACCGAGTCGAGGGCCGACAGTCGAGAGTCGCGGGTCGAGGGAGTCGACAACACGGGCTTCGCCCGGAACCGAAGCGATCGGTCGCGGGTTGGTAGGGTCGCGGAATGCAGCGACCGCCCGGAAATCGAGCACCAGCTCGGCCGGCGCGCAAGCTGGTCTCTCCGCAATCGTGCCAGCCGCAAGGGGCTCTCGATGTTGGCCCTACAGCCAGAGCCCTGGCCATCAGAGGCCTGCTCTATTCGGCGAAGCCGGAGCTGTCGGCAGCTCTCGGCTTCCGCCCGTCGGCTGCCACGGCGATTGCGCTTCGAAACACGCCCTCTCGTCTCGCGCGAGCGCCGCCTGTCGTCCCTCACGGCGCGCGCGCCTGTGCCTGCGTTGCGGCTAGGGGACCTTCCAGGTCGTTCCGGCCGGAGTGTCCATGATCTCGACGCCCATCGCCTTGAGCTCGTCGCGCACGCGGTCGGCGGCGGCGAAGTCCTTGGCCTTGCGCGCCTCGCCGCGGTCGTTGATGAGCTGCTCGACCCTGGCCCCGTCGATACCCTTGGCTGCCGCCTTCTTCTCCCGGCGCCGAAGCAGGAACTCGCCGGGCGGCTGGTTGAACAGCCCGAGCACGGCTCCGATGGCGCGCACCTCGTCGCGCAGCCGCGCGAGCGTGCGCACGACAGCGGCCTTGTCCTTCGTCGGCGGCTTCTCGCACAGCGCATTCATCAGGGCGAACGCATTGGCGAGCCCGCCGAGCGCCTCGGCCGCGTTGAAGTCGTCGGCCATGGCCTCGCTGAAGGCCGGCAGCACCTTTTCGACCTGCTCCTGCTCGACGAGCGCGCCCGGGGTCACCTGCCTGCCGGCGAGCCGCTCGTCGACTTTGGCGAGCGTCTCGTAGATGTAGTCGACGCGCCGCTCGGCATCGGCGAGGGCGAGGTCGCTGAAGTTGATGGGGTTGCGGTAGTGCGTGCCCAGAAGGAAGTAGCGAAGCGCCTCGGCCTCGAACTTCTGCAACACCTCGCGGATGGTGAAGAAGTTGCCGAGCGACTTGGACATCTTCTCGTTATCGATCTGCACGAACCCGTTGTGCAGCCAGTAGCGGGCGAAGGGCTTTCCCGAGGCCGCTTCCGACTGGGCGATCTCGTTCTCGTGGTGGGGGAAGATGAGGTCCTTGCCGCCGGCGTGGATATCGAAGGTCTCGCCGAGGTATTTGGCGCTCATCGCCGAGCACTCGATATGCCAGCCGGGCCTGCCCTTGCCCCAAGGGCTGTCCCACGACGGCTCGCCTGGCTTGGCGGCCTTCCAGAGCGCGAAATCAAGCGGATCGCGCTTGAGGTCCCCCGGTTCGACGCGCGCGCCAGCCTCGAGATCGTCGAGGTTGCGCTTGGAGAGCTTGCCGTAGCCGGAGAACTCGCGGACCGCGAAGTAGACATCGCCTCCGGCCGGGTAGGCCAGCCCGCGGGCGATAATCTTTTCGATAAGACCGACGATCTCCGGGATGTGCTCGGTCACCTTCGGCTCGACGTCGGCCGGGGCGACCCCGAGCGACTGCATGTCGGCGATGAACTCGCGGATGAAGCGCTCGGAGACCTCCGCGGGGGCGACCCCGGTCTCCTGGGCGCGCCGGATGATCTTGTCGTCGACATCGGTGTAGTTGCGCACATAGGTCACCTGCCGACCTGCAAAGCGCAAGAATCGAGCGACGACATCGAATGTGACATAGACCCGGGCGTGTCCGACGTGGCTCATGTCGTAGACGGTCGGGCCGCACACGTACATCCCGAACTTTCCTTCGACGAGCGGAGCCAGCGGCTCCTTGCGGTTGGTCAGTGTGTTGTAGACGCGTATTTCCATGGTTTTCTCCAGACTGCCTAGCGCTCGCTCGCCCACAAAAAAAGGCCGGCATCCTAACACAACGCCCCGGAGCCGCTCGCTTTCATGCAGATCGCCGACGTGCCCGACCGCGACAGGCACTTTCGGGCGCCTGATGCGTTGACACAAGCGCCGATGCTGCCGTGGTGCAGACCCTGCCGGGCGGATGCACGGTTGGCTTGTGTGCGCCGACGGCGATAGGATTGGCCGGTTTCGAGTGAGCAGGGCCAAGGATGGCCAGAGCACCATTGCAACGATCATCGGCCAGGCGGCCACCCCAGGATGCGGACGAGATCATCGAGCTCGAGACCGGTGACATCGATTTGTCTCTGCTCGATGACGAGGGCGAGCCGACCGCGGTGAAGCTGCCGCCAACCAAGATCCTCCCAGCCGACCCGCAGCGGGCGGTCCCCACGGCCATCTACGGCCCCGAGCACCTCGAAGCCCCTTCCTCAGCGTCGACCCATCTGTTGACGGTCCCGGACGACAAGGAGGAGACGACGCTTCCGACGCCGATGAGCAAGCCTCCGCCGCCGGTCGCCGAGCCGGTGCTGGCGCCTGCATTCCTTATCGTCGAGAAGGGGCCGGGGGCAGGGACCAGCCTCCCGGTGCTCGAGGGGGAGCTGACGGTCGGCCGCTCTTCGGCAAACAGCCTGAGCCTGCCGCTTCCATCGATCAGCCGGCACCACGCCACGCTGGAGCGGCAGGGCGAGCATTTCTTTCTGCGTGATGCGGGAAGCCACAACGGCACTTACCTCAACGGCCGCAAGGTTTCCGGACAGATTGAGATTCGCTCCGGGGACGAAATCTCGCTCGGCAAGGCCGTGCTGATTCTGCGCTCGACGGGTACCGAGTCCGGGCTCTCGACGGCGACCTCGATAACGGTGCCAGAGCGCCCGTGGATCCGCTTGGTGATCTTCGGCGCGGCGATGCTCCTCGGGGTCATCAGCGTGTTCGCGTTGGCGACCCTGCGCTCGCCGCCACCTTCTGAGCCCGCGCAAGCACCTCTTGCCGCGGCCGATACCGCCCTCGCGGAGCCGCCGCGCGAACAGCCTGCTCCTCAGCCCCTTGCTCCCGCGCCGCAGGAGAAGCCCGCGGCAGACATCAACCTGGCTAGCAGCGGTAGCGGCGAGCTCACCGCATCCCAGGTCTTCGAGGAGGCCAAGGGACAAGGCGCTCCGCCCGTCACCGAGATCGAGCCCCCCAAGTCGCTCGAGCGCCGTCACAGCGTCCGGCCAGGCCGCCACAAGCGCAGGTCCAAGCCCAAGCCGAAGAACGCGGTGGATTCGCCCGAGGCGCGCGGGCTGTTCGAGAAGGGAGATATCGACGGCGCCATGGCGGCTGCCCAGCGTTCGGGCGCAAGCGCCCTTGCCTCCAAGATCGGTTCCTTCAAGAAGGAGCTGGCCGCGGCAAAAGCGGACCTCTCCTTCAAGGACGGCGCCGGCGCCATCCGGCACTTCACCGCCGCGCTGGCGCTCGAGGAAGAGATCGCCGACGGCTGGAGCGTCTCTGGGGGCGAGATTCGCGCTCAGCTCTCCCGCCTCTACGAGCTCGCAGGTCTCCAGGAAATCGAGCGCGGCGACACCGCCAAGGCGATCTCCTACCTCGAGCGCGCGCTCTCCTTCGACCCGTCGAACCCGAAGGCGAAGCAGTTTCTTCGCAAGCTCAAGGCCGCGCCAGCCGATGCGCGCTCGGCTGCCGACGAGGCCTTTGGCGACTAGACGCCTCCTCGCCAAGAAGCGCTGCCCAGCCTGCGCCCCGGGGCCAACCCGCCGAGAGGCCTCGGTTGCCGCCGCGGGAGCTAAGCGTCTCAGCCAAGCGAATCGCGCCCGCCGTCCGGCGCCGGGCGCCTTCGCGCGATGCCGCGGCGAAACGAGCGAAAGAGGCTCATGCCATTCAGCGCGACGAGCAGGCCGAGCCCGACAACCGCGGCTGGAACCCTCCAGCCGGCTCGCGGGCGCTCACCATCGAGGAGCAGATAGAGGTGGCCGTCACGAGGCTGGGCATCGCCGCGTTCGACGAGGAGCCGAAAGGCTTCGCCATAGGCCGGGATCGCGGTGTCCTTGGCCAGCCGGCCCTCTGCGACGAACGCGGACTGGGCCGGAGGCGGCACCTTAGAGCCCGCTCGCGTCGGCTGCGAGCCCGCGAGCGTGCGCCGCACGAGGATGTTGGTGCCAGGCACGGCGACGATCTCGTAGCGGGTCCCGAAGCGGCTGAACCGGGTGGCCGAGCTTCCCGGCCTCCCGGCTATCCGGGCGAGCGCGCCGTCGGCGGCGCGCTCAAGATGGTAGGCGCCTTCCCCTCCGAGCTCGACGCGCGGCGGCGAGCCAATCCAGTAGGCCACATCCGCACGCATCTCCCAGAGCAGGAAGAGCGCCAGACCTAGCCCGAGAACCGTCACCACGAGCGCGCCTGGACGGCGCGGCCGCCGTGTGACGGGCTGCTCTTCGTGCATCTCGGCAGCAGGCTCAGGCAGCGAATTGGGCATCGGAGGCTCGAGGTTGGTGCTTTTCCAAGACAACGCCCCCGGTCAGGCGACCGGGGGCGAGAGAGAGGCCTCGTCTGGCAACTGGGAGTGGTCGGGCCCAGCGCGCCGAACGCGGCCGCGTGGCGCAACCCACCCGAAGGCCTAGCAATTGAAAATGCGCTTGAGGTCAGCTTCGATGTCGTCCTCGTGGCACGCCTTGGCGAGGCTGAGCTCCTTGATGAGGAGCGAGCGGGCGGTGTCGAGCATCTTGCGCTCGCCGAAAGACAGGTCCTTGTCGCCCTTGAGGAGATAGAGGTCCCGGAGCACTTCGGCGATTTCGAAGACGCTGCCGGTCTTGATTTTCTCCATGTATTCCCGGTAGCGCCGATTCCAGGTGGTCGAGTCGACCGAGATGTCCTTCTCCCTGAGGATGGAGTAGACCTGCCTGACGTCGCTCTCCCCGATAATTTCCCTGAGCCCGACCTGGTTCACCTTGTTGATCGGGATCATGATCTTCATCCCATTGTCCAGGATCTTCAGGACGTAGAACGACTGCCGTTGGCCAGCGACTTCCTTGTGCTCGATCCCCATCACCTCGCCTACGCCTTGACCGGGATACACAGCCTTGTCGCCGACCTTGAACGTCGTCTGCACGTTGTTCGACTCCTTGAGGGTGGGTTTTTTTGCGGAAAGTCCGCGCACCATACTACGTTTTCCGGTTTCGGTCAAACCAAACTTGACGGGGCTTGAAAGCGCCGAATAAGATGCGCCAGCCCCTTGCTTCAACCTGCCGCGCGCGCGCCTATTCCTAGGCTGGCGCGGGTTGTCGTGCCGGGGCGCTCTCTTGGGAGGGGAGGCGACGTGAGGGGGTCGCTCGAAGGCGCGCTCGGCTGGCTTGCGGGCCGGCCTCTGTGCGGCGCAGCCGCCGCCTTCGGCGTGGGAATCGGCCTGTTCCAGGTGCTCCCCGGTCTGCCCGAGTACCTGTTGCTGGCGCTGTCGATCGCCGGGGTGGTGGTCGGGATCGCGGCGTCTCGGCTCGCGCCTGGGCTTTCGGTCCTGCTCGTCTTGCTTGCTTTTCTGACAGCGGGGGCCGCCGCCGCGGGGTTGCGAGCGACCACCCGCGGGGCCCCTTGCGACGAGGTCGAGGAGCTCCTCGAGGGCACGGTGCTCGGCGAGCCGCGGATGGAGGACGGGCGAACTCGCTTTCTCCTCGGCGTGTCGCGGGCCCTGCGTGGCGGCGCTTGGAGAGAGGTCCATTTCGCTTCGCGCTTGTCGCTCAACGCAAGGGTCGAGCTTGCCTCCGGTAACCGGGTTCGCCTCAGAGCGCGGCTGCGTCCGCCCGACCCTCCCCTCAACCCCGGGGCTCCCGACACTCGGAAGCAGCTCCGCGCCGCCGGGCTCGCCGCCGTCGGATCGGTCGTCGAGCGGCAGCTCGCGCTCATCGGAACACCGCATCCGCTCTTCGCTCGCGTCGCCCGCTTCCGCCGCGACTTCCGCGGACTGGTCGAAACCGCTGTACCGGCCGCCGAGCCTGGCGCGCTGCTGCTCGCGCTGGCGCTCGGGGACCGCGCGTCGATCGGTGACGAAACGAACGAGGACTTCAACCGCAGCGGCCTGGCGCACATCCTGTCGGTCTCCGGCCTGCATATCGCCGTGGTCGCCGCCGGGCTCTATCGGGCGCTGCGCGCTGTGCTTGCTCGCTCCGAGTATCTACTCCTGCGAACCGATGCGCGCGCGGTCGCGAGCCTCTGCGCTATCCCGGCAACCTGGCTTTACGTGGCCTTCACCGGCACCGAGATCCCCGCCGTCCGCTCGGGGGTCATGGCGACGGCGCTCTTCCTCGCGATGGCCGTCGGCCGCGACCAGGATGGGCCGAGCGCGCTGGCCGCGGCGCTTCTCGCAGTCGTGGCCTTCGACCCCTCGGCCATCACCTCGCTCTCCTTTCAGCTCTCCTTCGCCGCGGTGGCAGGCTTGATGCTACTCACGCGGCCGTTGCGCCGGCTCGTGCCGCTTGCGCCGCCTCGCCCCGACGCCCAGGGGCTTGGCGGGCGACTTCTTCGCGCACGTGAGTCGCTGCTGCTCGCCGCTTCCGGCTCCTTCGCCGCCTCGCTCGCCACCGCACCGCTCGTCGCCCAAGCCTTCCAGCGCGCCTCGCTCGTCGCCGTCGTGGCGAACGCGGTCGCGCTACCAGTGGCGACCGCGTTGACGGTCCTTGCGGCGGCCTCCGCGCTCGCCTTTGCGCTCAGCGACGCGCTCGCCGTGCTTCTCGTAGCGCTCGCCGAGCCGCTCGCACGCCTGCTGCTCTGGCTCTCACACGCCTTTGCCAGCCTGCCGTTCGCCAGCATGCAGGTCGCCTCCCCTTCGCTGGTCGGGTTCCTCGCGTGGTTTGCTATGCTCGCCGCGCTGCCTCTGCTCCAGCGGCGCAGACGAATCGCGCTTCGCCTGCTTGCAGGCTCAGTCCTCGTTCTTGCCTGTCTTGGCGCCCACCGGCGGCTCGCTCCCCTGTTCCAACGCGAGCTGAGCGCCACTTTCCTCGCCGTCGGCAACGGGGACTCGACCCTTCTGCGTCTGCCTGGCGGGCGCGCGCTGCTCGTCGACGGGGGAGGCGACCCGGCGGGCCGATGGGACGTGGGCGCGCGGGTGGTCGCCCCGGCGCTGCTCGAGCTTGGGGTGCGCGAGCTCGACGCCGCGGTCCTCTCCCATCCCCACCCGGACCACGCGCTCGGGCTTGTCTCCGTCTTGAAACAGGTCCCCGCGCGCGAGATTTGGGTCGCCCGCGCTGCCGAGGGAGAGGGCCTGCTGCGCACCCTCGTCCTACTCGCGGCCGAGCGCGGGATTCGCCTCAGGAGGCTTGCCGCCGGGGACTCCATCCCGGACTTCGCACCGCTCGGAATCGAAGTCCTGCACCCGCCGGCCTCCACGAAGCTCTCCAGCAACGACGCGAGCCTCGTCCTCAGGGCCACCTTCGGCGAGCACGCCTTCCTGCTGACCGGCGACATCGAGCGCGCCGGCGAGGAGCAGGTGCTCGACTCGAGCGCACCACGCGCGACGGTGCTCAAGGCCCCTCACCATGGCAGCCGGACGAGCTCTACCGAAGCTTTCGTGCGCGCGGTCGCGCCAGACCACGTGGTCTTCAGCGCAGCGCGAAGTGGCTTTGGCTTCCCTCATCCCTCGATCGTCGAGCGGTACGAGCGTCTCGGTGCCCGGCTGCACCAGACAGCGCTCCACGGTGCGGTCACCTTCCACACCGACGGGGCGCGGCTTCGCGTCGAGCGCTTCGCCGAATCGTCGGCGCCGCCTACTGCGGGGATTACGACCGTGGAAGAGCCGACGCCACGAGAAGAGCGATGAAGCAGGCGAAGACCTCGACTCGGAGAAGCCCGCCGAAAGAGGCTTTCGCGAGCGCCCTGCGCCAGCCGAAGTCGCGCGGCTCGTCCGAGACGATGGCGGGCCGAGGGCGGCCTGGGTTTCCACGGTGAGCGAACGAGCCGAGCGCGCAGCCGGGGCCTCTTGGCAAGACCCCCCGGAGACAGAGCCGCCACAAGCGAGCCCGCCGCTACGGTGCGAATTCGAGCCAGCCAAACCGCGACAGGTTGTGGAAGTCACCGACCAGCGGCGGCGAGAAGCTCGACCCCTCGTTCACCTTTCGGTCGGTGTGCCATTCGAGGCGGTAGAGGTTGAAGCGCCATTTGTCGCCGGCCTGGGGCGGCCAGCGCGGCACCGAGGCGAGGTGGGCGACAGGGATACGCATCTCGGCCGTCCAACCCTGGTCCCTGTCGGTCGGGTCGTTGAGCGTGCCGTTGACCTTGACCGCGGTCTGCATCCCCGAGCTCCACCCGAGATCCATCCCCTGGCGGCGCGCGGGGAAGTAGGCATCGAAGCGCACGCCCCGCGGCGAGAGCTGCAACTCGTTGTAGGTGCGCCCGTCGGCGTCGGCGTCGAGGAAGACCTCGACGACCTCCTCGCCGTAGATGGGGTCGTCGTCCTCCTCAAGCTTGGCCCAGACGTCCTCGTCTTCTACCTCGAAGCCGACGTAGAGCGCCTCGTCGTCCCAGGCGAGCTTTGCCTCGGTGCGGTACCGGGCCGCCCCGCCGTCGCCAGTGCGCACGAAGCGACCGGTCGAGGCCACCCCCTCCCAGCCCTTGTCGTCGAGCTCTCCGTCGATTTCGATCGGCGCCTTCAGCTTCGCCGCGAGATAGGTCGGCAACACCGGGCCCTCGCCCGATACCTTGAGCCGGAAGGCCCGGAGTCGATTACTTCCGTCGTGCGCGGCGCGAGAATCGACGGGCATGCGGTCGTCGAAGCGATAGAAGCCTACGTACCCGACCAGTTGGTCGCCCGCGTGGGCAGGGACCGAAACCGAATACGAGTCCTCGATGACTTTGCCCTGCTGCCAGCGATCGGTCGGCAGCAGGCCCTCGACCGGGACATGGTCCGCGTTGACGAGGATGCCGGGCGAGCCTTCGTTCTCGATGTGGACGAAGAGCTTCCAGCTCTTGTCCACAGGTTTGAGTAGTTCGAAGTAGTGGGCGATGCGCACCCTCTCGCCCCGAGAGACCGAATCGGGCCGCACGTCGGTGCCGAGAAACCGGATTTGGCCACCGCCCAGCATCACGTTCGCCGGTTGTGACGGGCTCGGCTTGCCGTCGAGCAGGAAGGTCGCGACCCGCCGGGTTTGCGCGTCGTTCAACTTGCGCGGCGGCGGTCCCACCGTCGGGTCTTTGCAGGCAACAACCAGCAGCGCCCCGATGGTGAGCAGGCGCCTCACGCTCTTCTGATTCACAAAGTCTCTCCGTTGCTCTCTCGTTCCGGGTGGCCCGCGCCGCGACGGCGCCGTTCCAATCCTAGACAGCCACCACGCGTCCCCACCGACCTCATGCTTCTGAGGCGGCGGCGGGCACGGCCCTTGGAGACGGGCGCGAGCATGATTTCACTCCGAATCCGAACCCGCCAGGGACAAGAGACCGCTCTTCCCCTCGCCCCCGGCCGTCACTTGGCGGGCGGCGGTGACGCTGACCCCCTCAGAATCGCCGGCTTGCCACCGGAAGCGCTCGACCTCGAGGTGGCCGCCGACTCAGTGATTGTCATCGCGCGGCTGCCCGGATTCCTGGTCTCGGGGCAGCCGCTGGGGGTCGCGCAGCGCCGGTTCGTCCGGCCCAGCGACAAGCTCGAGCACGGCGACCTCGAGCTCTCCTTCGAGTATCCCGAGCGCGCCCAGGCAGACGGGACCGCCGCCCTCGCCCGCGGAGTTCTCGCCGGAGCGCTCCAGTGCGCGAGCCAGACCCCCATCCCGACGCTCGTCTGGCTCAACGGACCCGACTGCGGAAAGCGCCTGCCGCTGCTCGATGAGGCGGTCTTCCTCGGCCGGGGAGAGGGCTCGGCGGCTCGCGTGCGCGACGGACTGGCTTCCAGAGTCCACGCGAAGGTGGTGCTCAAGGACGGCGAAGCCCGCGTCGTGGACTTGCAGAGCGCCAACGGCCTCTTTGTCGATCGGGCGAAGGTCGAAGGGGAACACCTGCTGTGGGGAGGTGAAGTGCTTCAGGTCGGCGACACCGAGATCGCCTTCGAGGCCAAGCTCCAGAGGCCGCCCGAGCCGCCGCCTCCGATGGAGACGTCCTCCGACGAGCCTGAGCCTGCGCAGCCTCCGGCAGATCCTCGTGCCCCCTGCGCTGCTGCCGAAGAAGCCCCCGCCGCAGAACGGCCGGCCACCCGGCCAGCCGGGGCGCTACGCCGGCGCTTTGCGATTCTCGAAATCGCCGCGATAGCGGCCGCGGCGCTCGCCGCTGCCGGAGGATTGGCGGTGGCCTGGCTCCTGTTGAGATGAGCCGGGGGCAGCGTGGAAAGCGATCGCGCGCGGCCTGCCGGGGTCCGACAGGCCGCTCGGCTTGCCGCCAACTGCTAGAGCAGCGCCGAGGAGAAGTACCGCTCCGCCCTGTCGGGGAGGACTGTCGCTACCCTCGCGTGCGGCCCGAGGAAGGCCGCCTCGCGCATCGCGGCAAAGACATTGGCGCCGGCCGAGGTGCCGACGAGCAGCCCCTCGTGGCGCGCCAGCTCCCGGGTCACTTTCACGGCCTCGTCATCGGTGACCTCGACGACGTGGTTGATGATCGTCGTGTCGAGCACCGTGGGGATAAAGCCGTCGCCGATGCCCTGGATCTGATGCAGCCCCGGCTCGTGGCCGAGCAGTGCCGAGACGTTCTTGGGCTCGACGGCGACGATGCGGATGCTCGGGTTCTTCTCTTTGAGGAAGCGGCCCACACCCGCCAGCGTACCCCCGGAGCCCACCCCCGCGACAAAGGAGTCGATCTTGCCGCCCATCTGCTCCCAGATCTCGGGACCGGTCGTGCGGTAGTGCGCCTCTGGGTTCGCCGGGTTCTCGAACTGCTGGGCTACCCAAGAGCCCGGGATGGTCTCGTGTAGCTCGTAGACCTTCTTGAGCGCTCCATCGAGCGACTCCTCGGCCGGCGTGCGAACACACTCGCCGCCGAACGCGGCGATGACCTTCTTGCGCTCCTCGCTCATGTTCTCGGGCATGACGAGGATGACCCGGTAGCCGCGCCGGGCGCCGACGAATGCGAGGCCAATTCCTGTGTTGCCCGAGGTGGCCTCGATGATGGTTGCGCCGGGCTTGAGGCGGCCCTCGCGCTCGGCTGCCTCGATCATTTCCTTGGCGACCCGATCCTTGATCGAGCCACCGGGATTGAGGAATTCGGCCTTGCCATAGACCTGGCCCTTGCCGAGGGTCTCAAGCCGGATGAGCGGTGTATTTCCAATGGTATCGAGGATGCCCTGCGCCATCTGATTACTGTCCTTTCGACCGAGTCTTGTCCCGGCCTGCGGTGTTGCAAGGCGCGAGATTCTAGTCGAACGGAGGGCTGGGCGACGCATACTTGCGGCGCGGTGCCCGGCGGCCCGCAAGCTCTCCGAAGCGGGCGGGAGGTTGGTTACTGCCCTATCTCGGCGAGGCGCTGGCGCGCGACCTCCTGGAGCCCGGGCTGGACGTCTGCCGAACGCGAGGCGATGTAGGCCTGGTAGTACGGGATCGCGTCCGCCTTGCGTCCCAATGCGTTGAGCGACTCGGCCACCCCGAGGATCGGCGAGGCGAGCGTGGCGTCGAGCCGCATGGCCTGTGAGTAGTCGGCCAGGGCCCGCGCGTATTCGCGCTGGGCAAACCGGGCGCTACCACGGGCAGTGAACGCCTGCGGAAAATCGGGCTTGGCGGCGATCGAGGCGTCGAACTGCCGAATGGCCTCGCCGAACCGCTGCTGTCCGTAGAGCTCGGCGCCCTTGATGTACAGCTCCTGCGGGGTGGGCGCGGCCGGTGGGGCAGCAGCAGCGGGCGGCTGGACGACAGGCTGCTGTTGGGCCTGAGCGGAACCTGCGGTCTCCGCGACGCCGCCGGTCGCGACCGGCGCGGCGGAGGCCGCTGCCGCAGCGCTCGCCACAGCCGGGGTCGCCGAGGCAGCGCCCGACGGGCTTGAGCCCCCGCCCATCAGTTTGCGGGCCTTCTCCACGTTCGCGAGCGCGGCCGAACGCGTCGCCTCGTCCACGTTCATCGTCAACACGCGCTGCCAGCGCTCAATCGCCTGCGGGAAGTAGTAGTTCTCGGCGTAAGCGACGCCGAGCTCGAAGACTGCCCGCGCATTGTGCGGATCGGCGTTGGTGGCATCTTGCAGCGCAAAGAGCGACTCACGCTTCTTTCCCGACGCACGCAACTGGAGCGCCTCGGCGAGCTTCTGGTCTGCGAAGGCGATCCGGTCGGGTGCGACGGGGACCGCGGGCGCCGTGGCGACCGCGGAAGCGGCGGGCGCGCTCGGAGCCTCGGTCGCAGCCGCCGTCGAGACCGGAGCTGCCGCCGCTGCTGCAGGCGCGGTCGCCACCGCGGTCGGTGCCACGGCCGCTACGCCCGCCACCGAAGCCCCCGGGAGCGTCGCCATCGCGCCCCCGCTCGCCGCCGCTTCGTCGCCGAGTTGTGCCGGCACGGCAACCGCGAGCTCCGAGCGCAGTTGCTCAAT
>DHSB01000219.1:43125-44139 GCA_002408385.1 Myxococcales bacterium UBA5297
GCAGTTGCTCAATCGCCTTGTTCGCTTTGTCGAGGCGCGCCTGCTTCTGAGGGTCCTTCTCTACGCGGACGTATTGCTCGAAGGCAGCAAGCGCCCTCTCCTTGTCGCCCACGGCCATCAAGGAATCGGCAAGGCTGTAGTGGCCCGAACCGTCGCTGGGCGCGAGCGCGCAATAGGCCGAAAGGGCCTCGACCGCCTCGGCGTGACGGCCGAGTTTGCGCAGGACGAACCCGAGGTTGTAGTGCGCCAGCGCGAAGCTCGAATCGACGGCTATCGCGCGCTGGAAGTGCCCGAGCGATTCATCGAGCTTCCCCTGCCGGGCGAACAGGAAGCCAAGTTGATTGATCGCCTCGGAATAACTCGGCGAGAGCTTCTCGGCGTTCTGATAGGCCTCCTGTGCCGAAGCGAAGTCGCCGTTGGCGGCGAGCCGATCTCCACGCTCCTTTTCTGCGACTGCTTGAGGCGAGGCAGCGGCTGCGAGGAACGCGGTCAGCATCAGGGCGGGACTCAGCACGGCAACTCCTTGTCGATGGGGGCGCGGGTCACCAACCGGCTCTTCGGACGCGCGCTCGGGGTACTTCCTATCGCCTTCGGTCTTGGAGTCAACTCCCGTACCCTTGCGGCGAGCGCGCCACAGCCGAGCAGGCCGAGCCGGGAGGAGGGAGACGAGGCTGCAGGCGCCAGCTCAAGCCTCTCGCAGCGCGCGGATGAGGCGGTTGGGCGTTTTTCAGGTCTGAAGGTGCCTCGAAGAATCCTCTCTCAGCCTCGCTCCGGTGCCCTTCTTCGGGCATGCCGGCCGGGACGGCGGCGGTCCCCGGCCTCGCACCACGCGCTCGCAGCGGCCTTTCTCGACACACCTTGAGCAATCCTTCCCCAAGCTGGCAGGGTCCTGAGCCACGAATTGGCAATCGCTCAGTGCGCGGCTCGCAGAAACGGCTGGTCTCCCGAGGGGCTGGGCGAGGATTCGCGCTTCAGATGCAAGGCGGGTCGCTGTCTCACGCACGTTGGCACAGA
>DHSB01000219.1:44256-69605 GCA_002408385.1 Myxococcales bacterium UBA5297
CGCACGTTGGCACAGAGGGCGGTCCTCTCGCCGGCCGCTCGAATACGCGGAGCTTCGGACCATGAAGCCGAGCCGGTGCTTGGATGCGAAGAAGCCGGACGAGGATGCCCCCGCCCGCCTTCGCACTCGCACTCGCCGTAAGCGGATTCGGCTCTTGCCGGAGAAGGCCACTCCTGAGAGTTGCGCCAGGAGTCGCCCGCGAGGCTTCGCGCGCTGCCGAGCGCGAGGTCTCGGACCTACGGATGAGCCCCGGCGCCGGCGCCGAGGAAGTTGATGATCTCCAGGGAGAACGCCTCGAGGTCGTCGGGCTTGCGGCTCGTGATGAAGTTGCGGTCGACGACCACCTGCCTGTCCACCACATTCGCGCCGGCGTTCTTGAGGTCGACCATGACGGTCGGCCAGGAGGTGAGCGTGCGGCCCCGAACGATGTCGGCGGTGATCATGATCTGCGGCCCGTGACAGACCGCGAAGATGGGCTTGTTCGCCTTGTCGAAAGCTCGGACGAACTCGACAAAGCGCTTGTCGAACCGCAGTTGGTCGGGCGAGAAGCCACCGGGAATCAAGAGGGCGTCGAACTGGTCGACCTTCGCGTCATCGATCCCCAGGTGCGCGGTCGCCTTCTCCTGGTGGTTCTTGCCCTCGATTGTCTGCCCCTTCGTCTTGCCGATGACGACAAGCTCGTGCCCCGCCGCGCTCAGGCGGTCGTGTGGGATGCGGTATTCCGAGTCCTCGAAGTAGTCGGCGAGAATGCAGGCGATCCGCATGTGCTCCTCCTGTGACTGGGTTGCCCGGAGGGTAAGCTGGCCGACCGCTCCAGCAAGTCCCCCGCCCCGACGAAGGCGCCCCGGAATTGCGGCAGGCGGTTGGCCGCTCCTCATCAACTGAACGCTCCAGTCAGGCGGGCGCGAGTAGCCTTGCCACACCGCCCTTGGCACTATTCGGCCATGTTCATCGCTGCACTTCTCATCGCCTGCCTCGCCTCCGCTCCGGAAGCGCCCGCGCCGGTCCCGCCGATGGCCGACGCCCCTCGCGCAGCCTCCCTCGTGCCCTCGGCGTCGCCGGCGGCCGCCCCCAAGAGTCCCCAGGCACCGGCCGCGGTTGCGCGCCCGGACATGCTCACCTTTAGCTGGCCGCTCGACGGCGCGATTGTGCTCGTGACGGGCTCGGGCTGGATCACCACGGAGATCCTCAAGAGCGAGCTTGCGCCCTCAGGCTGCAAGTGGTGCGGCCAGAACGGCTTCGACAACGCGGTGACCCGCTCACTCGCCTGGCAAGACATCGAGGCCGCGGCGACGGTCGGCGACCTCACGGGCTTCCTCGCAACTCCCCTGGCAACCATCGGGACGCTCGCCCTCGCCTCGGGCCGCGAGGACCGGCTCGCCGAGATGCCCGCCAACGTGCTGCTGATGGTCGAAGCGGTCACCGTCAGCTCGGCGCTCAACCAGCTCGTCAAGTTCAGCGCCGGCCGCGAGCGCCCGTTCGTCGCCGACCTTCCGCCCGAGCTCAAGGGCGCCACCAAGCACCCCGCGGACAACAACCTCTCCTTCTACTCGGGCCACTCGAACCTGGCCTTCGCCCTCGCGGTCTCGGCCGGCACCATCGCGCACCTGCGCGGCTACCAAGCCGAGCCCTATGTCTGGGGCGCGGGCGTCCCGCTCGCCGCCTTCGTCGCCTACAGCCGCATCGCCGCCAAGAAGCACTACCTAAGCGACGTGCTGCTCGGCAGCGCGACAGGTGCGGCGCTCGGCTTCGCCCTGCCCTGGTTCTTCCATAAGAGAGCCGAAGGAGCCACGGCGCTCACCATCGCGCCACTGCCCAACGGCGCGGCAATCGCCGGACGCTTCTGAGCCGCCCTCCCCTGGCGATGCCCCAGGGGCCGTGGAACCCGCCGAATCGGCCGAATCGCCGCTGCCCGCTCCGGCGCTCTCGGCAAGCCGGCCTCGCGCTCCGGGCAGCGACGCCTCGCGGCTCATTTCTTTTGAGGGAACGGGGGCTTATCCGGCTTGGCTCACCGACGAAGGTTTCCCCCGGTTGGTTGACAATGACTTCGGCTTGTCGCTACAAACACCGGTGCGCTTGCCCCCCTCCCGAGTTGCAGGGCGTCCCGGTTTCGCGGGCCGGGGGCATTCACGCAAGCGGCCAAACCCTCCGCACGGGAGCCCCATCATGCGCCCAAGCCTCAAGCTTGCCCTCCTCTCCGCTTGCGCGGCCACCGCCGGCTGCGCATCCCACAGCGCCTACGGCCTCGACAGCGACGATCGGCTGGAAGCCACGTTCTCGGAGCGTGCGAGCGGCCAGGGAGCCGACGTCGCGGGCGTCAAGTGCGATGCCCTCTCGCGCAAGTTCAAGGCCTCGCGCATCGAGGAGCGCACCGAGGCCGAGCGCCTCAAGGTGCTCGTCGAGCTCTTCGAGAAGTCGCGCGAGAACACCAACGCACTCGACGACGCGGCCGCCAAGAACCCCGACCTCCTCTACGGCTCCGAAGGCGACGCAGTGAAGGCGAACCTCGCCGAGTGCCGCGCAACCTACGCGGACGTGCGCAGCGACTTCGACCGCTTCATCCGCGACCTCACCGAGCTGCCGGTCATCCAGGAGCTGCAGGGCCGCGAGATGGTCACCGTGCCCCGGCTCGACCTCAAGCTGCTGCGCTCGGCCATCGCGACACTCGATCCGGACGATAAGGACATGCTCCTCGGCAAGCTCGACATGGCCGAGAAGCGCGTCGGCGAGAGCGAGCGCATCGGGCGCGGCGGCGGCCGTCGCCGATAACCACGCGGCCGGCTGAAGTTCTCGAAGGCCCCGGGACACCCCGGGGCCTTCTGCTTTTTCGACCGGCCTTTTCTTCAGACAGGACGAGCTTCGCCGGGGAAACCCCAGCAACCCACCGCGGCGTGGTCGGGGGAGCAGCAGGCTGCGTTCGTCCAGGAATCGAGCAGATGCTTAGGCGGCACGAGGGTTCCCGGCGACCGGCACCAAGGCCGACCCTCCGAAATCGTGCCGAATCTCAAGATTGGCAATAGCAGGGCGGGCGCGCGGTCCGCACTGGCGTCATCTCCGCTCGGCGCTCGCGGACCAGCCGCTGCTCGGGATGGCCCGCGCTCGAATCCCCGGCGGCCTCAGCGCCGGCCTTCAGGCGATGGGGCGGGTGACCGCGGAGCCTTCAACCTCGCGCCGGCCACGCTCTCGCCGCGAGAGCTCGCGATACGCCCTCAATCGGCCGCGCGCACGTCCTCGTGGCCGACCTCGGCCAGCTCCTGCACCTGCTTACGCCGGCCGAGCATCGGAAGCTCCGCCGGGCGCTCCTGGACGCGCTTGACGACGTAGTGGAAGAACAGCCAGAGGCCCGCAATCGCCACGAGCAGGCCGATGACAGCCCACTGGCCGCGACGCACGGCGGCCACGAGCCACTCGATGTTGGCGCCGAAGCGAAAGCCCAGGTAGACGAATACCGGGGCCGACACGAGCGCAGCCAGCCCGTCGAAGCAGATGAAGAGCAGGTAGCGCATCCCGGCGCTGCCGGCGACGAAGTAGGTCACCGCGCGCACGCCCGGCATGAAACGGGCCGCGACGACTATCCGCTGGCCATAGCGCGCGAACAGGCCCTCGACCTTCCTGCGCTTGGACGGCGTGATCATCAAGCGGAAGGGCCAGCGTCGCTCGAGCTTGTCGCCAAAGTAGCGTCCGAGCAGGAAGGCGAACGAGTCGCCGCCCAGGATGCCGATGAACGCGACCCCGATCATCACCTCGACGCGAGCGGCTCCGGAGTAGGCGAGGTAGCCGCCGGTGATCAGCGCGACGTCCTCGGGCAGCGGAACGCCCAGACCGCAGGCGAGCAGCACCGCGAGCACGAGCAGGTAGGCCCCCGCGCCGCTCGCTCCCCCGAGTATCTCTCCGACCAGGCACTCCACAGCGGTCCGTCACCTCTTCCCGGCGCACCGAGCGCGGCCTAACTAGTTGGCGGCCGGCTCCTTGGCCAGGATCCACAGGTTCTCGGCGACGAACGATTCCAGCGAGCTGCCGGAGGAGGCGAGCTTCCCGATGAGCGGGTAGACGTCGAGCACTGCCTGAAAGCCGCCCGCCGCCTTTTCGGCGAGCTTGTCCTCAGGCAGCTTCACGACCGCAGCGGCGAAGGCGCGGGCGAACACCTCGGTTGCGAAGTCGGCGGCGCTCTTGGCGCCGACAGCCGCGGCGATCTCCGCGAGCACCTTGGAGGTGCCGGCCTTCGAGGCGGCCACCGGCGCGAGCTTCGCGCGGGCCACCTCCCGCACCAGCGAGTAGAGATCAGGCTCAGTCGAGGGCCCGAGCACCACGTACAGATCCTCTCCGACGAGCCCGGAGAAGGCGCTGCCGCGGCCGTCAAGCAGATTGATGACCAGGGTCACGCGCGGAGGCTCGTCCTCCTTCATCTTGAGCAGCCGCCGGACCTCGAGGACCGGGCCGTCGATGACGGCGTGATAACCCTTGAGCGCCGAACGGTATTCGTCCTGGACCTGGCCGAAGAGCTCGGCGAGCTTGCCGCCGGTGTAGACCTCCGAGAGCAGCGGCCCGATGCCTCGAAGCGCGGCAGACGAGTCGGCGGTCGGCTCGAAGGTCGGCGGCCCACGCAGCGTCAACGCCTGACGCCCGTAGAGCTCGGCGGTCTCCGGGTGCTCGGTGAAGAATGCGTCGAGCTTTGCGGCAAGCGCTCGGTCGACCTTGAGCGCCTCGCGCACCTTCAGCCTCACCGCGTGCATCTCGCGCGCGGGGACCGGGAAGCGCCGCGAGACCGGCGCCTCGTCGTAGCCCATCGCGTTCAGGGCCGCGTAGAGCGTGAAGACGCGCTCGTCGGCGCGCATCTCGATGCCCTCGTTGGTGTAAAGGCTGGCGAACCAGTCCTGCTCAGCGCGCGAGGGGGCCGGCAAGGCGAGGAGCGCAAGAACGGTAGCGAGGAGGGCTCGGCGCGGGGTCATCTCACTCTTCGTCAAAGCGCAGGCGGACCCGGTCGGCCCTTCCTGCGGAAAAGTGGGCAAAGCGGCACTACGCGTAGCATGCGCCCCCTGGTCCCGCAAGCAAATGCTCGGCTGGCGCAGGCTGCCGCAGCGCCGGCCTATTCCCATAGCTTCCGCGTGCTTATGTCCGAATCGGGCGCCCGCGTGTCGACGTGGATTTCGGCCTGGCGGCTTGAGGCATGGCCCCCGACGTCGAGGCCTTCGGCTTGGACGACGTTGCGCCCCTCGCGCAAGACCAGCTTCTCGCGAAAGCGCCCGTCCCTGCCCACACGCACCGGCCGGCCCGAGAGCATCACCACCGCCCCGGGGCTCGTCTTGCCGCCGACGACGATCCGGCGCTTGTTGAGGGCTTCTTCCTGCGGCCAGTCGACCTTCAACAAGAGGCTCGAAGGGATGGGCTCCGGGTCGCTCGGCGCTCCCTGGTGGCTTATCGACTGCTGGCCCGAGCGCAGGACGACCGCCTTTCCGGCCGCCTGGAACTCGACCTCGCCGGCGCGCGCGCCGACGGCGACCGTCCCCTCGCCGTTGTTGGAGAGGGCGAAGGTGCCGTCGCTCGTGGTGGCGCTCGCGTCCGAGCCGGCCGCGGTGACGACGAGCTGGCGGCCCGACTTGCCCTCGACCCGCGCGACGAGCATGCCGACGCCCAGGTCGAACCTCGAGATGCGCTCGGTCAGCTCCTCGACCTCGACCAGCGAGCCCGGCTCGACCCGGACCTCGTACGACTCGCCGGCGCTCAGCAGGGCGCGCCCGTCGCCGGTGCGCACCGCGTCGTCGGCCCGCAGGAGCGCTCCGACCTGGGCCGGGCCGAACTCTCCCTTGCCGCGGCGCACCTCGACCTCCCCGTCGACCTCGGCGATCCGAAGGCTCTCGAGCCGCTCGCCCGACAGGCCGGCGTCGGCGACGAGCTGCGCGACCGGCACGCCCGCGTCGACGACCACCGCGACCGGCGGCGGCGGAGCGGGCCGGCGCAGGAATACGAAGTAGCCGAGCGGAACTGCGGCGACCAGGGCGGCGACCGCCGCCGCGAACTTGAGGTTGGCCTTTCTCCGATTCGGTTCCATCGCCTCTCGTCGACCGCGTCGCTCCCTGCCAGCTTGTGACGCCGGGTCGGCACCATAAAGGTGAGGCGCGGACGCTTTCAAGTTGTCGCGGCCGGGCGGCCTTCTGCCTCTCGCCTCGCATTGCCGAAGAGCCTACAATCGCCCGGCCCTCTGCCTGGAAGGCTGAAACCCCAACGAGCTCAGACTGCTGCCGGCGCGCCCCGTCGCTCCCGCGGCCACTACCGATTAGGAGCAGCAATGAACCTGGCCAAGCCCGAGAACCTGCCCGCTTTCACGCTGGACTCGACCTTCAAGAAGGCGCTGCTCGACCGCTTCGTGCGCTACGTCAAGGTGAACACGCGCTCGAGCGACACCTCGGAGAGCTTCCCCTCGACCAAGGAGCAGTGGGACCTGCTCAAGATGCTCGAGCAGGAGCTCAAAGAGCTCGGGTTGAAGGACATTGGCCTCGACGAGCACGGCTACCTGTTCGCCACCCTGCCCTCGAACCTGCCCGAAGGCCGCAAGGCTCCCGCCATCGGCCTCCTCGCTCACGTTGACACCTACCCGGGCACCAGCGGCGAGAACGTCAAGCCGCAAGTCATCGACTACCAGGGCGGCGACCTCGTGCTGCCGGGCGACCCGTCGCAGGTGATCAAGGCCGACCACCCGCAGCTCTCGAAGTGCGTGGGCAAGACCGTCATCACCACCGACGGCACCACGCTGCTCGGCGCCGACGACAAGGCGGGCATCGCGGTGATCATGACCCAGCTCGACTGGCTGCTGAAGCATCCGGAGGTCCCGCACGGCGACATCCGCATCGGCTTCACGCCCGACGAGGAGATCGGCAAGGGGACGCTGCACTTCGACGTCAAGCGCTTCGGCGCCTTTGCCGCCTACACCTTCGACGGCTCGCTGCTCGGCGAGATCGAGGACGAGACCTTCTGCGCCGACGGCGCCACCGCGACGATCACCGGGTTCGACGTGCACCCGGGCCAGGCCAAGAACGTGATGGTCAGCGCCATCCGCGCCGCCGCGCACCTCGTCTCGCTGCTGCCGAAGGACCACCTGCCCGAGACCACCGAGAAGCGCGAGAGCTTCCTGCACCCGGTCGCGATCAACGGCGAGGTCGGCCAGAGCGTCGTGCGCTTCATCGTGCGCGGCTTCACCGAGGAGGACCTCGCCGCGCGCCGCAAGAGCCTCGAGGAGATCGCCGCCCAGACCGAGAAGGACTTCCCCGGCGCCAAAGTCGCGGTGGAGTTCAAGGTGCAATACCGCAACATGAAGCAGGTGCTCGACAAGCACCCCGAGATCGTCGAGCTCGCCATGGAGGCGGTCCGCCGCACCGGCGAGACCCCGATGCTCAACTCCATCCGCGGCGGCACCGACGGCGCGCAGCTCTCGTTCAAGGGCCTGCCGACCCCCAACGTCTTCGCCGGCGCCATCAACTTCCACGGCAAGCAGGAGTGGGTCTGCCTCGAGTGGATGGCCAAGTCGGTCGAGACCGGCCTGCACCTCGCCTTCCTCTGGGGCCAGCAGGAAGCGCGCTGAGGATCGAGGGCGGAGCCTCCAACTCCGCCACCCCGCGCGGCCGACAGAGCGCGGCAGGGGCGCGTAACAATGCGCCCGGCCCGCAAAGCGTCGGCGTTGAGATCGTCGAGACGAACCCGCCCCCGCCGGCCACCCTGGCCGTGCGGGGGCGCGGTCTTTCAAACGGCCTTCAGCTCGCCGGGGACCGCGCGATCGACGATGCCGAGCTCCTCCTCGAGCCGCTGCTCGAGGTAGAGCGCCTGGGCCGGCTCCTCGAGCGAGAGCAAGGAGATGCGCCGCCGCTCGTGCCCGACGACAGCCTGCAGGTGATAGGCGCGGTGGACCGAGCCGTTCTTGCCTCGGCTCTGCTTCTCCTCGCAGAAGAGCTGGGAGATCTCGTGCCCCGGGATGAGGCGGTTGCCCTTCCAAGGCAGAGGCGCGTGGCGGATGCGAAGCGCGCCTCCACTCACCTCGACCGTGGTCCGGTTCAGGAGGCCCGCCAGCGTGTAGTAGGTGAGCCCGACGCCGACCGCCACGTGCCCGAGCGGGAAGACGACCATCAGCAGGTTTGCCGGCATCGCCTCCGCCACCCCCAGACGGCCGAGCGCGACCGAGTACCAGACGACCAGGAAGCTGTCCCAGGCCAGGCAGAAGAAGACGAGGAAGAGGTGAACGAAGGAGAACCAGCGCCAGCCCACCGTGAGACGCCCCGGTCCCTCGTCGAGCTTGAACCGCTCGGGAAGCGGCACCCGCTGCCGGCCTCGGGGTGAGCTGCCGTCGTCGCCGCGCCTTCGCGCCAGGTCGACGAGCCCGTTGCAGTGCGCGCAGCGCCCGACGGCCAGCTCTTCGTGGATGTTTTCGGCGCTGATCGCCGCACCGCAGTTCTCACACTTGATCTGCATCTGATTCGCCTCTCGGTTCGCTCAAAGCCCGGGACCGCCTCGACGAACTGTGCCCGCGTCCGGAGGGAGGCTCAACCTTTGGTGCCCGTGGCGCGAGCCAGGCCTTGGGGGCGCGCCGTCGGGAAAAACGGCGGCCGCGAGCCGATGGTCCCTTCAACCCGACGCGGAGGCGACGGTGGGCCGAGCTGTCTCGGGTCGAGGCGCCCGGCATCGCGCTCGTGCTCGGTTTCCGGACGGGCGCATTGCCGGTGCGCCCCCACCAACCTGCGACCTATCGCTCGGGTTCCGGGCAAGGCGCGGCCTGTCGACCGTCGACCCTCGACAGTCAGTTTCCCTCGCTCCTCAAGCCCGCTACCCTAACGCCTTCTTCCGAACACCGAGGTGGTGCCGATGGCCGAAGGCAAGCGAGGACTGCTCTCCTGGCTGCGTGGTGAGGACAAGTCCCAAGTGCCCGTCGAGGACGAGCGGGCGCGGGTCGAGACGACGGCGCCGAGAATCGCGCTCGCCGAGCGAATCGTCGACCAGGGCGTCATCGCCAAGGGCGGCATGAGCACCGTGCGGCTCGCCTATGACACCAACCTGCTGCGCCACATGGCGATGAAGGTCCTCTCGCCGAAGATCGCCGCCAAGCCGCTCGAGGCCCGGCGCTTCCTCGAGGAGGCGCAGATCACCGGCCAACTCGAGCACCCGAACATTCCGCCCGTCCACGAGGTCGGCATCGACGACGAGGGGACCCACTACTTCACGATGAAGTACGTCCACGGCGTCACGCTCGAGGAGCTGCTCAACGGCCAGAATTTCTCGGTGCGTGACGAAGCGAAGCTGTTCGAGGTCCTGCAGGTGTTCGTCAAGACCTGCCAGGCCATCGGCTTTGCCCACTGCCGAGGCGTCATCCACTGCGACATCAAGCCCCGCAACGTCATGGTCGGCAGCTACGGCCAGGTTTACGTCATGGACTGGGGCATCGCCCGGCTCATCGGCACGACGCGCCCCTCGGGCGTCGAGATGAGGACGCTCGTCGAGATCAGCGGCGAGCGCGCCCGCCCCCAGGACGACGGGCGCGTGATGGGGACCGTCGGCTACATGTCGCCCGAGCAAGCCAAGGGCTACAACAACCTGCTCGACACCCGCAGCGACGTCTTCCAGCTCGGCGCGCTGCTCTACCGCATCCTCACCGGCCGGGCCCCCTACGTCGCCAACACCGCGCAGGAGACGGTGATGCTCGCCGCGCTCCGCCAGTGGACCGCGCCGGAGCTCGTCGACAAGAACCTGCCGAGGCGCCTGTGCGCCATCGTCGCCAAGGCCATGGCGTTGAGCCCCGACGACCGCTACCAGACCGTCGAGGGGCTCCAGAAGGACATCGAAGCCTTCATGAGCGGCGTCGGCCGCTACCCGACCCGCAGCTTCAAGCCCGGCGCGCTCATCATCGAGGAGGGCGACACCGGCAACGAGGCCTACGTCATCCTCGAAGGCCGCTGCCGCGCCTTCAAGCTCGACGTCTCGGGCGAGCGGCGCCCGCTGCGCGAGATGGGCCGGGGCGCGGTCTTCGGCGAGGCGGCGACCTTCGCCTCGGCCCCGCGCACCGCGAGCGTCGAGGCGATCGACAAGACGACCGTCGCGGTCATCACCCGCGAATCGCTCACCAACGAGATCGGCGCGGTCGCCGGTCCCTTCGTCACCACGCTCGCCGAGCGCTTTCGCGAGGTCGACGAACGCTCCAGCTCCCTGCGCGCCGAGCGCGACGCGTATCGGCTCGCGCTCGAGGTGCTGCGCTACCTCAACCTGCGCGGCGAGGGGACCGACGGCGCGCGCGTCGCCCCTTGGGGCCCGCTCGCGCGGCATCTGCGCGAGTCGCTCGAATGGACCGACGAACAGGCGCTCATGGCCGCCCGGCGCATCGAAGGGATCACGGTGGACACGACCGAGGACCGCGTCGCGCTCGCGATCCCCGAGAACCTGGACGAGCTCTATCCACCAGAGCCCCTGCGGACGGCCGACTCCGACCTCTTCCCTGCCCCGCAACCTCCCTCGGCGAACGACGAGGCGACGCTGGAGACGCCGACGCTCCTCGGGGACCCCACGCTGCGCATGGACGGAGCGTCGCCGGATACCGCGACCGACGAGAGTCCGCAGACCGAGCTACTGCAGAGCCCCTTCGTTCAGCCAGAGGCGACGGCGGAGAGCACCATCGACGGTCCGCCGACGGTGCTGACGCAGAGTCCGCTGCTGACCGACGACGAGGAGTCAGAGGCCGGCTAGTCGCCAGCTCGATCGTCGATCGGATCGCCGATTCGGGACCGCCCATTCCGATGGCCGACCTTCGTGTCGGCATGCACGCCGGCGCTGCTCGCACGAGCGCTCGACGGAGTGCCTGCGGCTCCTGCGTGAGCCGCTCGAAAAATGACCATCAAGCGGGCGTGCCTCTCGAGCCGTGGGCTTGGGCCTCGATGGTCAGGCGGAGCTCGCCTCGAGCTGCGAGCGCAGCTCGCGGCGAAGGACCTTGCCGACCGCGCTCTTCGGCATCTCGGTGACGAAGCAAACCCCTCGCGGGATCTTGTAGTGCGTCAGCGCCTGCCGGCAGTGAACGAGCACCTCCTCGCTCGTCAGGCCGGCGGCCTTCGGGACGATGAAGGCTCGCACCGCCTCGCCGGTTCTGTCGTCGGGCACGCCGAGAACTGCGACTTCGGCGACCAGCGGGTGGGCGGCGATGCAGGCCTCGACCTCGTTCGGAAAGACCTTGAAACCGCTCACCACGATCATGTCCTTCTTGCGGTCGGTGATGCGCAGGTAGCCGTCCTCGTCGATCGCGCCGACGTCGCCGGTACGCAGCCAACCGCCCGCGAGCACCTTGCTCGTCTCATCCGGCCGTTTCCAGTAGCCGAGCATCACCTGCGGTCCCTTCACGAGAATCTCGCCTCGCTCCCCGGGCGAAACGGGCGCCCCGCGATCGTCGACCAGGCGCACGTCGGTCCCCGGCAGCGGCAGGCCGACGCCGTTGACCTGCGCGAGAGTGCGCCGCATGCCGCCCGCGGCCCGGGTGCTCGGATTGAAGGTGACGAGGGGACTCGCCTCGGTCAGCCCGAAGCCCTCGATCACCAGCGAACCCGTGACCCGCTCCCACCGCTCGAGAACGGCCGGCTGGACCTCCATCCCTCCGGCGTAGACGGCCTTCAGGCCCGGCGGCGGTCGAGAAGCAAACCAAGGCTCGGCGAGCAACCCCTTGAGCAGCGTGTTGACCGCCGTCGCCCAGGTGATGTCGTGGCTGCGCAGCGCGGCCCGCAGGTTCTTCAACGGCCTGGGGTTCGGCACGAGGATGCTGTGGTGGCCCGCGTAGAAGGCGTAGAGGTGGTTAATCGTGAAGGCGAAGACGTGGTAGAGCGGCAGGACCGTGAGCACGGTCTCGCGGCCAAGCTCCAGGCTCCCGCGGGTGATCTGCGCGATTTGGGCGACGTTCGCGAGCAGGTTTCCGTGCGTGAGCATCGCGCCCTTGCTCACCCCGGTCGTGCCGCCGGTGTACTGAAGCAGCGCGACGTCGTCGCGGCCGACCGCCTGCTCCTGACCCTCGAAGCGCGGGCGTGCCGGAGCGCCCAGCCGCAAGGCGCGCATCAGCGGGATGCCGGGGGTGCGGGCCTTGGGCACCGCGCGCGCCAGGCGCAGCTTCGCCCCGATCGCCAGCCGCATCGCGGTCGGAAAGAAGTCGCCCACCGCGGTCACGACCAGCGTCTCAACCGGGGTCTTCGACAGCACGCGCTCGACCTTGTCGCGAAGGTTGCCGAGCACCACGACCAGACGCGCGCCGCTGTCGACGAGCTGCTGCTCGAGTTCGCGCTCGGTATAGAGCGGGTTGGTGTTGACCAGCACCGCGCCCGCCTTGAGCACCCCCAGCGAGCAGACCGGATAGGCCAGGCAGTTCGGAAGCACCAGGGCGACGCGGTCGCCTTTGCCGACCCCTCGTGAGCGCAGGAAGCCGGCGAAGTGCCCCGAGAGCCGGTCGACCTCGCTCCACGACAGCGAGGCCTCCCAGCCGTTGGGCAGCACCATCGTGCAGGCCTTCTTCTCGCCCCACCGCGCGGCCGAGGAGCGCACCATCTCCCCGAGGCTCGCGAAGGGGAGCAGCTCCGCCTCCGGACCGACGCTCGGCGGATAGTTCGCGTGCCAGGCCCTTTCGCCGATGGAGCCGGCCCGCTCGAGCAGAGGCTCCTCGTCAGGCTGCGGCTCCGGGAGACCGAGGTCGGCTCGCAGCTCGGCGCGGGCCTTCGCGATGCGCTCCCTCACCTCTTCGCGCAGCTTCGGCAGGTCCTCGAGGGTCATGCCGCGGGTGTCGACCGGGGCGAGCACTCGCACCTGAGCGCGAGCAAAGCCAAAGCCGAGCGACCCCTTCGCCCTGCACTGCCGCGTCCCCGCGGTCGCGAGCGGCAGCACCGGCACACCGGCCTTGATGGCGAGCCCAAAGGCGCCGTCCTTGAACGGCAGCAGCCGCCCATCGGGCGACCGGGTCCCCTCCGGAAAGAGCATCACCGGGACCCCGCTCTCCAGCGTGCGCCGGCACTCCGAGAGCATCTGCACCACGCTGTCGCGCTCGCCTCGCCGCAGGGGAATGTCGCCGCCCAGCCGCATCAGCCATCCGACCACCGGCAGCCGGAACAGCTCCTGCTTGGCGACCCAGCGCATGTCCCACGGAAGCAGCGAGAGCAGGAACGGATCGGCGGTCGACTCGTGGTTGGCGACGACCACGTACGGCCGCTCCCGGATGTCAGCCGGCCCGTCGCCACAGACAGAGAAGCGCCAGAACGGCGTCAGCGCCGAGTTGAGCCGCCCGAAGCGCCGCATCATCCTGCCGCGCCTCCGGCACCCCGGATCGCCGCGGTGCACGAGCGCGGTGACGAGGAAGGCGGGCAACAGCAGCAGTCCCGAGAGGAAGAAGACGAGGTAGGTCAAGGTGCCGAGTAGAAAGCGCATGCCGCGCATCTCGGCAGCCTCCTGTCATGAAACTGTCACGCCTTCGACGGAGGGCAGCCGCCGACCTTCGGCGCGGGTGTCACCTCACTCCTTCGGTAGCTGGCCGCCGGCCACTCGCGAAGGCCTCCCCAACCCGCTGAAGGCCCGGTCGAGAAGTCCTTCGATCGATAACCGGACAGCCCGAGCGTAGGCCGAGCTTGCGAGGCCGAAGTCGGCCATTCAGCTCCGCTCAGGGGTGAGCCGAACCGGACGGGGCCGAAGAAGGTTTTTCTCGACGCCTCGCTTCACTGCGCGGCGGCAGCGAGGCCGGCGGGCCCGCTCGTGCCGACAGCCAGCTCGCCCCGAGCTGGCGCCGACCGGACGGCGACAGGCGGGGGCGCGGGCGGCAAGCGGCGTGGCGGCACGATGACCTCAGGAGGCGTCGGGCAGTTCACGCACGGCCCGCGAAGCGGGATGACCAGGGTGCGCCCGGCCCGGATCAAGGTGCTGCGCAGGCCGTTTGCCTTGCGAATGGCCGAGACGGTCGTGTCGTAGCGCCGGGCGATGGCGCCGAGGTACTCGCCGCGCCGCACGCGGTGCACGACCCGGTTCAAGTCCGGCTGCCCCTTGGGCATCAACGGCAGGACCCGTCGCCCCAGCTCCTGGGCCCGCGGGTTGTAGAAGCGCACGTGGTAGTGGTCGCGATGGCGCCGCGCGTGCTGGACCAGCGAGCCACGGCCCGCACGGAAGATTGAGTCGAGCCAAGCCTGGTCCTCGCCCGTGGAGAGCGCGTAGTCGTACAGGCGCTTGATGATCCGCCTGTCGACGAGGACCAACTGCACGTCGGTCTCGGTGACCAGCGCGCGCACGAGCGCCCAGTTTCGCGCCAGATCGAAGTTCTCCCGCCGTGCCCAGGCCCCGCGGTCCGGTCCTCCGGGCCGATAGTAGAAGGCGAGGTCGACATCGCGTCCCGACTGGTGGCTGGCGTGCGGGCGGATCCAGCCTCCCTCGGGCTTGCTCATATGGTTGACCCGCAGCGGCGGGGTCCCCTCAAACTGAGCGGCGACGTGGTCTATCGCCCGGGTCAGGTACTCGATCGTCTCCTCGGTGCCCCAGCAGCGATCCGGAGCGACGATCGTCCAGTTCGGCCCCGCGGGCATCTGGCGCGCGTTCACGAGCCGGCCGGCATCCGCGAAGCCTATCGACAGCGACCCGAGCGCCTCGGGAGACCCTTTCCAGAGCTGCTCGAGTCGCAGGTCGTCGATGTCGGCCGTGTAGCGACCCCCCGGTCCGCAGGCCGCGGTCGGGGCGAGCTGGCTCTCGGCCTCCGGGTCGACCTCCGGCGCCGCCGCCTCGCTCGCGCTCTGCTCCTCTTCGAGCGCACCCTCCCCTTCGGCCTCGGGTTCGACTACGACCGGCGTCTCTTCAGCCCCGTCGGCTTGCTCCTCCACGCCGGCCGATTGCTGCGCCGGCGCTGGCTCGACGCGCTCGGGAGTGGGCTCGTCGACCGTAGCCGGGAGGACGGGCACCTGCCCGCTTGCGCAACCGGACAGGACGACGAGGGCAACAAGGACTGCGATCGGCAACGAAGCAGGTCTCGGTCTCATCCCGACACCCTCCAACAGGCTACGAAGAGGGCTTGGTTCTAGCCGATTCCCCGCCGCGTGCCACAAATCCGTTTTCTGACCCACCACAAGTCGCTGTCCGAAGGCGCACAAACACCGCCCGCCCGAACCTCTCAAGGTCTGTCGCGAAAGCCCCCCAACCTCGGCTCGCCACCTCCGGTCACTCGAGCCAAGTCGAGAGGCCCGAGCGATAGGCTCCCGCTGAACGAGGGAGTCGAGGGTCCTCGGCTTCGGCCTCGCAAGCTCGGCCCACGCTCGGGCTGATCGGCGATCGCTCGAAGGGTCCTTCGACACGTTTTCAGCGGTCGAGCAGGTGCTCGTCCGCGGGGTCGCGCAGGTTGTAGCGCGAGCTCATCGCGCGCCCGTAGGCGCCGGCGGTGGCGATGAGGATGAGGTCGCCCTCCCGCGCCCGGGCGATTCGGCGCCCGTGGCCGAGCACGTCTCCCGATTCACAGACGGGCCCGACGACGTCGGCTGTCAGCGTCGCCGGCTCGTCGAGCCGGCTCAGATTCACGATCTCGTGCCAGGCGCCGTAGAGCGCGGGCCGGAGGAGTGAGTTCATCCCGGTCTCGACGCCGACGTAGGTGTGCTCGCCCTTGCGCTTGACCTGGGTGACTCGCGCGAGCAGCACCCCGGCCTCGGCGACGAGCAGGCGCCCGGGCTCCATCCAGAGTCGAAAGCGCGGGTGCGCCTCCTTGAATTGGCCAAGCCGCTCGCCCACCGCCTCCAGGTCGAGCCCGCTCTGCCCCGGGCGCTCCGCGACGCCGAGCCCGCCGCCGAGGTCGAGAATCGACGCCTCGGGGAAGCGCTCAGCGAGCTGGGCGAGGAAGACCGCGGTCTCGGCCCAGGTCTCGGGCTCGAGGATGCCGCTGCCACAGTGGGCGTGCAGGCCGACGACCTTCGCGCCGCTGCGCGCCAGGCCCTCGAGCAGCGTGTCGAGAAGGGCCGGCGAGATGCCGAACTTCGACTGCACCCCCGCGGTGCGCACGTGCGGATGGTGGCCGCGGCCGTGCCCGGGGTCGAGCCGCACGAAGAGCTCGCGGCCGGCGAAGACCTCGGGCCACTCGAGCAGCGGAAAGACCGCGTCGACGGTCACCCGCACGCCGCGCTCGAACGCGCGCTCGTACTCGAGGCGCGGGGCGAAGTTCGGCGTGAAGAGAATCCGCTCCGGCGCAAGGCCGGGCAGCGTCTCGAGCACCTGGTCGATCTCGCCGGGCGAGACGCACTCGAAACCGAGCCCCGCCCGCTCGAAGCGCCGCAGGATCTCCGGGTTGGGATTGGCCTTCATCGCGTACAGCGCGCGATCGAGCGCCCGGATGCTTTGGAGCTTCGCGACCGAATCGTCGAGCGTCTGAGCGTCGTAGACGTAGAGCGGCGCGCGGGCGGCCAGGGCGAGCAGCGCCTCGCGCTTGCCCCTCCACCAGGGCTGCGGCGCGCTGTCGCGCGGCGCCAAGGCTGCGGCCTCCTGCTCACGCCAGGTCGGCCCCAGCGCCACGTCGTCGCGGTGGGGATCGAAGAGCAGCCGATGCAGGCGCCCGACGAGCCGATCGGCGTCCCCCTCGTCGACGACGAAGGAGAGGTTGAGGTCGCTCGCCGCCTGCGAGACGAGGTGAATCTGGCGCTCCTCGAAGACCTCGAGCGCGCTGCCCAGCCGCGGCAACACCGCGCGGATCCGGCTGCCGACCAGGCTGACGACCGCGCAGGGGCCGATGAGCCGCGGGCTGCATATCCCCTCGAGCTCGGCGAGCAGGCCCCGCAGCGACGAGGGCTCGAGCCTGTTGGCCGCGGGGTCGAGCGAGACGGTGACGTTCATCTGCGAGGTCGAGACGAGGTCGATGGAGAGCCCGTGGCGCTTGAAGACGGCGAAGGCGTCGGCGAGAAACCCGACCTGCTGCCACATCCCCGGGGTCTCCATCGAGACGAGCATGACGCCCTCGCGCGAGCAGATGGCCTTGACGGGCGCGCCGCGGTCGTCGCCCATCGGGCCGACCACGGTGCCCTCGAGCCCCGGGCGCCCGATGCAGCGCAGGTGCAGCGGGATGCCGTGCCGGCGCACCGGGGCGATGCAGCGCGGGTGCAGCGCTTTCGCGCCGGTCGAGGCGAGCTCCTGGGCCTCCGAGTAATCGAGCCTGCGCAAGAGCCGCGCCTCGGGCACCTGACGCGGGTTTGCCGAGTAGAGGCCGGGCTCGTCGGTCCAGATCTCACACCGCGCCGCCTGAAGCTGTGCGGCGAGACAGGCCGCCGCGGTGTCCGAGCCGCCGCGGCCGAGCAGGACCGTGTCGCCTTCCGCGTCGCGCGCGATGAAGCCCTGGGTGACGAGCACCCCCGCCGCGAGCGCCGAGAGCCTCTGTTGCAGCTCGGGGTCGGGGTCGAAGCCGCAGGAGGCCGACAGGTAACGCCGGTGCGAGCTCAGCCGGGAGTGGTCGTTCGAGGCGAGGCAGTCGCGGGCGTCTAGCCAGGCGGCCGGCTGCCCTTGCGACACGAGGAAGGCCGCGCCGAGCCGGGTCGACATCCGCGGGCCCATGGCGAGCACGCGCGCGCGCACCCGCGGGCTCGCCTCGCGCACGAGCGAGACTCCGGAGGCGAGCCGCGCCAGCTCGCGAAGCTCCTCGTCGAGCGCCGAGGCGTCGACTTCGAGCGCCTCCCCGAGCGCTTGGTGCCGGGCGCGAATGCCCTCGAGCACTGGCGCCGAATCCCCGGAGGCCGCCTCGTCAAGCAGGCGCGCGAGCTCGTCGGTCACCCCGGCGACGGCCGAGCAGACGACCAGCGGCCGAAGCCCCTCGCGCCGTCGCTCGGCGACCACGCGGGCGATGGTGCGCCAGCTCTCCAGACTCGAGACGCTGGTGCCGCCGAACTTGACGACTATCCAAGATGAGGCGGGCATTTCGTCGGACCTCTCAAGAGGCGTCGGGAGATTTCCTTGAGCTCGACCTGCCCCTCCGAGCACCTCGAGCGCAAGTCGAGAGGAGCGTAGGCCGAGCCTGCGAGGCCGCAGGTCGAGGGGCCCTTCGACACACTCAGGGTGAGCCGAACCGGACCGAGTCGAAAAAGGATCCCTCGACGCATCTTCAGCTCTCCCTCGGTCGGCCGTTGCCGCGGGCGAGAGGCGCCGACTCGGGCGCGCCAATAACCGCGACCTGCCGCAAAACCAACCCTCGTGTCTCACGAGCGCGCCGCAAGCTCGAGAGCCTGCACTCACGACCCGCCCGCGAGCCAGCGTTCGTCGCCTCCAGGCGCTCGAGACCGCCCCCGAATGGAGGGGTGATCCAAAATGGCCTATCTCGGAGACCGAATCTCGACTCCCCGGGACGAGATCTCGACTCGGCGAAACCGGATTCCGACTCTTCGGGACGGGTCTTCGACTCCCTGGGGGTCGAATTGCCGTCCTCGCGACCGGAGGCCCCATCCTTTGGATAAGACGCCCGCTCCTTTGGACCGAACGCCGACTGTTCGGGACCGAAGGCCGCATGCCTCGGACAGAACCTCGCCTCGTACCGACCGAAGTCCGCCTCTCCGCAGCGCCTCCGCGCCTCGTTCGACCGTCGGGGATGGCTTTCCGCGCCCGCTTCGCAGCCGTCCGGCTCTCGGAGGAGGGGCCCGCGTTTGGGTCCGCTGCGACGATTTGTCGCAGAGCCCACGAAACGGATAGGTTTTCGGGCGTTCTTTGCCGTCGCGCCCGGCGATGGCCCCGCGGAGCACTGGAGCTACCGATGCGTCTTCTTCGCTGCGCCCTCCCGATGGTCCTCGCCGCCTCGCTCCTCGGCTGCGGAGAGGAGGAGAAGGACGACCCCGGCCACACCATCGCCGCCGCGCCGCTCGCCGGGCAGATCAACGCCAAGCCCTGGGCCTTCGTCGCCGGGGTGACCGACCGCTACCTCTCCGACGACGAGGGGTTCTTCACCAAGCTCTCTGCCGAGGAGCTGACCTGCCAGAGCTTCAACGGCTTCGAGCAACCCGACTTCATCCTCCTCACCGTGCCGCGGGAGCCCGGCCGCTATCGCTTGAGCCTCGCGCGCAACATCACCTTCGTCGTCAGAATCGACGGCGAGACCGAGAACATGGTCGCGACCTCGGGCGTGCTCGAGGTCACCGAGGTGACCGACACCACCGTGCGCGGCGGCCTCTGGGCGACCTTCGGCTCAGGCTACGAGGTCGACGGGCAGTTCACGGCCACCCTCTGCGAATAGGCTCGGGCGGGCGGGCCCGGCTTCGCCGCGGCCCTCGCCCCTCCCTCTCCCGGCTCGAGACCGCGGGCCCGGACGACTGGAATCTCCGCGTGAAACGCAAGCTCTTCCTCGTCGGTATCGCCTTCACCGCCGTGGAGCTGGGCACCGACGCCCTGCTGCTGTTCCTGCTCTTCTCCCTGACGCGCAGCGAGGCGATCGCCGCGGCGATCTCGCTCGCCCCGGCGCTGGGCGTCTCCACCCTCTACTGGCTCTACTTCTCCAACCGCTGGCTCGCGGGCATCGACGGCGAAGACGACGAGGCGGCCCGCGAGGCCCTCGTGCGCTTTCCGCGCCGGGCCCTGCTCTATCGGACCATCGCCGTCGGCGCGCTCGGGATTCTGCTCGCCCCCACGCTCGCGGGCATCGCCGGGCTCGGCATCGGCGCGGCGGGCATCATCAGCGGGACCATCACCTGCGTCGGGTTCGCCTCGAACGTCGTGCGCAGCTACTTCTACCGGCGCATCCTGCGGCCGCGCGCCGGCGCGCTGTTCGCCGACGCGCCGCTGCGCTACCTCGCCCGCTGCCTGCGCGAGCGGCTCTTCGTCTCCACCAACATCGTCGGCGTCGGAGGCGTCGTCGCCGCCGCGCTCTACGTGCACTACATCGTCGGCATCCCCGCCGCCGAGTTCGGGGAGGCGCTCGCCTTCGCCCCCGCGCTGCTGCTCATCACCCTCGGGGCGATGAGCTGGAACACCTGGCGCAAGAGCGCCCCGCTGCTCTCCTTCCTCGTCCCTGAGCGCCACCAGAGCCGGACCCCGGCGCCGATCGCGCTGCGCATCGCCAGCGGGGCGCCCTACCGACTGGCGATCAGCAACGTGCTCGGATGGTCGGTCGGCGCCGCCGCCGCCGCGCTCTACCACTACTCGCGCGGCGGCCTGCCGGGCCAGGCGCTGCAAGTCTTCGCCGGCACCGTCGCCGCCGGCGTGGGCACCATCGCCTTCCAGGTGGCCTGGCAGCGGCGCATCCTGCTGCCCGCCCGTGAAGCGGCCGCACAGGCCATCGTCGCCGGCGACGGCGAGTTCCAGCGCTCGCGCCCGTCGCTTCGGGTCAAGCTCGTCGCCGCCTTCGTCACCCTGCTCGCCTTCAGCGGCACCTTCGCCATGCTCAGCGCGCTCGCCGAGCACGAGCGCTTCGTCGCCGCTTCGGCCAGCGCCGAGGCGCTCGCCCGCTGCGAGGCGCTCGCCAAAGGGCACGCCGCCGAGCTCGCCGCGGTCGCCGACTTTCCGGATCTGCAGGCGCTCGCCCAGCAGCTCTCCAAGGTGCAGCCGGTGGTCGCGGTGCGCGACGGGCGCGTCGTCGGGCCGGGAGAGCTGGCGCTGCCGGCGGCGATGCTCGCCGCGCTCGAAGAGGGGCGGGTCGCCTTCGGCGCGCTGAGCAGCGAGCAGGCGAGCGCCGCCTTTCACCCGGTGCGCCCTGGCCTCGCGCTCGGGGTGATCAAGCCCTGGAAGGCGCCCGGCGGGCACGGCAACCTCGCCCCGCTGCTCTTCGTCTTCACTGTCCTCACGCTCGCCTCCGCGGCGCTCGCGCTCGTCGCCGTCCAGGAGATAGTCGCCCCGTTGCACAACCTCGCCCTCGGCGCGCGGCGCATCGGCCGCGGCGACCTCGCGCGGCCCATCCCCGCGCCCGACTCGGACGAGCTCGGCGAGCTCGCCGCGGCCATCGAATACGCGCGGCGCGAGCTCGCCGAGAAGATCGGCTCGGTCGAGCAGCTCAACCTCTCGCTCGAGCGCCGGGTGCGCGAGCGCACCGAGGAGCTCGAGAAGGCCAACGACGAGCTCGCCGGCGCGATGTCGGCGCTGCAGAGTGCTCGCGAAGAGATCGTCCACGCCGAGAAGCTCGCCTCGCTCGGCCGCCTGGTCGCCGGCATCGCCCACGAGATCAACAACCCGCTCAACTTCGTCCAGAACGCCCTGCCGCCGCTGCGCCGCTCCATCGAGAGCTTGGCGGCCATCGTCCGGCTCGTCCCGCCGCCCGACGGGAACGAGGCTGCCCTCGCCGACGGGGCCCGGGCCGCGGGCGAGCTCAAGCGGCGGCTCGACATCGAGCGCGAGCTCGAAGACCTCGAGGACATGCTCCGGGTGATGAGCAACGGCGTCTCGCGCATGGGAGGCATCGTCCGCGCCTTGCGCGACTTTTCGCGCCAATCGGCCGAAGGCCGGCCCGAGCCGGTCGAGATCGAGCGGCTGGTCGACGACGCGGCCGCGCTGTTGCGCCACGAGCTCAAAGGCCGCATCGAGGTCGTCAAGGACCTGCAGGCAGACGGGCCCTTGCTGTGCGAGCCCGGCCCTATCACCCAGGTCTTCATGAACCTGCTCAAGAACGCCGCGCAGGCCATCGAGGGCCCCGGCTCCATCCGGGTCAGCAGCCGCGACGTGGAGGCGGGCGTCGAGCTCCAGGTCGCCGACAGCGGCCAGGGGATGGACGCCGAGACGGTGAAGAAGATCTTCGAGCCGTTCTTCAGCACCAAGCCGGTCGGCGAGGGCACGGGGCTGGGGCTGGCCATCGTGCACGGCATCATCAAGAAGCACGGCGGGCGCATCAGCGTCGCCAGCCAGCCCGGCCACGGGACCGAGTTCACGGTCTACCTACCGGGGAGGGAAGCGACAGGCTCCGAAGTTGGGAGTCTTGAGTTGGGAGTCGGGAGCAAGAGCAAGTAATCGGGCCATCCGCTCGAAGCCTCGGGAAGGGACTTGTGGAGCGCGAGGATGGCCCAGGAGACGCCGTTCGACCGCCCCTTCACGCCAAGGGCATCGTCGGCACCTGCCAAGCGACCCTCGTCGGCGAAGGCCGAGGCTTGCGCCGCCGGCATCGTTCTCGATGTCGCCTGAAGCTCCGTCGAGAAATCCTTCTTCGACTCCGTCCGGTTTCCGCTCGCCCCGAGCGTAGCTCCCGCCGCGCGACAGCCGCCTTTGCCCGCGAAAGGCCGGCTACTGCTTCGCCGAGCCGTCGTCGTCGAGCGCGAACTGCGAGCGCAGCACGATCTTGCGCCCGGTCATCTCGAGGAAGCCGCGGCGCTGGAACTCGGAGAGCGCCCGCGAGACCGTCTCGCGCGAGGTCCCCACCATCGAGGCGATCTCCTGCTGCGTGGGCCGCTGGCGGATGACGAGCCCGCCGTCGATCTGCTCGCCTTCGTCGGCCGCCAGCTCCCGCAGGAAGCGCGCGACGCGCCCGTACACGTCGAGCAGCGCAAGGTTGCCGATCACCGAATCGGCCCGCCGCAGCCTGCGGCTCATCTCCGCCAGGATCTGCAGCGCGGTCTGCGGGTACTGCTCGAGGTGCGCGGCGAAGGCCCTGCGCTCGAGCGTCAGCAGCGTCGAGTCCTCGAGGGCGATCACGTTGGCGCTGCGCGGCTGGTTGTCGAGCAGCGACATCTCGCCGAAGAAGTCGCCCGCCTTGAAGATCGAGAGGATCACCTCCCGCCCCGAGCGACCGTAGAGGACGACCTTCACCTTGCCCCGCGAGACCACGAACAGCGAGTCGCCGAGGTCCTCCTGACCGACGATCACGCTCTCCTTGGGGAAGCGCCGCTCGGACATCAGACCCGCGATGCTCGCGAGGGCCTCTTCCTCGAGGTCGGCGAAGATCGAGACGCGCCTGAGCAGGTCGCGCTGGTCCATGAAGCCTCCTAATGTGTTGAGCGGTCGATGCTAGGGGCGTGCCCTCTCTGCGGTCAAGGCGCGGCGAGTGCCCCTCGTCCCAGCCCCTCTCGGCCGCAGGCTGTGAGCCCAGGGAGGCCTGCGCAGCCGGGCAATGCACGCCGGCCAACCGAGCCGCTTGCATCGCCGCCGCGTTTTCGGCCCACTATGCCGCGAGCCTCCGCCCGCGCCTCGAGGCCAGACCCAAGATCCGAAGGAGCCACCGGTTTGCAGACCTCGCTTGCCCCCGCCCCCGCGGTCGCCGATCCCGCGCGGCGCGACTCGACCGCCCTGCCGCCGCTGCGGCCGATGACGATGGGCGAGATCCTCGACCGCGCGCTCGGGCTCTTCCGTTCGAGCTTCCTGCGGCTGTTCACGGTGATGCTCGTCTTCCAGGCGCCGATGTACGCGTTGCAGAAGTCCTTCCAGACCTTGATGCAGCAGAAGGCCCCGGTCCTCGCGCGACCCGGCGCCTTCCGCGGTGCCCTGCCGGACGCCGAGCAGCTCGCGTGGTTCTTCGGCGGCGCCGCCGTCCTCGGCGTCGTCACGCTCGCGCTCTACCAGCTCGCGGTCGCCGCCCTCGCGACCGGGGCCGCGCGCGGCTTTCTCGGCGAGCGCATCGAGCCGGGCCGCGCCCTGCGCGAGGCGTTCACCCGGGCGCCCCAGGTCCTCGGCACCTTCCTGCTGCTCAGCCTCTGGACCGGCCTGCTGCTCACTCTCTCGATAGCTCCGGGGGCGGGCCTCATCGCCGGCGGCTTCCTCGTCTTCGAGTCGGCCGGGGCCCGCATCGGGGCCGCCGTCGCCGGCCTGCTCGTCGTCTTCGGGGCGCTGCTCGTCGTCGGCCTCTACCTGATGCTGCGCTACGTGCTCGTCACCGAGGTGGTGATGATCGAGAAGCTCTCCTTCGTGCGCGCTCTGCGCCGCAGCGCCCGGCTGATGGCCGGACGGGTCGGGCCGACCTTCTTCGACAACTGCAAGGTGCGCGCGTCGATAGTCCTCGCGGTCACCTTCTGCATCTCCATCTCGGTGGCCATCGTCGCCAGCCTGCCCTCCTACCTCGTCTACGCGGCCTTCGACGTCTCGCCGTTCAACCCCGAGAGCTTCGACCCCAGCCTCGTCCCGCTCTGGGCCATGTTGCCGGTCGAGGCGTTCGCCGTCTTTTGCCAGACCGCGGTGGCCCCGTACGGCCTGCTCGCGACCATCGTTTTCTACTTCGACGTGCGCATCAAACGAGAGGGCTTCGACCTCGAGTTCCTCGCCACGCACCTCGCCCCGAATCCGAGTCGGTGAAGCCCCCTCTGCCACCCCTCCTCCTTGCGCTCGCTCTCCCGGCCACCATCGCCACGGCCGAGCCCGCCCTCGACCGCTGCGCCGCGCTCGCCGCGCGCGCCGACGAGGCCGCCGGCCGCGTCAAGTCGCGCCCTCTGCCCGAGGGCGTCGCCGAGGTCGAGTCGGTTCTCGACGAGGCCGCCGTCCTCGGCGCCTTCGAGGTCGACGGGGTCCGGTTGCGCCCGCGATGGACGAAGCTCGCGCGAGCCGAGCTCGCGGAGGCGACCGAGCCCCTCCGCGTCGCCGCCGTCGCGGAGTTCGCCGCCGATCGCCTCTACGAGACCTGCCGTCACCTCGCGACTCCGGCCCCGGCAGCCGCTGCGGCCGACAGGGCGAGGCTCCTCGAGATCCTCTCCCGCCCCGAGTACGAGCTGCGGGCGCGCGACGAGGGATTCCTGCTGCGGCTCCTCGAGCGCATCCGCACCTGGCTGCGCGACGTGCTGGTGACGAGCCGGCAGGTCCAGAGCGTCGCCCTCTCCGTCCGCACCCTCTTCCTCGTCGGCGCCTGCCTGCTCGCGGCGTGGCTCGCCTTGCGGCTCGCCCGCCTCACCCTGCGAAGGCGCGCCCGGGCGCGGGTCGACCCTCTCGACGGCCCCATCGTCCTCGACGACCCGAAGCGCTACGAGGCGCGCGCCGCGCAGGCGATGTCGGCGGGCGACGGCCGCGAAGCGATCCGGCTCGGCCTGCTCACGCTGCTCGCGACCCTCGAACGCCTGCGGCTCGCCGCGCCCGGACGCACGGCGACCAACCGCGAGGTCGCCCTCCACATCGCCGAGCGCGGAGGCTCGGCCTCGCTCTCCCAGGAGACGCGAGCGCTCGTCGACTGGTACGACCGCGCCTGGTACAGCCTGCGGCCGGTCAGCGAGGCGGAGGCCCGCGACTTCGCCGCGAAGGTGACGGCGCTTCGCGCGCGAGCCAGCGCCGATGCGCGCGCGCGGGCGGAGGGGGCATGAGCCGCGCGCGCCTGTTCATCCTCTACGCCGCCGCGCTCGCCCTCGTCGCTGGCAGCGCCATCGCCCTGCGCAGCAGCGAGACGCGCCGGCTCGAGTCGCCCATCCCCAGCATCGACAACCCGACCGCCCGAGGCGCCCAGGCGCTCTACACCTATCTCGTCGAGACGGGCGCAGACCCGGGGGTGC
>DHSB01000219.1:69741-83153 GCA_002408385.1 Myxococcales bacterium UBA5297
GCCCGGGGGGTGCTGCGGGAGCCGTTCGGCGAGCTGCCCGCCGACGCCAAGGTCTTCGTCTCGCTCGCGCCCACCCGCCGACTCGTCTCGCCGGAGGAATGGAAGTCGCTCCGGGCCTGGGTCGAGGCCGGCGGCACCTTCGTCTACGCCGTGCCTCGGAGGGTTCGCACCCAGTACATCGAGACCGAGCTGAAGCTGCGCTGGGAGACCGGTCCGCGCCCCGCGCCGCTGCTCGAGACCGACGCGTTCGACGACAGCCTGCGCGAGCTTCTCGAGCGGCAGTCCGAGCCGCGCGACCCGACCGGCGCCGACGCCGCCCCCTGGCTTCCCGGAGGGCCGCTCGCCGGAGTTCGCACCCTGCGGGTCGCCGCCGACGACGGGCTCGAGACCGCGGTCGGCCCGGCCAAGGCGCTGGCCGGCGTCGACCAGACCGCCTTCGTCCTCGGCCTGCCGCTCGGCCAGGGCGAGATCGTGGTCCTCGCCGGCTCCGATCTTGCCGAGAACCGCCGGCTCGCCCTCGGCGACAACCTGCGCTTCTGGCTCAACCTCGCCGCGCGCGGGCGCCTCTACTTCGACGAGCACCACCACACCGAGGAGGAGCGCGCCGGCAGGGGCTTCTTCGCCGCGCTCGGCCCCACGATGCTCCAGCTCCTCCTCTGCGCCGGACTCCTCGCGCTGACGGTCGGCAGGCGGCTGGGCGTGCCGCGGCCGCTCAGGGCGAGCCGTCGCCGCTCCCAGGCCGAGTACCTTGAACAGCTCGCGCACCTCTACGGCCGCGCCGGCATCGACGGCGAGCTGTGCGGTGAGCTCTACCGCTCGCTGCGACTCGCGCTGTTCGAGCGGCTCGGGATCAGCGCCTCGCTCGACGATCTCGAGGTCGCCCGAAGGTTGCGCGCCCGCGCTGGCGTCCCCGAGGGGCGCTACCTGCAGCTCGTCCGCCGCGCCCGCGCCGCCGAGCAGGCCGGCGCGACCCCCAACGAGCTCGCCTTGCTCTCGCGCGACTTCGCGCTGTTCGAGCGGGAGCTCGGCTGCGCCTGAGGCCGGCGACTCCGTCGCGCTCAAGAGGTGTCGCCCCGCGCACCCCGAGCGTAGCCTCCCGAGGAACGAGGCGAGTCGAGGGGCTCGACCCCGGCCCCGCAAGCTCGGCCTACGCTCGGGCTGACCGGGGCACGGGCGCCCGTCGACAGCCCTGTCAGCTCAAGGTGACAGCCGGGCGAGGGCCCGGTGTGAACCTCAGGGTGAGCGGGGAGAGGGATATCTCGGCGCCTCTTTCAGCGACCAGACCAGCCCAGCAGAAGCAGCACCGCCACCACGAGTCCGGCGACGAACGCGCCCAGGACGGCCACGAGCACCACTCGCCGTCGCCGGGCGCGCCTGGTCCGAGCCCCCGTGCGCGCATCATCCCAACCCGGTAGCAGCGGAGCCCCGGCCCGAGCGAATACTCGCCCTTCGGGTAGCGGCGGAACGCCCGGTGGGTGAAGTATCCGCTCGTTCGGATTGGCTCGGGGGAAGGGAGGAAGCGCCGACTCGTCGCAGGCGTGGTCCTCGCCTCCCTCGCTCGGATTGCTGGCATAGACCGGCTCGGTGGCCGGCGAGGGACGGAAGTCGCGCTTGGTCATGAGAGGCCTCGAGCGAGCGAGCTTGGCGTTGCGATGCGTGGTGCGGCAAGCCGACGAGCGCGTGCGCGCCGCTCGCCAGCGCGCGCGTGGCGCGCCCGCCCTCTCGCTGACCAGGGCTCGAGGACCGGCGCATGCGAGCTCCTACTCGCCCGTCCGCTTCCTCGCCGCTCGCGCCGGCGCGCCGCACGCTTGCTGTATGGCACCCGACCGCGACGCCTCGATTTTTCGCGGCGTTCTGCTCGCGCTCGCGGCGGTCGCGATGGTCGACATCTTGCTCGCCCATCCACCGCGGCACGCCAACCTGAAGGCTCACCTCGCGCCCGCTCGCTTCGACGCGCCCATCGCGGGCGGCCGTGGCGCTGGCAACTCGAGCGCCGGCTGGAAGATCCGCGCGCTCGGCATCGAGCTGCCCTGCCCTCCCAACTTCCGCCTCGAGGCCGAGCCCCGCGACGCGAGCTGGCCCTTCGAGCTGCGTGGCCCGTTCATCGACCGGCCGAGCGCCTCGACGGCAGACGGCACCTGCCTCATCTCGCTCCGGGGTCCTTTCACAAGGACCGCGGTCGCGGAGGGTCGACTGCTTGGTCCCGACGAGCGACTCGTCGACCGGGGACGCATCGCCGAGATCGAATGGACCGAAACCCTCGCGCCCGAACGAGCCGTCATCCGGCGCTACGTCGTCCCCGTGCGCTCCAACGCCGTCCTCCTCTGCTGCGAGGCTCCGGCTGACAGGGCCGCGGTCATGCGCGCGGTCTGCGACGAGCTCGCGAGCAACGTCACGCTCGTCGACATGCCCCCGATCCGCTGACGGATACGGGTCCACTCCTCCGTGCCCACTCCCGCCCGCAGGCCGCCGGGATGGCAGCGGTCCCAGGGCCTCTCGACCCTCCGTGTTATCCTCCGGCGCCATGTCCATCCCCGCGAGACAACTGAGTTTCGAGCAGGACCTCCCGCGCGCCCTGGCCGCCCTCCGCGCCGAGATCGCCAAGGCGGTCGTCGGTCAGCAGTCCACCGTCACCGAGCTGCTCGCCGCCTACATCGCCGGCGGTCACGTGCTGCTCGAGGGCGTCCCCGGCGTCGCCAAGACCCTGCTCGCCAAGTCACTCGCGCGCTGTCTCGACCTGTCCTTCACGCGCGTCCAATTCACCCCGGACCTGATGCCCGCCGACATCCTCGGCACCAGCATCTGGCGGCCGCATGAGCAGACCTTCAAGCTCGCCAAGGGCCCGGTCTTCACCGAGGTGCTGCTCGCCGACGAGATCAACCGCACCCCGCCCAAGACGCAGGCCGCGCTGCTCGAGGCGATGGAGGAGCGCCAGGTCACCATCGACGGCCAGGCGCATCCGCTCGGCCGGCACTTCTTCGTCATCGCGACCCAGAACCCGCTCGAGCTCGAGGGGACCTACCCGCTGCCCGAGGCCCAGACCGATCGCTTCCTGATGAAGATCCGCATCGGCTACCCCGAGGCCGCCGACGAGGCCGAGATCCTGCGCCGCGCCCACGCCGGGTTCGACGGCCACGACCTGCAGGCGGCCGGAGTCGGCAAGGTGCTCGAGCGCGACCAGGCCATCGCGCTGCGCCAGGCCGCCCTCTCGGTCAAGGTCGAGGAGTCGCTCTTCGCCTACGTCGCCAGCCTCTGCCGCGCGACCCGCCAGAGCCCGCGCGTCCGCATCGGCGCCTCCCCGCGCGCGGGCATCGCCCTGCTGCTCTCGGCCAAGGCGGTCGCGGCGCTCGAGGCCAAGCCCTTCGTCACCCCCGACGACGTCAAGGCGGTCGCCCGCCCGGTCCTCAGGCATCGGCTCACCCTCAAGAGCGAAGCCGAGATCGAGGGCCTGACCGTCGAGGACGCGGTCGGCCAGATCCTCGACGAGGTCGAAGTCCCGCGCTGACCATGGTCCCGACCTCCCGCCTCGCCGCGCTGGCTACGCTCGGGCTCTTGCCGGCGGTGGTCGCCATCGCCTGGCCGCCCGCCGTCTGGGCCGCCGTCGCCTTCGACCTCGCGCTGCTCGCCGCGGCCCTCGTCGATCTGCGCCGCTGCCCCCGCGCGCGCGCCCTCGAGGCGCGGCGCGAGGTCGAGGAGGTCGTCAGCGCCGGGGCGCAGAACCGCGCGCGACTGGTCGTCGAGAACCTCTCCGAGAGGCCGATCTCGGGCACCCTCGCCGACGCCCCGCCGCCGACCGCCGACGCCGCGCGCTTTCGCCACCCCTTCTCGCTGCCGCCCCGCGGGCGGGTCGAGCTCACCTACCTCTTCAACCCCGCCGCCCGCGGCGACCACCACTTCGGCGACCTGCACCTTCGGGTGCGCGGTCCCTGGGGGCTCGCGCAGCGCCAGTACCGATATGCGGCGGCAAAGCGGGTGAAGGCCTACCCCGACCTCAACGCCCTGGCGCGCGACGCGCTCGCGCTCGCCCGGCCCGAGGAGGAGACCGGCCTTGCCCGGCTGCGCCGTTCGCTCGGCGAGGGGCGCGAGTTCGAGTCGCTGCGCGAGTACATCCCCGGCGACGACGTGCGGGTCATCGACTGGAAGGCAACCGCCAAGCGCCAGAAGCCTATCGCCCGGCAGTACGAGCCCGAGCGCAACCAGACGGTGATGCTGCTGCTCGACTGCGGCCGGCACATGGTCTCGCGCATCGGCGAGCGCACCAAGCTCGACCACGCGGTCGACGCGGCGCTGCGGCTCGCGCGCATCTCGCTCGACCGCGGCGACCAGATTGGCCTGTGCGCCTTCGGCTCGAAGGTGAGCGCCTACCTGCCGCCCAAGCGCGGCCGACAGCACCTGCGCGCGCTCGTCGACCAGCTCTACCCGCTCCAGCCCGAGCTCGTGGAGAGCGACTACGACGAGGCGTTCGGCCTGGTCGCCTCGCGCATCAAACGCCGCAGCCTGCTCGTCACCTTCACCGACCTGCTCGACGAGGACTCGTCACGCTCGGTGCTCAACCGCACCCTGCACGTGCGCGCCCGGCACCTGCCGCTCGTCGTCGCGGTCGCCGACAGCGCCCTGCTCGGGCCGGCGCGAGCCGTCCCCACCGATCCCGAGACCGCCTACACCCGGGCCGCGGCGCGGCGCATCGTGCGCGAGCGCGAGCGGACGATTGCCCGCCTGCGCGACGCTGGCGCCCACGTGGTCAACGCCCCGGCGACCGAGCTGTGCGCGGCGGTGATCAACGAGTACCTGGAGATCAAGGGGCGCGGGCTCCTGTAGCTGCCCGCGGCTCCGCCGCAGCGCCGAGCTTGCGAGCTGCCGGCCGCCGGAGAGGCGTCCCGCCGCTCGCCAAAGGCGCGCCTTCAATGATGCAGCAGCGCCTCAAGCATCATCATCGCCACGAAGCCGCCGATGAGGCTCACCGTGGCCGCCGCGCCCTGCTCCTCGCGGTGGGTCTGCGCGAGCATCTCGTGGCTGATGACGAAGAGCATCGACCCGGCGGCAAAGCCCATCGCCCAGGGCAACGAGGCCCCGGCGAACGAGACCGCGATCGCGCCGACAAGCCCGCCGAAGAGCTGGGCGAGGCCGGTCGCCGAGGAGATCAGGAAGGCGCGCACGCGGCCCACGCCCTGGGAGATGAGCGCCATGGCGACGATGAAGCCCTCGGGCAGGTTCTGGAAGAACATCGCCGTCGTCAGCGCGGCCCCGTTCTTCACGTCGCCGCCGCCGAAGCCGACGCCGACCGACAGACCTTCGGGGAAGTGGTGCAGGGTGATGGCGATGACGAAGAGCCAGGCGCTGCGCATGCGCGGGCGCTCCTCGCCTTCACTGCCGTCGAAGTGCTCGTGCGGCGCCCAGCGGTGGATCAGCAGCACTATCCACGCGCCGGCCAGCACGCTCGTGCCGAGCAGAGCGGCCCCGCCGACCCCGCCTCCGGCCTGCGCGTTGGCGGCCTCCAGCCCGGGCGCCAGCAACGAGAAGAAGGTCGCGGCGAGCATCACCCCGGCCGCGGCGCTGAGCATCAGGTTCTGGATGCGCCGGGAGATGTTCGGGGTCGCCAGCACGGGCAGCGCGCCGAAGCCCGTGCCCACGCTCGCCAGGAGGCTCGCGACGATTCCCAGCTTGATGAGCGGGGTTCCCTGAAGCAGCGACTCGATGAAGCTCATGCTCTCCGCTATCCGACGAGGGGGCGGCTCTTGTCCGCCACCACGCTCGAAAGGTCAAGGCCTCGGCGCGCCACCTGTGGCCCCTTGACCGGGACGGGGAGCGTGAAACAGCGTGAAGGCATGTATCGCGCTCTTGCGGCCATGACCCTGCTCTTCTCTTCCCCGGCGCTCGCCGAGTCGGACGACCCCTGGTTCGGCAAGGACAAGGCGCTGCACTTCGGGTTCAGCGCCCTGCTGGCCGGCGGCGGCTACGCCCTCGGCGCGCTCGCGTGCGACGAGGAGTGGGCGCCGTGGGTCGCCGGAGCCGGGCTCGCGCTCGGCGCGGGGGCGGTCAAGGAGCTCTATGATCTTACCGGCGGCGGAGACGCCTCATTCCGCGATCTCGCCTGGGACGCCGCGGGGACGACGGTCGGGCTGCTCGGTGCCTGGGCTCTCGACAGGCTGCTGTTCAGGCGCGGACCGCCGCCCGAGCGCGCGGCCTTGCTGGCCGGGTCGGCGCAAGCCGCGGGGGTGCCCGAGCTCCTATGGGAACGACCGGCGCTTCGCCTTCGTGTGCCGCTGCGGCGCATCCCCGACTGAAGGTCTTGGGGCCAATTCATCGACGGGCGCATTGCCATGCGCCCCTACCAACCTGCGACCGATCGCTCGAGTTTCGGGCGATGCCCGGCAGCACGAGGGCTGGCGCTACCGCCGGCCGTGACGGATGACGAGCTCCCGGTATCCGGTCCGCTCGTCTTGCTCGCGCTCGAAGCGAACCCCGGCAAGTACGCCGACGACCACCTCCGCGGTCGTGAACACGATCGACCCGGGCTGCAGGTGGCCCCCGACCATCGCGCCTCGCGTGTCGGCGAGCGAGACGTGAAGGTGCGAGCCGCCCCGCGCCGACAGCGTCCCGACGAGCGAGACGATCTCGAGCTTGCGGCGTAGGGTGCGCGTCTTCGTTCCGGAGGCCAACCGGATGACCGCGCGGCTCAGGCTGCCGACGCAGGTGAGCACGACCCCGGCCTCTATCGCGTGGCGGCGCGCGAGCTCGTCGAGCGTCTCCTTCAGGTCTGCCCCGGGCTCGAGTCGCAGCGCGAGGACTTTGGCGGTCGCCGCGCGGGCAGTCTCGTTGCTGTGGCGACGGGCCATCGGCGCGGCTTTCTGCCCCTCACTTCTTCGAAGGCGCGCTGCCTTCGCCGGACGGGACGGGCGAATCGTCGCTCGCCCGCGAGCGCTTCCAAAGCAGAAAGTCGCGTCGCGCCTCCTCGAGCCTCTGGCGCAGGCAGGTCGAGACGACCCACTCCCGGTAGGCGGCATCCGCCCGGGCGAGCGCGTCGTCGAGCTCATCGAGGTCCTCGACCGGATCGAGCTCGCGAAGCACCTCGCGGCGAAGCTCGGCGAGGTCGATCTGCCGCGGCCGCTGCGGCAGGCGCACGAAGAGCTCGTCCGAGACGTAGGCCTCCACACCGGGAAACAGGGCCTCGAGCTCGGCGAGCGCGCGCACGAGGGCGAGGTAGTCGCGCGCCGCGTCCCGGCCGCCGCCGGGGGTCGTCGAAGCGAAGAGGTCATCGGTCGCCGGCAGGCCCGAGACGTCGTATCCCGAAGCGCCGCGGCTGAGCCGACCGCGCCATCGGTCCGCGTGCTCGCGCAGCCTGCGCAGCTCCTCCTCGTTCCACGACGCGCGCCGGGCGACGACGCGATAGGCGATGCTCCACATCATCAGCTCCTCGGTCCCGCCCCCACTGCGGCTGCCGCTGCGACCACCCGAAAGCATAGCGAGGCCTCGGAGGAGCCAGAAAACAGCGGCGGCGCGCCGGTCCGGACAAGGAGCGTGCCGGGACCCGGATTGCGGGATTTCGCGGGGATGGGCGAGCGGCAGGCCCTCTTCGCTCCGGCGAATCGCGGGTGAGCGGTCCACCTTCGGGCAGGCGGCCGGGCGCTGGTCCGGACCGCCGGCGTGCCCCTCGCGGCGGGCGGGCGCGACCGCCCGAGACGCTGTCGAAGGACCCTCTTCGATCGAGAGCCGACGGACCAAGCTCGCGGAGGCCGGCAGCTTGGTGCAGACAGCGGAAGCGGAGAATCGTGCTGGCCGCGAGCACCGTGGGCCCGCCCCCCTCCCCTCTCAAACGCCGCGCTTGCACACGGTGCTCGTTTCGGGACTGGTTGCGCGCGGCTGGGAGGGGCGATCGCTCGTGCTGGCCTTCCGCATTCCGGCTTGATCGCACTGACAACACGCGCGAACGCAGCTTGTGCTCGTCTCGATCTCATCAGCGCGCCCGAGGGCAGCGGGCTTCTACAAGACCGCACGTAGTGAGCGAACCACGATCGATTCGGAGGAGACGCGTCGCGTTCAGCACGCACGATCGCCCCTCCCAGGCGCGCGCAACCAACTACGCGGCAAGCACGGTCGTCGTGCGCGCCGTTTAGGAGGGGGGGGCAGGCCAACGGTGCAGGGGCCGCCTCCCCTTCCCCGTCTCTCGCTTGTCGTTTCTGGCTCGGGGCCGAGCGGGGACTCCAGAACTCCTGAGCCACCTCACCTTGGTGATGAAACATCCGATGCCCTAGTCGGCGGCACGGTTGCTCGAACACCGGGCGAAATGCCTCGGCAGCGGACGGAAATCCGCCCACCACGTTTCATCGATTGTTGCGCCCTGCCCCAGCCCGGACGCTGGGTAGGTCAGGAGTTCTGGCCTCGTACCGGCAGGCAGATATCGATCCCGCGCGAGCTCCGAGGCGCTGCCGCTGGTTGCGCGCGGCTGGGAGGGGCGATCGCTCATGCTGGCCTTCCGCATTCCGGCTTGATCGCCCGCGGAAAGCCGGGAGACGGCGCGGGCACCACAGCGCTTGCGAGCTGTGCGAAGTGAGCGACCACGCCGGTGCGCGTCGGGAGCTACGCTCAGGGTGAGCTGGGGCGGTGACCGGTCATCACGCGATCGACACCTCTTCACTCGAGCGTGATCAGCGCGCGCGCCTCGCGCCGAATCTCGTCCCAAGAGAAGAGCATCTTCGCGAGCTGTCCGCGGGCCCAGAGCCGGTGCTGATCGGCGTAGTGGGGCGAGCCCGGCCAGCCCGAGGCCCCGGTGCTGAGCACCCAGCGGGCGTCGTCGAGGTCGGCGAGGTCGACGATGAGCCGCACGACCGGTCCGCCCATCGGACGGAAAGGCGCGCTCGGGTTGCCCAGGTCGAACTGCGACTTCCACACCGAGTCGACCGCTCCGCTCGCGGGCTCCTGCGGCAGGTTGACCAGGCCCGCCAGCCTTTCGACCGAGCCGAGCGGATGCGCGATCTGCCGCACGTGCACCCTCCCCCACCTCCAGGCCTGGGGCGAAGGCCCCTGCTCGTTCACGAGCTGGGCGACCGCCTTGCGGAAGGCCTCGCGCGCCAGGTCGGCCCGGCGCTCGACTCGGCTGGTGCGCCGGTCGTCCCACACCGGCTGCTCGGGGTCCTCGAGCCAGTCGTCGAGCCGGGCGACGAGGAACGGGTCCGAGAGCACGAACTCGAGGCCGCGATCGTCGAGCTCGTCCTCGAGCGCGGCGACCGCGAGGTTGCGCCAGGTGACGAAGTAGACCGCCGCGCCCGCCGAGCTCTCGGCGCACTCGCCGGCCCACCGCGAGAGGATGGCCCGGGCCTTGGCCTCGATGGGGTCGGCCTCGAGCGCCGCGAGATCGGCCGCGAGGAGGCTCGCCCCGCGCCCGCCGTGCAGCGAGAGCGTGTCGGTCTGGATGCGCGCGAAGCTCTCGGCGTCGTGGGCCCCGCTCTGCTCGAGGAGTTGGCGGATGCGCTGGTAGCGAAAGCGCGGCCCCGCGTCGGCGCCGAGCAGCACCCGGGCGCGCCGCGGATCGCGCAGGCTGTTGTTCGCGTGCGCGAGCAGCCCGTCCGCGCCTTCCTGGGCAAAGGGCATCCCGCCGGCCGGGACCATCCCGTCCCAGTCGTACTCGGCGAGCCATCCGGGCGCGGGGAAGGTGCCGAGGTGACGGCGCCGCGGCACCTGCCCGTTGACGAAGAGCGCGACCGAACCCTCGGTGTCGGCCGCGGTCCAGGCGTCGATGGGGCCGGGCAGCCCGGCGAGCGCGTCGCGCAGCTCGACGACCGTTCGCGCCCGGTTCGCGCGCGCGAGGGCCTCGAAGCTCGCGCTCGCGTCGGTGAAGGCCCAGCGCACGGCGACCGCGGGCGCCCCCTCCGGCAGCAGCTTGGGCTGAAAGTCGTTGAGCAGCGGCCCGTGGCGCGTGCGCCGGATGGCAAAGCGGCGCTCCTCGGGTTTGGCGCCGCGCACCCGGACGACGACCTCGCGGGTCTCGAGCGGATACCAGCCCTCGGGGCCGAGCACGCGGCAGGAGTCGAGCCTCTCGACGTAGAGGTCGACGACGTCGGCGACCGCCGCGGTCGTGCCCCAGGAGAGGTGGCGGTTGTGCCCGGCGATGACGTAGGGCAGCCCGGGGGTCGTGTAGCCGATGACGTCGAGCCCGGGGGCCTTCAGGTGCATCTGGTAGAACATCGCCGGCGCCATCAGCAGCAGGTGCGGATCGTTGGCGGTCATCGGCATGCCCGACCGCGTCCGCCCGCCGCCGACCGCCCAGCTATTGCTCGCCCCGGCGCTGAAGGCAAAGGCCGACAGCGTGGTCGCCTCGCGCGCGCCGCCGACCAGGCGCCCTGAGCTCACGCCGCGCGAGGGCAGCACCTCGCGCAGCTCGGGGGCGAAGGCGGGCGGCAGAGGCCGAGGCTCGGTCTCTGGCCCGAGGCTCGCCGCGCCGAGGCCCGGCTCGTTGGGATAGATGGCCTGGCCGCGGTCGACCCCGCCGTGCAGCGCGAGCAGCAGGCGCGAGAGCTCGGCCCGCCAGTTCGCGCTGATGGACCAGGCGTTGAGCCGCCCGAGCGCGAAGGTGTCCTCGATGCGCCACGGCTCGGGCTCGACCCCCAGCAGCCGGTACTCGATGGGCTCGTAGAGATCACAGGCGGCGTTGACCCCGTCGGCATAGCCCTGCAGCAGCGCGCGCATCGGCGCGGCGACCCTCTCGGCGTCGGCGCGCGCGGCCTCGCCGAGCCCCCAGCCGAGCATCGCGAGGTCGAAGTCGACGGTGGTGTCGCCGAGGAACGGCTGTTCGCCGACCAGCTCGGAGACCCGGCCCTGGGCGATCCGCCGCATCAGGTCCATCGCGAAGAAGCGGTCGCGTCCATGGACGAAGCCCACGGCCCGCAGCAGGTCGGCCTCGCTGTGGGCCTCGAGGTGCGGGATCCCCAGCGAGTCGAGGTAGACCTTCACCGGCTGACCGAGCCCCGGCAGGTCGACCGTGGCGCTCTCGTCACGCGGGTAGTCGGGCGAGAGCCGATAGCTCAGGTACGAGCAGGCCGGGCAGGCCGCGTGGAAGAGCGCGGTGAGGCTGAGGGCGACCAGGGCGCCGCGGCGCAGGGCGGGTGGGGTCATCCGCGCGGCGAGGGGTGGGGCCCCGGCGGCAAGGGGTGCGGCCGCGGCGGCGCGTTGGCGCGCAGGAACTCGCCGGCTTCGCGGAGCAGGCGCTCGAGCCCACCGAGCAGCAGGTGGCCGCCGTGCTCGGTGGCGACGAGCCTTGCCCCCGGGATGTGTCCGGCGAGGTAGCGGGCGGCCGGCAGCGTCTCCCACGGGTCGTCGGCGGCGGCCATGATGAGGGTCGGAGTGCGGAGCTGCTCGAGCCGGACGGGCTCGCGCCTCGCCTGGTTTCTGCCGTCGTTGAGCAAGCCCTGTCGGCGCGCGTCGAGCGGCTGCAGCCCCTCGGCGATTCGGCGCAGGCTCTCGCGTTCAGAGCCGGTCAGCCTCTTGCCAGCCGTGCTTCCGATGAACCGCTCGAGACGGCGCGGCAAGAGCCTGGAGGCGAGCCAGAGGTTGAAGCTCGAGGCGAAGACGACGGCCGGGAACAGGCGTGGCCGCGCCCGCTGTCGCTCAGGCGTCCAGGCGGCCGGCGACAGCAGGAGCAGCGCCGAGCACCGCTCGGGGTAGTGCAAGGCAAACTGCACGGCCGAGAGCGCTCCGGCTGAAGCGGCGACGACGGCAGCACGCTCGATCTCCAGCAGGTTGAGCAGCACGGCGAAGGCGTCGGCCTGAGCCTTCGGCGAGGCGTCCTGCGGCAGGCTCGAGCGCAGGTAGCCAAACCGCGACGGGGCGACGACGCGAAAGCCCTCGTCCAGCTCGCGCGCAATGGCCAGGCCCTGGTCCCAGCCGCCCCCGGCGCCGTGGATGGCGAGCAGCGGCGCACCTTCGCCGAGGTCCGCGTACTCGAGCGCGCCGAAGCTGGTGTAGGCGAGGTGGCTGCCAGTCTGGATGCGTTGGCGGGCCGTCTGCAGGTCGCGCCGGTAGCGCGAGTAGGTCAGCCCCGCGAGGACCGCGGCGGGCGCGAGCGCCGTCGCGACGATCGAGCGGCGTTTGGTCGGCATCTCTCTTCCTCCCCCCCCGGTCCATCGCTCTGGCTGGAAGATGGCAACGCCAGACTGGAGCGACGAGGGAGCGCCTGCCGGACTGAACGGATGGGTTCACAGCGTCGCGGGCCCGAGGGGTTGGCGCCGCGCCTGCCGGGCGACAGAGGCGTCGCGAAATCGGGGTGACCTCGGCCCCGCGCGCCCGTCGGCGCTCACCCCCCGCGCCGCCTCCCCGAGAAACGAGGGAGGCGGGGTCGACTGCGGCTTCGCGGGCTCGGCCTACGCTCTGGATGACCGGCTATCGCTCGAAGGGTTCTTCGCCACGACCTCTCAGCGCTTCTCTCCGCGCGGGAATTCCTCGCGCTCTTCGAGCACGCGCGCGGCCTCCTCTTCTTCGAGGTCCTGCTCGCGCTCGATCTTTTCGTAGAACTGGCGCTCGCGCTGCAGCGGATCAGGCCGCTCACCGCGTGCTCGGTCGTCGGGGTACTTCGCCATGGCGCACTCCTCGGGACGAACCCAAGGTTCAACGTAGCGACGAGGCTCGACTGAGTTGGGAGTTTTGAGTTTTGAGTTGGGAGTGAAAAGCCAGGCGCAGGCCGCTACGCCCCCGCGGAAAGCCGCGTCGGTGCTCGGCCAAGCCTGAGCAGGCGACTCTCGACGCCTCTCAACGACGGGCTCGTGCTCGATTTCCGGACGGGCGCATTGCCATGCGCCCCGACCAACCCTCGCCTGCCAGCCCGGCATTTGGGCGCCGGGCGAAGCCCGGGCCATCGACCCTTGACTGCCGCCTCGCTCGCTCAGGGCGCGACGAGCACCTCGACCGTCCCGTCGACCTCGACCCGAACCAAAGTGACCTGAGAGCCGTCTTGGCAGGCGGCCGTCTCCATCTGGATGAGCTCGGGCCAGTCGTCGAAGGCCGAGCCCTCCCAGCGGCGGTGGATATGGCCGGCGAACAGGCCCCAGTACAGCTCCCGGTCCCAGGCATTGAGCAGCGCGGCCTTGTACTGGTCGCGCTCGTTCGCATCGAAGGTGTAGAGCCAGTCGGGTGAATAGATAGGCGTCTTGATGCCCTGGTGCTGGATGAAAAACACCTTCTGCGTGTCGAGCGGCACCGCGGCCAGCCGCTCCCGGAGCCAGGGCAGCGTTCCGCCCGGGAAGTTGTGCAGATCGGCCTCCGGCGCCGCGCCGCGCGCGACGACGACCCCGGGCTTGCGCGAGTTCCAATCGAGGCCGAAGAAGACGTAGCCCCGATAGCGCAGCTCGAAGTTCTGAAACCGCACGTCGAGCTCACGCTCGGGGTTCCAGACCGTCTGGTCGGGGTAGACGACCTCGCCGACC
>DHSB01000219.1:83357-85430 GCA_002408385.1 Myxococcales bacterium UBA5297
TCGGCGCCTCGCTCCTGCCGTCGCCCGGGGTGTGCAGCCAGATGTCGTGGTTGCCCAGCAGCGGGAACCAGGGCACCTCCAGATTGCGCAGGATTTCGTTCGCCTTGGCAAACTCGGTCTCCTCGGCGCTGTCGGTGAGGTCACCCGCGATGAAGGCGAAGGCGAGGTTCTCGGTCTGGGCGAGCTGGTTGATCTTGGCGACGGCCACCCGCGCCCGGCCCGTCGTGTCGTCCTCCTGGCCGGAGTAGGAATCGTAGCCCCTGCCGATGTGGACATCGGTCACGACGGCAAACGAGAAGGCCTGCGGCCCCGCGTCGGGCTCGCCGGCATCCGGCTCTCCGGCGTCAGGCTCTCCGGCGTCAGGCTCTCCGGCGTCAGGCTCTCCGGCGTCGAGCTCACCGGCATCGTCGCCGCCGTCCGCATCGCCGGCGTCGAGCTCGCCCCCGTCCGGCTCTTCGCCGGCGTCCTCGGCCTCACCCGCGTCGGGAAGGGCGCCATCGGTCCCGGCATCCGCCACGGACGCATCCGGTTGCCCGTCCGGCCCGCCGGGCACCTCGTGCCCGCAGGCGGCGGCGACGAACGCCAACAGAACCAGGGAATGAAGAAGTAGGGACCGCTTGATCATGAACATTCGCGTACCAGTGAGCCCGGCTGCTAGTCAAGGAGGCTGCGAGAGGCAGACGGCGGCGCTCGGAGCTTCGGCGCCGGCGCACAGCGCGTCTTGGCACTCGGACCCGGCGGGCAACCTGCCGCGGGCTGCCGGGAGACCCTGGCCGCGTCGAGGGACCGGCGCTGGCGAAGGAGGCGGCGGTGGCTATCTGAAGAGCTGGGAGCAACCGTGAGCCTGTCCGCCGGGCGAATCGCACTCGTCGCGAGCGCCATCCATCTCTTGACCTGCGCGCCCGCGGCCCCGCGAAGCGGCACCGGGGCGCCCGCCGTGGAGGCCAAGGCGCCGCTCGTCCTCACCGCGGCCGTCTGCGACGGGCCGTATGAGCAGCTCGAGGCGCAGATTGTCGAGCTCGTCAACGCCCGGCGCCGCCGCGCGGGCCTCGCGCCCCTGACGCACAGCCTGCGCCTCGCGCAGGCAGCCGAGCAGCGGTCCATCGCGATGGCAGCCGCCGGGCAGCTCGGCCACCGCGTCGACCGACGCTCGCCTTCACAGCGGGTGCGCGAGAGCGGCTACCGCTTCACCGCCCTCGCCGAGAACCTCGCCTTCCGGGCCCGCTCGGCAGGCGAGGCCGTCGAGGGCTGGATAGGCTCGCCCGGGCAGCGCGCCAACCTCTTGAGCGCCGCGTTCACGCAGACCGGGGTCGGCGTCGCCTGCGATCGCTGGGGTCAGCCCTACCTCACGCAGCTCATCGCCCTGCCCCGGTCCCCGGAGCGCGACGATTTGCCCGAGCTGCAGTTCGCGCTGCGAAACTCGACCGCCGCTCCCGCCCACATCGAAATCGAGGGGAGCGCCCTGGCCCTGAGGCTCGAGCCAGACGCCTCGGTCTCCTTCACCGCCTCGTATCTGGCCGTCGAACCGAGAGTAACGGTGGAGGCCGGGGGCCGCCGCACGGTGTTCGCGCCGAAAGACGGCGGCGACTACCGGCTGGTGCGCACCTCGGCGGGCCGGTTCGCCGTGGTCGCCGACGGCCCGAGGCCTTGAGCCATCGAGCGGGGAATCTCCGGCTTTTTCAGGCGTTCACTTCGCCTTATCCCCCGGGGCTCTGCGCGGGCCCGCTCGGCGGGCACGCCGGTAAAGAGCGCAACTCCCTGAACTCCGCGCCCGTTTCACGGACGACTCCGCTCGCCGGGCCTCGCCAACCCTCGGAATTCACAAAAGTCAGGTGCCGTTGAGTGTCACGTAGTGATTGACGCTCGCGGCAGAAAGCTGGATATAGGGCGCCTTTCAAGAGACTGAGCGAGCGCGCCGAAGCAGTGCTCGTCGGAAGCTCCGCTCAGCCGGATGCGCAGCAGGCTGGACGGCCCCCGGGAGGGAAGGTCCTTCTCCCACGGCCCGGCCGACGACTGTGGGACAGACCAATGAGGCGAACCTTCCGCGGCGGTGTCCATCCGAACGACCACAAG
>DHSB01000219.1:85556-91895 GCA_002408385.1 Myxococcales bacterium UBA5297
CCGAACGACCACAAGGAGCTGACCTGTGCCCGCCCGGTGCGCGCGCTCGAGCCTCCGGCGCGGGTGGTGTTGCCCTTGCGCCAGCACGTCGGCGCTCCGGCCAAGCCGCTCGTCAAGGCCGGCGACCTGGTGGCCGAGGGCCAGCCGGTCGGCGAGGCCGGCGGCTTCGTGTCGGCGCCGGTGCACGCGTCGATCGCCGGCAAGGTGACCGCGGTCGGCAAGCACCTGCACCCAGCCGGCTACGAGTGCGAGGCGGTGACCATCGAGGCGCTGCCCACGGCCCCCGAGGGCCAGGAGTGGCCGCCCCAGCCGTACCGCATCCCCGGCCCGGTCCCCGACTACCAGAGCGCCGAGCCCGAGAAGCTCAAGGCGCTTATCCAGGCCGCGGGCATCGTCGGCATCGGCGGGGCGGGCTTCCCCACGCACGTGAAGCTGTCGCCGCCCAAAGACAAGCCCATCGACACGCTCATCATCAACGCGGCCGAGTGCGAGCCGTTCCTGACGTGCGACCACCGGGCGATGCTCGAGGACAGCGAGGCGATCGCCCACGGCGTGCGCATCGCCCAGCGCATCCTCGGGGTCAAGCGCGTCTTCTTCGGCGTCGAGAGCAACAAGCCGGACGCCGCCGAGGTGATGCGCAAGGCGTTCGCCGGCGACCCGGAGGTCACGGTCACCGTCCTGCAGGTCAAGTACCCGCAGGGCGGTGAGAAGCAGCTCATCAAGGCGCTGACCGGCCGCGAGGTTCCCCCGCCCCCGGGCCTGCCGATGGACGTCGGCTGCGTCGTCCAGAACGTCTCGACCTGCGCGACGATCGCCCGCGCGGTGATGGAGGGCGTACCCTTCTACGAGCGGGTGGTGACGATGACCGGCTCGATGGTCAAGAACCCGGGCAACTACCGGGTGCGCCTGGGCACCATCGTCGGCGACATCGTCGAGAGCATCGGCGGGCTGCACGAGCCGCCGACCAAGGTGGTCATGGGCGGCCCGATGATGGGCATGGCCATGGCCGAGCTCGCGGTGCCGGTCGTCAAGGCGACCTCCGGCTTCATCTTCCTCTCGAAGAAGGAGATCGGCGATCTCCGCCCCAGTCCCTGCATCCGCTGCGGGCGCTGCACCCAGGCCTGCCCGCTGCTGCTGCAGCCCGGGGAGATGGCCCGGCGGGTCGAGCTGGGAGACCTGGACGCCGCCCAGTCGCTGCACGTGATGGAGTGCATGGAATGCGGCACCTGCAGTTACATCTGTCCTTCCTATCGCTGGCTGGTTCAGCAGATCCGGCTGGGCAAGGCGAAGCTCAATGAGCGAAAGCAAAAATCAGCCTGAGGTGATGGCGGCTCCGGCGACCGCGCCAGCACCGGCGCAGAGCACAGCGCCGGTGGCGGCCGTGCCGGCCGAGTCGGCCGCCCCCAAGCTCGTCGTCGGCACCTCGCCGCACCTTCACGCCGAGCAGGGCGTCCCCGAGATCATGCGCTGGGTGGTCATCGCCCTCGCGCCCGCGGTTCTGGTCTCGCTCTGGTTCTTCGGCCTCGAGGCACTGCGCGTCTACGTCGTCGCGGTGGCCGCCTGCATGGGCATCGAGTGGCTCTGCCTGCGCTACCTCGGCACGCCCGGCAGCCTCGGTGACTGGTCGGCGGCGCTGACCGGGGTGCTCTTGGCGATGAACCTGCCGCCGACCTCGCCGACCTGGATGATCGTCGTCGGCGCGCTGGTGGCCATCCTCATCGCCAAGCACGTCTTCGGCGGCATCGGCAGCAACATCTTCAACCCGGCGCTGACCGCCCGGGTCTTCCTGCTCATCTCCTGGCCCGTGCAGATGACCACCTGGCTGCGGCCCGGCGAGCGCGGCCTCGTCCCGGCGGGCGCGGACCTGCAGGGGATCACCGAGGCGACCCCGCTCGGCCTGCTCAAGGAGGGCCGGCTCCACGAGCTGTCGGCGAGCGCGACCGACCTGCTGCTCGGCAACGTCGGCGGCTCGCTCGGCGAAATCTCGGCCATCGCCCTGCTCCTCGGCGGCGCGCTGCTGCTCTGGAAGCGGATCATCACCTGGGAGATCCCGGTCTTCTTCATCGGCACGACGATCCTCATCGCGACGGCCGCCTGGCTGGTCGACCCCGCGCTCTACGCCTCGCCGGTGACCCACCTGTTCGCCGGAGGCCTGATGCTCGGGGCCATCTTCATGGCGACCGACATGGTCACCTCGCCCAACACCTTCTGGGGCCGGGTCATCTTCGCGACCGGCGGCGGCCTGCTCACCGGCGTCATCCGCCTGTGGGGCGGCTATCCCGAGGGCGTCAGCTTCGCCATCCTGCTGATGAACGGGCTGGCTCCCTTGATCGACCACTACGTCAAACCACGCTCTTTCGGCACGGTGCCTGTGAAGAAGACCAAGGCGCTCGCTGCCAAGCCGGGGGTGGCCGCATGAAGGCCGAGATCCGCTGGATAGTGGTGCTCACGAGCATCTGCGCGGTGTCGGCAGGCCTGCTCGGCCTGGTCAACTCGCTCACCACGGCGCCGATCGCCGCGGCTCGCGCCCAGACTACTCTCGACGCGGTGCAGACGGTGCTGCCCGCCTTCGATCGGCTGGCCGGGCCCGAGTCGGTGCGCACCGCGCTCGGCGAAGCCGACGCGCCACCGATGTATGCGGCCTTCCAGGAAGGCAAGCTGGTCGGCGTGGCGCTCGAGGTTTCTGATGCCGGCGGCTTCGGCGGTGAGGTGAGCTACATGGTCGGCCTGCTTCCCGACGGCAAGGTGCACGCGCTTCGGGTGCTGGGCCACAAGGAGACCCCGGGCCTTGGCTCCAAGCTGGCCGACGAGAAGTTCTCCTCCCAGTTCAAGGGCCTGGTGGTCCCCGCCGAGGGCCTGAAGGTGACCAAGGACGGCGGCACCATCCAGGCCATCACCGGCGCGACCATCTCCAGCCGCACCGCGACCCGCTCCGTGAACCAGGCGATGGAGACGCTGCGCAAGTACCTCCAGCGCCTGCCGGCCGCCGGCGCCCAGGCACAGCCCACGCAAGGAGGCAGCCGTGGCTGAGTTGACCGCCGTCCAGGACCTGAACAAGGGCCTGGTGCGCGAGAACCCGCTCTTCGTGCTGGTGCTGGGCACCTGCCCGGCGCTGGCGCTGACGACCACCGTGGTCAACGCCCTCGGCATGGGCCTGGCGGTCACCTTCGTCTTGGCGATGTCCAACGTGGCCATCTCCCTGCTGCGCAAGGTGATCCCCTCCGAGGTGCGCATCCCGGCCTACATCGTGGTCATCGCCTCGTTCGTGACCATGGTCGACATGCTGATGGAGGCCTACTTCCTGTCGCTTTATCAGGCGCTCGGGGTCTTCATCCCGCTCATCGTCGTCAACTGCATCATCCTCGGGCGGGCCGAGGCCTTCGCGGCCAAGAACGGGCTGTGGCGCTCGCTGCTCGACGGGCTGGGGATGGGCCTGGGCTACATGCTCGCCCTGGGCTCGATGGCGCTGATCCGCGAGGTGCTCGGCAACGGCACGCTCTTGAGCGGGACCCCGCTGGAGATGGTGGTCTTCGGCGAGGGCTTCAAGGCCAACCCGGTGCTGGTGATGGTGCTGCCGCCCGGCGCCTTCCTGACCTTCGGACTGCTGATGGTGGGCGCCAACCGCCTGCGGAGGAGCTGACCCGTGGAGCTCTCAGTCGCCGGATACTTCCAGCTCATCTTCTGGGCGGTCTTCGTCAACAACTTCATCCTCGCCCAGTTCTTGGGGATCTGCCCGTTTCTCGGGGTCAGCAAGAAGATTGAGTCTTCGATGGGCATGGGCATCGCGGTGGTCTTCGTGATCACCGTCTCCTCGGTCATCACCTGGCTGCTCTACCACCTGCTGCTCGCGCCGCTGGGGCTGTCGTTTCTCAAGACCATCGTCTTCATCCTGGTGATCGCCGCGCTGGTGCAGTTCGTGGAGATGGTCATCAAGAAGCTGTCCCCGGGCCTCTTCCAGGCGCTGGGCATCTACCTGCCCTTGATCACCACCAACTGCGCGGTGCTCGGCGCCGCGCTGCTGGCCATCCAGAAGGACTTCAACTTCCTCCAGTCACTGCTCTACGGGTTTGCCGCCTCGGTCGGCTTCGCCCTGGTGCTCGTGGTCTTCGCGGGGATCCGCCAGCGCATGGACACCACCACCGAGACCCCCGCCTTCCTGCGGGGAATGCCCGTGACCCTGGTCGCCGCCGGCATCCTGTCGCTGGCGTTCCTCGGCTTTGCCGGCATGGTCAAGATGTGAGGAGCTGAGCGTGGACCTGACCACCATCCTTGTCAGCGCCGCCTCTCTCGGCGGCATCGGTGCCGGCGCGGCGGGCCTGCTCGCCATCGCCTCCCGCTTCTTCCGCGTCGAGGAGGACACCAAGGTCGTCGCCATCACCGAAGCGCTCCCCGGCGCCAACTGCGGCGGCTGCGGCTTTGCCGGCTGCGCCGGGTACGCCGCCGCGGTCGCCGCGGGGAAGGCCGAGCCGAACGCCTGCACTCCAGGAGGCGCCGAGACGGCCCGGAAGATCGGCGAGATCCTCGGCGTCGCCGTCTCGACCAAGGAGCGGGCCGTCGCCCGCCTGCATTGCCAGGGCGGGATCGGCATCGCCGCCAAGCGGATCGAGTACCTCGGCTACGAGTCCTGCAAGTCGCTCACGCTGCTGGTGCCCGGCGGCTCGAAGATCTGCCCCCAGGGCTGCGAGGGGCTGGGTGACTGCGTCGCGGCCTGCGCCTTCGGCGCCATCAAGATCGGCGAGAAGCGCCTGCCGGTGATCGACGAGGAGAAGTGCACCGGATGCGGCAAGTGCGTGGCCGCCTGTCCCAAGCGCGTGCTGCACATGGAGGCGCAGTCCCAGAAGCTCGTGATGGGCTGTAGCACCAAGCTCGCCGCCAAGCTGGTTCGCAAGGCCTGCACCACCGGCTGCCTCCAGTGCAAGGCCTGCATCCGCGCCTGCCCCTACGACGCGCTGATCTGGGACGGCCTGCCCAAGCGCATCGACGAGAAGTGCAAGGCCTGCGGCCTGTGCGTCGAAGCCTGCAAGCCCCAGTCGCTGCTCCTGCTGCGCGAGCCCGATCCGGCGGTCAAGGAAGAGGCCAAGAGGCTGATCGCCGAGCGCAAGGCTGCCGCCAAACCCGCTGCGCCCGCGGCCGAAGCGAAGCCGGAAGAGCCCGAGGCCCAGCCGGCCGCGGCGAGTGGAGAGAAGAGCTGATGATCGAGCGCGGCACAGTGCGCGAGAGCCGAGGCGACGGCTGGGTCGTCGTCGAGGTCCATCGCACCGGGGCCTGCGACGGCTGCCACTCTCGTGGGGCCTGCAGCATGGGCTTTGGCGCTCGCAACGCGCAGGTGACCGCGCGCGATCCACTCGGAGCGCAGATCGGCCAGCAGGTCGAGCTCGAGCTGGGCGACGGCGCCTTCTTGACCGCCTGCGCCTGGGTCTACCTGGTGCCTCTGGCCGGGTTGCTGCTCGGCGCCGGGCTTGGCTGGGGCCTGCTCGGCTGGATGGGCATCGGCGCGGCTCGCGACCCGCTCAGCGCGCTCTTCGCGCTGCTCGGACTAGGCATCGGGGTCGCAATCGTTTGGCTATACGACCGACGGGTACGCGACGCGCGTGGGGCGCCGACAGGCCGCTTCCAGGTGCAGGTGCGGGCCATCTCGGCAGATTGAACGGGCGGGAGAATGCTCCCGCCCTTCGACGAGGAAGCGATGAAGAACGGATCGGAAGACCGGAAGTTCTCGCGCCGGGCGCTGCTGGCCGGCGGTGGCGCGCTGGCGGTGGGCGCGGCGTTCGCCTCACGGCGTGGCGTGCTCGGGCTGCTCGCGGGCACAGGCGACCTCGAGGTCGCCCGCTTCGCGGCGATGGGGACCTATCTCGAGCTCTCGCTGCCCGCGGGCGCGGGTGCGGCGGTTGGGAAAGCGGTCGGCGCGGTGAGCGCCCTCGAGCGCAAGCTGTCGGTCTTCCTGCCCGACAGCGAGCTGTCGGGCCTGAACGCGAGCGCCTCCCGCGCGCGCGTCGCGGTCTCGAGCGAGTTGCAGCGCGTGCTCGACGAGAGCCGGCGCATCCACGGCCTGACCGACGGCGCCTTCGATCCGACGGTCGGCCCGCTGATGAGCTCCTGGGGTTTCCGCCAGGGCCGGCCGACCCGCCTGCCCGGCCGCGAGGCGTTGCGGGCGAGCCTCGAGCGCACCGGCTTGAAGCGGGTCGACAGCGCCGCGAGCGGCGTCGCCTTCGACGCCGAGGGGCTCGGGCTGGACTTCGGCGGCATCGCCAAGGGCTATGGCGCCGACCGCGCAGCCGAGGCGCTGCGGGCCTCGGGGCTGAGCGGCCTCGTCAACGCCGGCGGCGACCTGCGCAGCGT
>DHSB01000219.1:92047-102512 GCA_002408385.1 Myxococcales bacterium UBA5297
CGACCTGCGCAGCGTCGGCGCCCAGCCGAACGGCGAGCCCTGGAAGGTCGGCGTGCGCAACCCGGTCCGCACCGGCGAGCTGCTCGCGAGCGTCGAGCTCGCGCCGGACCAGGCGGTCGCCACCAGCGGCACCTACGAGCAGCGCTACGAGGTCGAGGGGCGCCAGGTGACGCACATCCTCGACCCGCGCAGCGGCGAGCCGGTCGACGGCGTGGTCAGCGCGACGGTGGTCGCCGCGACGGCGATCGAAGCCGACGCCCTCTCCACCGCGGCCTGCGTGCTCGGCGCCGACGCCGCGCTGCGCCTGTGCAGCTCGCTGCCCGGCGTCGAGGCGCTCGTCGTCGCCCGCGACGGCGGCAAGTACCGCGTCGACGCGACCAGCGGCCTGAAGGCGCGCATGCTCGGCCGCGTGTAGCGGTCTCGACTCTCGCAACTTCGGATCCCCTCGCCCCTGTCGGGCGAGGGGATTTCTCTTTGGGTCTCGGGCGCTGCCGGCCTGCCATCTCCCCACACGGGCGCAGTAGGGGCGCTCCGAAGGCCGGGACGGCCGTTCCGAGGGCAGCCGCCGAGATGATCGACGCAGATCAGACCGGCGGCGCCCCCGCCGCGACTCAGATCGACGCTGACTAGACCGACGGCGATACGGCCGCGGCTCTGATCCGTGCTGACTGAACCAGCGGCGCACCCGCCGCGGTCTTGATCAGCGCTGATCAAGCCAGCGGCACCCTCTTCAACGGCCCTGCGGCCGCCTCGAGCGCCTGTTCGCGACTACCCAAAGGCACCGCGGCCCTCGCCAAGAGGCGGGGCCGCGTCTTTCCGAGTCGGCCGGAGCCGTTCAGTGGAGCGTCTGCATCACCTGCGAGACGTGCAGGTCGTCCTCGCCGGCCTTGCCGAGCCCGAAGGCGTCCGGGTACTCGCGCGGCTCGTGCTGGACCGAGACCCACTGGAGCTTGGTGAACTTCTCGAGCGCCCACTCGCCGCCAAACCGCCCGAGCCCGGAGTGCTTGTCGCCACCGAAGGCGACGTGCGGCTCGTCGTTCACCGGGGTGTCGTTGACGTGGACCATCCCGGCCTCGATGCGCTGGGCGATGCGCACCGCGCGCTCCCGGTGGCACGAATGGACCGCGCCGCTCAGCCCGTACTCGGTCGCGTTGGCGAGGCGCACCGCCTCCTCGTCGTCGCCGAAGGCGATGAACGGCGCCACCGGCCCGAAGAGCTCCTGCTTGGCGACGGGCATCTCGTTCTTCACGTCGCTCAGCACCACCGGCTCCATGAGGTTGCCGCGCACCTCCCCCCGCAGCACGGGCACCGCGCCCTGGCGGATGCTCTCCTGGATCTTCGACTGAATGCTCTCGACCTGCTCCCGGTTGAGCAGCGGCCCGATCACCGTCTCCGAGTCGGTGGGGTTGCCCACCCGCAGCCCCTTCACCTTGGCCACGAAGCGCTCGATGAACGGCTCGTAGAGCCGCTCGTGGACGAGGAACCGGTTGACCGCCATGCAGCTCTGCCCCTGGTGCAGGAACTTGCCGAAGACCGCGCTGTCGACCGCGCAGTCGAGGTCGGCGTCTTCGAGCACGATGAAGGCGTTGTTGCCGCCCAGCTCGAGCGCCGTGTCCTTGAACTGGCGCGCCGCTAGCTCGGCGACGTGCCGCCCGACCTCGGTGGACCCGGTAAACGAGATGGCGCGCGCGGCGGGGTGCTCGACCATCCAATCGCCGATCTCCGCGGCCTTCCCGACCAGCACGTTGAGCAGCCCGCCGGGCAGGCCTGCCTCCTCGAAGAGGTCGGCGATGAGCAGGCCGCCACTCACCGGCGTCGCCGACGCGGGCTTGAGCACCAGGGCGTTGCCGGTCGCGAGGATGGGCGCCACCGAGCGCATCGCGAGGTGGAACGGGAAGTCCCACGGGGTGAGCACCCCGACGACGCCGACCGGCTTGCGGTAGAGGCGATTCTCGTTGTCTCGCCAGAGCGAGGGGAGGATTCGCCCCTCTGCCCGCAGCGGGAAGGTCGCCGCCTCCTTGAGGATGCCCAGGGCGAGCTCCACCTCGAAGTGAGCCTTCACCCGCGTGCTGCCCGACTCGCGGATGAGCCAGTCGACGATCTCCTCGCGCCGAAAGTGAACCGCGTGCCCGGCCCGCTCGAGGATGCGCTGACGCACTTGCGGAGGCGTGCGCGCCCACCCGGGCTGCGCCAAAGAAGCGGCGCGGTACGCGTCGTCGACGTCCACCTTGCTCGCGAGCCGAAGCTCGAGGACCGGCTCGTCGGTGTACGGATTGTGGATGCGCCCCGTCGACTCGCTGCTGCCCTCTCGCCACGCGCCGTCGATGTAGAGCTTCTGGAAATCGCTGTTCGGCATCGCCAAGTCTCCCGGGTTTTCGGGGACGCTAGGCACCCGCTGTCCCATCCAGAAACCCTGGGCAGGGGGGATTTTCGCGAAGGGAAAAGCCTGCTCGAAGTCAGCGACGCCGGTCGCGGGACCCGCGCGGCGATCGCGAGCGCCGATCCGGAAGCGCGGGATCAAGATCGCGACGCGCTCACCCCCGAGCGTAGCCTCACGAGGAACGAGGGAGGCGAAGTCGACCCTCGCCTTCGCCTTCCCCGAGCCCTGCCGAGGGGCTCGGGCTGACCGGTCTTCGCTCGAAGGATTCTTCGACACCTCTTCAGGCGCGCGGATGCGCCTTGTCGTAGATGCGGCGGACCCGGGCGCGATCGACGTGTGTGTAGATCTGCGTCGTCGAGATGTCCGCGTGGCCGAGCATCGCCTGGACGGCGCGCAGGTCGGCGCCTCGCTCGAGCAGGTGCGTGGCGAAGCTGTGCCGCAGCTTGTGCGGAGAGATCTGCTTCTTGATCCCCGCGGCGAGCGCGTAGCGCCGAATGATCTTCCACACGCCTTGGCGCGTCAGCGCCGTGCCGCGCGGACCGATGAATAGCGCGCGCGCCGTGCGGCCCTTGCGCAGCGCCTCGCGCCCGCCCTCGAGCCAGCGCTTGACAAACTCGATGGCGTACTCGCCCAGCGGCACGATGCGCTCCTTGCCGCCCTTGCCTTGGGCGACGAGGTAGCCGTCGCGCAGATTGACGTCCTCGGTCGTCAGCCCCACGGCCTCGGAGACGCGCAGGCCGGTGGCATACATCACCTCGAGCATCGCCCGGTCGCGCTGACCGGCGGGCTGCTTGTCATCGGGCGCGGCGAGCAGCCTCTCGACCTCGTCGAGCGTCAGGAAGACCGGCAGATTTCGGCTCGCGCGCGGGGTCTCGACGTTCTCGGTCGGGTCGTTCTTCGCGTACCGCTCGCGGAGCAGGAAGAGGTGGAAGCCGCGCACCGCGGCGAGGTGGCGCGCCTGCGAGCGGTGCGACAACCCGCGGCCGTGGAGATCGACCAGATGCCGCTCGACGTGGTCGGGCAGGACCGCCTCGGGCTCCCCTACCCCGGCCTTCGAGAGGAAGTCGAGGTAGTCGCGCAGGTCGCGCGAGTAGGCCTCGAGCGTGTTGTTGGAGAGGCCGCGCTCGGTGCGGATGAAGTCCAGGAAGAGGTCGACCAGCGGCTCGAGTGCCATGCCGGCAAGCCTACGGCGGCCGGGGGCGAATGTCAGGCTTCTGGCAGTGAGCGCGAGTGGAGGTTGAATCTCAGCTTCGAGAGGCGACGGAGTTGGTGGACGGCGGAGTTGGTGGACGGCGGAGCTCCAGCTCCGCCTTGGACGAGGCGACGGAGTTGGTGGACGGCGGAGCTCCAGCTCTGCCCTCCATCCGTCATTTCGCGCGGACTCACATGATGGAGGCAGAAGCTCCACCCTCGACGACGCGGGCGGAGCTGGATCTCCGCCCTCCATCCGCCATTTCGCGCGGACTCACATGATGGAGGCAAAGCTCCACCTTCGACGACGCAGGCGGAGCTGGAGCTCCGCCCTCCATCCGCCATTTCGCGCGGACTCACATGATGGAGGAGAAACTCCACCTTCGACGACGCAGGCGAAGTTCAGATCCGCCTTCCATGAACAAGGCGGGCGCCCGGTACGGAGACCGGACGCCCGCCATCTACTGACTACGAACCTGCGCCTCAGTGCGTGTAGACCGTCCCAGTGAGGGCGCCGACGCCGATCTTCTGGGCGAGGTTGAGGTCGACGATGTTCGCCTTCAGCTCGGTGCCCGAAGCCAGGTTGAATGTCGCCGTGTCACCGCTCGCCAGGTCGCCGTCGAGAACGAGGACGTCGCCGGCGGTGTGCAGCTTGGCGGCGCCGCGGATCTCGAGGTTGTCGAAGGTGTAGGCCGGCCGGTAGGCGACGCCCGCCGAGGTCACCGTGGTGAGCGGCGCTCCGAGCGGCGCGATGTCGAGCACGAAGTCGGTCGCGTCGTGCGTGAGCACCTGGAGTACGACGTCGTCGCGCAGGTCGCCGTCGTCCGCGTGGCTCGCGTTCGGCCGCAGCCAGAGCCCGGCGTAGTAGTCGGGCGTCATGGTCAACGCCAGGGTGATGAGCCGGTCGGCATCCACCTGGTCGGCGACGTTCAGCGGCAGGTCGGGCAGGTGCGTGACCGCGGGGACGGTCTTGTTGTCGATGATCAGGTCGCCCCACTGCTGCGCGATGGTCTTGAGGAAGACCGTGCCGGCCGCCGCGACCCGGGTGCCGCCGCCGCCCTGCGCGAGCAGGTGGTCGAACGGATCCGAGTAGAAGGCGCCGCCGAGGCCGTCCACAGCGAGCCCGTCGACGGCGATGCGTCCGCCGCCGCCCGACCACCACGACGAGCCGTTGCCGCCCTTGGCCGCGATGACGCCGCTGCCGACCAGCGTCGAGGTCGTCACGTAGACCGAGCCACCCGCGCCGCCGCCGTAGCCGCAGCACCAACTGTTGGTGCCGTTGCTGAGGATCTCGCCGTCGAGGGTCAGCAGCGAGCCCGAGCCCAGCGCGATGCGCACCGCGCCGCCGCCCGGCGTCTGCGAGCCGTAGCCACCCGAGCCCAGGTCGATGGGCGCGGCGTAGTTGCCGTAGACGCTGTTGGAGGTCGATCCGCCCTTGCCGCCGTACGAGCCGCCGGAGCTGCTGCCGACGCCTCCACTGCCCGGGCGCACGCCCGTGTAGCCGCGGCCCGAGACGTCGATGCGCCCGCCCGCCTCGATGGTGACGACGGGCATCCCGTGGACGAGCAGCCCAGAGACGCTGCCGCCCGGGTGCGTCAGCGTCGCGCCGGTGCCGATGCGCAGCGAGGAGACCGCCTCGAGCTCGTTCGCGGTGACCGTGCTCGACCCGGTGATCGAGACCAAACCGCCGCTGCGGATCAGGGGCGCGGTGACCGCCGAGTTGGCGATGCGCACCTGCGAGCCGGCGAGCGCCTCGACGATGGTGCCCGTGCCGCCGATGACGTCGAGCACCGGCGGGACGCTGAGGACGCTGCCGCCCTGCACCGTGCCGAACGGGCCTTCGTAGATGACGCGGGTGACCCCGGCCAGCTCGACGAAGCGCCCAGCCACCGAACCGGAGGCTCGGAGCGTCGCCCCGTCACGGCTGCTCCGGTCGCCCGAGCGCACGAGCACATCGGCGCCCGGGGCGCTGAGCTGAGCGCCGCCGCGCAGCTCGAGGTTGTCGAAGACGAAGGCCGCTCGCATCCGGCTGCCGACCTGCGCGACGGTGCGCGGGTCGCCGTCGAGCACCAGGCGCGTGCCGGTGTTCGAGACGACCTTGAGGAGCCGGTCGTCGGCGAGGGTCGGGGTGGCGTTCTGGGCGATGTCCAGGTTGACGAAGTAGCCGGCGTACAGGTCGGCCACCATCGTCGCGGAGCTGTCCTCGACGCTCGAGCCGTCGACGATGTCGAGCTCGCCCTCGGGGATAGAGGGCAGCGGCGTGGAGGCGACGACTCCGCCGTTGTCGACCACGAGATCGCCCCAGGTCTGCGCCGTCGACTTGAGGAAGACGGTGCCCGCGCCAGCGGTCGTCCCGCCGCGCCCGCCGTAGGCGGTCACCCGCGCGTAGAGCGCCGGCTCGGCGAAGCTGCCGGTGAGCAGCCCCGCGTCGAAGCCGACGAGCGCGATGCGCCCGCCGCCGCCGCCGCCCCAGTCGCTGCCGTGGCCGCCGTCGGCGCGGATCGTGCCGGCGCCCGCGATGCGCGTGGCGCGCACGTAGACACTGCCGCCCGCGCCGCCGCCGTAGCCGCAGCACCAGCTCGCCTTGCCGTTGGCGCGCAGCTCACCCTCGAGCTCGAGGCTGCCGCCGCTGCCAAGCAGCACGCGCACGAGGCCGCCGCCGCGGGTGTTGCTGCCGTAGCCGCCGCTGCCGAGCTCGTGCGGCTCGAGGTACGAGTCGTACGTCTCGGCGCCGCTGCGGGCGCCCAGGCCTCCGTGCGGAGCGCCGCCGTAGGTGCCGAGGCTGCCCTTGAGCCCCGGCCGCAGGCCGAGGTGGCCGCGCTCACTGACGTCGATGCGGCTGCCCGCCGTGACGTGCACGCGCTCGACCGTCTCGATGGTCAGGCCGGCCGTGTCGCCGGTGAACTGCGTGAGCACGCCGCTCGACTCGACCCTCAGCTCGCGGGCCGCGAGCCGCTGCGCGGTGACCGTGCCGCCGACGATCGAGGCCGGGCCGGTGGCCGAGAGGCTGCGCACCGACAGGCTGCTCGAGTTGATGCGCACGTCCTCGGTCGCCTCGATGGTCTCGAGGTGGCCGGTCGCGTCGAGCACCTCGAAGTGGCGCACCGGGCTCCAGATGTTGGCGCCCTCGACCGAGCCGAACGCGCCGGTGACGGTGACCCGCTCGACCCCTTGCAGCTCGAGGTACGGGGCGTCGACCGAGCCCGAGATGCGGAAGCTGGTCGCGTCGCCGCTCGAGCGGTCACCTCCGAGCACCAGCACGTCGGCGACGCTGCTGACCTGGGCGCTGTTGCGCACCTCGAGGTTGTCGAAGATGAACAGGCCTCGGTAGGTGTCGTTGAGCGAGGCAACGGTGGTCGGATCGCCGTCCAGGGTGAAGGTGGTCGAGTTGTTGGCGAGCACCTTGAAGTAGGTGTCGTCGGTCAGCGTGCGCGTCTCGTTCTCGGCCACGTTCGGCTTGAGCAGCGCGCCGACGAAGCCCTCGGGATCGAGGGTGTGGCTGAAGTCCGAGAGCGTGTTCGCGCTCAGGCCGTTCACCGCGCCACCGGGCACCGAGTAGAGCGGAGTGCGCCCGTTGAGCCCGAAGTTGTCGACGATGAGATCGCCCCACTGCTGGGCCTGGGTCTTGACGAAGACCGTGCCCGCGCCGCCGTAGGCGTTGGCTTTGGTGCTGGCCCCGCCGCGCGCGTCGAGCGCGTTGTAGAGGCCCGCGCCCGCGAAGCCGCCGCTCAGGCCGTTGGGGTCGAGGTTGACGACCGCGATGCGCCCGCCGCCGCCGCCGCCCCAGTCGCTGCCGTGGCCGCCCTTCGCCTCGATGCGCCCGGCGCCCGACAGGGTCGCCGCCGAGAGGAAGACCGAGCCGCCGGCCGCGCCGCCGTAGCCGCAGCAGGTGCTGTTCGCGCCGTTGGCGAGGATGCGCCCGTCGATGACCGCCTGGCCGGTGGTCCCGAGGTCGATGCGCACGACGCCTCCGCCCTTCGACTGGTTGCCGTAGCCGCCCGAGCCCGGCTTCGAGGGGTTCAGGTAGCTGTCGTAGACCGCGCTCGCGCCGTTGCCGCCCATGCCGCCGTGGCTGCCGCCGGCGTAGCTGCCGGTGAAGCCGGAGACGCCCGAGTACGGGCCGGTCAGGCCCTTGCCGCTCACGTCGATCTTGCTGTCGGCCGCCACGCTGAAGAACGACGAGATGCTCAGCTCCATGAAGCTGCCCGCGCTGTGGGTGAGCGTCGCCCCGCCGCGCAGCACCAGGCACTGGAAGCGGTGAGCGCCGTCGATGGTCACCGTGATCGGAGCGTCGATGACCAGGCAGGCGTCCTCGTAGGTGGTGTCGGACGGATCGATGGTGGTCGGGGCGACGATCGTGTTGGACACGGTGTAGTTGAAGCCCGAGGCCATCGTCGCGGTGTCGCCCAGGTCGTTGGTGACCGAGACGTCGACGAGGCCCGGCTCGTCGGCCGTGGGCGTCTTGCAGGTGAGCCGGGTCGCCGACAGCACCGAGAGTACGCTGCAGGCGCGCCCGCCGAAGCTGACCGAGGTCGCCGGCCCGAAGCCCGAGCCGCGCAGCTCGACCGGGGTCGCCCCCGACTGGCTGCCGTAGTTCGGAGTGATGCTGACCAGCGTCAGCGTGCGGCGCAGCGGATCGGTGCCGTGGTCGACCTCCCAGCCATCGCTCAGGCCGTCGCCGTCGGTGTCCGGGTTGCGCGGATCGGTCTCGCCCGGGTCGACCCGGCCGTTGGCGTTCTTGTCCTCCTCGCCGTCGAGCAGGCCGTCAGCGTCGATGTCCGGGTTGAGCGGGTTGACGTCCTCGCGGTCGCCCACCCCGTCGCCGTCGGTGTCGCGCTTGAGCGGATCGGTGATGAAGCCGTCGCTGCCCCGCTCGAGCTCCTCGATGTCCGAGAGCCCGTCGTTGTCGTCGTCGGGGTCGACATCGTCGGTCAGCCCGTCGTTGTCGGTGTCGCGCGAGGCGGTCGGGTCGAGCGGGGCCGCATCCTGGCCGTCGGGCACGCCGTCGCCGTCCGTGTCGGCCAGCCGCGGGTCGGTCTCGCCCGGGTCGACCCGGCCGTTGAGGTTGCGGTCCTCGTAGCCATCGCTCAGCCCGTCGCCATCGGTGTCCCACTTGCGCGGATCGGTCTCGTCGGCGTCGACGATGCCGTTGCGGTTGCGGTCCTCCTGGCCATCGAGCAGGCCGTCGTCGTCGGCGTCCGGATCGTACGGCTCGGGGTCGACGCCGTTGGGCAGGCCGTCGCCGTCGAAGTCGCCGCTCGGGTTGGTGTCGGCGACCAGCGGGTCGGGGTCGGCGCCGTCGAGGATGCCGTCGCCGTCGGTGTCGCGGTTGGTCGGGTCGGTCTCGCCCGGGTCGCGCCGGCCGTTGAGGTTGGCGTCCTCGACGCCGTCGGCCAGGCCGTCATGGTCGCTGTCGACGACGAGCGGGTCGGTCTCGCCCGGGTCGACCTTGCCGTTGTGGTTGCGGTCCTCGAGACCGTCGAGCAGCCCGTCGCCGTCGGTGTCCGGGTTGTTCGGGTTCGGGTCGAAGGCGTCGGGCAGGCCGTCGCCGTCGGAGTCGACCACCGTGCCGGGGATGCTCGCGTCGAGCGGGGCGGGGTCGACGCCATCGCGCACCCCGTCGCCGTCGGTGTCGGAGTTGAGCGGGTCGGTCTCGCCCGGGTCGACGACGCCGTTGCGGTTGCGGTCCTCGTCGCCGTCGATGAGGCCGTCGGCATCCGAGTCGGGCTTGCGCGGGTCGGTCTCGCCCGGGTCGACGACGCCGTTGGCGTTGCGATCCTCCTGGCCGTCGAGCAGGCCGTCGCCGTCGGTGTCCGGGTTGCCCGGGTTCGGGTCGATGGCGTCGGGCAGGCCGTCGCTGTCCGAGTCGTCCGGGTCGTACGGAGGCATCGTCGGGTCGAGCGGGTAGGCGTCGACCCCGTCGAGCAGGCCGTCGCCGTCGGTGTCGGCCAGGTCGCAGCGGGTGCCGAGCGCGACCTCGTCGCGGTTGAGCAGGCCGTCGCCGTCCGGGTCGAGGCCGGCGTCGTTGCGCAGCGGGTCACAGCCCGCGCGCACCTCGTCGCCGTCGTCAAGCCCGTCGCCGTCGGTGTCGCGGCGGTTCGGCTCGGTGCCAAGCACCACCTCCTGGCCGTCGGTGAGCCCGTCGCCGTCGGTGTCGCGCAGCAGCGGGTTGGCGCCGTAGGCCGCCTCGAGGCCGTCGAGCAGGCCGTCGCCGTCGGTGTCGGGCTTGGTCGGATCGGTCTCGCCCGGGTCGCGCCGGCCGTTGGCGTTCGCGTCCTCCTGGCCGTCGGAGAGCCCGTCGCCGTCGGTGTCCGGGTTGAGCGGATCGGTCTTGCCCTGGGCCTCGAGGCCGTCGACCAGACCGTCGCCGTCGGTGTCGGCGTTGAGCGGGTCGGTCTCGCCGGGGTCGACGATGCCGTTGCCGTTGCGGTCTTCCTGGCCGTCGAGCAGGCCGTCGTTGTCGTCGTCCGGGTTGTCCGGATCGGGGTCGAGCGAGTTGGGGATGCCGTCGCCGTCGCGATCGCCGACCGAGGCGCCCGGGGTAAAGACGGTCGGGTCCGGGTCGACGCTGTCGAGCAGGCCGTCGCCGTCGGTGTCGCGCTTGAGGGGATCGGTGACAAAGCCGTCGGCGCCGGGGATGCGCTCCTCGCCGTCGGACAGGCCGTCGCCGTCGGTGTCGAAGCGCGCCGGGTTCGTCTCGCCCTCGTCGACCACGCCGTTGCGGTTGGCGTCCTCCTGGCCGTCGAGCAGGCCGTCGCCGTCGGCGTCCGGATCGTCGGGGAAGGCGTCGAGCGCGTCGGGCACCCCGTCGCCGTCGCGGTCAGGCTCGCCCGGAGGGTTGGACACGGTCGGATCGGAGTCGACGCTGTCGAGGATGCCGTCGCCGTCGGTGTC
>DHSB01000219.1:102804-102947 GCA_002408385.1 Myxococcales bacterium UBA5297
GTCGCCGTCGGTGTCCGGGTTGCTCGGGTCGGGGTCGATCTCGTCGGCCAGGCCGTCGCCGTCAGCGTCGCCCTCGCTGCCGTCGGGCACGAGCGGGTTCGGGTCGACCCCGTCCTTGAGGCCGTCGCCATCGGTGTCCGGGT
>DHSB01000111.1:0-2525 GCA_002408385.1 Myxococcales bacterium UBA5297
CCTGGAGCACGGGCAACGCCGGCGAGCCGAGCCGAGCCGGTCGTGGCCGAGGCGCCGCCGAGCCGGGCCGAGCCGGTCGCGGTCGGGGCACCGGTCCTCGACGCGGTGGCGAGGAGTCGGTCGGGTCGAACCGCTCCGGAGGGCAGGCACGCCGGCAGGGGCCGGGCAAGAGCGCAGGTCGCACGAGCGAAGCGCGGCCCGTCGGTGCCCGGCGTGCGCCGGGACGCAAGCCACCGCGCGGCCCGGGCCGTCGCTGAAAAAACCGAGGGAAGGCGGACGCTTGTGTTGACCGCCTCTCTGACGCAGGGCTAACATTTTCGAAGCTCCGAACAACATGCTGGCGGCCCCGCAACCGCGCCGCCTGAACGCCGATTCTCTTCTGCGAGGTTGACTTGCGAGGACCATCCGGGTTTCCGACGCGGCCGCTGCCCTGGGTGTTGGTAGGCCTGCTGGCGATTGGCCTGGCCACCGGCTTCGTCGGCTGCCAGCGCGAGCGCGAGAACAACCTGGCCGAGTACCGGACCGCGACCCGGCCAGAGCTGCGCGCCAAGGCGCTGGCCAAGCTCGGCGCGCTCGGCCACGAGGAGGACTTCCCGCTCTTCTTGAAGGCTGCCCGCGAGCAGTCGGCCACCATTCGCGAGGAGGCCGCTCGTGCGCTTGGCAGGTCTGAAGACACGAGGGCCATCGACACGCTCGGCGAGCTTCTGGCGGATCCTGATCCCGAGGTGCAGGCAGTTGCCGCGGCCGGGCTCGCCAGGTTCAACACCGACAAGTCCCGGGCTTATCTGCTGAACGCCTACGGACGTCAGGACGCCCCGGCGCGCAAGGCCATCGCCGCGGCCATCGGGGCGCCGGCGCTCGGCGAGGCGGTCCGCCACGAGGCCAAGGTGCTCTGGGAGCGCAACCTGAAGGCGCTCGAGTCGGGCGGGCCAGCCGAGCGGGTCGGCGCGGCCGAGGAGCTGGGACGCAGCGGGCGAGGCGACGCGGTCGAGAGGCTGCTGCCTCTGCTGGGCGATGACTCGGTGCTGCTCGCGGCCGCGGCGGTTCGCGGGGTCGGCGCCGCTCGCGACAAGCGGGCGCTCGCCGCGCTCCTTGGCGTCGTCAAGGAGAACTACCCGATGCTGCGCGAGGCGGCTGCCGACGCGCTCGGAAAGCTTGGGGATCCGGCGGCGGTGCCCGCGCTCGACAAGATGGCCCGCGATGGCGGGCCGAGCGCCATCGCGGCGGTCCGGGCCCTCGGGCGGCTTGCATCGGTCGAAGCGGCGCCACAGGCGCTCTGCAAACTGACCGCCGAGGCGCCGCATGACGTCGCGGTCGCCTCCGCGCGCATGGCAACCGCGCGCTGCCCGGTCGAGCCGGTCCTGAGCCGGCTCTCGCGCGGCGGCTCCGAGACTCTGGCGGCGCTGGCGGTTCTGGCGGTGCTCGGCGGCGCAGAGGGCTCCGCGAAGGTGACCGCGCTGCTCGACTCCTCGGACGAGGCGATTCGCCTCGCCGCCGCGCACGCGCTCGCCTCGCTCGAGGCGCCGCAGGCCGAGCCGAAGGTGCTCAAGATGCTCTCGGCGGAAGCGGCGAGACTGGCCCGGGCGCGCCAGAAGTGGATTGCGGGCCCGTTGCCGCTCGTCGAGGCGCAGGCTGACGAGCACGGCCACGACCACGGGGACGAAGAGGCCGGCCTGCCGGCTCAGCTCGCCGCGTACCTGGCCTCCGAGCGCGAACGCAAGGAGAGCTTCAAGGCCATGCTGCAGCGGGTCGATGCGATGAAGGCCGCCCGCGCCGAGGCGCAAGGCATCCCCATCGTCGACCGCGAGGAGAAGGTGCCGCTCGACCTCGCCGACGACGTGCAGCCGGGCGAGTTCGGCCTGCTGATAGCGCTCGAGCGGGCGGCAGGTGCGCTCGGTTCGCAAGGCGCGGTGCCCATCCTCGAGCAGCTCGCCTCTGACCCGGTCGTCGGCGTACGCGCGGCGGCCTGCGGCGCGCTGCCCAGGGCGGGCGCCCAAGGGCTCGAGCGCGCGGCTGCCTGTCTGCGCGACCGGTCGCTCGAGGTCGTGCGCGAGACGGCGAAGGGGCTCGTGATGGCGGGGCCCGCGGCGTTGCCCGTGCTCCAGGGAGCGCTGGCCGAGCGTGGCGCCGACCGTTCGGAGATCATCCGCGCGCTGGGCGAGCTGAAGGCGGTCGCCGCCGGGCCGGCGATCGCGAAGCTTTTGGGCGTCGGCGGGCTCGAGAGCCTCGAAGCGGCGGCCGCGCTCGGAAAGCTCGGTGACCGCGCCCACGTCATCGCTCTTATCGAGCAGCTCGCCGACCGCACCAGTGTCGCGCGGCTGGAGATCATCGAAGCGCTCGGGGCACTGGGCGACCCTTCGGGAGCCGAGGCGCTCGGCCGCGAGCTGTATAGCGAGCGGCCGGACATCCGCGCTGCCGCGGCTCGGGCTCTTGGCAAGGTGGGCGCCGGCGCGAAGACCGAAGCGCTCTCCGCCCTTCGCTTCGACTACTACGCCGAGGTGCGGCGGGGGGGCGGGGGGGGGGGG
>DHSB01000111.1:2626-3129 GCA_002408385.1 Myxococcales bacterium UBA5297
CTACTACGCCGAGGTGCGGCGGGCGGCCGAGGAGGTCCTCGGTCCGGAAGGCGGGGGCCCCTGATGCCGGACATCCGTGAGCTCAAGGACCAGGCGACGCGCCACTTCTCCAAGGGCAAGTACCCGAAGGCCGTCTCGGTCTACGAGCAGCTCTGCCAGCTCGAGCCCAAGGACATGCAGATGCGCGTGCGCCTGGGCGACGCGTACGTGAAGTGCGGCGAACCGGCGAAGGCGGTCTCGGCCTACCGGGTCGCCGCCGAGACCTATGCGCGCGAGGGCCTGCTGCCTCGTGCGATCGCGGTCTGCAAGCTCATCCTCGAGCTCGAGCCCGAGCACGTCGCGACCCAGCAGACCCTGGCGCAGCTCTATGCCCGCAAGTCCGGCGTGCCGCTCGACCGGGCGGCGCCGAAGCGACCCGCGGCGGCGCCGGCGCGTCCGGCCCTCCGGCGCCCGGAGCCGGCAGCTCCAGCGCCTCGTGCGGCTGCCCCCGCGGCGCCGCAGGC
>DHSB01000147.1:0-246 GCA_002408385.1 Myxococcales bacterium UBA5297
CGGAGGCGCGAGCTTCGGGGGCGCACCAGCCGGAGCGTCCGCGCGCGGCGCAGCGCCGCCTGCGGCCGGGGGCGGGCGGGCCGCCTGGGGTGCGTCAGCGCTCGGCTCGTCGGCCGATGCTCGCTTCGCCTCGGCGGCCGCATCTGGCGCAGCGACCTGTTCGTCCGCCGGCTTCCTGTCAGCGGCCGGGCTGACCTTGGGCTTGGTCGGCGTGGCGCCTTCGGCGAAGGAGAGGGCCTCGAAGCT
>DHSB01000147.1:333-20083 GCA_002408385.1 Myxococcales bacterium UBA5297
GAGAGATGCCTGCTCTTGAGCGAAGGAGAGGGCCTCGAAGCTCGAGAGGAGGAAGGCCGTGCGAACGATGGTCTCGCTCTCGGCCGGCATCATGTCGCACAGCCCGTCGACCGAGTGGACTCCGTCGAAGTACGAGGCCGCCCTCGCCTCCTGGGCGTTGAGCTTGAGCTTGCTGATCTCGACTCGCCCGCCGCTCTTCATCACGGGCCACTGCAGCTTGTCGTCGAGCCGTTCCTTGACGGCTTCGATGGGAGCCTCGCGGGCAGCGCTGGCCGCGAGCCCCCAGCGGTCGCCCAGGGGCATCGCGGTGGCCGGCGCCTTGGCCTCGCGGTCGAACTCGAAGCTGCCCTCGCCGAGCAGCAGGGCGGCCGGCAACAGGCCCCGGGCGTGCTCGCCGATGAAATTGAAGGCGTCCGCCGGACCGAGAAGCTGCAGGCCGAACAGCGCGTTGAGGATGCTGCCGCCAAAGTTGGGCGCGACGCCGCGCGCGTCGGCGATCTGCTCGTTGGTGAGTACACCCTGCTTCACCAGGAAGGCGCCCAAGTCCTCGTCGGCCCGGTTGCTGGAGACCGCCTCGGGCGAGCCCTTCTTGAAGAAGATCTCGAAGGTGACCTCGCTGGCCTCGAGGCGCAGCAGTCCGGTCTCGTTGCCCGTGGCCGCCACGTAGTAGAGGAACAGCGGCGGGCAGGTGTCCAGATCTCCGGAATCGGGCAGGCCCTCGTCACTCGAGGGGCGCTTGCCGGCAGGCCGCTTGTGGGCACGCCGCACCGGCTTCTCCTCGGGCGGCGCAGCGGTCCCCGGCGCACCGACGACCGGGGGGCCCGGGGGCGCAGGCGGCGCGCTCGAACCATCCGGCAGCTCGAGGTCGTCCGGCAGAGGCTCGGTGCTGTCGCCCCAGAGCTCTTTGGGGAAGGCTTCGCGCAGGTCGGGCAGGCGGCCTGGGAAGAGGAAGTTCAAGCCGTCGCGCGAGGCCTGCAGCCGGCCCGGGACGAGTCCATTGCTGACGAGCAGCTCAATGGTCGCAAACGTAAGCGGGCCCCACATCTTGCCCCGGTCGTTGCGGATCCAGTATTGGCGCGGCTCGTCGGACATGACCTGCTCGTCCCTTCGCTCGAAACGGCCGAAACATAACAGCTTCGCGCTGTTGCGGCGAATCGCCCGCCCTCCGTGCGATCGGGTTCTGGCCGCGGCCGCGCGGCGAAAAGCCTGGCGCCCCGCGGGCGCGCTCCTTGCGAGGCCTGGGCTTCCCCGCTATCGTTTTTCGCTCATTTTCCCCAGTGCTTGCGGGCGCGAAATCGGGAAGAAGGCAGGCCCATGGATGTCCGCTGCGACCGTTGCCGGACCGAGTACGAGTTCGACGACGAGAAGATCACCGAGGCTGGAGTCACCGTCCGCTGCACCGTCTGTGGGCACGTCTTCAAGGTGAAGAAGAAGGCGCTGCTGGTGACGATGCCGCTCAAGCCGGGCGAGAGCTCGGCGGCGCCCGATCTGCCGCCATCCAATCCCGAGAAGCCGCGCGACTGGAAGGTGCGTCAGGCCAACGGCAACCTCTTCACCTTCAAGGAGCTGACGACGCTCCAGAAGTGGATCGTCGAGCGCAAGGTGGCGCGCGACGACGAGATCTCGCTGACCGGCGAATCGTGGAAGCGGCTCGGGGACATCGCCGAGCTCGCCAGCTTCTTCCAGGTCGTCGAGGCCGCCGACCGCGCCAACTCCCTCGGCGCCCTCGCTCAGCTCCCGGCGCCTCTCCCCGAACCGAGCCTCGCGCGGGCCCAGCCTGCCGCCTCAGAGCCTGCGCCCGCCCAACAGCTCGAGCCCCCCCAGCCCCCCGCGCCTCTCGGCGCGGCCGCCTGGGAGGCGGACCGGCCGTCGGTGGCGCCGGTGGCCGCGCGCGAGCCCGCGTGGAGCGCCCAGTCGGACGATCTCGACCCGTCCGAGCTCGCCGCCATCAAAGGCACTGGCCGAGGCAAGCTCGTCCTCGTCGCGTTGCTGCTCGTCGCCGCGGGAGCCGGGGGCTTCCTCTACGCAAAGCAAGCGGGGCGGACAGGCGGCGCCGAACAGGCCGCGTCGACGGGCGCGGCGAAATCGCACGAAGAACCAGGCGCGTCGCCCTCTGCCCCGAACCCGGCGACGGAGGCCGTCCCGGTCGGCCATGTGGGCGAGCCGACCGCGGCCGCCACGCCTGGGCAGGCGCCTCTCGACGCTGGAGCGGCACCGGCCCAGGACGCGGGCGAGACGGCGCAGGCCAGGGCCGAGGAGCGCGCGCCCGACGCTTTGGCGGCCAACGAGGCGAAGAGCGATTCCGAGGCGCCCAAGCCCGAAGTCAAGGAGGTCGTCGCCGCGCCGGAGAAGCCCGAAACCAAGCCGGCCAAGGCCGAGGGCGGCATCCCGGAGGGCAAGAGCTTCTACTGGTACATCGAGCGCGCGCACCGGCAGCGCGAGCGCGGCCGCGTCGACTCGGCGCTGGCCTACTACGAGAAGGCCGAGCAGCTCGAGCCCGGCAACTTCGAGGTCTTCTCCGGCAAGGGGTTTTGTCTCTTCGACAAGGGCCGCTACGACGCGGCGATAGAGCTGTTCCAGCAGGCCCTGGGCAAGAACCCGCGCTTTCTCGACGCGATCCTGGGCCTGGCCGAGAGCTACAAAGAGAAGGGCAACAAGGCCAAAGCCATCGAGTACTACAAGAAGTACCTCGACGAAGCGCCCTCGGGGTCCTCCGAGGCGAATCTGGCCCGCGCTTCGATCGAGCGCTTGAACAAGGACTAACCCCACGGTCCGGCGCCGGCGCGCACCCGCCGCTGGAAGAGGGCACCGAAGGCAACGCCGCGGGAGCACCGCCCCGCCCCAAGGAGAGAACGATGGCCGTCAAGCCCAACAGCATCGAGGAGGAGTACTTCGCGCGAGAAGAGGCGCTGAAGAAGCAGAAGCTTGCCGCCGAACAGGCCCAGAAGCTCGCCGAGGAGCAGAAGAAGCAGCTCAAGGCGCTGCACTGGATGCACTGCCCGAAGTGCGGAATGGAGCTCCAGACCGTCACCTTCCGCGGCGTCGAGATCGACCGCTGCTTCGGCTGCAACGGCGTCTGGCTCGACGAGGGCGAGCTCGAGAAGCTCGCCTCGGGCGACGAGAAGAAGGGCGCGGTCGTGCGCTCCATCCTCAACCTCTTCGGCGATTCCTCGAAGAAGTAGGCCGGGCCGATGAAGCTCTCCGTCGAAGAGGTCCGGCGCGTCGCGCAGCTCGCGCGCCTTCGGCTGACCGTCGAGGAGGAGCAGCGCTACGCGCGCCAGCTCGGCGAGGTGCTCGCCCACGCCGAGCAGCTCCGGGAGCTCGACACCTCGCACATCCCGCCGACCGCGCACGCCGCCGCGATCCCCAACCTCCTGCGCGAAGACGAGCTCCAGGCCTCGCTCGCCCCGGAGGTCGCGCTCGCCAACGCCCCGGCCCGCGAGGGCACGGCGGTCGCCGTCCCCAAGATCATCGAGTAGCCGGAAGGCCCCATGGAACTGACCGGACTTACCCTGCTCCAGCTCTCGGAGCGGCTCGGCCGCGGGGAGTGCTCCTCGGTCGAGGCGACCGAAGCCGCGCTCGCGCGCATCGGCGCCGTCGAACCGCGGGTCAAGGCCTTCCTCAGGTTGACGCCCGAGGAAGCGCGGGCCCAGGCCGCGGCCTCGGACGCGCGGCGCGCGCAGGGCCAGGCGCGCGGCCCTCTTGACGGCGTGCCGGTCGCGCTCAAGGACAACCTCTGCACCCGCGGGGTCGAGACCACCTGCGCCTCGCGCATGCTGCAGGGCTTCGTGCCGCCCTATGACGCGACCGCGGTCGCGCGGTTGAAAGCGGCGGGCGCGGTGCCCCTCGGCAAGCTCAACATGGACGAGCTCGCGATGGGCTCGTCGACCGAGAACAGCGCCTTCGGCCCGGTCCACAACCCGTGGGACCTCGGGCGCACTCCCGGCGGCTCGTCCGGCGGCAGCGCCGCGGCGGTCGCCGCCCGCGAGGTCTTCGCGACGCTCGGCACCGACACCGGAGGCTCGATTCGCCAGCCGGCCGCCTTCTGCGGCGTCGCCGGGCTCAAGCCGACCTACGGGCGCGTCTCGCGCTACGGAGTCGTCGCCTTCGCGAGCTCGCTCGACCAGGTCGGACCGCTTGCCCGAAGCGTGGGCGACCTCGCGGCGCTCCTCGGGGTGATCGCCGGCCACGACCCGCGCGACTCGACCAGCTCGCCGGCGCCGGTGCCCGACTACCTCGCCGCGCTCGGGCGCGGGGTGAAGGGCCTGAGGCTCGGGCTGCCCAAGGAGTACTTCGTCGAGGGGATGGATCCGGAGGTCGAAGGGGCGGTCCGCGAGGCCGCCCGCGAGCTCGAGCGGCTCGGCGCGAGGGTGGTCGAGGTCTCGCTGCCGCACACCAAGTACGCGGTCGCGACCTACTACCTGCTCGCGACCGCGGAGGCCTCGTCGAACCTGGCCCGCTACGACGGGGTGCGCTACGGGCACCGGGCCCGCGAGGCGAGGAGCCTGACGGAGATGTACGAGGCGACCCGCGCCGAGGGCTTTGGCCCCGAGGTCAAGGCCCGGATCATGCTCGGCACCTACGCCCTGTCGGCCGGCTACTACGACGCCTACTACCTGAAGGCCCAGAAGGTTCGCACCCTCATCCGCCGCGACTTCCTCGAGGCCTTCGAGCGCTGTGACGCCCTCCTCGCCCCGACCTCGCCGGGCCCGGCCTTCGCGCTCGGCGAGCTGCGCGACGACCCGATGAAGATGTACCTCTCGGACCTCTTCACCCTCTCCTGCAACCTCGCGTCGCTGCCGGGGTTGAGTCTGCCCTGCGGCTTTGCCAAGGCCGGCCTGCCCATCGGGCTGCAGGTGCTCGGCAAGCCCTTCGACGAAGAGGCGCTCTTCGCCATCGGGCAGGCCTACGAGCAGGCGACCGACTGGCATACCCGCGCACCGGCCTTGTGACGCCGGCTCGGTCCGGCGGGGGCGCGACGGAGCGCCGAGGAGCTTGTCATGAACTACATCCCGGTGATCGGCCTCGAGGTGCACGCGCAGCTCCTGACGCGCACCAAGATCTTCTGCGGCTGCTCGACCGAGTTCGGCGCGCCGCCCAACCACCACACCTGCCCGGTCTGCCTGGGGATGCCCGGGGTGCTGCCGGTGCTCAACCGCAAGGTGGTCGAGCTCGCGGTGAAGGCCGGCCTCGCGCTGCGCTGCGAGATCCGGCGCACCAGCGTCTGGGCGAGGAAGAACTACTTCTACCCGGACCTCCCGAAGGGCTACCAGATCTCCCAGTACGAGCTGCCGCTCTGCGAGAACGGGCAGCTTCTCGTCGACACGGCCGGCGGCGAAGAGCGGGTGCGCATCAAGCGCATCCATATGGAAGAGGACGCGGGGAAGAACATCCACGAGACCGGCTCGGCCTCGAGCCTGGTGGACTTCAACCGCGCGGGCGTGCCGCTCGTCGAGATCGTCACCGAGCCGGACCTCGGCTCGCCCGAAGCGGCGAGCGACTATCTGAAGACCTTGCGCGACCTGTTGGTGAGCCTGGGCATCTCGGGCGCCAACATGGAGGAAGGCGGCTTTCGCTGCGACGCCAACGTCTCGGTGAGGCCCGAAGGCGCAAAGGAGCTGGGCACGCGCACTGAGCTGAAGAACCTCAACTCGTTTCGCTTCGTGCGTCAGGCGCTCGAGCTCGAGATCGCGCGGCAAATCGGCGTGCTCGAAGGCGGCGGCCGCATCGTGCAGGAGACGCGACTCTACGACCCGGGCCAGGGCGTCACCCGCGCGATGCGCTCCAAGGAAGAGGCGCACGACTACCGCTACTTCCCGGAGCCGGATCTCCAGCCGCTCGTGGTCGAGGAGGCCTACGTCGCCGAGATCGACGAGGCGCTGCCCGAGCTGCCGCGCGACCGGATGAAGCGCTTCGAGGCGCAGTACGGCCTGAGCCGCGAAGAGGCCCGCTCGCTCACCTTCGAGGTCGATCGGCGGATCGGCGAGCTGTTCGAGGCGACCGCGGCGCGCTACCCGGACGCCAAGAAGCTCGCCAACTGGTTCCGCGGCGAGCTGTTCCGCGCGCTCAACGAGGGCCAGGCCTCGCTCGACACCCTCCGGCTGACCCCCGAGTCCTTCGCCTCGCTGCTCGCGCTGATCGACGAGGGGCAAATCTCGTTGAACGCGGCCAAGGAGGTCTTCGCCGAGCTGCTCGCGCGCGGGGGCGACCCGGGGACAATCGTCGAGGCAAGGGGGCTGAGGCAGGTCTCGGACACCGCCGCCCTCGAGAGGGTCGTCGACGAGGTGCTCGCCGCCAACCCCGCCGAGGTCGAGCGCTACCGGGCGGGCAAGAAGAAGCTCTTCGGCTTCTTCACCGGCCAGGTGATGCGCGAGACGAAGGGCAAGGCGAACCCGGCGGTCGTCAACGAGCTGTTGCGCGAGAAGCTCGGGGACTGAAGCGCCGCGGAGTCCCGCTTTGACTCCGCGATAGCCCGGGCTTCGCCTGGAACCTAAGCGATCGGTCGCAGGTTGGTAGGGGCGCAAGGCAATGCGCCCGCTGAGGAATCGAGCAGAGGCGCGGCCGATTCGAGGGTTTCCGGCGGCCGGAACGAAGGCCGACGCTCCGAAATCGTGCTGCCGCGACACGAATCTCAAGGTGAGCGGAGCCGAACGGAGTCGACGAAGGATTTCTCGAGGGATCTTCAGCCGCCGGCGCGACTGCGCCCTCGCGAGGCGCGAGAGTCGCGCTCTTCGGGCTCGAGCTCGGCATCGACCGCAGCGCGCTCGGCCTCGCTCAGGCCGTAGAGCGCACAGACCTCGGCGTCGAGCCTCCTCTCGAGCGGCCCGGCTCGGTCGGCGGTCGCCCCCGCTGCGGCGTGGAGCCGCGACAGCTCTTCGGCCAGGGCCGCGATGCTGCCTCGGGCCGCGCTCGCCTCCGGGTCGAGCCCGGCGACAGGCGCCTCGCGCAGAACCCCGCAGCCGAGGTCGAGCCCGACACCCCGGCGCTTGGCGTGGTGCCTGAACCATTTCCAGAGCAGGCGAGAGTTGAGGACCCCGAGCAGAAACGGCAGGAGCTCGGCGTGGCCGGGGTTGGGGACGAAGACGTTGACGCTGAAGGGCACGTAGGCCGCGCCCCTCGCGAGCGCGAAGGACGGCCGGCGGGCCATCTGCAGCACAACGAGCTTGTCGCGCTCCCACAGCCACGGCTCGCGGGGCCAGTGAAGCTGCCACCACGCCCTCCGGCCGAGCCTCGTCTCGCGGCGGGCCTCGGTGAGCGGCCTGAAGCGAGCGAGGTGCGCCTCTATCCGCGGGAACGCGGCGATCTCCGGGCAGGTCTCCTCGGTCAGATAGAGCAGGCGCCGGGATGCCGAAGCCAGGCGATAGCGGCCAAGGTCGCCGAGGTCGTGGTAGCAGCGCACGAGCTTCGACTCCTCGGGCGAAAGCCCCAGCGACTCGAGCTCGGCCGGCCGCAGCGAAAACACCCCTTCGCCCACGGACCAAGGTCCGCCACAACGCTCGAGCGTGCGCCGGTTCACCTCGGCGGGGTTTTCGGCGATTCCCTGGCGGATGACACCGAGCTGTTCGAGCGGCGTGAAGCGACTCAGGCGCTCGATGAGAAGGCCCGACGGGACTTCGAGATCGAGCCCGCGGCCGGCAAACAGCTCCCGGGGCTCCTTGTGATACGCGACGAATGAAGCCGAGCCCTCGAGACAGGCCTGCACCGTCGAGTGCTTTGGAACCCGGCGGACAAGAATCCGGCCTCGAGGCTCGGCCTTGGTCAGCAGCAGGATCAGGTGCTGTCCCTGGACGCCGTCGAAGACCTTGTGCGCGTCGAGCAGGATGATCTCCTCGAGCCTGCACTGCGTCTTGAGCGCCCCGATGAGCGCGCCGGCCCCTGCGCCCGAGGTCCAGTAGGAGCTGACGACGAAGCAGAGCCTGCCGCCGGGCCGGAGCAGCTCGAGCGAGCGATGCAGGAAGAAGTACCAGAGGTCCATGCGCGGCCTGCGAAACCGCCTGCCGAAGTCGGAGGAGGCCACCTCGTCGAGCTGCGCCTTGTAGCCGCGCTCGCGCCGATACGGCGGGTTGCCGAGGATCAAGTCGAAGCCTCCCCGGGCGAGCACCGCGCCGAAGCCGCTGTCGAAGTCGCCCCAGTCGAAGGGTCGCAGCTTCGCGAGCCGGCCGGGGTCGCCGCCGGCCGTCGCATGGTCGTGGTTGCGGTCGACGAGCGCGTTCCCGCAGCGCACGTTCGCCGCCAGCGACCGTGGGTCGCACGTTGCTTCGGCGGCCAGCGCCGCACGCGTCGACTCGACCGCCCGCGGGTCCAGGTCGAGGCCGAAGAGGCTTTGGCGCAGCAATCGGGCGGGATCGGCTTGCGCATCCCGTGTGAGCTCGAGCAGGCGCCGGAAGGCCGAGACGAGGAAGACCCCCTCGCCGCACGCCGGATCCAAAATGGCTGGCGGTTCGCGCGTGGGCTTCTCGAGCGCGAGGCGCACCATGAAGTCGGTGAGGAACCGGGGCGTGTAGAAGATCCCGTCCGCCTTCCTCTTATGCAGGTCGGCCGAAAGGCCCTCTGCCGCCGACGTCGCCATGCTCCCCACGCTGCCACACTTGGCGGTGTCCATCGACCGCGGTGGTCGGTCCCGACGCGCTGCGGCAAGCGCGCGCCTGGATCTTTCGTTCGCGCGCGAAGTCAGGCGGGCTCCCGTTGCGCGGCCCGCGCTCGCCGCAATCGAACGAGGGGGCGGCGGTCGCAGCAGGCGGGTCCCGGAGCAGGCCGTGGAGCCATCTGGGCCGGACAGGCCGAGCAAAGCCGAAGTCGCGGGCCCTCGCGTCAAGCTCCGAGCGTGTCCGAGGAGCAATGCTCGCGGCGCGATTGCCGCAGGGCCGCTCCGGCACTTTCCGAGTGATGACACCCGCCACGAATTCGCGGACTTGGGTAGGCTCTCGCGGCGGGCCCAACGGCCGTTGCGCGGCGGATTGCACAGCGGGCAGAGCCGGCCGGGCGACAAGGCCCCTTTCCAATTGAGGGTCATTCGCCGTATAACGCCTCCCACTGAGCATCACCAACCACGCAGCAAAGGGGAATACCGATGAGGACATTGAAGAGCGTCATCCTCTTCGCGGCCGCCTGCATGCTCGCCCTGCCGGCATGCGGCGACGACGAGGATCCGAAGGACGACCCGAAGGTCGAGATCTGCGACAACAACAAGGACGACGACGGCGACGGCAAGGTCGACTGCGCTGACACCGATTGCGCCGCCCACGCGGCCTGCAAGGCCAAAGAGTGCCAGGCGACCGAGACCAAGTGCGGCAGCACCTGCTGCACCGCCGGCCAGAGCTGCGACAACGGCGTTTGCAAGGACCCGCAGCAGTGCCAGAGCGGCCAGAGCCCGTGCGGCACCAACTGCTGCAACGCCGGCCAGACCTGTGACAACGGCACCTGCAAGGACCCGCAGCAGTGCCAGAGCGGCCAGATTTCGTGCGGCACCAACTGCTGCAACGCCGGCCAGACCTGCGACAACGGCACCTGCAAGGACCCGCAGCAGTGCCAGGCCGGCGAGACCGAGTGCGGCGACGACTGCTGCACCGCGGGCCAAGTCTGCAACAGCGGTGTCTGCGAGCCCGAGCAGCAGGGCTGCCAGGACGGCGAGACCGCGTGCGGCGAGGACTGCTGCGTTGCCGGCGAGACCTGCCAGGACAACGTCTGCCTCGGCGAGGTCGTCGGGGACTGCACCGTGCCGTCCTCCTTCGGAGCGGTCACCGCGAGCGGCCCGGTCAGCGTCGGCGACGGTGGCTCGTACATGAGCCTCCAGGGCGTGCTGCCCGCGGCCGACGGCAGCTTCGACCTCATCTCGCTCGAGCTCTACCCGGGCATGGGCGCCATGACGAACGGCATCGTTCCCGGCACCTACCCGATCGCGGGCGAAGACCTCAACTACGGCACCTGCGGCCTCTGCGTGCGCCTGATGGGCGACATCGACGAGACGACCTACAGCGTCAGCGCCCACTACTTCATCACCGGCGGCACGTTGCTCATCGACCAGGTCGAGGGCGCGCTCGTGGCGACGCTCACCGACGCGACCTTCGAGGAAGTGACCATCAACTCGCAGACCTACGAGACGACCCCGGTCCCCGACGGCTGCACCACCTCCATGGACTCGGTCGCGTTCAACGGCAGCGTCCCGGTCTCCTGCGATCCGCTCGCCCCGACCTGCGACGCGGGCCAGGGCTGCTACTTCGACGGCCAGGGTTACTCCTGCGCTCCGGAAGGCACCATTCCCGCGGGCCAGGCTTGCACCAATGTCGGCCAGTGCGTTCCCGGCGCCGAGTGCTTCAACGACGGTCTGTGCCATCAGTGGTGCGACCCGGCCGCGACCAGCACCTGCGCTGCTAATGAAGCCTGCACCGACATCGGGGACGGCATGGGCATCTGCCTCCCGCCCCCCTGCGACCCGCTCGCGCAGGACTGCGACACGGGCGAGGGCTGCTACTACGACGGCAACGACTTCTCCTGCATGCCTGCTGGCAGCACCCAGGCCGGGGGGACTTGCGGCCAGGCGTACGGCGAGTGCGTCCCCGGCGCCGAGTGCATGAACCCGGGCGTCTGCCGCGCCTGGTGCGACCCTGCCGCGACCAGCACCTGCGCCGCTTCTGAGGCCTGCACCGACATCGGTGACGGCCTCGGCATCTGCACCCCGCCGCCCGAGGACTGCGACACCGTCGGAGACGAGGACGGCAACGGCCTGTCCGACTGCGACGATCCCGCTTGCGCGGGCGAGCCTGCCTGCCTCGCCGCCGTCTGCCAGGGCGCCGTTCCGTTGACCGGCCTGACCACTACCGGCGACACGACCACCGGCACCCAGGCCTTCCCGCGTGGAAGCTGCCGGACGGCCGCTGGCAAGGAGCTGCTCTACACCGTCAGCGTCGGCAACGCCGGCGAGACCGGCCAGCTCCGCATCACCGTCGACTCCGACTTCGACGCGGTCGTCTACGCGCAGTCGACCTGCGGCGACAGCACCACCGAGCTCGCCTGCACCGACGCGAAGGTCAGTGAGCCTGAGGTCCTCGTCATCGACAACTACCAGGGCGCTACCCCGTTCACCCTGATCGTCGACGGCTTCAGCAGTGGTGAGGGCACGTTCAGCATCTCCATCGAGTACCTCATCCCCGTGTGCGGCAACGGCACCATCGAGCCGGGCGAGACCTGCGAAGACGACAACGCGACGCCGACCTCCGGCGACGGCTGCAGCGATACCTGCCAGCTTGAGCAGGGCTTCGCCTGCCCCACGGCGGGCCAGGCTTGCCGCCCGATCGTCTGTGGCGACACCTTCCAGGACGAGGGCGAGCAGTGTGACGACGGCAACACCGACAACGGCGACGGCTGCAGCGATACCTGCCAGTTCGAGTTGACCGAGGTCGAGCCGAACGACGACACCGCGAGCGCGACCGCCTACTCCGACCCGTACACCGCCCAGATCACCGCTGGCGATGTCGATTACGTCTCCATCGTGTTGACCGATGCGAGCTCGCTCATCGTCGAGGTGCAGGATCTTGGCGATGGCGCTTGTGCCGCCGGTGACCTCGACTCCAGGCTCGAGCTGTTCGACTCGACCGGCACGAGCATCGCCTCGAACGACGATATCGACCTGTGGGGCGGCAACTGGTGCTCGCTCATCGATCTCCCGTCGGTCCCCGCCGGGACCTACTACGTGAAGGTTGATTCCTACAGCGCGACGGCAGCGTTCCTCTACAAGCTGGCCATCACCATCGGTGTTCCCGAGGCCTGCGGGTTCGACGCGGATCTCGGCGCGGTAACCCCGCTCGAAAGCCTTGCGGTAAGCGATGGCAACTGGGTGGTTGGCGAGTACGTCTTGAACAACGACCCCGACAAGCTGCAAATCGAGCTGTACCCCGGCGACGGCATCTTCGCCTCGGGTCTGACCACCGGCACCTTCACTCTCGCTGGCGACGACCTCCAATACCGCACTTGCGCCTTGTGCGTGCGCCTGCGTGACCGGCGTGGCGTCTACTACATGGCCACCGGCGGCGAGGTGACGCTCAGCTCGGTCAGCGGCAACCTGACCGGCTCGCTCTCGAACGTCACCTTTGAGCAGGTGACCATCGCTGAGGACTACACCTCAACGCCAGTGGTCGATGGCTGCCAGAGCGCGCTCACCAGTATGGCGTTCGACGATGCGATCGAGGCGTATTAGCCGCGTAGCAATTCCGTAAGCTTCAAAGCGCCGCCCCGGTCGAAAGGCCGGGGCGGCGTTCGTTTGAGGCTTCGAGCGATCGCGCGGTGCTTGCCGAAATGCCGCCGCTCATCGCTCGGCCCGTGCCCTTTGCAAGAAGCTAGGGCCAGACGACCAGAGGAAGTCTCATCGTCGAGCCCTCCCGGCTCTCCTGCCACTGCTGGTGCCGCGGGAGACCGCTCGAGGTGTCTTCTTCATCCGCTGCGACTCGTCGTTCATCGGCCGCTGGCAAGCACCGCGCGCGAGCAAGAGAAGGTCCCTTCTCCCGCGCTTGCGCGGGAAGAGGGGACTCTTGGGGGTCGAGGCAGCCTATCGATTCGGCGCTCGTGCTCAACTCGAGCAGCATCGGTGGCTGTTAGTTCAAGGTCACAGCCGGCAACAGGGCCGACGAAGAGATCGGGGCAACCGGACTCCAGCCTCGCAAGCTCGGCCTACATTCGGGCTGACCGGCGGGAACGCCAGCACGAGGGTTGGCGCCCTGGGCCTGGACGGGCGCATTGCCATGCGCTCCTACCGAGGACCGGCGGAAACGCCAGCACGAAGGCCCGCGCTCCGGGCCGCGACGGGCGCATCCCTATCCGCCCCTACCGAGAACCGGCGAGAACGCCAGCACGAAGGCCCGCGCTCCGGGCCTCGACGGGCGCATTGCCATCCGCCCCTACCGAGAACCGGCGAGAACGCCAGCACGAAGGCCCGCGCTCTGGGCCTGGACGGGCGCATTGCCATCCGCCCCTACCGAGGACCGGCGGGAACGCCAGCACGAAGGCCCGCGCTCCGGGCCTCGACGGGCGCATTGCCATCCGCCCCTACCGATGACCGGCGAGACCGCCAACACGAAGGCCCGCGCTCCGGGCCTCGACGGGCGCATCCCTATCCGCCCCTACCAACCTAAGACCGATCGTTTGGGTTCCGGGCGAAGCCCACGCTGTCGACTCTCGACTCCCGTCTCTGCCTCTCAGCGGTGAACCAGCCGCCGGCGCGTGCGCACGCCATCGGAGAGGAGCAGCTCGATCGTCCGCGACGGCGCGCCGATGACGACCGGCGCGTTGTCCGCAATCGCCACGACCTGCCCGGTCGACGCATCGCGCACCAGGACGCTGCTCCAGGCGCCGTGCCCCCAGGCGACCTTCAGCCCGTGCGCAACCTCCTCGATCTCGGGCTCGGCAGCAGCGTCCCCGCTCGACGCCTTGCGCTCCGCGACCACGCGCCCTTCCGCGTCGCGGACGATTATCCGATGCAGGTTGGCAGCCTGTTCCTCGGCGAGCGGCAAAGAGAAGGAGAAGTGCGACTCGGCCCGATGCGCGACGCGCGCGGCGGCGAACTGCTGCGCAAGGAGCAGTCTGCCTTCGGCATCGAAGCCCTCGACGCGCCATTCGCCCTTCTCCGGCGGAGAAGGCGGCGCCAGCAGATGGAAGGCCGAGTCGAGGCGGGTTCCAGACTCGCCCACCACCCCGCGCACGAGCAGCACCGGCTCTGCGGGCGCAGTCTCCACCACGTAGGGACGCGCGACGCGGTAGTTGAGGATGCCCTGGTACGTGTAGTCGCTCGTCCAGACCGGGTCGCAATAGCCCATGAAGTCCGTGTGGCTCGCGGGCGACTTGTAGGTGTTGCTGAAGCGGTCCCAGCCCCAGACGCCGATCGAGCCGCCGGAGTATTCCGGAGCGCTCGGAAAGCCGGGATCCGAGTAGCCGACACCGCCGCAAGGCGCGTGCTCTCGGCCCCAGTTGTGCCCGACCTCGTGCGCGAGCGCATCCGTCCGGCCCGAGCCGTCCCAGACGACGGCTACGGGTTGGCGCAAGAAGCCCATCCCCGCGATGCCGCCGCCGTAGCCGGGGTGCACGACGCCGATGTAGTGCCTTGGGCTGCCGTCTGCGGCTCTCAACCCCTGCAGAGCGTAGAGCAGCGCCTCCCAGCCAGCTCCATTCGAAGCATCCAAGGACGGACTGGTAGGACCGACGACATAGGCAAATGGCGCGTGCACCTCGACGCTGTAGCCGACCACCGGCTCGTAGCTGCGTGTCCTTTGGAGCCAGTCGTGGGCATTTGCCGCGCTCACGTCGCCGGTAACGCTGTTGTAGACCACCGGCACCAGCGTCACCGGCCAGTCGGGGACCGTCTTCACGTCGACCACCAGCATCCCGGTCTCCGGGAAGCGGTTGTTCCTCTCGTTGGTCTCGTGGTGCTGCTGCCCCGGGTCGATCTCGAAGTAGACCTCCAAACCCGGCGCTATCCAGTCGACCGGGAGCATGCCGTTGAAGCTGTTGGCCTGGGCGTCGTCCGGCGCGGAGAGCGGCACGTTCCACGGCCCGGTCAGGTCCTGCGTCCCGAGCCTGCTGCCGTTGCGCAACGCGTGGATGCGCACGACGACGCCGGTGGTCCCGGTCTCGTTGGCGACGACGAAGGCCCGCGCCACCGCCGGCAGACCGGCGATGAGGCTGACCGTGCCCTCGGGGTTCTGCGTGGCCTGCGCCAAGTAGGCGCGCTCGAAGCGCAGGTCGAGCGTGGAGGTGCAGTCGAGCTGCACGGGAACCGAGAGCTGCGGCTCGTCGGGATCGTTCGACCCGATGGTCACCTGGGAGTTGTGAAGGCCTCCGCTGGTCGGGCAGGTCAACGTGAGATCGATCGCCTGCCAACCCGCGGGCACGACGGTGCCGGAGGTGGGCGCGGCGACCATCCAAGAGGCCCCCGGGCTCACCTCGAAGCTGAGATCCGCCTCGCCGTCGTTGGGGAAGTGCACCTGGGCCGTCGTCGAGTCGCCGGGCGCGGCGCCGACTTGGATCGACGAGGGATACGGCGCCCCGATGTCCGGGACCGGGACGGGCCTGCAGGTGAGCGAGACCGGCACGCCGACGTTCGCCTCGTCGGGATCGTTGGTGGCTATCGACAGCGTGGTCGACAGCGTCGTGACCGTCATGCCGCACGTCCCGCTCAGGCTCAGGGTCGCGCTGGCCGCCGGCGCGAGGCTGCCGGAGGTGGGCGGCTCGACCGTCAGCCACGCCGCGCCGTCGGAGACCGAGTAGTCGAGCGGCAGGTTGCCTTCGTTCTGGAAGCTGAGCGTGGCGGTCGCCGTCTGCCCGATGATCGCGATCATCGAGATCGACTCGGGCGTCGGCGTGCCGATGTCCGGCGCCGGCGCATAGGTGCACTCGAGGCTGACCGGGACGGCAACCGACGGCTCGTCCGGATCGTTCGACGCGATCGTCAGGTCGGCCTGCCGGGTTGCCGGCGAGCCCCCGCAGGTGGCGACGACGGCGAGGGTGCGCGAGGCGCCCGCGGCCACCGTCCCCGAGCCTGGGGTCGCGCTCAGCCAGCCCGCGCCGCTGACGGTGAAGGCGAGCGGCCCGTCGCCCTGGTTGTCGAAGGAGACCTGCGCGGTCGCCGACTCGCCGGTGTAGGCCGCCAGCGAGAGCGTCGCGGGCGCAGGCGCGCCGATGTCCGGGATGCGCACCTCGATGGTCGTCTTCGTCGAGACCTGACCCGCGGCGTTCTTCGCGGTCAGCGTGTACTCGGTCGTGGTGGCCGGGGTCGCCTCCCAGCTCTGCTGGCCGCTCACGTCGATGCTGCGCGGCGAGAGCGTGAGCGTCATCGGCGCGCTTCCTGAGACCTCCCAGCTCAAGGTCGCCGAGGAGCCGAGGTCGATGACCGCGGCCGAAGGCGCGAACGCGAGGATGCTCGGGGCCACCGGGACGCACGTCAGCTCGACGGCCACCGGCTTTTCGGCCTCGTCGGGGTCGTCGCTCGCGATGGTGATCGTCCCCGAGCGCACGCCGGCGCTCTCGCAGGTCGCAGAGAGCCGGACCGTCGCCCGCCCGCCCGCGGCGAGCCTGCCCGCGCCGCCCGAGAGGATCTGCAGCCACCCGAGCTGCTCGGTCACGGTGAAGGCGAGGTCCGCTCGCCCCTCGTTGGTGAAGGCGATCTCGCCTTCGATGCTCTCGCCGTCGTTGGTGTCGAGAACGAGCGGGTTGGGCGCCGGCTCGGAGATGTCTGGCACCGGCACGTCACTGCACTCGAGCTTGACCGGAGCTTGGACGCTCGGCTCGTCGGCGTCGTTGGTCTCGATGATCACCTCGCCCGAGAACGAGCCGGCGCTGTCACACCGCCCGGTCACCTCGAGCGTCGCCTTGCGCCTCGGCGAGACGTTGCCCGAGATCGGCGCGCGCACGATGAGCCAGTCGGTCTCGCTGCGCGCGGTGTACGAGAGCGTCCCGGTTCCGACGTTGGGGATGCTCAGGCGCCCGGTCGCGACCGTGCCCACCGACGCGGTGAGCAGCAGCGGGCGTGGCGTCACCTCGGCGATCTCAGGTTGGGGCTCGCGGGTGCAGCTCAAGGTCACCGGGACCTCGTAGAGCCTGGAGCCGGCGGTGATTTTGAGCGAAGACTCGCGCGCCCCCTCCCCTTCGCAGGTGGCGGCCAGCGAGAGGCGCACGCTCTCGCCGGGGTCAATCGAGCCGGAGGCCCCCGACTCGATCTCGACCCAGGACGCGCCCGCGCTCGCCGAGTACTCGATAGCGCCCGCGGTCAGGTTGCGGACCTGAAGCTCGGCCTGGGCGGCGTCACCGATGAGCGCCGCCATCTCGACTCTGGACGGCACGAAACCAAGCTCGGGCGCCTGCTTTGCGGCGTAGCGCACCTGCACCGTGGCGAGCTTGGCCAGCTCGACTCGCGCGCTCAGGCTCGGCTCGACCGGATGGAAAAGCTGCCCGCCCGACGCCTTCACCGCCAGCACCGTGAGCTGGTAGTCGCCCGGCTCGAGCGGCTCGAGCGTCGTCGTCCCAGTCACCGTCGCCCGGTAGCGCTCCGGGCCTTCCACGATGACCGCCGCGGGCACGCCCTGCGGCAGACCGTCGACGACCACCTCGAGCCGACCGGGCGCGCTGGCCTCTTCGCTGCAGGCGCCGAGCGCGAGCGCCGCGAGGCAGAAGGCCAGCGCTCGCAGTGGCGGGCGAGCCGATTCGGGACGAGGGTTCTGGGCGGCTCTGGTCATCGTCGGTACCTCATTGGTCATCCGCGGTCGAGGGCCGATGGTGCCGGTCGGTCGGCTTCGATGCAACGGCGGCGGTTTGCCGACACAGTCGGACATCCCGCCCGGTGATCGCCGCCCGACGCAGGGGCTCAGACCCTCCGCGCGAAGAAAGGCATCCGGGCGAGCCGCTCTTCATCCCTCGGCCTGCCCGCTTCGCAAGCGCCCGCGCCCTCGTGCCGGGCCTGCTCCCTTTGGCCTGGCGGGTGGTCAGCGACACCGCCGGTCAGAGGCACAGCAGACCTTCTTCGGCAAACACCGCTGCTCGCAGCACGGGAGCGACCCGTCGACCGGGTCACGGCTTTGCGATGCCTCCCCGGCCGCTCTTCTTCGCCTTGAGCTTCTCCGCCTTCTCTTGCGCCGCCTTGAGTCTGCGCTGACCCTCGGGGCCTGCCGCCCGGATGCCGAGCTTTCCTTTCGCCTTCACCCCCGAGCCATCCGGGAAGGCCTGCTCCTGCTCGGGCTGCTGGTCGGGGAGGAAGAGCTGGCTTTTCAGGCCGGACTCGTCAGCGTTCCTGGCCATCCGGAGGCCGATATTGGGGCTCAACCGCTTTCTCGAGTTGGGCGTGCCGGGCAAGCTCCTCTGCGGCCCGATGAGCGGCGGCCGGTCGATGGGCGGCGTGACGGCGGCCTGCATGGGCTCGAGTGATACCGGCGCGCCGGCATCCGCCGGCTCGCCTCTCTTCGCCTCCTCGCCCGCGGTGAGGAGCGCCTGCACCGGCGGCCTGTCGGACTGCGGCGCGGCCTTGGTCTCTACGACCGCCGGCGGCTCCTTCTCGAGCGGGATCGGGGCGGCCGAGCGGCCTACGGCGCCGATCGCGGTGGCGACCCCGGCGACCAGCGCGAGCCCGGCCGCCGCGCCGAGATAGCGCATCGGGTTCGCGCGGTGCTCGAGCAACGCGAGGGCGGCGGCCGCGTCGGGCGGCCGCTGCTCGGGCTTCTCGGCGAGCAGCGCGCGGACCAGCTTGCGCAGCCCGGCCGGCGTCTCCCGCGGCAGTGCGCGCTCCCCCAGCGCCGCTCCGGTGAGCGCCTCGTGGAGCACGACGCCGAGCGAGTAGAGGTCCGACTGCGGGCTCGACTTTCCCGAGCGCTGCTCGGGCGCCATGTAGCGCAGCGACCCGAGCACCGCCGCCGACTCGGTGAGGGTCGTCGAGCCGTCGAGGCGGGCGATGCCGAAGTCGCACAGCTTCGGGCCAGTCGGCGCGAGCAGAATGTTGCCGGGCTTGATGTCCCGGTGAACAAAGCCCTTGGCGTGCACCGCGGCGAGCGTGTGCAGCAGGCTGCGCCCGAGCTCGACGACCTCGGCCGCCGGCATCGGCCCCTGCTCCAGGCGTGCGCGCAAGTCCGGGCCATCCACCCGCTCCATCGCGTACCAGCAGAACCCTCGGTCCTCGCCCTCGGCCAGGACCCGGACGATGCCCGGGTGAGAGAGCGCGCGCAGCGCCGCGGCCTCGCGCGCGAAGCGGGTCCGCAAGGCGGGATCGGCCGCGAGCAGGGCCCCGAGCACCTTCACCGCACACTGCTTCTGGCCGGGCAGCACGCTCTCGCTCTCGGCCTCGTAGACGATGCCCATCCCGCCCGAGGCGAGCCGCTTGACGAGCCGATAGCTCCCGAGCGTCTCGCCGCTCAGGTCGACGTCGGGCCACAGCCGCGCGGTGCCGGGCGAGGTGTCGAGGCGGGTCAGATCTATCTGGATGCCGCAGTGGGTGCAGGGCACCACCGCGTCGGCGGCGGCGTGCGGCAGCGGGGTCCGGCAGGCGGGGCAGAGGAAGTTCATTCGAAGAGATCGATCCGGTATTCCTCGATCTTCCGATCGAGCGTGGGACGGGAAATGCCGAGCGCCTCGGCGGCCGCAGACTTCACTCCGCGCGCGCGCTTCAGAGCAAGGACTATCTGCTCTCGCTCGAGCGCGCGCACGAGGTCGGCGAGCGCCCTTCCGGTCGGTGCGGGACCGCTCGCTCGGTCGGGCGCCGTCACCTCCGCCGGCAGCTCGCCCAGCCCGATGGGACCGGGCGCTTCCTTGAGCACCAGCGCCCGCTCGATGGCGTTGGCGAGTTGGCGCGCGTTGCCCGGCCACGCGCAGCCGCGCAGCGCCTCGCGCGCCTGGGGGCTGAAGCCTTCGGCGCGCCGGCCGAGCTGCAGCGAGAGCCTGGCGAGGAAGCGCTCGGCCAGCGGCAGGATGTCCTCGCGCCGCTCGCGCAGCGGCGGCAGCTCGATCTTCAGGACGTCGAGCCGCCAATAGAGGTCCTCGCGGAACTCGCCCGCCTTGGCCATCGCCGCCAGGTCGCGATGGGTGGCGGCGACCACGCGCACGTCTACCGGGACCATGCCCCGGCCGCCGACCCGGTGCACGACCCGCTCCTGCAGCACCCGCAGCAGCTTGACCTGCAGCGGCGCGGGCAGCTCGCCGATCTCGTCGAGGAAGAGCGTGCCGCCGTCGGCCTGCTCGAAGGCGCCCGCGCGCGTCGCGGCGGCGCCGGTGAAGGCGCCCTTCTCGT
>DHSB01000147.1:20261-20841 GCA_002408385.1 Myxococcales bacterium UBA5297
TCGGCGAGCTCGGTGGGGATGGCGCCACAGTTGAGGGCGATGAACGGCCCCTTCGCGCGCGGGCCGAGCGCGTGGATGGCGCGGGCGATCTCCTCTTTGCCGGTGCCGGTCTCGCCGCGCACGAGCACCGTCGACGGCACCTGCGCCGCCGCCGCGGCGACGCGCATCGCTTCGCGCATCGGCGCGCTCTCGGCGACCGGCAGCTCGAAACCCGAAGCGGCCGCCTGGCGCGGGCCCGAGAAGAGCGCCGGTCCGGCCGCGGCCGCGAGCGCGCCGGCGAGCGCTATCTCCCGCTCCTCGAAGGGACGGGCGCGGGCGACACAGACCGCGGCGACCGCCTGGCCACCGCAGAAGACCGGCGCGCAGAGCACCTCGCCGTCGCGCCGCAGCACCCGCGTGCGCCTCTCCTCGACCTCGGCGCGGGCCTGCGACTCGGCCATCGCCAGCGCGCGGCCCTGGCGCAGCGCGAGCTCGACGAGCGGCCGGCTCACCGATAGATGCGCGCCGCAGGGCCGGCCGAGCAGCGGCCGGAGCGCGCCGCCCCCTCCGAGCAGGACGACCGCGAGCGCCGCCGGATCGA
>DHSB01000204.1:0-782 GCA_002408385.1 Myxococcales bacterium UBA5297
CCTCGTCCCCGGCGAAGAAGGCGGCGACCCCGGGCCGCTCGCCGCCGAAAGGCCCGACGGCGACCGCGCCGAACGGCTCGCGCGGCGGCCGAGCGGCGAGCGGCAACCTCGCGTGGTCGCGGCGGGCGACGAGGCTGCCGTCGGCGCGAAAAACGAGGACACTCTCGACTCCGAGCGCCGCGAGCTCTGGCGCGCCGTCCCCGTCGAGATCGCCGGCGGCGAGGGCGACGATCCTCTCGGGCGCGGTGGCGAGCTGCTTGAGCTCGAAGCGGGTCGCGACCGCCGGCGCTCCGGGCGACGGCACGATGGGCAGGTGGGCGAGCGTGAGCGCCTCGGCGTCGGTCAGCGCGCGGGCGGTGAGCACCGCGCCGACGGGGGCGCGCGCCGGATCGCTGCCGGCCCAGAAGTTGACCCAAGTCGGGACGATGTCGCCAAAAAGGACGAGCTCGGTGCCGTCGAGGCGGACGGTGAGGCGCACGAGGAGATCGACCGCCAGCTCGCGGGCGCGCGCCTCGGCGCCGATGGCCGACGCGTCGGTCAACGGCAAGACCCGCCCGAAGCCGGCCCGCGTCAGCCGCGAGACGAGGACGGTGTGGACTGCGCGCCCGAGCTCGGGCGTCTCGGCCGAGGTGAGGTGGACGGCGAGCGCGGTCGACGCCGGCGCGCGCCCCTCGCGGACCGCGCCGACGATCTGCTCGGCGACCCGCTCGATGGCCGTCAGCTCAAGAGGTGTCGGGGAGTCTTCTGCGGGGTTCCGCACGAGGCGGGGACCGCCGCCGTCT
>DHSB01000204.1:913-9501 GCA_002408385.1 Myxococcales bacterium UBA5297
CGAGGCGGGGACCGCCGCCGTCTCGGCGGCCTGAGTGCGCGCATGAAGAAGAGGCGCTGTAGCAAGGCTGAGAGGGATTTCTCGACGGATCTTCAGCTCCCCGGCTCGCCGGCTCTCGCGTTTCGACCCGCGACTGAAAACCGCTCGCTGCGACCGCGGCGCTCGTGCCCGGCTCCGCGCTGGGCTCGGCCACCGCGGGCCGTGACTCGGGCGCGACCGCGGCGGCCAGCAAGAGCGCGAGCAGCGGCCTCACCAGGCGCCTCCGCTGTCCTCGAGGAAGAGCTTGCGCGGGTCGACCTGGCCGGGCGGCGTCGCGTACTCGGTCGGCGCGGTCCCCTCGACGAAGACCTCGAGCCGGCCCGGCCCCTCCTCGTGCGCCCGCAGCCCGCTCTGCGGGTCGATGCGCACCTCCTCGACGTCGGCGGGCTTTTCGAGCTCGGCGACCGGCACGCCCTCGTGGGCGCCCTTCATGAATTCGAGCCAGATGGGCAGCGCGGCCCGGCCGCCGGTCTCGCTGCGGCCGAGCGGCGCGTGGTCGTCGTAGCCGACCCAGGCGGTGGCGGCCAGGCCGGGGGTGAAGCCGGCGAACCAGGCGTCGCGGTTGCCCGAGGCGGTCCCCGTCTTGCCGGCGACCGGGCGGCGCAGCTCCTGGGCGCGCATCCCGGTGCCCATCTCGACCACGCTCTTCATCAGCGAGCAGGTGATGAAGGCGACCCCCGGCGGGATGGTCTCCTCGGGCACCGCGTGATGCTCCTCGAGCACCTTGCCGTCACGATCGACGACCCGGGTCAGCAGGATGGGATCGGCCCGCTCGCCGAGCGAGGCGAAGGTCGCGAAGCCGTTGGCCAGCTCGAGCGGGGTCACCTCGCCGGTCCCCAGGCCGAGGGTCAGGTTCTCGGGCAGCTCCGAGCTGATGCCGGCGCGCCGCGCCAGGTCGATGACCGCCTCGGGTCCGACCGCCTCGATGAGGCGCACCGAGATGGTGTTCTTCGACTTGGAGAGCGCCTCGCGCAGCATCATCGGGCCCTCGAAGACGTCCTTCTCGTAGTTCTGCGGCTTCCACTCCTTGCCGGTCCAGGGATCGCGAAAGAGGTCGGGCGCGTCGTTGAGGATGGAGGCGGTGGTGAAGCGGCCGCTCGAGAGCGCGGCGGCGTAGACGAACGGCTTGAAGCAGGAGCCGGGCTGCCGGCGCGCTTGGGTCGCGCGGTTGAAGTGGCTCGCGGCAAAGTCGTAGCCGCCCGCGAGCGCGACGACGTGCCGGGTCTGCGGTTCGATGGAGACGAGCGCGCCCTGGACTTGAGGAAGGGGGACGAGCTCGAGCTGCCAGCGCGCGGGCGTCTTCCCGGCCTCGTCCCCCTTCGGGCCGTCGGCAGCGCTCTCGGGGGCGGCCCGCACGCGAACGCGGACGAGCTGGCCGGAGGCGAGCACGTCGCCTGCCTTCTTCGGCGCGGCGGTCCACTTCGTCGGGCCGTAGGGGCGCGCCCACTTCATCGTCTCGAAGCCAACCGCGCCCTCGGTCGAGCCGAGATCGAGGACCGCCTCGGCGTCGGAGACCGAGGCGACGGGCGCGACGAGCTCGGCGCCCGGCTCGAGCACGACCCGGCGCGCGGCCTTCGCGAGCGCCTCGGCGCTCGCGACCGTCTCCGCGACGGCGCCCGAAAGGTCCCAGCCGGTGACGATGCTCGAGGGCTCGTCGTCGTCTTCGCCCGCGGGCGCCTGGGCCGGCCCGAACAGCTTGGCGCGGACCGCCTTGAGCACCGTGTCGGCCACCGACAGCTCGGGCGCGCGGAAGCCGGCCCGGCGCTCGACCTCCTCGAGCCCCTCGCGGATCGCCCGGTCGGCGAGGGCCTGCAGGCGGCTGTCCATGGCGATCTCGACGCGCAGCGCCCCTTCGTAGACGAGCTGCTCGCCGTAGGTCTCGACCAAGTGGCGGCGCACCTCTTCGATGTAGTAGGCGCCCGGCGAGCTGAGCTCGCGGCCGACCGCGGCGATGGGCTGGGCGATCTCCTGCTTGGCCTGCGCTGGAGTGATGAAGCCGTTCTTGGCCATCTGCTCGAGCACGTAGGTCTGGCGCGCCTTGGCCCGCTTCGGGTTTCGCAGCGGCGACAGGCGCCCGGGCGACTGGGGCAGGCCCGCGAGCAAAGCCGCCTCGCCGAGCGACAGGTCGGTGACCGGCTTGCCAAAGTAGAACTGCGCGGCCTCCTCGACCCCGTAGCGCCCGTGACCGAAGTAGATGTGGTTCAGGTAGAGCGAGAGGATCTCGTCCTTCGAGAGGTTCTGCTCGAGCCGGCGCGCGAGGATGGCCTCCTTCACCTTGCGGGCGACGCTGCGCTCGGGCGAGAGCACGAGGTTCTTGACGACCTGCTGGGTGATGGTCGAGGCGCCCTGGGCCAGGCGCATCTGCCGCACGTCCATCAGCAGCGCGCGGGCGATGCCGACGTAGTCGAGGCCGGCGTGCTGATAGAAGGCCGCGTCCTCGGCCGCGACCACGGCCTGCGTGAGCACCTCGGGGATCTGGTCGATGGAGACCACCGTGCGCCGCTCGTGGAACAGCTCGGCGACCGGTTCGCCCTTGCGGTCGTAGATGCGGCTGACCTGGGGCGGAGCGTAGTCGGTGACCGCGTCGAAGCTCGGCAGGTCGCGGCCGTAGTAAAGGAAGATGCCGACGACACCCGCGAGGCCGAGCAGCCCCGCGACGATCGAGAAGGCGAGCAATCGCAGGAGCGCCCGCCTGATTCCCCGCGGCTTCTTCCCTCCGTCCCGGTTCTCGGCAGGCACGCTGCTCGCCGGCTCGTCCATCACGCCTTCGCCTTCCTTGCGCTCGTCGACCATCGCTGGAGCAACAGCCCAGGGCGACTCCTCTCGCCCAATTGGGAGCGGGCCCGCATGGTAGTCGCCCCCAACCCCACCTCCAAGCTCCGTGGCGTCGCCTCCTCGCGCGAGAGGCGAGCGCCGGGGCCGCGAAAAAGCCCTGCGGCCGATCAGTCGCATCCTGGGGCCTCTGCGGCAGCGCGCCTGCCGAGCAGCAGCCCGCGAGAGCTCGCGGTGCGCGTGTCGAGATGGAGCGGGTTGTGCGCGCACTCCGACGGCTGATCGCCGCGCGAGGGCTCGGCCGGCAGCTCGAGCACCTCGCCCGAGCCGATGGCCTCGATGACCCGCTCGAGGTTGGAGGTCGCCTTCGGGTGGCCGGGCGAGAGCGCGAGCGCCGCGTCGAGCTGCTCGCGCGCTTGATCGAGCAGTCCGGCGCGCTCGAGGGCGAGGCCGAGGTTGTTGCGCACGAAGGCGAGGTGTGGCGCGAGCTCGGCGGCGCGCTCGAGCGGTGCGATGGCCGCCTCGGGATTGCCGGAGAGCAGCAGCGCGTAGCCGAGGTTGTTGAAGGCGTGGGCGTGGCGCGGCTCGAGAATGACCGCGCTCTCGAAGTCGCGGACCGCCTCCTCGCTCATCCCCAGCCGCAGCTCGGCGCGTGCGCGCAGGTGGTAGGCCTCGGCAAGCTCGGGGTCGCGATGGAGGGCGATGGTCGCCTCGAAGAGCGCGCCGCGCGCCTCGCCCTCTTCGAGCAGCAGGCGCGCGAGGCGCAGCGGCGGGCGCGCGTCGGTCGGCCGGAGCTTCGCCAGGGCAACGAGCGCGGCCTTCTCGCCGGTGCTGTCGCCGGACAGGCGGGCGAGCCGCGCAGCCTCGCGCACCGGGGCAAGCTCGCGCGGCCGGTCGAAGGCGGCCCGTCGCGCCTCGGCGAGCGCTGCGTCGAGGTCGCCCGACTCTTCGAGGCCGCGCACGCGCGCAAGATGGTCGACAGGGCCGGGGTCTTGGTGCTCGAGCGCCACCAGCGAGCCAACCGGCTTGGGAGCGCCGACCGGCTGCCGCCGGGCAACACGCGGGGCCGGGTTCTCGATGAGCGGGCCGTTGCGCACCCCCTGTCGCTCACCGCAGCCCGTCGCCCAGGCCGCCAGCACCACCACCATCGCCGTCCGCCTCATGTCGCACCTCCTGGCGGGACAGTTTGCAGGCGGCAGGCCACGTTTCAACCGCGCGTTTTCAGGACCCTTTCTCGGGTCGCCGTGGCTAAGTGGCCTCACGACCGCGGCCGGCCGGCCGCGCCCCACCGAGCAGAGCGCGGCCGCAGGGGTTCGGCTCGGTAGGCCGAGGGGCCGACCGTGAGGCCATCGGCGCGGAGAAGACGACACGCAACACTTCTGGGGCCATGTCGGATAATGACTCCGATTTAACGACACTCGCCGCTATCGGTGCTGACGACCCGGACCGCGGCCACTCTTCGAGGATCACCAAGGAGGCGCCCGTGACCCGCATTGGAAACCTGATCAACAAGGCTCTCGTCGACGGACGGGTCAACAAGAGCGAGGTCGAGGGCCTCATCAAGGAAGCCGAGAAGAACGGCATCGTCAGCGCGAACGAGAAGAAGGAGCTCGCGAACCTGCTGAAGCGCCACACCGACAAGTTCGACGCCGAGTCGGCCGCGCACCTCGCCAGCTTCCTCGGAGAAGCGGCGCCGAAGATCGTCACCCCGTCGAAGCCGGCCGGTCCGGCCCCCAAGGTCGAGGTTTGCGACGACCCGAAGGTGCTCAACAAGCACGCCGGCCAGATCACCTACAACAAGATCCAAGGGGGCCAGCTCTTCAAGGACGGCGTCTCCTTCGACGACGTCGTCCAGGGCTCGATCGCCAACTGCTACTTCGTCGGGGCCATCTCCGCGGTCGCCTACTCGGACCCGAAGATCATCGAGGACGCCATCACCGACCACGGCGACGGCACCTTCACGGTTCGCTTCTACGAGCGCGGGCCGAGCGGTCGCTACGAAGAGAAGCTCGTCCGCGTCGACGACGACTTCCCGTCCTACGGCCCGGGCTCCTCGCCGCGGTACGCCAAGTCGCGCGACTCGAAGGAGCTCTGGGTCTCGGTGCTCGAGAAGGCCTACGCCGCCCTCAAGGGCGACTACGAGGCCATCGGCAACGGCGGCTACGCGACCGAGGTGATGACCGCGCTCACCGGCCGCAACTCGTCGTATTACTCGCTCGAGTACTCGAGCGCCGACAGGATGTTCGACCTGATCAAGACCGGCGGCGAGCTGAATACCCCGATGACCGCGGGCACCTACGGCGAGGACGACGGGGTCGACTACAAAGGCACCGGCGTCTACGCCTGGCACGCCTACACGTTGATGGGCGCGGTCGAGGAGAACGGCGTCAAGTACGTGCAGCTTCGCAACCCCTGGGGCTCGAGCGAGCCGGGCAGCGACGGCAAGAACGACGGCATCTTCAAGATGAAGATCGAAGACTTCATGAAGCTGTACCAGGGCATCAACGTGAACTGAGTCTCTCCTGCAGGGTGGTTGGGTGAACGGCGGGCTGCTCGCGAGGGCAGCCCGTCGTGTTTGCGGGGCGGAGGACGAAAGCTCGAAGCATCCGCGCGCGGCGGAGGATGCAGCCCGGGCTCCCTCACGCCGAACCGCAGGGTGAAGCTCCCGCCTCCGTCCCGCGCCCTACCCCGCCGCCTCGTCGTCCTGGTCTTCCTGCGCCGCGCCGCCGCGCCTCAACCCGAGGGCCTTCATCTTCTTGTAGAAGTGCCCGCGCTCGAGCGAGAGCGAGCGGGCCGCCTCGGTGACGTTGTCCTTGGCCCGGGCGATGGCCGCGAGGATGATCTCGCGCTCGGCGTCCTCGACCATCTCGTAGAAGGTCCTGCCCGGCTGGTAGCACGAGGTCGCCGCGGGCTTGCTCGCCGCCGGCAGCGTCAGCTTGACGTCTTCGGCGCCAAGCTCCGGGCCGTCGCTCAAGATGGCCAGGCGCTCGACGAGGTTCTTCAGCTCACGCACGTTGCCCTTGTACTCGTAGCCCTCGAGCACCTGCAGCGCCTCGGGGGTCAAGGTCATCGGCCGCCGGCCGTTGCGCTTGCAGGCCTCGGACAGGAAGGTGCGCGCGAGGTCGGCGATGTCGCCGGGCCGCTCGCGCAGCGGCGGCGCGTGGATGGGCACCACGTTGAGCCGGTAGTAGAGGTCCTCGCGGAAGCGCCCCGCCTCGATCTGCTTGAGCAGGTCCTTGTTCGTCGCGGCGATGGCCCGCACGTCCACCTTGAGCGTCTCGGTCCCGCCGACCCGCTCGAGCTCGCCCTCCTGCAGCACGCGCAACAGCTTGGCCTGCATCGGCGCGGGCATGTCGCCTATCTCGTCGAGGAAGAGCGTGCCGCCGTTGGCCTGCTCGAACTTGCCCTTGCGCGCGGCGACCGCGCCGGTGAAGGCGCCGCGCTCGTGCCCGAACAGCTCGCTCTCGATGAGCTCGTGCGGCACCGCCGCGCAGTTGAGCTTGACGAAGGCGGCGCGGCTGCGGCGCGAGTGGGCGTGGATGGCCCGGGCGATGAGCTCCTTGCCGCTGCCGTTCTCGCCGGTGATCAGCACCCGGCCCTCGGACGGGGCCGCCTTGCGAATCAGCTCGTAGAGCCGCTGCATCGCCGGGCTCTTGCCGACCATCTCGTAACTGCCCAGCTCGGTCTTGAGGTCGGCGAGCTCCTCGTCGCGGGCCTTCGACCCCAGGGCGTTGCGCAGGGAGACGAGGAGCTGCTCGCGGTCGATGGGCTTGGGCACGAAGGTGTAGGCGCCCAGCCTGGTCGCCGCCACCGCGGTCTCGAAGCTGCCGTGGCCGCTCATCATGATGACCGGGGTGAGCGGCCGCAGCTCCTTCATCCGCTTGAGCACCTCGAGACCGTCGAGGTCGGGCATGCGCACGTCCATGATCACCGCGTCGACCGGCTTGGCGGCAAAGACCTCCAGGGCGAGCTTGCCCCCGCCGGCCACCTCGCAGGCATAGCCTTCGATCTCCACCGCGCGCTTGAGGGTCAGCAGGATGTTCTTCTCGTCGTCGACGATGAGCAGCGTCGCGGGCATTTTCCAAATTCTCCTTGCCGCCGGGTGGGCGTCGAGATTATAGATGCCGCCGGTGGCGGGCGGGAGACAACAACCGGACGGCCAGCCATGCCTTCCCGCGAATGAGCGGGAACAAAGCGTCCGGACCCGTGTTCTGGGGAGAGCTTCCGGTCGCTTGTCGAGCGGACGACACACGATTTGACAGCCCCATGCGACACGCGGTATTCCCGCAGCGTTTCTAGGTTTTTCTGCTCGGCATCCCGAAAAAGACAGCCGTAGCACCGCGCCCCCAGCCCGACTTTCTCCCCGAACTGACCCACTGCAGCGCTTGACCCGGAGGTTTTGTCCAGATGGCACGTCGTCTCCTTCTTCCTGCGCTCGTCCTCGGCGCCGCCACCATGGCCGCTTGCACGCCCACCTATCCCAAGTGCGAGACGGACGAGCATTGCAAGGAACACAACGAAGTCTGTTTCAACGGCACCTGCCAGGAGTGCGGCAGCGACGCCAACTGCAAGGCGGGGTTCACCTGCCGCGACACCAAGTGCGTTCCCAAGCCCGAGTGCACGAGCAACGCCGACTGCAGCCGCGGCTTCAAGTGCCAGAGCGAGAAGTGCGTGCCCGAGTGCGCCGTCGACACCGACTGCGCCCAGGGACTGCGCTGCAAGGACGGCCAGTGCGCCGCCCAGCCCGAGTGCGTCGATGACGGCCAGTGCGGCGAGGGTCGCATGTGCAGCGGCGAGCGCTGCGTCGAGGACCCGAACGCGCGCCAGGCCTGCGAGCTGCAGACCATCCGCTTCGACTTCAACGAGTACTCGCTGACCGCCGGCGCCCGGCGCGTGCTCGACGCCAACGCCGAGTGCCTGCGCTCGCGCGGCGGCGGCAGTGTCACCCTGGCCGGCCACGCCGACGAGCGCGGCACCGAGGAGTACAACCTGCACCTCGGCGAGCGGCGCGCGAACTCGGTCAAGAAGTACCTGAGCGCCCTCGGCGTCCCCGAGAGCCGCCTGCGCACGGTCTCCTACGGCGAGGAGCGCCCGGTCAACCGCGGCCAGAACGAAGAGGCGTGGTCCGAGAACCGCCGCGTCGAGCTGGCCGAGTAAGAGACAGCCCGCATCGAGCATCTGAAGGGGTGGGCGGCGCTGGGCGCTGCCCACCCCTTTCTCTTTCCGGGAGGGCGGCGCCCATGGCTGAGAAGGTCCAGGTGACGGTTCTCTACTTCGCCTCCGCGCGCGAGAGCGCCGGCCTCGCGAGCGAGTCGCTCGAGCTCGACGCGCCGGCGAGCGTCCAGGCGCTCCGCAGCGCGTTGGTCGCGCGCCACGCGGCCCTCTCGCCGCTGCTGCCGCGGCTGCGCTTCGCGGTCAATCAGCGGATGGCGACCGACCAGACCCCGCTGGAGAACGGCGACGAGGTGGCGCTCATCCCGCCGGTCGCCGGAGGCTCGGACGCCTTCGCGCTGACCGATCAGCCGTTGTCGCTGCAGGCGGTCATCGAAGCGGTCGAAGGACCGGCCGTCGGCGGCATCGTCACCTTCACCGGCACCGTGCGCGACCACAGCGAGGGCAAGAAGGTGCTGCGCCTCGAGTACGAGGCCTACGCGCCGATGGCGCTCGCCTCGCTCGAGCAGATCGCGGCGGAGATCGCCGAGCGCTGGCCAGGCACCCGCGTCGCCGTCCACCACCGCACCGGCAGGCTCGAGATAGGCGAGGCGGCGGTGGTCATC
>DHSB01000204.1:9644-13800 GCA_002408385.1 Myxococcales bacterium UBA5297
GGCGGCGGTGGTCATCGCCTGCGCGGCGGCCCACCGCAAGGAGGCCTTCGAGGCCTGCCAGTACGCCATCGACCGGCTCAAGGAGCTCGCGCCCATCTGGAAGAAGGAGCTCTTCGAGGACGGCGCGCACTGGGTCGAGCCGCGGTAGGGGCCCATCGCAACGCGCCCGGCCTCGGATACCGCACAGAGCCGGTAGGGACCCATCGCTACTCGCCCCTACCCCTCCGCCGCCTGCCTTCGATAGAGCCGCGCGTACTCGCCGTCGGCAGCCAGCAGCGCTTCGTGCGTGCCCTGCTCGAACACCTTGCCCCCTTTGATCACCGCTATCCGGTGGGCGTTGCGGATGGTCGAGAACCGGTGCGCTATCACCAGCGCGGTCCGCTCGCGCAGCGCCGAGCCGAGCGCCCGGGTCACCTCACGCTCGCTCTCCGCGTCCAGGTTGCTCGTCGCCTCGTCGAGCAAGAGCACCGGCGCCTTGGCGAGCAGCGCCCGCGCCAGCGCGACCCGCTGCTTCTGCCCGCCAGAGAGGCGCGTCCCGCGCTCGCCTATCCGCGTCTCGTACCCCTCGGGCAGCGCGCGGATGAAGCCGTCGGCGTCGGCGACGCCGGCCGCCCATTCGATCTCCTCGCGCGTCGCGCCCTCGCGGCCGTAGCCGATGTTCTCGGCGACCGTCCCCGAGAAGAGCAGCGGTTCCTGGGTGACCAGCCCGAACTGCCGGCGCACCGAGCTCAAGGTCGCCTCGCGGGCAGGCGCGCCGTCGAAGCGCACCTCGCCCGCCTGCGGATCGGCAAAGCGCATGGCGAGCAGCGCCGCGGTGCTCTTGCCCGCCCCGCTCTCGCCGACCAGCGCGACGACCTCTCCCTTCTTCAGCTCGATGGTGCAGCCGTCGAGGACCGGCTTGTCGCGATAGGCAAAGCGCACCGCGTCGAGCTTGAGCTCCTGCTCGAGCGGCGCGAGCCGGGCCGCGTCCGGAGGCTCGCGGATCGCCGGCTGGCGATCGACCACCGCGAAGATGCGCTCGGCGCTCGCGAGCGCGGCGATCACCATCTGCCCCACCTTGCCCAGCTCGCGCACCGGCTCGTAGACGAGCACGACCACGGCGAGGAAGGAGATGAGCTTGGCCGGGTCGGCGCTGCCGGTGACCACTGCGTCGGCGGCCAGCTTGAGCACCAGCGCGAGGCCCGCCACCGAGGCGACCTCCATGATCGCCGGGGCGATGCTGCGCGCCTTGGCGACCTTGACGAGCGCGTGCAGGCAGCGCGCGTTCTCGGCGTCGAAGCGCTTCAGCTCACGGCGCTCCATCCGATAGGCCTGGATCACCCGGATGCCCCAGAGCCCCTCCTGGACCAGCGCCATCAGCCTGCCCATCGACTCCTGGCCCTGGCTCGAGCGGCGCTTGAGCTTCTTGGCGAGCTTGGCGATGGGCACGGCGACCACCGGCACGCCGACGAAGGCGAAGAGCGACAGCTTCCAGTCGAGCCACACCGCCAGGCCGAGCAGCACCACCAGCGAGAGCACGCCGCGCACGGTAAAGGCGATGGCGTAGGTCGCGGCCCGCTCGACCTGGGCGACGTCCGCGGTAAAGCGCGACAGCAGATCGCCGGTCCGGGCCGCGCCGAAGAACGCCACGTCCTGGGTGAGCAGGGACTCCAGAAGCTCGCGCCGCACGCGGGCGACGACCCGCTGGCCGAGCATGCCCATCATGTAGAACTGGCCGAGGTAGGCCGCGCCCTTGATCAGCCCGATGCCCACGATGATCGCCGGCAGGACGATGAGCGCCTGGCTCCGGTCGATCTCGCGCAGGGCGGGGACGAGCTCGAAGGCCCGGCCGAGCCCGTCGGCGCCGCCGGTCACCAGGAACTGGACCATCGGGCCCATCAACCAGGCGTAGGCGCCGGTGGTCAGCGCGAGCAGCACCATGCACAGGCCAGCCGCGAGCAGCGTCTTGCCCTCGGACGCGTGGTAGCGCAGCAGCCGGCCGAGCATCGGGTGCTTCACGCCTGCTCCGCCCCCTTGATGATCGCCACGATGCCGTCGGCGATGAACTGAATGGCGATCGCGGCGAGCAGCAGCCCCATGATGCGCTCGAGCACGGCGATGCCGGTCTGGCCGAACAGCTTGTTGAGCGGCCCGGCCGCGCGCAGCAGCAGGTAGGCGATGCCGCAGGTGAGCGCCACCGCGGCGACCACCGCGGCGGTGTGCAGCCAGCTCGTGCCGCGCCCGGCGAGCACCATCACCGTGGCGATGGCGCCCGGACCGGCCAACAGCGGCATCGCCAGCGGCACGATGGCCACGTCCTCCTTCGAGGTCCCCTCGCTCGTCTCTTCGGGAGAGGAGCGCGTGCGCGAAGGGCGGGCCTGCAGCATGTCGAGCGCGGTGAACAGCAGCAGCAGGCCGCCGGCGATCTTGAAGGCCTCGAGCGTAATGCCGAAGAGCCGGAAGATGAGGGTGCCAAAGACCGTAAAGCTCGCCAGCAACACGAAGGCGACGATGGTCGCCCGCGCCGCCATCTTGCGGCGCTTCTCCGGCGGGTCGTCGACGGTCATCGCCAGATAGATGGGCAGCAGCCCGAGCGGATCGATGACGAAGAAGACCGCCGAGAACGACACCACCGCGAATCCGAGGAGCTCACTCACGCCTTGCCTGCCCGCCCGCCCCCGGGGAAACCTGCCGCCTCGAGCTCCTTCGCGAGATCAGCCCGACCTCGGCTCGCCACCCGCCGAGGGGCCCTCGACTTCGGCCTGCCCCGAGCCTGCCGAGGGGCTCGGGCCGACCGCTCTTCGCTCGAAGGATTCTTCGACCCATCTTCACCGCCCGCCGCCGAGCCGCAGCTTCCAGACCATGGTCACCGCCTCGAGGAAGATCTTGCGCGACATTTTGCTCTGCCCGACGCGCCGGTCCTCGAAGACGATGGGGAGCTCCTTGACCCGGAAGCCGCGCTGGATTGCCCGGTAGGTCAGCTCGATCTGGAAGGCGTAGCCGGCGCTCTTGACGTTGGACAGGTCGAGGCTCTCGAGCACCTCGCGGCGGAAGCACTTGAAGCCGCCGGTCAGGTCGCGCACCCCGATGCCGAGGACGCTGCGGGCGTAGAGGCTGCCGCCCCGGCTGACTATCTGCCGCCCGATGCCCCAGTTGACGGTGCCGCCGCCCTCGACATAGCGCGAGCCGAGCACGAGGTCGGCGCCCGCGTCCATCTCGGCGAGGAAGCGCGGCAGCGCCCGCGGGTCGTGCGAGAAGTCCGCGTCCATCTCGAAGATGTAGCGGTAGGGGCGCGCCAGCGCCCACTCGAAGCCGGCGAGATAGGCGCGGCCGAGTCCCTCCTTGGCCTGTCGGTGAAGAACGTGGATGCGCGGCTCCTCGCGCGCGAGCGCGTCGGCCTTCTCGCCGGTGCCGTCGGGGCTGTTGTCGTCGACGATCAGGATGTCGGCGCGCGGCTCGGCCTCGAGCACCGCGGCGCAGATAGGCCCCACGTTCTCGGCCTCGTTGTACGTCGGGATGATGACCAGGGCGTCTCTCATGGCTTCACCTGGGGGCTGGGCTCGACCTGCACCGTGAGGGCGCCGGCCGGTTGAGTCTCGATGCGTCGCAGCAGGGATACCACAGCCTCGGCCGCGCGAGCCGAGGCGCCGGGCGGGCCGAGCGACTCGCGCACCGCGACGAGCCCGCGGACCAGCTCCTCGCGCGCGGCCTCGTCGTCGAGCCAGCGGCCCACCTCGGCGGCGACGCGCTCGGGGGTGAACTCGCGCTGCAACAGCTCTGGCACCAGGCGCCGGCCCGCGAGCAGGTTGACCAGCGAGACGTGAGGGATGCGCGAGAAGAGCTTGAAGACGAGCTCGGTGAGCAGCGTGACGCGGTAGACCACGACGAAGGGCCGCTGCATCAGCCCCGCCTCGAGCGCGGCGGTGCCCGAGCAGACGATGGCCGCGTCGCTGGCGCCGACCGCCTCGCAGGCGCGCCCGTCGACGAGCCTCGGGGCGCATTTCGAGCCGGCGAACTGCGCGGCGAGCCAGTCGCGATCGAGCATCGGCGCGACCGGCACCACGACCTGAAGGTCGCCGCGGGTCGCGAGGATGCGCTCGGCCGCCGCGATCATCGTCGGCAGCACGCGAGAGATCTCGGAGATCCGACTGCCCGGGAGCAGCGCGAGCGTGCGGGG
>DHSB01000204.1:13926-14785 GCA_002408385.1 Myxococcales bacterium UBA5297
GAGCGTGCGGCGAGCGGTCTCGAGGCCGAGCCGCTCGCGGAACCCCGCCGCCGGCGCCGGCGCGGGCAGCGCGTCGACGACCGGGTTGCCGACATAGAGCGCCTCGACCCCGCGCTCGCGCAGCCAGGCCTCCTCGAACGGCAGGATGCAGAGCATCGTGTCGACGACCCGCTTGATCTGCTTCACCCGCCGCGGGCGCCAGGCCCAGACCATCGGGCTGATGTAGTAGGCGACCGGCACGGCGAGCCGGCGCAGCCGCTTGGCGAGGCGCAGGTTGAAGTCGGGGACGTCGACGAGGAGGGCCAGGTCGGGACGGCGGGCCTCGGCCGCGCGCGCGAGCCCGCGCAGCACGCCGAGGATGCGCACCAGCTTGGGCAGAACCTCGCCGATGCCCATCACCGCGATCTCGGAGGCGTCGTAGAGCGCCTCGAGCCCCTGCTCGCGCATGCGCGGGCCGCCCATGCCGAAAAAGCGCGCGTCGGGCAGGCGCGCCCTCAGCTCGCGCATCAGCGCGCCCGCGTGCGCGTCGCCGGAGGCTTCGCCGGCGACGATGAGGATGTTCAGGGGTCGAGACACCGCGGCGATCCGTTTCGAAAGCGGTGCATCCTAACGAACAGTTGCGAGCGGGGATAGCGCCGGAGGGACGGCCTTCGTGCCGGGCACGTGGCAGCGGCACGAGCTCCCAAGGCCGGGATTCGTACACGGCCTGGCGGGGAAAGCCGGTCGGAACCATCCGATGAGGCGGCCTCGGCCACCCGTGCGACCGAACGAGCCCGCCTCATGCCATCCGCGACCGCGGGTTCAAACGATCGCAATCACCGTCTGCGACGTTGCACCCACCGTCCGCGACTGTTGCGAC
>DHSB01000204.1:14913-33439 GCA_002408385.1 Myxococcales bacterium UBA5297
CCACCGTCCGCGACTGTTGCGACCACCGTCCGCGACTGTTGCGACCACCGTCTGCGACTGTTGCGACCACCGTCCGCGACTGTTGCAACCACCGTCTGCGACTGTTGCAACCACCGTCTGCGATGTTGCAACCACAGTCCGCGACAGTTGCAACCACCCTCTGCGACGGTTGCAACCACCGTCTGCGAAGTTGCGACCACCCTCCAACCCGTTCGCAAACACCCTAAAGGGTGTTCGCAACCACCCTACAGTCCGTTCGTAACCGACCGAACATCCCAGCCCAACCATTTGGGACGGGGACCATCGCCACACGGTGCCACGCGGGGGGCCGGGCGCATCCCCATGCGCCCGAACCGCCCAAGGGCGCGATTTCAGATGTGGATGGGCTTGCCGACCGTGGCGTGCGCGGCCTCGCCCATCGACTCCGAGAGCGTCGGGTGGGCGTGGATCGTCTGCGCGAGCGCCTCGGCGGTCGCCTCGAGCTCGATGGCGGCGCAGGCCTCGGCGATGAGCTCGGTCGCGTGCGGCCCGACGATGTGGACGCCGAGGATCTCGCCGTACTTGGCGTCGGCGACGATCTTCACGAAGCCGTCGTTCTCGCCGGCGATGGTCGCCTTGCCGATGGCGGCGAACGGGAACTTGCCGACCTTCAGCTCGTGGCCGCGCTCCTTCGCCTTCTTCTCGCTCAGCCCGACACTGGCGGTCTCGGGATAGGTGTAGGTCGCCGACGGCGCGCGGTCGTAGTGGATGGGCGCGGGGTTCTTCCCGGCGATCGCGTCGGCGGCCACGATCCCCTCGTGCGAGGCGACGTGGGCGAGCGCCAGCGTCGGGACGAGATCGCCGATGGCCCAGATGCCCTCGGCCGGCGTGCGCATCGCCGGGTCTACCTCGATGAAGCCGCGCTCGGTCGTCTTCAGCCCCACGGTCTCGAGCCCCAGGTTCTCGAAGACCGGCTTGCGGCCGATGGCGACGAGCAGCAGCTCGGCCTCGAGAATCTGCGGCGACTCGCCGGCGCCGACGGTCACCTTCACCCCGCTCTCGGTCGTCTCCACGCGCTCGACCTTGGTCCCGACCATGAACTCGATCTGCCGGCGCCTGTAGACCTTCTCCATCTCGACCGAGACGTCCTCGTCCTCGAGCGGCAGCAGGTGCGGCATCATCTCGATGACCGTCACCGAGGATCCGAACGACTTGAAGATGGAGGCGAACTCCATCCCCACCGCGCCGGCGCCGAGGACGATGAGGCTCTTGGGGGCCTCTTTGAGCTCGAGGATCGAGTCGCTGGTGACCACGCGCTTATGGTCCACGGGGATGAACGGGATGTTCTTCACCTCGCTGCCGGTGGCGAGGATGACGTTCTTCGTCTCGAGCGTCTGAGGGCCGCCCTCGGTCTCGACGACCACCCTGCCCTTGCCGTCGAGCCGGCCGTGGCCCTTCACCACGGTGACCCCGTTCTTCTTCATCAGCCCGGCGACCCCGCCGGTCAGCTTGGCGACGACGCGCTCCTTGCGCTTCATCACCCGCTCGAAGTCGAGCGAGAAGCCGTCGACCTTGACCCCGAAATCGCCCGCCTTGCCGAGCTTCTCGAACAGGCCCGCCGACTCGAGCAAGGCCTTGGTCGGGATGCAGCCGCGCAGCAGGCAGGTGCCGCCCAGCTTCTTGTCGCGCTCGACCAGCGCGGTCTTCAGGCCGTGCTGGGCCGCGCGAATCGCGGCGACGTAGCCGCCCGGTCCTGCGCCGATCACTACGACATCGAAGGTGTCCGCCATGGCTGTCTCCCTGGGATAGTCGGAATGCAGAGCGGGATACCGTTCGGTCGGGGGGCAGTCAAGCGGGCGGAAGCTCGCTCGGCCTCCGCCCTTCGTATCAGGAGCCTGGGGCGGCCTGATGAAAAACGGCCCCCGCCGCTTGGCGGGGGCCGTCTTCACTGCTGGTCGAGGAACGGGGACGGAGCCCCTGTCCGCGCTTTACGGCTCGGTGACGGTGATGGTGTAAGTGCCCTTCGAGGACGGCGAGTAGCCGTCGACGAAGATGTAGTAGGTCGTTCCGACCGTGCCGTTGACCGTGAGGGTCTCCGGTCCCGGGATTGAGTCGTCTTCGGCGGCGATGCAGGCGGCTTCCGGATCGCCAGAGGTGGCGGCGCAGACCGGCGACACCCAGACCGAAGAGTCATACTGGTCGTCGATGTCGATGGTGAAGATGCCGGAGAGCGTTGGGGTGAAGGCGTAGACGAGCTCCGGTCCGTCCTGCGTGCCAGTGAGAGGACCGTCGCAGACCGTCGGGAAGGTGAGGTTGCCGTAGTCGTCGGCCCCGAGCCTGGTGTCGCCGGAGTGCGGCACGCCCGCGGTCAGCACGTAGGCATCAGCGCAGGTGTCGTTCAGGTAGAACGGGTCCTCGAGCGTGACGGTGAGCGAGAAAGCGCCGTAGCTGCCGCTGTCGCCGTCGACGATGAGGAAGTAGGTGCCCTCGTCGAGCGCGTTGACCACCACCGACGTGTCGGCGCAGCTTACCTGGTCGGCGGCGTCCGCGCTGGCGCAGACCGACCGCAGGTAGAGCTTCGGCCGGAAATTCGGCGTCGCGGTCGCGGGAGTAACCGTCGCGGTCATCTTGTGGCTCATGCCGGCCGGGATGGTGAAGCTGTAGACCACGTCCCCGGAGCCGGCGCCGCCGCAGCTTCCGGTGGCGCTGTCGAGCGCGAAGGTGGTGTCGCCCTCGATGGTCGTGGTGAGCCCCGTCAGGTCGAGCGTGGTGCCGTCGCAGGCGTCGTTGTCCGGAGCGGGGTCCGGGTCGCGGGTGGTCACCGTCAGCTCGAATGCGCCGGCCGAAGACGACTGGGCGTCGACCCAGACGAAGTAGGTGCCAGGCTGCAGCCTCGGGACGAGGATGCTCGCCGGGCCGCCCACGGCGGTGGCCGCCGACTCGGCGCACGAGGTCGGAACCTCGGCCTGCGCGTCGTCGCAGGTCGTCGCGCGCAGGTGGACGAGCGGCTTGAGGGTCGAGCCCTGCGTCGGCGTGACCAGGATTTCGACGGTCTGCTCGGCGTTGATCTCGAAGGAGTACATGACGTCCGCGCCGGCAGAGCCGCCGCAGTAGCCGCTGCCGCTGTCGAAGGCGCCGATGGTCGTGCCGGTCACGGTTCCGATCATGTCGAGACTCGTCGGGTCCTGAGTCAGCGTGAGCGCCTCGGCGCCGGAGCAGATGTCGTTGGCGAGCGGATCGGTCAGGTTCACCTCCAGGACAAAGGGGCCCTTCTCGCCCGAATACGGGTGGTCGACCCAGAGCCAGTAGGTGTCGGCGGGCAGACCCGGAGCGCTCAGGGTCAGCTTGCCTCCCGAGGTGAGCTTGGCGCAGGCGACCTCGTCGTCGGCCAGGGTCGAATCGCAGGCGCTCTTGCGCAGGTAGAGGTTCGGGCCATAGCTCGTGCTGGCGAACTGAACCTTCGCCTCGAAGTTCTTCACCTCGCTGGTGGTGAACGTGTAGACCACGTCCTGGTAGGTCGAGGTAGAGCAGGTGCTGTTGCCGCTCTGGGTTGCGGAGGTGGTGTCGCCGATCACGAGGGCGGTGCCACTGGAGACGTCGATGGTCTCGGCAGTGGTGCAGTCGTCGGGAACAGTGCCCACGGCCCCGGTGATCACCGTGAGATCGAAGTTCCCACCTTGCCCGTCCACGCCGTCGACGAACAGGTAGTAGGTGCCCGCCGAGATGCTCGGCTGGATGACCATCGCCGTCCCGTTGTTGGAGGTCGCGCGATGGCAGGCAACCTCGGTGCCGCTCGTGCAATCGGCAGCCCGCAGGTAGACGCCCGGCTTGAAGCCGTCGCTCGTCGTGACGCGGACGGCCAAGGACGAATCGGCTAGCAGCTCGATCTCGTAGACGACGTCGCCACCGGTGAGCGCAGTGGTGCTGGTGGTGCCCGAGCAGGTTCCCTCATAGTCGTTGACCGCCGAGCCGGTCTGGCCAGACACGCTGACCGAGCCGCCGCTGATGTCGAGGAGCTCGGGCACGGCGCACGAGTCGTTGTCCGGCGGGGGCGGAGACTGCGTCAGGTCTACCTCGAGCGTAAAGTTTCCCGTGCCCGTGCTGTAGCCGTCGACCCAGATGTAGTAGTCGCCTGCCGGAAGGCTGTTCAGACTCAGGGTCTCGGGCTCGTCCCGGCACTGCAGGGCGCCGGTCGGCGGGCAGGTGTCGGTCAGGAAGATCACCGCGTCCCAGCTCGGCGTGTCGAGCACCGCGCGCAGGTCCATCGGAGCCTCGGCGGGATCGATGGAGAAGCTGTAGACAAGATCCTTGCCTCCGGTTCCGCCACAACCCTTGAAGTCGTCCTGAGCAAAGGCGTTGGAGCTGCTGATCGAGGCGTGGCCGGCGGCGTCGAAGCTGAGCGGATGCGCGGTCTGGCAGGTGTCTCCAGGCGGCGGCGGTGTCAGGTCCACCTCCAGCGAGAACGGGCCCGAACCGGTGCCCCAGCCGTCGATCCAGATGTAGTAGTCGCCTGCCGGAAGGCTGTTCAGACTCAAGGTCTCGGGAGTGTCCTTGCACTGCAGAGTGCCGGTCGGCGGGCAGGTGTCGGTCAGGTAGATCACCGCGTCCCAGTTCGGCGAATCGAGCACCGCGCTCAGGTTCATCGGAGCCTCGGCCGCATCGATGGTGAAGCTGTAGACCAAGTCAGGCGCGGTCGAGCTGCTCGAGCTGCAGCTAGCACGGTAGTCGTGGTAGGCCGTGCTCGTGTCGCCGGTCACCGTCACGTTGCCGTCGGTGAAGAGAAGCGGGATCGCGTCCGTGCAGTTGTCGCCCGGGGGAGCAGGCGGCGAGGGGATAAGATCCACTGTCAGCGAGAACGGGCCTGAGGCGGTCGAGTAGCCATCGATCCACAGGTAGTAGGTGCCTGCCGGCAGCATCCGGGCCTTCACCGTATCCGGGAAAGTATCGCTGCAGCCCAGGTCGCTGGTCGCCGGGCAGGCATCGGTCAGGTAGATGATCGCGTCCCATCCCGACGGAGTGACGACCGCGCGCACGTCCATCGGCTCTTCGGACGGATCGATGGTGAAGGAGTAGACGAGGTCGGGAGCAGTCTGCGTGGAGCTCGAGCCGCAGGACCCGGAGCTTTCGTTACTTGCGCTCGAGGTGTCGCCGGTGATCGTCGCGGTGCCGCTGGTGAAGACGAGCGGCTGGGCGCTGGTGCAGTCCTCCGGAAGGATCAGCTCTGCGCCAAGCTGCAGATCGAGCGTGAAATCACCGGTCGACCCAACGCCGTCGACGACCACGTAGTAGACCCCCGGCACCAGGCTCGCGGCGGAAGCAACCGCGTTGCTGCCGGTGCTGCCGGCGCGGTTGCAGGCCACTTGAGTCGAGGTCGTGCAGTCGCCTTGGCGGATGTAGACCGCCGGCCGGTAGCCGGTGCCGGTCGGAGTGACCGTCGCGGTCAGCGAGCGGTTGTCGGTCCCGGTGATCTCGAACCAGTAGAAGACCTCGCCGCCGTCGGTCGTGCCGCAGGTGCCGGCGTCGTCGTCGAAAGCGCCGAGGGTGGTACCGGGCACAGAGACCGAGTCGCTGCCGCCGAACTGCAGCTCGACCGCGTCGGCGCAGAGGTCGTTGCCGGGGACCGGCGGCGGGTCGGTCAGCTCGACTTCCAGGGAGAACGCGCCCTTGGAAGAGGCGAAGTACCCGTCTGCCCAGACGTAATAGGTGCCCGCGGGCAGGCGTTTTTCCACCTCGCCCGGCTCGTCGTCGCAAACCTCCTCCTGAGTCGAACCGGTCACGGGGCAAGCGTTGGTGATGTAGATGACCTCGTCCCAGCTCGCGGTCATCGTCGCGCGGACATCTTTGGGCTCGGTGATGGTGAAGGTGTAGACGACGTCTGCGACAGCGCCGCTGCCGGCGCAATCCGCGGTGTACGAATCGGTCGCCAGAGAGGTGTCGCCGGAAGCGGTGGCGATCCCGCTGACGAAGTTGAGCACCTCGGCGCCCGCGCAGTCATCGTTGGCCGGGGCGCCGGGGACGACGCAGCGGTTGTTCTGGCACACCTGGCTGCCGGTGCAGACTCCGAACGGCTCGCAGTCGACCGTGCGGTTCGCGCCGCACTCCATCGCGGTCAGCGACCCGCATTCGGCGGCGTGGACTTGGCAGAACTGCTCGTTGCTCGTCTGGGTGCACTGGACACAGAGGCCATTCTCGTTGCAGTTCATGCCCGTGCCACAGGGGCCGCAGTCCTCGACCGTGCGCTCCTGCTCGCAGTTGTCAGTGCCGGTCGCCGCGCCGCACTGCTTGCCCATGCGATAGCAGAACGCGTTGTCGCCCTCGTAAACGCACTCCTTGCAGGTGTTGGTCGTCAGGTCGCACTCGCCGTTGTCCGGGCAGGTGCCGCAGTTGACGGTCCACTCGTTCTCGCAGTTGTCGGGCGCGGTCACCGAGCCGCAGTTCTTCTCCCGGCGCTTGCAGAACTCTTGCGGGGTCTCGCGGGTGCACTCGGTTTCGCACTTGCCGGCAGCGCTGCAGGTCTCGTCGCCTTCGCACTGGCCGCAGGTGCCGCCGCAGCCGTCGGAGCCGCACTCCTTGCCGTCGCAGTCCGGCGTGCAGCAGGCCACGCCGTCCTTGCAGACCTGGCCAGGCTCGCAGCAGTCGAGACCGCATTGGAGATCGCAGGTCTCTCCCGAGTCGGGCTTGGTAGTCGAGCCGTCGGTCTTGCTGCCGGCGTCTTGAGGCCCGTTGTCGGGCGGATCGTCGCCGCATCCTGCGAGCGACAAGGTGAACGCCAGGAGGGCGATTCCAACCAGTTTCTTGAGCATTGTGTTTTCCCCGTTTGCCGAGTGCTTCCCATGACCGCACGCCTACAGAGGGCCCACAGGCGCGCGGTCCGACCCTTTGGGTGCCATCGTGATTCGCCGCCCTGCCCCCGACCCGAAGGCCCTGGCTCAGGACTCGAACCGCCCCTTGATACCATTTCGAGCCGCACGTATCCAAGAGGGGGGACCAGTCGGGCTCCCCTCCAACGGAATTGCGGCGGAGGCGCTTTTAGCGGGCGAGCGCGGAGGCGAGCTCTTCGAAGAGAAGAATTTCGCTGCGGATGGCCGACCGGAAGTCGCCCACCGACAGGCTCTCGTTCTCCGAGTGGGGGTTTGAGTAGGGGTCTTCGACACCGAGCAGCAGAGCCGGGATGCCTCCCAGCTCGCGGGTGATCGGGTCGACAAAACCGATCGAGCCGCCGCAGCCGACGAGCAGCGGCTCGCGTCCGAAACCGGCGGTGAGCGCCCTGCCAGCGGCCTGGAAGAGCGGCTGGCCCGGGTCGGTGTACCACCAGCCCCCGCCGATGTCGGTCTTCAGCTCGACCTTCACGCCCCAGGGCGCGTGGCGTTTGAGGTGCTCGGCGAGAGCCTCGAGCGTCTGCTTGGCGTCGAGGTCGGGCACGAGGCGGATGCCGACGCGCGCCCAGGCCGCGTCGCAGACGATGTTGCGGGCGTCCTTGCGCGAGCTCGCCTGGATAGCGTTGATCGAGATCGAGGGCTGGCGCCAGTTGGTTTCGTAGGGGTTGCGCCCGCCGCCGAGCATCTCGGTCCCTTCGAGCATCCCGGCCTGCTTGCGGTACTCGGCCTCGCCGGCCGGCAGCGACGCGAAGCTCTTCTTCTCCTCTTCGGTGAGCGCTCGAACCTTCTCCTGGATGCCGGGGACGGCGATCGATCCATCCGGATGGACCAGCGTCGCCAGCATCCGGCACAGCGCCATCGCGGGATCGGGGATGGGCCCGCCCCACATCCCCGAGTGGACCGAGGACTCGAGCGCTCTCACCTCGACCTCCGCGGTCACCAGGCCGCGCAGCGCGGTGGTGATCGACGGCAAGCCGGTGTCGAAGTTGGCGGTGTCGGTGATGACGATGGCGTCGGCCTGGAGCAGGTCGCGGTGGCGGCGCAGCAGCTCGGCGAGGTGCTCGGAGCCGACCTCCTCCTCGCCCTCGATGAGGAGCTTCACGTTGAGCGGCAGCCTGCCGGCCGCCTGCAGCCAGCTCCCGATCGCCGCCGAGTGGACGACCACCCCGGCCTTGTCGTCGGCGCTCCCGCGCCCGAAGAGCCGGCCCTCGCGCACCTCGGCCTCGAAGGGCTTGCTCTTCCACCGCTTCTCGTCGCCTGCCGGCTGCACGTCGTGGTGCGCGTAGAGCAACAGCGTCGGCTTGCCCGGCGCTTCTACCCACTCGGCGAAGACATAGGGCGGCGCCCCCTCGATCTCGAGCAGCCGCACCTCCTCGAGCCCGCGTGAGCGCAGCACCCGGGCGACCTCTTCGGCGCTGCGGCGCAGCTCGGCCGGCGGGAAGCCCGCGAAGGCGACGCTCGGCACGGCGACCAACGCCTTCAGATCAGAGAGGTGCTCCTCGAAATGGCCTTCCAGGTGCTCGAGTGCCTTCGTCGCGGACGGTGAGGTCATCGCTTCTCCTTTTCGTGGTGGGCGATAGAGACGGGACTTCGCGCCTCGGGAAACCGGTCGAGCGCTCGAAAGCTCGCTGAGCCAAGCGCCCGGAGAGGGTTCGGGGGCTCGGCAGTTTATCGTCCGAGCCGGCGAAGGCGAAAGGGTCTGCTGGCAAACGGCGGTTGGGACCTGGGCGCGCCCGAAGGTGGCGAGAAGGAGCCGCATCGGCGGACCTCGCCTCGCAGGATTGCGAGGATGAAGCTCCAGCCAAGTCACTCCGGCGAGCGCGCCCAGGACGACTCCTATGCGTTCAGTCCTGAGTCACCATGCGAGCGCCACGGGAGGCCTCGAACGCCGTTTTCGCGAGGCGCTCGGTTTGCCTGGCGCACGCTGAAGATCCACGGAGACATCCTTCTCAGCCTCGCTTCAGCGCCTCTTCTTCATGCGCGCGCGCAGGCCGCCGACACGGCGGCGGCCCCCGCCTCGCGCGACACGCCGCGGAAGGTTTCCCGGCCCCCTCAGGTCCGCTCCACATCGCCGGCTAGGGCCCGAGCAGAATCGAGGGCGCCTGACACGCCGGCGCAGACTTCGCGCGACTGCACCGTCCTCGGAAGCCTGCGATCGTTGCGAGCGCCACGAGACCGCTCGATCGCGGTGTTCGCGAGGCGCGCGGCTCGCCTGGCGCACGCACAGGGCCTCTGGGCGGTCGCAACCGCCTCGAAGCTAGGGAAATAGGGCTGGCAAGCCTGAGCCTCTCCTGGGCCGGCGTGCGCAGCTCGGGACGATTTGCTTTCCCCAAGACCTGGGCGGCCTCGCCCGAGACTCGCCGCCCTCGGGGCGGGCAGGTCTGTCCGGTACTCGGCGCTTCACCCGTCGGGCCGCTCTTGCTATAGCCCTGCCTCATGTGGCGCACCCTCTACGCGACCCCCGCGGTCCTCGCCAACACCGTGGCAATTGGCGCGTTTACGCTCGCGACGACGCCCTTCACGCAGCGCTTCCACGACCTCGCGCTCAAGACCTGGGCCCACCGGGTGCTGTCGGCGGTCGGCGTCGAGCTACAGGTCGAGGGCGCCGAGCGGCTCGACCCGGGCCAGCGCTACATCTTCATGGCCAATCACCAGAGCCACCTCGACGTGCCCTGCCTGGTGAGCGCCGTTCCCAACCCGGTCAGGTTCGTCGCCAAGCGCTCGCTCGCGAGGATTCCGCTGTTCGGCGCGGCGATGAAGGCGATCGGCAACATCGACATCGACCGCGGCGACCCGTCAGGACACGCTGCGCCGTATGCACGAGGCGCAGCGGGGCATCGCCCAGCAGGTCTCGGTCGCCTTCTTCGCCGAGGGCACCCGGAGCGCGGACGGCGAGCTGCGCCCGTTCAAGCGCGGCGGAGTGCGCATGGCGCTCGCCTTGGGGGTGCCCATCGTGCCGGTGGCGATTTGGGGGACGATCGAGATACTCCCCAAGGGCGCGCGACGCTTTCACAAGCCGGGGCCGGTTCGAGTCGCCATCGCAGAGCCCATCGTCACCGGTCCCGACACTCCTGCGGAGAGGGAGCGGCTGCTCGCGCAAGTCCAGTCGGAGGTTGGAAGCATGTACCAAAGGCTGCGAGCGGCTCGGGCAGGCGAGGACCAGGAGGTCGCCGGTGGCTGAGCGGCGCGCCTTCTCGGTTTCGGTCTTCGCCCGTCACGGCGGCCGCGTGCTGCTTGTGCGCCATCGCCGGCTCGGCACCTGGCTGCCGGTCGGGGGCGAGGTTGAGCAGGGCGAGACGCCGCTCGAGGCTGCGGGCCGCGAGCTGCGCGAGGAGACGGGCCTGGAGGGCAGGTTCGAGCTGCCGCTTGGCGTCGACGGCACTCCGGCCGGCTTCCTCGGGTACGAAGAGCATCCGGCCGGCAGCAAGGGCCTGCACATGAACCTGAGCTTCGTCGCCGAGGTCGCCAGCGAGGCGGTCAGGCTGAGCGACGAATTCGACGAGTGGCGCTGGGTCGAGGATCCGGGCGAGCTCGACTGCCCGCGCAACGTCGTCGAGCTTGGGCGGATGGCGCTGCGGGCGGGCGAGGCTGCCGCGCTCGCGCGGGCTTGGCTCGCGGCCTTCAACGCGAGGGACCTCGAGGCGCTCTGCGGTCTCTATTCCCCCGACGGCGCGCACGCGAGCCCGGACTTGCGGGCGACGGAGCCGCACGGCGAGGCCCGTGGCCGGGAGCCCCTGCGCGCCTACTGGAGCGCGCTGCTCGGGCGCTCGGAGGGGATGCGCCTCGACGAGCGTCGGCTGGTCGTGGAGGGGGCCATCGCGACTGTCGAGTGCGAGCGGATCGCCCCTCACCACCCTGCTCTGCCGGTCGCGCTCAGCCTGGTCATCGAAGGCGGGCTCGTGCGCGCCTCACGCCTCTACCTCGGCTAGCACTGGCTGAGTTGGGAGTTTTGAGTTTTGAGTCAGGAGCGAAAAGCCAGCTTCCGGGCACGATGCTGCGCCCCAACCAACTTGCGATCGAGCGCTTGATTTCTTTCCGGAGGGCCGGTCTTCGTGCCGGCCTTTTGCGGCGGAGGCAACCCACCAGACCGCCCAGTACGAAGGCTGGCGCGCCGGGCCTTCGCATCGCGGCGAGGTGGCAAATCACCGGACCGCCGGGCTCGCCCGCGCAGCTTCCCGATTCGTCGACGGGCGCATTGCGATGCGCCCCTACCGAACTGTGACCGACGACTCTCGACTGTCGACCGTCGGGTCGCTCTAGGCCAGCTTCTTCTCCTTCTCGAAGGAGAGCAGCGGCTCTTCACTGCGCGCGATGACGCCCTCGGTGATCTTGCACTCCTTGATCCCCTCGCGGTAGGGCACGTCGTACATGATGTCGAGCATCGCGGCCTCCATGATCGAACGTAGGCCGCGGGCCCCGGAGTTGCGGCGCATCGCCTCGCGGGCGATGGCGCGCAGGGCGTCCTTGGTGAAGGTGAGCTTGACCTTCTCCATCTCGAACATCTTTTGATACTGCTTCACCAACGCGTTCTTCGGCTCGGTGAGGATGCGCACCAGATCGCTTTCGCTCAGCTCGATAAGCGTGGCGATGACCGGCAGGCGCCCGACGAACTCGGGGATCATCCCGAACTTGACCAGGTCCTGCGGCTCGACGTGCCCGAGCAGCTCGCCGATGGTGCGCTCGTCGCGCCGCTCGATCTTCGCGCCGAACCCCAGCCCCTTGACCCCGACCCGGCGGCGGATGGCGTTCTCCACCCCGTTGAAGGCCCCGCCGACGATGAAGAGGATGTTCGTGGTGTCGACCTGGATGTACTCCTGCTGGTTGTACTTCTTGCCGCCGCGGGGGGTGACGTTGGCCCGGGTGCCCTCGATGATTTTGAGCAGGGCCTGCTGGACGCCCTCGCCGCCGACGTCGCGGGTGGGCGAGGGCGAGTCTCCCTTGCGGGCAATCTTGTCGATCTCGTCGATGTAGACGATGCCCCGGGCGGCCTTCTCGACGTCGTAGTCGGCGTTGTGCAGCAGGTTCTGGATGATGTTCTCGACGTCCTCGCCCACGTAGCCCGCCTCGGTGAGGCTGGTCGCGTCGGCGATGGTGAACGGGACGTTGAGGAAGCGGGCGAGCGACTGGGCGAGCAGCGTCTTGCCCGAGCCGGTCGGACCGAGCAAGAGCACGTTGGACTTGGCGAGCTCGACGTCCTCGGCGCCCGGGCGCGCGCCCGCCGCGCCCTTCTTGGCCTTGCGCTGGAAGATGCGCTTGTAGTGGTTGTAGACGGCGACCGAGAGGACCTTCTTGGCCTTCTCCTGGCCGATGACGTAGTCGTCGAGGAACGACTTGATCTCGGCGGGGGTGGGCAGGCTCATCTGCGGCTTGCCCTCTTCGCGCTCGTTCTCCTCGGCGATGATGTCGTTGCACAGCTTGATGCACTCGTCGCAGATGTAGACGGTCGGGCCCGCGATGAGCTTGCGAACTTCACGCTGTCCCTTTCCGCAGAAGGAGCAGGACAGGTTGGTGTGATGTTCTCCCTTGCGGCTCACTCGCTTCCTCCAGAACCCGGCCGGCAGGCGCCTGGCGCCCCGCCTGATAGCGTCCCGTGCGGCCCCGATCTTTCGATCTAAGGTTAACGGTTCGCCGTTTTCATTCTATCCCAGGCCCACATGCCGACCGAGGTTTCGCCCCCGTGTCCGCCGGGCCCGCGCGGTTGCTCCCTCTCCCTGCCAAGACAGGCCGCCGGGCTGTCGACCACTTCTGCTTGCCCCGGCCTCCAGCGCAAATATAGGGCGCCGCTGGAGCTGTCTGCCACGACTGCCCGAGCGCCGCGGCGCCGCGATTCTCGGTCAATTCGGGCGGCTCGCCCACTATTGCCCGTCCCCGGCGAGCTCCTCGACGTCCGCGGCGAGCGCCGCGGCGCGCTCGACGACCGCCTCGGGCACCTTGTCGCAGGCTCCCAGGTCGGCGACGAGCTTGCGCGCCGAGGCCGCGAGCCTGCGCATCACCAGATCGACCGGCGGCGGCGGCTTGGGCGGCGGGGGGAAGCGCTCCGACAGCTCCCGCGCGACCTGGTTTGCCGGGCGCTCATCGCCCCAGAGCTTCTCGCGAAGCTGCTGGTAGTCCTCCTCCTTGAGCTGCCCGCGCTCCTCGGCCCCGGCGAGCACGCTGACCACCTCGAAGGCTGGCGGCGGCACGGGCCGCGCGGGGGCCTGCGCCTCGGGCGGGTCCAACAGGCGCTTCTCGTGCTTCGCGAGAAAGGCGTAGGAGTTGGTCAGCTTGAGCGCGGTCTGCTTCTTGATGCGCAGCTCCTTGGAGCAGTAGTCCTCGAAGCTCTTGAAGCCCCACTCACCCCAGGCGTCCGCGTTGCGCACCTTGACGAGCAAGGCTCCCAGCTCCACCCAGGAGCTCTTGAACTTTTGGGCGCACATCAACGCCTGGTGACGCAGGCTGCCCGGCTCGACCTCTGCAGCCTTGATGGCGACTGCGGCCTGTCCACTGGTCTGCACGCTTTCTACCGCCTTGTTGGCTCGGTTGAAGGGGGGCGCACCTTACCGCAAGCCGCCCCGCGCGGCCACGATTCAGCGCGCCTGTATCTGGAAGGTGAGCGAGACGTTGGCCTGTTCGCCATCGTACGAGGGGAAGCGCCACTGGCGCAGCTCCTCGAGCATGCAGCGGTACAGCTCGCTCGCCTCGCTCTTGAAGTCGGGGCTGTCTATCCAGAGCTTGGTGATGCGCCCGTTGTTGCCGATCGTAAACTCGATAGGCACCCGCGCAGACCACCCCGCCCGTTGGCGCTTGGCCTCGGCGGTCAGACAGCGGTGCAGGGTCGACTTCTTGGCCTTGACGACCCGGTTGATCGCGTCCTGATCCCACCTCTGCATGCTCACAAGCCCGTCGGGGTCGGGCTCGGCCGCCGTCGGCGCGCGGTCGAGCGCCGGGGCCGAAGCCGAGGGGCGCTTGGGCGGGCGTGGGGGCCGGGCGGCGATGGCGCCGGAGGGGGGCTTCTTGCCCGGGGAGACCGCGCCCGGGTAGGCGAGCTCCTCCTCTTCGTCGCCCCGCTCGGAGGCGAGCGAGATGACGGGGAGCTCGTCGGTGATCACCGGCTCGGGAAGCTGGATGCGATCTTCCCACGGCTGATGAATCGCGAGCCAGGTCGCGAGCCTGCCGCCCGCGAAGACCAAGGCGAGGCCGATGACCCCTCCGACGGCAATCCTGACAACGTCGCGCCGGCGCCTGCTCTTCTTCTGCTGCGCGTGCTGGGCCTCGACCCGGAGCTTGGCTTGAGCCTTGGCGAGGTGGACCTGGAAGGCTTCGTGGCGTCCGAGCTGCTCGAAGCTTGGGCTGCCCCCGTGGGGGCTGATGGGCGTCGAGGCGTCGAGCTCGCCCGCGTAGAGCATCTCGACGAGCTGCTCGAACGATACCGGCCCCAGCAGCAGGTCATGCTGTTTGTAGAGCCATTGTCCACCTGTCTTGCCCGAGCCCGGGTCGCCCTTCGCCAACATTGCCACCTCCAAAGGCCACTTCTCGGCGGCTCCCGGGCCCATCGGACGCCCGGTCGGCTGGACTATATCTCAGCGTCGTCCGCGGCAGCACCCGCTGCTTTTGCCCCCGGGCGCGCGACCCGCATCGGACCAAGCGCCTCTGAAACCCCGGGGGGGGCGACTACTGCTGCTCGGCGTACTTCGCGAGCAGGTCTTCGATCGCCTCGCGCAGGTACTCACTCTGCCGCACCCGCGTGCGGGTCGACAGACCCTTGAGAGCCTGCAGCTTGGAGCGGGGAATCCGGAACACCAGGGAAATCAGCCGCTTCGACTCGATCATGTGCGCTCCCGTGTCGATGTCCTACATCTACACACAGGCTCGCACATGGTGCGACATCGGTCAAAATAATGGCAGCTATTCGAGCAAGTACGAGCGCCCCTGCAATCCGAGAGTCGCTTCGACCCCGAAGCGCCGTCCGGTGCCCAGAGCGAAGCTCGCGCCGGCCTCCCCATACAGGCCCAGGATAGGCGAGAGGTCGTACATCACACCGAACGCCGCACGAACCCCCCCGGCCTGGATCGGGCGCAACGTCCCCATCAGATCGAAGGCGGCGAAGGTCTTCCACTCGTCGCGGCCGAAGTAGTTGCGGTAGCCGACGAACAGCGCCTCGCCGACGGCCCCTGTGAGTCGAATCAGCCGGAGTCTGAGCGCGAGCTCATTGCCCTCGCGCCCGATCGCGGCGGTCAGCCCTAGGTCGAGCACTGCGCCCACTTCGACGAAGGTCTCGGTCGGCTCGCAGGCGAGACAGGCGGCGACCTCGGTCGTCGAGAACTCGGCGCCGGCACCCGCGAGCAGACCGAGGCTCCCCGAATGATCGAGCGAGACCTCCGACCGCTGTGCCCCGGCCATCGCGGGAACGAGCAGCGCGGCGAGCACCGCCGCGCGCGCGAGCGCGCGAATTCGGCGCCGGCCGCGCGGGCCGGCGCACGCGCTACCGCCGGATTGAGAGCTTCGTTTCGGGTTCATTGTGGCTCGGGCCACCGGAGAGGCGGTTTTCAGGCCGAGAATCGGGCGAGCCGGCAGAGCTCTCGAGGGCTTGGTCAGGATGAGAATCTGGGGCCGGAGATCGAACAAGCCTGTCTGCCTGCAAACCCTCGGTCGCGAAGGGCTGCTCTCAAGTCGAATAGGCGCGCCGTGCAGCTCGCCGCGCGTCTTCGCTGGCCGCCCTTCAGCCTGAACCCCCCGGCTCCGACGCCCACCCGAAGCCGCCCCCAGTCGTCGGCCGGTCGCCATCCGCGGATGCGTCCTCGACGGCTGTTTTCAGGGTGAGGGTTTCGGCCAGGTGAACATCCGCTTTCCCGCGAATCGAACGGGCGCGTCTCGGCCCGATAATCGGGGCCTGCGGCGATCCGCGCACCGGAATCAAGGGCGGTCTTCAGAGCGAAAACCGCCCTCGATCCACCTCGAACCTACGAGCTGCGCGCCCCCGCGGCCTGGCGACGGCGGAGCAGCGCCATAGGCAGAACGACGAGCGAAAGCAGGCCCGCCAGCCCCGCGCCGGCCGCGCTGCACCCCGCGGCTGGAGCGACCGCGTTGGCCTCCCCTTCCGCGGCAAGGCCCTCGGCCGACCGAGACACCGCAGCCTCGAAGCCCCATCGCGCGCCGCCGACGTTGCCCGCCTCATCCAGCACCTGGACCTCGAGCCCGCCGGCCGCCTCGACCGCGGCAAGGTCTATCTCGCGCGCGGGGCCAAACTCGGACAGCTCGCCGCCGCCGAGCCGATAGGCAAACCGCAGCAGCTCCGGCGCACTGACCGAGTCGTGGGCGTGCACGAGGAGCCGGTTCGACGCCGGAGCGGCCTCAAGGGCGACGGTCGGCGCGTCCCAGTCGACCAGGAAGGTGAGCGGCTCGGGCGTCGGATCGACCATCTGGGCCTCGCCGGAAACGCGCGCCCGCACCTCGATCACGTGCTTGCCGGGGAGGATGAACGCGGGGTGCGAGACCTCGAGGGTCGGGCCGTCGGCCCAGGTCGACCAGAGCCCGCCGTTGACGCGCCAGGCGTACTCCATCGGCCGCGACTCGCCGGGGCGATCCTCGGCCGAAACCTCGACCACCGCGCGCGGCCAGGGCAGCGCGCGTCCAGGCTCGAGGCGCATCTGCTCCTTGGTCGGCACCTGCGTCTCGACGATGCGGGCCAGGGTGCGCGGGCTCCAGCGCTGCGGCTGCGAGGCGATCCCCAAGGTCGCGAACGCGGCGAGGTAGTGGAAGTCGTCGCCGGCGCCGATGCGGTTGATCCCCTTGAGCTCGTTCACGTTGATCCGGAAGCCGTTCATGTCGGGGATGGCCACCGGCTGCAGCAGCGTGGCGATGACCGGCTCGGCCATGCCGAGCACCATCGGGATGAGCTGCGCGAGCGCCTGCGGATCCTCGGCGAGGATCTCAGAGTTGGCCGGCACATCGGTGCGGATGACGATCATCTCCTTCAGATCGCCGAGCGCCGGCAGGATGGTCATCGGCGAGCCTTCGATGATGAGCGACAGTGGAACCTTCACGTCCGCGCCCAGCGTAAACAGCCGCACTTGGCGCCCGTCGATGAACGCATAGAAGTCGATGCGCACGTCGGTCAGCTCGGCGGTCAAAAGCGGCTTGATCGGCTTCTTGGTTACCGGATCGAACGTGCCCTCGCCGATGTGAATCTTCGGAGCGCCGAGCGGCCGCAGGACGACCATCATCGGCGCGTCGCTCGTCTCGCTGCCGGCCACCACGCCCAGCGACGGCAGGAAGGTCTTGAACAGGCCGGTCGTCAGCGGCGCGGCCTGCGCGGTGCTCAGGTTGATGCACGCCAGGCCCGAACGGTGCGTGTCCCACATCGCGTAGTTGAGGAAGTGCTCGGAGACCGCGAGCCCGGCGTGGTGGTCGGCCGGGCCTTCGGTGGCGAGGTTCGGGCTCGGCGCATTCGTGTCGGTCGGCGCCGGCCAGGCCGGAACGCAGGCCGAGACGGTGTTGCTCTTAACCCCGGCCATCATCCCCACCTGCAGGCCGGTGTTGACGGCGATCTCCCCGCCGCCGGCCGCGGCAAAGGTCTCCATCTTCACGGCCGGTTCGGCGCCAAACGGCTCGAGCAGCGCGCCGAGGTTGACGTACTGCTCGAGCCCGAGGAGCTGCGGGACGCACTGGCCGCCGCGGTTGGCCGAGCTCACACAGATGCGCGCCTCGTCCTCGCAGGTGCTGCCGCCATCCGGGCAGTCGCAGAAGCTGTCGATGCCCTGGTTCGGGCAACGCGGGACCAGCGGATCGCTCGGGTTGCACCTGCGGCAGCGCTGGCCCGAGACCGCTCCCGCCACCGCCTTCTGCAGCTCCGGTTTGACGAAGCTGTCGATGATCAGGCCCTTGATAAGTCCAATGTTCAGGAAGCTGCAGGCGTAGTCGCACCACTCGGAGCCGGTGACAGGCTCGACCTCGCCGCAGGGAATCGTCGGGGTCGCGCCGGTCTTGCAGCCGCCGACGACGATGTCGTCGACCTCGACCGCGTCGAGCCCTCCGAGGGATTGGTCGGGCTTGCTCGGATCCGGCGGGGCGAGATCGAAGGTGAGCTGCCCGTCCCAGTTGCGGTCGAGCGCGAACTGAACCTTGGCCGAGAGGGTCTCGTTGTTCCTCTCCCCACGGCCGGACGAACGGAAGTCGGCAAAGCAGCCGAGGGGCCGACCGACGAAGGGACAAAGGCCGGCGTTGTCGGCCGAGGTGATGAACAGGCTCGTCTCCTCGCGGGTGACCGGGTCCTTGACCATGTCGATGCGCAGGTCCGCCTCGACAGCCAGCTTGTCGGGCGATTCGGGGGTGAGCGCCACCCGCTCGATAGTCAGCAGGAGCGGACAGGGCGAGTCCTGCCAGGTGCACTGCTGGTCCATGAAGCCGTCGCTGCCCACGCCCGAGCGGCCGTTGTCGCAGAGGTGAAGGTCGCCGCCAGAGCCCGGAAAGCCGCCCATGGTCGTGCAGGGCAGCTCGAACGACATCTCGATGTGCGAGCCGTTGTCCGGGCTCACCTGCGCGCCGGGCACTATCGAGGCGACCAGGTGCCCCCAGTTGTTGTTGAGGTACTCGAAGCCCTCGGCAGAGATGCGCGCGACCGCCGCGTTCTGCTTCTTCTCTCCCGAGAAGCCGTTGGGGATCGGCTCGACCACCCCGCCACAACCGGTCGT
>DHSB01000204.1:33563-43774 GCA_002408385.1 Myxococcales bacterium UBA5297
CCGGCCCCCCCCCCCCGCCACAACCGTTCGTGGAACCGGCGCATGCCCCCGCAACTGCCGCCAACACAACCGTCAAGACGCGAGACACCCGCATGGGAACCCTTTCTGCGACAGGCCGAACAAGAGCGGGAATCTTACGGCAGGCCGCCCGAACGCTCCAAGCATGTTTGAGGAGGCAACACGCGCTCGGGGCTCGGGCCCCGAGCCCGCGCGCGCCTCGAATCAGAACGCCATCGCCGACGAGAGCAGCTCGCGCAGAAGCTCGAGCTCGAAGTCGAGCGCCGCTCGGGTGAGCGTGCCGAAATCGCGCTTTCGGGCCTTGCGCAGCCAGGCGTCGAGCGACGGGTGGCGTCCGTAGAGCTCCTGCGCAAGGTGCTGCGCCTCGACGAGCAGCGCCGCGGCCCGGTCCGAGCGCCCGGTTCGCGCCGCCTCGGCCTGCTCGAGCTTCACCCCGCAGGCGGCGAACACGAGCCGGTCGTGCTCGACGAGGCAGGCGCGCCGATTGATGAGCGAGAGGCCCTCGGTGAAGCGAACGAACTGCGCGAGCGCGTCGGCGAACGCGCTGCGCTCGACCTTTGGAGCTGACGCGAAGCGAGGCAGCAGCGAACGGAACTCGACGATGCGCCGCTTGTCCTGGGCGCGCAGGATGGTGTAGGCGGGCGAGCGCCCGAAGGCGTCGAGGTTCTTGGCCAGCCCGCTGACGATCTCGTCGATGGACCCGCCCGCGTCCTCGGCGAAGCGGGCCCGGCTGACAGCCATCAGCCGGGCGAGGTCGGTGACCGCGCGGCGCGAGGCGATGGCGTCGCGCACCTCGCTGGCCCAGCCCGGGACGAGCTCGGCGCGCGAGGCCGAGGTGAAGGCAAGAGCGGTCATGTAGATGAGATCGCCCACCGCGCTGCGGAACTTGCCGCGAAACTCCTGGATGTCGCCGAGCAGGTTCCACCGGTCGGAGACGACCTCGGGGTTGCGGATGCGCTCGCCGAGGTTCGCGATTTCGTTGATGAGGCCGTTGGCGACCACGCGGATGTGGTGACAGGCCTCCTCGCGGCGCCGCTGCAAGAGCGCCTGCTCGGGATTGCCGCCCGAGGCCTCCTCGAGCGCTTCGTCGATGAGATCGGCAATGCCGCCGCTTGCCTCGGCCGGAAACGACTTCTCGATGGTGGTAAGCAGCCGGTTGACGTCGAGCACCGTGTTGCGAATGACCGGCGCGACCTGCTCCCACAGAGACAGGTCGGGGCAACCGGTCTCGGCCATGTCTTCGTAGCGGCCCAGCCCGATCTCGCCCAAGCCGTCCATCGTGCCGACCGCGGCTTCGTAGACCCGGAGCAGCTTGGCGCCGAAGGCCTTGTCGGGTATCGAGTAGGCGATCTGCCGAAGCCGCGCGAGCTGCTCGTGCGAGGGGCGCGAGCCAGGGTTCTCGGAGGGATGGGAGGGCTTGCTCTCGGACATGCGCCTTCGCCTTCTCGGGGAGTAACCGAAGTGGCCTATTGTCGATTGTTCGGTCCTCTGGCTCAAGTTAGCATCCTGACGGCTTGCAACGGGGCTGCCGCCGGCTCGCAAGGAGCGCGTGCCAGATGACCGACCGCCCGACAGCCAGGCTTGGGCCCGACCCGGGAAAGCTGCGGCTGTTGCGCCGGCTGCCCGACGGCACCGTGCGCTGCGGGGGGCTCGAGCTGCTCGAGGGCGAGGGCTTGCTGTGGCTCGATCTGCAGGATCAGGGCGAGCCGGAGCTGGCGTTTCTCGCCTCGCATTTCAGGTTCCACCCGCTGGCCATCGAGGACCTGCGCCACCTCGACCAGCGCCCGAAGCTCGAGGACTACGGCGACTACCTGTTTCTCGTCCAGCACGCCTTCGCCCCAGTCGCCAAGACGCCCCTGCCCTTGCGCGAGCTCCATGCCTTTCTCTCCCGCGACTACCTCGTGACGGTCCACGCGCCCCCGATGCCCGAGGTCGACGATATCTACGGGCGCGCCTGCGCCGACCCGTCGCTCGCCGCCCGCGGCCCCGACTTCCTCTTCTACCTGCTCAGCGACGCGGTCGCCGACGGCCACCTCCAGGTGCTCGACGACCTTGCCGATTCGATCGAAAGCCTTGAAGACGAGATCCTCGCCGAGCCGCGGCGCGAGAGCATCCAGCGCATCCTGGGCCTCAAGCGCGCGCTGGTGCAGATGCGCCGGGCGGTCTCGCCCGCCCGCGACGTCTTCGGCCAGCTTTCCCGGTGCGGCGACCCGCGGATCTCCGAGCGCACCGCTCCCTATTTTCGCGACGTCTACGACCACCTGCTGCGCGTCGGCGACGCGATTGAGGCCGATCGCGACATGCTCGGCAACGCGCTGGAAGCCTACATGTCCATGACGGCCGGTCGCACGAACGAGACGGTCAAGCAGCTCACCCTCTTTTCGGTTACCTTCCTGCCGCTGACCTTCCTTGCCGGAGTCTTCGGCCAGAACTTCACCAATATTCCCTTCGATTCGGCTGCGCTGTTCTACCTGGCGCTCGCCGCCTACGGCGCGTTGCCGGTCGCGATGTTGCTGTGGTTCAGGTGGAAGGGTTGGCTCTAGCGCGCTCCGGGCTGCCCACAGCCCGGGGACACACTCGGTGGGACCCGCACCGAACGGAGCGCCAGCCACCTAGGGAGGGCGAAATGCCGCAAAGAAAGCTCGCGGGGACCAAGCTCCACTTCGCCGACTCCGGGACCGGCCCGGCCGTCCTGTTGCTTCATGCCTTTCCCCTCTCCGGCGCGATGTGGAAGATGCAGATTGCGCCGCTGCGGGGCAGCTTCCGGCTCATCGCGCCCGACCTGCCGGGGTTCGGGGGCTCGCAGCCGCCCTCCTCGCCGGTGAGCATCGCCGGCTTTGCCGGGCTCGCTCTCGAGCTGCTCGACGCGCTCGGCGTCGACAAGGCGGCTGTCGTCGGCCTGTCGATGGGCGGCTATGTCGCGCTCGAGCTGCAGGCGGCAGCTCCGCAGCGGGTGGGCGCCCTGGCGCTGTGCGACACCCGGTCCCACGCCGACACCGACGACGGCAAGAGGGCCCGCGAGGCGAGTGCGCGTGCGGTCGAGGAGGAGGGCTCGACCGAGCCGCTCATCGAACGGCTGCTCCCGAACCTGCTGTCCCCTTCGGCTTCGCCCGAGCTGCGGCGCGAGGTCGAGCGGCTGATTGGCGACACCTCGGTCGAAGGCGCAGCCGCCGCTCAGCGCGCGATCGCGAGGCGGCGCGACTTCACCCGGGAGCTCGGCAAGATCGGCTGCCCGACGCTCGTGTTGGTCGGCAGCCACGACACCCTCTCGACGCCCGCCGAGATGCAGCGCATCGCCCAGGCGCTCCCCAAGGCCAGGTTCCAGACGATCTTTGGAGCCGGACACCTGTCGAACATCGAGAAACCGGACGCGTTCAACTCCGCGTTGCGCTCGTTCCTCGACGAGGTCCTCGGCTGAGGCGAGGCGCTCAAACACCGGGGGCAGGTTGCGGACAGGCTCTCCGGGGCAGGGGCCCGGCCTTTCAATCGCGCCTGCGGCGCAGCTTCACCCCGAGGACGACGAGGACGCCGGCCGCGGCGAACCCGGCCAGGCGCAGCGCGAGACCGCCGAGCCGCCTCTTCGCGGCAAACGGAGGCTCGAATTGGTCGAAGCTCGCGTCGAACAGCGCCGCCAGCTCCTGCTCGCGCTCGGGCGGATAGGACGCGGCGAGGACGAAGTAGGCATCGGGGACGGGATAGAAGCCGAAGCGCACGAGCCGGGCCCCGCTGCCAGCGCGGGTCAGGGCTCGCGCTTCCCACCGTGGCGCACGCCCGCTGCCGGCGCGAGTGGCCCGCTCGACCGTCGCCGCGAGATCGAGCCGCGCGCGCAGGTGCCGCGCGATGGCCGATGCCAGCTCGCTCGCGGGCACATGGCCGAGGTCGAGCGGCTCGTCGGCCCGGCCGAGCACGAGCGAGGCGGCCTCGTCCCGGCCCTTCTCGACAAACGCCCCGAGCACCTCGCCTCGCCCTCGCTCTGACAGCGTCGGCACCAACGCCGCCGAGCCCTCGCACAGGCGCTGGTCGAGGCGCTCGAAGCCGGCCGGCGCGTCGAGGCGAGCCGCGGTCCGCGCGGCGGCGAAGCTCGCAGCGCAGAGGAGGAAGAGGACAAGCCCGAGGCCCGGAAGTGTGGCGCGCATCGCGCTGCATTTTGACGCCGTCGCGCGCCTGCGGCTACCCTTGCGCCTCCGCGAAACCCCAAGTCCCCACGCATGGTCGACCAGCACGAGCACTCGAAGTTGATGGCAGAGGCCGAGCGCGCGCTTCGCCGCGGCGAGCTCAAAGAGGCGCTGCGGCTCTATCACGAAGTGCTTGCCCTCGAGCCCGAGAGCCCGCCGGTGCGCGCCCGGATAGCGAGTATCGAGGCGCTGGTGCAGCCCTCGGAGCTCGCCGAGCGGCCCGTCGACCTCTCGCCCCCCAGGCCGGCGCACGAGAAGCCGCCGACCGCCGAGCAGACGGCCGAGATGCTCTTCGAGCGCGGCGACTACCAGGGCGCGCTCGCGGCCTACGAGCGCATCCTGCAGGCGCGGCCGGGGCACGAGCTGGCCCGCGAACGGCTGCTCGAGATGCAGCGGCTCGTCGAGCTCAACCCTCGCTCGGCCGAGCCTCCCGCGCTGCCCGAAGACAAGGCAGGCCTCTTCGAGGCCCTGCTCGTACGCATCGCCTCCCGGCGGAAGGCGTAGCGATGGTCGAACGGTCGACGGCGCGACGAAGGTAGAAGGGGCGCATAGCAATGCGCCCGTCCAGGAATCGAATAGATGCGCGGGCGATACGAGGGGGCCCGGCGGCCGGCACGAAGGCAGGACGAAGGCCGGCCCTCCGAAATCGCCCCCCTCCCAACTCCCAACTCGCGAAATCGTGCCGCGGCGCCGATGGCCTTCGTGCTTCACGGCCCTCCAGACGGCCGGCCGGGACGCCGCGAGTGTGACTTTTCGATCATAGACAGCGTTGACCGCACGCTCGATTGCTCCATAGAATGCCGCCCTCTGAACTAATCCCCCGAAGGACTGCCTGTCGAGGACGACAACGGCGCCTTGATCGTTAGGGGTTGCAGGTCCTCGAAGATCGGCGGGCAGCCCGGAGCGTTGCACACCTGCGGCATCAACGAGGCGCCTCGCGACCCGGCTGGCGAATCGGACAGGACCATCTCCGGGTCGTTGCAGGATGGCGCGGCATGGGCCTTCGGCGAAAGGCTGAGGTCATGGAGGGTCGGCAGATATCGCGCTACCGGGTCCTCGAGCAGATCGGCTCGGGCGGGATGAGCGTCGTCTACAAGGGCCTGGACACGGCGCTCGAGCGCGAGGTGGCCATCAAGGTCCTGCACCCGCACCTCGCCGTCAAAGAGGAGTCGCGCCGGCGCTTCTCGCGCGAGGCGAAGGCCGTCGCCCGGCTGCACCACCCGAACATTCTCGAAATCTTCGACTTCTCCGGCGACGACGCGCCCGAGTCGTTCATCGTCACCGAGTACATCCGCGGGGCGACCCTGCGCACCTTCGCCGAAAAGCAGCGCTTCCACCCGCCCGAGATTGCGGCGATGGCCCTGTGCGAGCTTTCCGCCGCCCTCGAACACGCCCACCTCACCGGCGTCATCCATCGGGATCTGAAGCCCGAGAACGTGATGATCCGCGACGACGGCGTCATCAAGCTGATGGACTTCGGCATCGCCAAGTTCATCGAGCGCGAAGAGCGCATGACGATGACCGGCGCGCTGGTCGGCTCCCCAGCCCACATGGCCCCCGAGATCATCGAAGGGCTCGAGGCCGGACGCGAAGCGGACGTCTTCTCGCTCGGCACCATCCTCTATTGGCTCTGCTGCGGTGAGCTGCCGTTCCAGGGCAACAACACGACCCAGACCCTCAAGCTCATTCTCGAGGCGCGCTTCCCCGATCCGCGCCTCACCTGCCCCTCGCTCTCCGACGAGCTGTCGGCGGTGATCGCCTGCTGTCTGGCGCGCGAGCCCAAGGACCGGTACTCCGGGGCCGGCGAGGTGCGCCAGGTCCTCTCCGAGTTGCTGCTCAATCTGGGCGTCGAGCGGCCGGGCGAGGAGTTCGCCACCTTCTTCGCCGACCCCGAAGGCTATCGCTCCCGCTTCACCAAGAGCCTCGTCGAGAGGCTGCTCGCAGAGGCCGAGCGCTGCGCCAGCAAGGCGCAGAGAAACCACGCGCGCGCTCTCAAGTGCCTCAACCGCGTCCTCGCGCTCGACTCGGGCAACCCGCGAGCCCAGGTGCTGCTCGACCGCATGAAGCGCCACCGCAGGCGGGTGCGCAGACTGACCGTCGCCTCGGCGGCGAGCGCCGGGGTCCTCGCCCTGGCCGCGGCAGGCTATGGCGCGCTGGCGCTGCTGGAGAGCTCCGAGCGGCACGCGGCGACCGCTCCCACGGGCGCAGCCTCAGGTCCCAAGCCCGGCAGCCTTTCGGCCCCCGGCCCGAGCGTTCTCAAGGCCGGCTCCGAGGTGCAGGTCGAGGGCGACCCGCGCACCAGCTCGGCCCCACGGCCGGTGCCCCCCCCCCAGGCCAGCGCGACCGCCGAGCCCGACTCGAGCGCGCAGACGGGCGCGAGCGAACCGGGCCGCCCCGAGACGCAAGCGACCGCGCTGGCCTCCGCCTTGGACGGGTCGCGCTCCGGCAAGGATTCGGACCCGACCGCCCGCGCGCGAGCGCAGACGCGCCACGGCTCGAAGGCTGGTCGCGGCGGGCCTGCGGAGATCAAGGTTGCCCTCGCCGCGCCCGCCGATGGCCGCGCGGCGCAGCCGACTTCGGTCGGCAAGACCGAGCAGCCGGCCGCGCCGATCGAGGAGGGGCATCTGACCATCAAGACGGCCCTCGGAATGACGGCGATCTCGCCGTGGGCAAAGATCTTTGTCGACGACCGGTGGGTAAACGGCCAATCGCCGATCTGGGACGGCACGCTCCCGGTCGGCATCCACAAGGTCAGGGTGGATCCGCCCTGTTGCGTCCTCGAGGAGCGCGAGTTCGAGGTCAAGGCGGGCCGTCAGAACCCCGCGCTCATCGTGCGCCTGACACCGAAGCCCGCCCTGCTGACCGTGGAGAGCTCGGTCGACGACGTCGAGGTCTGGATCGGCGACGTCAAGCGGGGCACCGCCCGCGACTCGAAGAAGGACCCGTTCACCGTTCCGCTGCCCGACGGCGCGGTGCGAGGCGAGGCGACCCTGCGCTTCTTCCGCGAGGGATACCTCGATCAGTCGCGGGTCGAGAGCTTCGAGGCCGGGCAGAAGAGCGTGGTCACCGTCCACATGGAGAAGAGATGAGCTCCGGCCGCAGCCACTTTCTCGCGCTCCTGCTCATCACCGCGCTTGGCCTGCCGGCCTTGGACGCCCGCGCCCAAACCGACCTGCTCGGCGAGGCGCGCCGCTCTTTCGACTTTGGCAAGTGGGAGGACGCCGCCACGGCCATCGAGGAGCTCGACAAGAACAAGCTGCTCGCCGCCGAGGACGACCTCGTCGAGGCCTGTCGCATCCTCGGGCTCTCCCACCTTTATCTGGGACACCGCGACGAGGCCCGCTCGGCCTTCGTGCGCCTGCTCTCCATCAACCCCGACTTCTCGCTCGACCCGCTGGTCGTCTCCCCGGTCGCGGTCGAGGAGCTCGACGCGGTGCGCGAGGAGAACGCCGAGCTGCTCGCGTCCATCCGCGAGCGCCGGCGCGCCATCGCCGAGCAGCGCCGCCTCGAGGAGGAGGCGCGCAGGCGCCTGCTCGAGGAGGAAGAGCGCAAGCGCAAGGAGAGGGCCTCGGGCCCCATCGTCCTGCAGCGGGTCGAGAGGCACTCCTTCCTCACCAACTTCCTGCCCTTCGGCGCCGCGCAGCTCGAGCAGGGCCGCGGGCAGGTCGGCGCGCTCTTTGCCATCACCCAAGGGCTGGGGCTCGCCGGGACGGTGCTCACCTATTCGCAGGTCAAGTCGTACATCGGGCAGGACGGCAAGGTCGCCAGCGACCGGCTGCAGGCCGCCCGCGGGTGGCGCACCGCCAACTGGATAGTCTTCGGGGCGACCGCCGCGCTCTATCTGGGCTCGATGGTCGACGCGGTCCTCAACTACGAGTCGGAGACCATCGACCTGGTCACCATGCCGCGCGAGCCCAACCCGCCGCCGGCCGCCCGGCGCGCCGAGCCCTCCGCCCAGCTCTTCGTCGCCCCGGTCGAGGGCGGCGCGGCCGCCGGGCTCGCCGGCCAGTTCTAGGCAGCACCTATCGGAGAACCAAGGAGCCGACACCGACCATGCCAGTCCTCACCTTGAAGATGCCCAACGGCGTCGAACAGAGCGTGCCCATCGTCGGCGCGCTGACCACCGTCGGCCGCTCGCGCGAGAACGTGCTGGTCATCGACGACCCCTCGGTGCCCGCGTGCGCGTTCCAGATCGAGAACAGCGCCGGCGAGTTCAGCCTCTCGGTCATCGACTCCGACGAGGTGCTCGTCAACGGCAAGAAGCGCGGCGAGGCGAAGCTGTCGGTCGGCGACGTCATCCGCCTGGGCCCGGCCGAGCTGCTGTTCTGCGAGTCGATGCCGCTGCCCGCCCCCCGGGCTGGCGCGGCCGCGGGCGACGGCGAGATCACCGACCTCGAAGCGCTCAACAAGCTGGTGCGCTTCAGCGAGAAGCTGCTCGGCCGTTATGAGCTCGACGCGCTGCTCGAGCAGATGATGGACCAGGTGGTCGACCTGACCCGCGCCGACAAGGGCTTTCTCATCCTGCTCGAGGGCACCGAGCCGCGCATCAAGGTCGCCCGCAACATCCGGCGCGAGAACATCGAGGACGCGATCAACCGCGTCTCCGACTCGATCATCGCGAGCGTGCTGCGCTCGCGCGAGCCGATGATCGTCGAGGACGCGCTGAGCGACCCGAGCTACAAGACCAGCGAGTCGGTCGTCAACCTCAAGCTGCTCTCGGTGATGTGCGCGCCGCTGACCGAGAAGGGCGAGGTCTTCGGGCTCATCTACCTGGGCAACGACAAGATCGCCAACCTCTTCGAGCCGCGCGCCCTCGAGCTGCTCAAGATCTGGGCGGCCCAGGCCTCGCTCGTGCTGAGCAACGCGCTGCTGGTCAACGAGCTGCGGCTCGACAACGCCGAGCTGCGCAAGAGGCTCGAGGAGAAGCGCTACGGCGAGATCATCGGCGCCTGCGACTCGATGCGCGAGGTCTACCGGAAGGTCGACAAGGTGGCCGGCACCGACATCTCGGTGCTCATCACCGGCGAGACGGGCACCGGCAAGGAGCTCATCGCCCGCGAGCTGCACAAGCGCAGCCCCCGCGCCCGCGGCCCGTTCATCACCATCAACTGCGGCGCCATCCCCGAGAACCTGCTCGAGAGCGAGCTGTTCGGCCACATCCGCGGCGCCTTCACCGGCGCGGTGGCCACCCGCCAGGGCAAGTTCCAGGCGGCCAGCGGCGGCACGCTCTTCCTCGACGAGATCGGCGAGATGCCCCAGGCGCTGCAGGTCAAGATCTTGCGCGCGCTGCAGGAGCGCCAGGTGGTCAAGGTCGGCGACAGCCGCTCGGAGACGGTCGACATCCGCGTGGTCGCCGCGACCAACAAGGTCCTCGAGGAGGAGATCAAGAAGGGCGCCTTCCGCGAGGACCTCTACTACCGGCTCAACGTCGTCACCCTGCGCCTGCCGCCGCTGCGCGAGCGGGACGAGGACATCGGGGTCATCGGCAAGTACTTCCTCACCAAGTACGCCCGCGAGTTCAACTCCAAGGCGAAGGGCTTCTCGCCCAACGCGGCCATCGCGATGAAGAAGTACGGCTGGCCGGGCAACGTGCGCGAGCTGGAAAACCGCATCAAGAAGGCGGTCGTGCTCGCCGACAAGGCGATGATCGGCGCCGAGGACATGGACTTGAGCCCCGAGAGCCTCGAGCCGATCATGTCGCTGGCCCAGGCCAAGGAGGAGTTCCAGAAGCGCTACATCAACGAGATCCTCGGGCGCAACAACGGCAACCGCACCAAGACCGCCAAGGACTTGGGGGTCGACCCGCGGACCATCTTCCGCCACCTCGAAAAGCTCGAGGCCGAGCGCACCGGCAAGGTGCTCCCGCCCGAACCGGACGAGCTCTCGGAGGCCTGAAGAGGTGTCGAGAAAGCCTTCTTCGGCCCCATCCGGTTGCGCTCACCCTGAGGGTCGCTCCCGCCAGCGGCGGGAGCGGAGTCGAAGGTCACCGCGACCACGGCCTCGCAGGCTCGGCCTACG
>DHSB01000204.1:43934-51686 GCA_002408385.1 Myxococcales bacterium UBA5297
CTTCGCTCGAGGTGAGCGGGGGGGCGGGCCGGGTTCAAGGGGATTTCCTGACACCTCTTGAGCCGGGCAACCTCGCATCTATGGCAAGGCTGTCAGGCGCCCGGGGCCCGCGGGTCCGGGAGCCAGCCCATCGGAATCGGCAAGTGCTCGTCTCGACTGGATATTCGTTGCTGGCAAACCGCTTGCAATCCAAAGTGCCCGTGTGGGGCCTTGTTCGGACGGCAGCGATGGCATTGGCGCTCTTATCGACCGGTTGCCTGATAACCGACGTTCTCGAGGAGCGGCCGGTCGACCCTCCGGTCCCCAACAGCGCGCCGCACGTCGAGGAAGCCTCGCTCTCCCCGCCGCCCTGGCAGATCGTCAGTCTGGGCTCCGAGGCCGGAGGCGCCAGCGGCTGCCGCGAGACCCTGCGGGTCGGCGTGGTCGCCGACGAGGACGTCGAGGACCTGCTGATGGCCCGCTGGTTCATCGACTACTGGGAGAACACCTCGCCGGTCGAGGACTACCGCTTCCCGAACACCGGCAAGCCGCAGCGCATCGGCCCAAGCTTCGTGGTCACCCCGGAGACCTTCCTCAAGTCCGACCCCGAGCGGCGCCGCACCACGCACGTGGTGATGGTGGTCATCAGCGACGGCTTCGAGAGCGGCTCGGACTTCACGCGACCCATGGAAGGCAAGGCGGCCGTCACCTACACCTGGACCGTCGACACGACCGAAGCCGCGAGCTGTCCGGACGAGTCTCAAGACGGAGGCTACCTATGAGAGCCTCCCTCTGCCGCCCGCTCGCGCTTGGGCTGCTCACCGGCCTGCTCGCCTGCGCCGACCAGATAACTAGCCCTCGGCTCTGCGAGAGCAACAGCGACTGCGACAGCGGCGAGATCTGCTTCGAGGACGGCTGCGCGAGCGCCTTGGACTTCGCGGTGCGCGTCACCCCGCTCAACACCAGCGGCCTCGCCATCCAGGACTTCAACTCGGTCAGCGTGGCGATGGGCAACGTAGACCTCAACCTCAAGCGGCCCGGCACCATCGCAGGCTCGGTCTTCGTCAAGAACGACACCTCGTTCGACGAGTACGTGGCGCTCGACGCCGACTCGAGCTCCTGGTTCGTCGTGCATGCCCGAGGGCGCTCGAGCAACATCCCGGGGCTCGCCTTCGAGCAGCCGCTCTCCAAAATCGTCAAGACCGGCTCGTCGCTCTCACTCACCGTGCCCGCCGGGCTCTGGGACATCTCGGTGACCCCGACCGACACGCGGCTGCCCGCGGTCTTCTCGCGCACCACCGTGGCCCCCGGCCAGACGGTCGACCCCGAGATCGTGCTCGTGACCGGCACCCGCGGCCTGCTCAACCTCGAGGGCTTCGTCGTCAAGACGCCCACCGTCGGCTGGCCGACCGCCGCGCCGACGCTGCGAATCCAGGCCATCGACCCGTCGAACGGCACGCCGCTGTCTCAGGCGGTCACCTACGAGGCCGGTGCCCAGGAGCCGTTCTCGCTGCACGCGCTCAAGATCGACAGCCTCATCCTCCTGCGGGTCGGCCCCGACGCGACCAGCCTCGTCCCCGCGCCGACCAAGGAGCTGCGCAGCGCCGACGACGGCTCCTTCCCCAGTCCCCTCGTCCTCGAGCTGGGCGACTACGGCGAGCCGGTCGACATCAAGGGCCGCATCACCGCTGCCGACGGTAGCCCCATCGAGGGCGCCGACGTGCGCATCGAAGGCCGGGTGCGCGGCGGCGGCAGCTTCACCGCGAGCGCCCTGTCGCGGGCCGACGGCGGGTTTGGCGTCAAGCTGCTCCCGACGCAGAAGGCCTCGGACACCGAGCCGGCGACCCGCTACACCTTGACCGCCAGCCCGCCGTTCGCCTCGCCTTTCGCGAGCACCACGGTCAGCTTCGAGGTCGATCTCGCGGCGACCCTGCCTCCGGTCATCTGCGGCCCCAAGGCGCTGCTGACCGGCACGGTGCTCGGCACGCTCGACGGCAAGCAGCGCCAGCCGCTGCCCAACGTGCTCGTCCAGTTCGAGGGCACCCCCGCCTCGCCCAACCCCGGCGCCTCCAAGGGCGGGGTGCACACCGATCGCTTCGGCATCTTCTCCGCGAAGGTCGAGCCCGGCGCCTACCGGCTCATCGCCAAGCCGGCACCCGAACACCACCTGCCCTGGCTCTCCAAGCGCGTCACCACCTCGGAGCCGTTCGTCGAGCTGCACGTTTCCGATCCGCGCGAGGTGCTCGGCAAGATCAGGGACTGGGACGGCAAGCCGGTCACCAACGCTATCGTCAGGTTTTACCGGGTGCCGAGCCGCGGCAGCTCGGAGGAGTCTCCTCCGGCGCCGCCGACGGTCTACGAGACGGTCACCGGCAGCGACGGCGAGTTCGTCGCGGTCGTTCCCAAGGCGCCAGAGAAGGTCGAGAGCGAGGAGCCGGCCCCCGAGCCGTTGTGACTTCCACGACGACGAAGCTCGAGCTTGATCCTCTTTTCGCTCGCCCACCCTCGCGACGACAAAGCCGAAGCTTCTTCCTCCATCGCCCGCCCGCGCGGCGACGAGGCCGAAACTCCATCCTCCACTCGCCTGGGGACGATGGGCTCTGCTCAGCCGACCAGAGGTCGCTTACCGCGTCTCGATCGACTTGCGAGCGCTCTCCATCGCCTTGAACAGCTTCTCGGAGTGCGGCCCGATCTCCTTGGAGAACTGGACCGCGAGCGTCGTGTAGTGCCGGTGGAGAAGGCCGAGGCGATCGTAGGCCTCCTTGATCGCCTTCGCCGCGGGGACATCGCCGGTCTCGAGGCGGCAGCGCGCGCCGACCGCGAGCAGGCGCGTGCGCCAACCGGGCGACCAGTCCTCCCACTGAAGCCTGCCGGTGCGCGCGGGCTGGCTGCCGAGCGTCTGGTTCATCTGCGCGTTGAGCTCGGCGTGGAGCACCTGCAGCTCGCCCATGCACGCGGTGAGCGCCGCCGCATCGACCGCCTCGACAGCCGCCGGCTCGCCTCCTACGCCCATCCGCTCGCGCGCCAGGAAGAAGCCGTTGACCGCCAGAGTCGCGACGATGAAGAGCGCCGCCGAAATGTACAGCGCCCAAAGTGCAAGCCGGAAAGGCCGGTATTCGGGAGGGTTCTTCACGCGGGCCGACGTTACGCGGGGCCCCCGAAGGTGTCAACGGCAAGACAGAGCCCCGGCCCCGGACCTCGAGATCCGAGGTCCGGAAACGAAGCTCGCAGACAGCTCAGAGGCCCGACGGGTTGGCCAGCTCGGAGGGCTGCAGGCCCGCGCCGCCGACCGCCGTGCCGGCCTGCGGCGCCCCGCCCGCGGCGGCCGAGGTCTGCTCGAGCGTCCGGAGCCGGCGCTGCATGTTGCCGGTGAACTCACTGTTCGGGTACTCGGTCACTCCGCGCCGGTAGACGGCCTTGGCGCGATCGTTGTTGCCGAGCTGCTCGTGGCTCTGGCCGAGCAGGTAGAGGCCGTAGTCGACGTTGCGCTGACCCTTCGAGTTGGCGGCGAAGACCTCGAGGTGCTTGCTCGCCCCCTCGTAGTCGCGCTGCTGGTAGAGCGCCGCGCCGAGCAGGAACTCGGCGTAGAAGACCTCACTGCCCTGCGGGTCGAGCGACAGGTAGCGCCGTATCTCGGCGATGGCCCGAGGCATGTCGTTGCGGCGGAAGGCCGACTTGCCGCGGTCGAAGGCCGCGCCGCCGACCTCGTCCTTGAGCGAGCGCGAGGCGTCGTCGAGCACCCGCTTCTCGAGCTCGCTCAGCCGCGCGCGGTCGATGGCCACGAGCTCGTCGAGCCCCTTGAGCCGCTCGTCGCCCGTCTTCTCGGCCAGCGTCTTGAAGGCGACCATCGCCTTGGTGCTCGCCTGGAGCTCCTCGTTGCGCGCGGACTTCTCCTTGGCGAGCTGCGCGGTCATCTCCGCGGCCTGCCGCTGGGCCTTCTCGGCCTCGGCCCTCGCCGCCTCGGTCTGGTGCCGCTCGGCGACGATGGAGGCGCGCGCGCCCAAGGCCGCCAGCCCTATCGCCGCGGCCAGGAAGAGCGCGTAGGCGGCCGCCGACGAGAGCCAGGTGCGGCGGTAGTTGTCGTCGTTGCGCTTGGCGACGGACTTGAGCTCGGCGTGCAGGTTCTTGAGCAGGTTGTCTGTCTTGATGACCAGGTTCCTGGACTCGATCACCTCCCTGCGAAGGTCGACGAGCTCCTTCTCGACGCCGCGAGGCTCCTCAATCCGCTCCGTCTTCCGATCCATGTCCGAGCTCCTTGCCATCGTCTCCCTCGTCTCTGCCCCGCGCCCCTGTGCCACGGGCATCCTTCAGCCTCCCCGCGGGCGAGGAGGCCAGGCGGTCTGCACTGGCTGTCTGCTGGCGCCGTGAAGAAAGGCGCCCCTGCGTCCGGGCCCTGATTCGGCCGACGGGGACCCTTTGCCCTCACGCCGGCTCACAACGGGCGCATCTCGGTTTTCTTCCCCAGCTTCACCTCAGGTCCATGGTCCTCTTCTCCGGAGCGAACGAGAGCTCGGCCCCCACGAGCACGCTGATGCCCCCGACATGCAGGCTGCCGAGCGACCCGAGGTCCGCCCTCGCCCAGGCCCCCCGGGCCTCGGCGAGCAGCCCGACGCGCTCGCCGACCCCCAGCCTCAGCCCGGCGAGGACAAAAGGCCCGGTGGTGTGGCTCTCGATTTCGCCGAGCCCGCCCGAGAAGAAGTTGAGGAAGTAGCCGATTCCGCCGCCGAAGTAGGGCGTCAGGGTGTGGCGCCCGGCCGGATACCAGCGCGCGGCGAGCAGCAGCGGCACCTGCGTCAGGCTGGTCGCGTCGATCCCCTCGAAGGCGAACCGCTCGTGGGAGAAGCCGAGCTCGACGGCGATCTCCAGGCTCGCGAGCACCCGGTACCCGAAGACGAGCTGCAGCGACGGGCCGCCGGCCGGCTCGCGCGCCAGGGGCGTCTCGAGAGCGCGAGCGCGCTCGGAGAAGCTCGCGTTGGGGGCGTAGCGCCAGCCGCCCTGCGCCGCTATCCGCGTGCCCTCCTCGACCACCTCACCGGCCGCCACCGCCGGCGCCATCAGCGCCAGGGCGACCACCAGGCCGACAGCTCCACGCGTACCTCCGGCCTCTCGTCTTGTTTGCAGGCACATGTCCGACGTGCCGGGCGCCGAGACGTCCTCGTCGCCGACCTCCGGGCCGCTCTTTCGGAAATCGAAGGGCGTTTGCTATTCGACAGGGTGAGGTCGAGGGTAGCGGCGGGGGCCAGGGCGGGCAAGCTTTCGGTCGGCGAGCCTGTGCCGATGGCCCCCGGAAGTCGGGCGCGGGAGGCGCTGCGGGCGCGCGTGCGTGCTCCCGGGCAGCCGCCAACTTGCTTGACGGGGTGGCGAGCGCGCTTCTATAAGGGCGCGGCATCGACGCGTTCTCCCAGACGTTCTTCTGGGGACGCGAGCGCCGGAGTGGCGGAACAGGCAGACGCACGGGACTCAAAATCCCGCGAGGCTCGCCCTCATGAGGGTTCGACCCCCTCCTCCGGCATCGTTCCGGGCCGACCGCAGAAACAGCGCATCGGCTCGACGGGTCCGACCAGGACGCCCCAGCCTCCAGACAGCTCGACCGGGGGGCCGGCGCGCGAAACACCGCGCGCCCGAGGGGCGCAGCACAAAGGCGCGCAATGTACAACCTGACCATCAGCCTCCTCGTCGCCGCGGCGGTCTTCGGCCTGGTGCTCGCCACCGGCCTCGCGCCGTGGGCGGCAATCATCCCGGCCCTCATCGGGATGTTCATCTCCAACTTCCTGCTCGCCCGCCGGGTGGGCAAGAAAGTCCAGGAGCTCGCCACCGCGGCGCAAAGGGAGATCCAGGCCCAGCGCATCGACAAGGGCATCAAGCTGCTCGAAGAGGGCTTCAAGTACGAGAAGTGGCAGTTTCTCGTCGGCGCCGAGCTGCACTCGAACATCGGCATCCTGCACTACGTGAAGAAGGACTTCGCCGAGGCGCGCCCGCATCTGCAGAAGGCCTCGCCCCGCGGCCCTGCCGGCGCACGCGCCAAGGCGATGCTCGCCTGCATCCACTACCAGCAGAAGGATGAGGCGGCGATGCGCGGCGCCTTCGAGCTGGCGGTCAAGGCGGGCAAGAAGGAAGGCATCATCTGGGCGACCTACGCCTGGTGCCTCGAGAAGCTCGGCAAGCGCGACGACGCCATCCGCGTCCTCGCCCGCGCGGTGGAGGCCAACCCCTCCGACGAGCGCCTCAAGGCCAACATGGTCGCGCTTCAGAACGAGAAGAAGCTGAAGATGAAGGCCTACGCGCCCGAGTGGTACCAGTTCCACCTCGAGAAGCTGCCGATGGACCTGATGGGCGGCCCGGGCGGCGGGCGGCGCGTCATCTACCAGCGGCGCTGATCCCCGCTCCGGACGGCCGGCCTTCGCTTCGGCCGATCACGGGAAACCGGAGGATCGACCTTCGCCTCGGCCGATGGCCGCGGGACCGGAGGCTCGACCTTCGCCTCGGCCAAGTCGGCCGGCGAGGCGCCGGCACTCCAATCCCACCCCTCGCCGACGGCCCCCTGCTCCGAGGTTCCGCGGACCGGGGCAACTTCTGCGCCGGCAGGCCTTGCGTGAGCGAGCGTCGGCGGACGCAAGCTCTGCCGTGCTCCCGGCGCACAGCCTGCAGCGATTACCGAGCCGGCCCGCGCGGCGGCTCCCGGGCTGGGCTTGCCTGCGCGACAACCCCGCGAATCAGCGAGCCAAGGGCCAGCGGGCACGCGCGTTGCTCTTCCCAGCGCCTATTGGCGGCGATGCCGGGAAGCGATCGCATGGTGTCTCGGGGGCAATCGGGCGGCGCGGGCGCGGGGACGGAGCCCCGAGGAACGGAGAGGCCCTCTCTCTTCGAGAGGGCCTCTCTTTTTGTCCAGCGCAGGCTCACCCCGTCCTCGGCAAAGCGGGGCCGGGCCGAGGCTTGGTGCTCAGCCCCCTCGCCGCTCGACGCCCTCTCCACGCAAAGGCCGTGCGACGGGCCGACCGCCGCGCGGGCCACGCTTGGTGACCCGACCGCCGATGAGAACCTTCTCATCGAGCCGATCCCGGCTCGCGGAGCCGACAGATGGCGTTGGGGCTTTCGGAGGGGCTGAGGGTCGGCGTCGTTGGAGCAGGCCCGGCGGGCGCGGCCTTCGCGGGCGCACTGTTGGCCGCCGCGCGGGCGTTCGGCCGGAGAATCGAAGTCTTCCTCTACGACGGCGGCCGCGAGCGCGCGGTCGTGCCCCCGGCGCTGCTCGACTCCGACACCCGCTGCCGTCTCGCCTCGCTGGGCGCCGTCCTTCCGCTCAGGCCCACCGCGGTCGAGGTCCGAGGGGTGCTCGTCCACGCGGGCGGCCGCAGCGCGCTTCTCGAGACCCCTGCCGGCGGCTTGTGGATCCTCGACAGCCCCGAGCTGCCCGGCGAGCGCATCGTCAAGAAGGTGCTGCTCGACGCGGCGGTCCTGCGCGGCGCCAGGCTCAAGATGGCGCGCGTCGACGCGGTCGAGCGGCTCGACGACGAATGGGTCCTGCGCGCCCGCGGCAGCTCGGAGACCTTCGGGCTGGTCGCCGGCGCCTTCGGCCCCGACAGCAGACTGGCCGGCTCGTGGCAACAGGGGCGCTTTCGCCCGCCGCCGCGGCTCCTCGGCTCCCACGCGCGCATCGCCTGGCACGGGCGCGACGATCTGCTCCGGCTCTGCCTGGCCCCGACGCCCGAGGTCGATGCGCTCGTCGTGGTGCCGTGCGGCGCGGGCGCCTACGTGCTCGCGATCGGAGAGGACGTC
>DHSB01000039.1:0-664 GCA_002408385.1 Myxococcales bacterium UBA5297
GGCGGGCGCGCGCGGGCCGGCGCGCTGCCGCGTCTGGAGGGCGAGGCCATCGCCGCCAGCGCGGCGCGGCTGCTGGGGCGCCGCCACGTGTCGGCCAACGGCAAGCGCTTCCCGGACGACTGCACCGGGCTGGTGCGCGCGGTCTATGCCGAGCACGGGGTCGACCTGCTCGCCGACGGCAGCCGCGGTGCCGAGAACGGCGTGACCGCCATCTACCGCTTCGCCGACAGCCGGGGCGAGGTGCACACCGGCTCGCCGCGCCCCGGCGACCTCGTCTTCTTCCGCGAGACCTACGACCGCAACCGCGACGGGCGCGAGAACGACGGCCTGACGCACATCGGCATCGTCGAGCGGGTCGAGGAGAGCGGCACGGTCCACGTCATCCACCGCGTCGATCGCGGCGTGGTGCGCTACCGGATGAACGTCGCGCACCCCGGCACGCGCAAGGATGCCAAGGGCCGGGTGCTCAACGACTACCTGCGCGAGGGGCGCAGGAAGCGGCTCGCCGGCGAGCTCTTCGCGGCCTACGCGACGCTGGCGCGCCGCTGAGCCGGCTCAGGAGCTGTCGCGGCAATCCCTCACCTCGGCCCACGCCCCGCTCGTCGCCGAGCGTCGCAGGCTGCCGTGCGCGGCTGTGACCCTGAGAGGGCCGGAGCGCCAGCCT
>DHSB01000039.1:801-2483 GCA_002408385.1 Myxococcales bacterium UBA5297
CCGGAGCGCCAGCCTTCGTGCTGACGGCTCGGGCCGACCGGTTGTCGCTCGATGGATTCTTCGACACCTCTTCAGGGCTCGACGACGACGTCGAACCAGACCGCTGCGGTCTGCGCGGGAAGCGGCTCGCCGGACCGACCGTCGGCGGCGACGACCTCGATGGCGTCGACCAGGTTCGCAACGTCGAGCGGCGCCGCCGAGGCGAAGACGACGAAGCGGTTGAGGCCGAGCGCGCCGCGCAGCCCGACGCGCGCCGGGACGTCGTTGACCGTCAGGTCGTGCACCCCGGGGCCAATCCGGCCCGGCTGCGCGAGCACGTCGACGTGGCCGTCGGGCTTGATGCGCACGACGTTCACGAAGGCCGGGGAGAGCAGCTCGTAGCTGATGAGCACCGCCTGCTCCTCGGAATAGGTCGCGCCCGAGACCCCCTCCTCCGGCTCCTCCTCGCCGTCGCCTTGGAGCGGCGCGATCGCGAAGCCGATGCCGACGGGCGGCCCCCGGCTCGAGCCGTCGCCGCCCGAGCGAGGCGCGTCGCGCACGAGCAGCGTGACGACCCCTGCGAGCACGAGGAGACCGGCGAGCCCGAGCGGCAGGGCCTTGGCTCCACGCCCTCGCTCCGGCCCGCCGCTGCGCCCGCTCAGGCGCGAATCGAGCTTGAGGCGGCGCAGGATCCGCGCGAAGCCCTCGTCGCCCCGGCCTATCCGGGTCGGCGAGAAGCCATGCAGCGCCGCGTCGGCCTCGCCGTCGAGACCATCGGCCCGGTCGCACCCGCCGAGGAACGCCTCGCAGACGGCACAGCCGGCGCGCAGGTGTTGCGCCAGCGCCTTCTCTCCCTCGAAGCGCTCGCCTCGCAGCACCCGCGCCCAAAGCTCGGGCCCGAGGTGCTCGCCCGAAGCCTCGGCGCTCGCCCCCGAAGGCGAATCGCAGCGCTGCTCGAGCAGCTCGGCCGCCAGGGCGAGCTTGACCCGGATGCGAACCCGCTCGATGGCCCTGCCGACCGAGGCGAGATCGAGCCCGAGCGTCGCGGCGATCTGCGGCGGGGTCGGGGCGGCTTTGGCGAAAAAGAGCTCCGCCACTGCGCGCACCTGCTCGTCGCCGACCGCCTCCAGCGCCGCTCGTGCGAGCGCCTGCTTCTGCTCCTGTCCTCCGGGATCGCGGGCGAGCAGCCCCTCGTCGAAGGCCGGGGCCACCGGATCGCGGCCCTGGCGCGCTGCCCGGCGCACCAGGCAGGCCTGACGGGCGCGGCCGAGGAGCCAGACGCCAAATCGCGCCGGCTCGTGAAGATTGGCCAGCTCGGAGAAGGCCCCCGCGAAGCTCTCCTCTACGACCGCCTGCGCTTCGTGCGGCTCGAGCTCAGGGAACCCGGCGACCAGGCGCGCCACCGATGCCCCGCAGCGCTCGTAGAGCCGCCGATAGCCATCCATGCCACCGGTCAGCGCCCTCGCCACTGCTCTGGCGTCTTCGCTGCTCATCAATAAGGGTTCCCAGAAGGCTGCGCCTGCTGGCGCTGCAGAGTCGGGGGGATTCTACACGCAGTTTGGGCCTTTGCGCCTTTGCAGGCCTCGACGAGCTGCGTCGCCCGGGCGCTTTCAAGAGGTGTCGCGAAGCTCCCTCACCGACGTTCCGTCCCCCGCCCCCCCCAGCGCAGCCCCCGACCCTCCAGCGGCGGGAGCGGAGTCGAA
>DHSB01000039.1:2625-23851 GCA_002408385.1 Myxococcales bacterium UBA5297
GGGAGCGGAGTCGAAGGGCCCTTCGGGCTCGAACGCTCGGCCTCCTGCGCCTGTCGAAGGGGCTCGGGCTGGCCGGTTATCGCTCGAAGGATTCTTCGACACCTCTAGTCAGCGCGCCGAGTCGGGCAGCGGTCGCATCCTGCGCTCGGGCATGGTGTCGCCGGCCTCGCGCAGCACCGCGGCCGCCTCGGCGGCCCTACCCGCCCGCTCGTAGAACCGCGCGAGCCGCCGGGCGTAGAGGGCGTTGCCGGGCGCCGCGCGCACCAGCTCGCGCAGGTGCTTCTCGGCGCCTTCGAGATCGCCAGTCCTCTCGTAGGCATCGGCGAGGTTCGCGCGAACGCCGCGCTCTTCGGGCCGCTCGCGCAGTGCCCGCTCGAGGTGCGGAATGGCCTGCGCGTGCCGTTCGGTCTGTACGAGCAGCAGGCCGAGCTGAATGCGGGTATCGGTCAGCTCCTCGCGCAGCGCGAGCGCCCGCTCACACGCTTGGATGGCCGCCTGCGTTTCGCCCTGCCGCTCGAACCAGAGCGCCGAGAGCGCCCACGCGCGCGGATTCTGCAGCTCGAGCCGGCGCGCCTCGGCCAACGCCCTGCCCTGCCGGGCCTCCTCGCCGCCCGCGCGCATCAGCACCTCGGCCAGCTCCACGTGCGGCAGGCCCCAGCCCGGAAAGCCGCCTATCGACTGCTCGAGCAGCGCGGCGGCACCTTGAAGATCGCCGGCCGACGCCAGCTCGCGGGCCCTTCGAAAGTCGGCGACCGGATCGGTCACTTGGAGAAGGAACAGGGCTGCAATCCCTGGAAGAAACAGGTGCGCAACGTTCATGGTCGCGGGGCTTAACAAAAGGAATGCCCACCCTCAACCCCGCCGTTGAGGGTTGGGCCTGTCGCGCTCGGGCCATCGACCCCGAACGACGAGCGCCCGCCGGCTCGAGGCTCGAGCGGCCGGCAGGCGATCCCAGGGCGCCGACCGCGCGTCTTGAACTCGATTGACTTGCCCGTGCCCGTCGGCACAAGGTGCCTGCCCTCTCGGAGCAGAAGCATGAATCGCATTCCCGCAAAAACGCTCGAAGATCTGCAGTGGTCCAGCATCCTGCAGGCGCTCGCCTCGCGCGCGAAGACCGACCTGGGCCGCGCCCGCTGCCTCGTGCGGCCCTTCCTCGAGACGACCGAGGCCATCCGCGCCGAGCTCGAGCGCAGCGAGGAGCTCTCCAAGCTCTCCGTCGAGGAGCAGCTCACCCTTCCGCTCTGGGGCGTCCAGGACATCCGCAAGCCGCTCGAGCGCGCGAGCAAGGGAGGCACCCTCGAGCCCGCCGAGCTGCTCTCGTGCGCGGCGGTGCTCCACGCCTTGCTGCGGGTGCGCGACTTCGTCGAGTCCCGCGAGCAGAGGCTGCCCCGAGCTTGGAGCCTCGCCTCGCGCATCGCCGACCTGGGCCGCGTCGCCAGCCGCATCGAGCGCTCCTTCGAGCCGAGCGGCGAGCTGTCGGACCGCGCCAGCCCCGAGCTCTACGAGCTGCGCGAGCGCTGCCGCGGCCTGCACCGCGGCATCAAGGCCAAGCTCGACCAGCTACTGCACGACGAGCAGTTCCTGCCGCTGCTGCGCGAGAACTACTACACGATCCGCAACGAACGTTACGTGGTGCCCGTGCTCGCGAGCGCGCGCTCGCAAGTGCCCGGCATCGTGCACAACGCCTCGCAGAGCGGCCAGACGCTCTTCGTCGAGCCCCAGCCGCTCATCACCCTGGGCAACGAGCTGATGATCGCCCAGTCGATGGCCGCCGAAGAGGAGCGGCGCATCCTCAAGGAGCTCTCGGGGCTGCTCGGCGCCCACGCCGTCGAGCTCGAGGAGTCGCTCGAGGCGGCCGCCGAGCTCGACGCCATCGAGGCGGCCGCCAAGCTCGGTCTCGACCTCGACTCGGCGCCCGTCGAGGTCGTCGAGCCCGAGGCCTCGTTCCGGCTCCAGGCGATGCGTCACCCGCTGCTTGCGCTGCAGCAGAAGAAGGTGGTGCCCAACGACCTCGCCTTCTCGGCCGACGAGCGGGTGCTCGTCGTCTCCGGACCGAACGCGGGCGGCAAGACCGTCACCCTCACCGGCGTGGGGCTGTGCGCGCTGATGCTGCGGGCCGGACTGGCGATTCCTGCCGAGCGCGGCTCGACCCTGCCCTTCTTCCGCGACGTCGAGTCGGCGGTCGGCGACGACCAGGATCTGAGCCGCGACCTGTCGACCTTCAGCGCCCACCTGACGACGCTGCGCGAGATCGGCAAGGTGGCCGGGGCCGGCTCGCTCGTGCTGGTCGACGAGATCGCCGCGGACACCGACCCGCGCGAGGGCGCGGCGATAGCCCTCGCGGTGCTCGAGGATCTGGCGTCCAAGGGCGCGCGGGTCATCGTCACCACCCACCTCGAGGAGCTCAAGGCCGTCGCGGTCACCAACCCCGCCTACGTCAACGCCCGCGTCGGCTTCGACCCGGCGAGGATGGCCCCGACCTACCGACTGCACTACGGCACGCCTGGTTCCTCCTCGGCCATCGAGATCGCCCGGCGCGTGGGGCTCGACCCGCACATCTGCGACCGGGCCGAGGAGAACCTCAAGCGCACCTCCGGTCCGCTCGGCCAGGCGCTCGCCAAGCTCGAGCAGGCGCAGGACGAGGCCTTCCGGGCGAAGCTGGCGCTGCAGGAGCAGCAGAAGGAGCTCGACCGCCTGCGGGCGAGGCTCGAGCTGGAGCGCGAAGAGGTGCGCGAGCGCGAACGGGCCATCCAAGCCGAGGCCCGAGTCGAGCTCGTCCAGGAGATCGAGCGGGTTCGCGCGGAGGTCTCGGCGATAGTCGCCAGCCTCCAGGCAGCGCCGACGGTGCGCGCCGCAGTCGAGACGCAGAGCAAGCTCGCCGAGATCGCCGAGCAAGAGAGGCGCGAGCTCGACAAGCAGAAGGCGTCGGCCGAGACCGCGCGCGAGGAGCGCCTGCCCGAGGGCGTCGCCATCGTCCCCGGAATGCGGGTGAAGCTGCCGAACCTCGGCGAGGCGCAGGTGCTCGAGATCAACGGCGGCGAGGCGCTCGTCGCCGCGGGCGCGATGAAGCTGCGCCGGCCGCTCACCGACCTGATTCCGCTCAAGGGCGCTCCCAAGGCCGCCAAGGGCTTCCCGGGAAAGGCGAAGAAGCGCGAAGAGAAGATGCGCGCTGCCGAGCAGGCCGCCCCGGGTGAGATCAACTACGGAAAGAACAAGCTCGACGTGCGCGGCCTGAGGGCCGAGGAGGCGCTGCGCGAGGTCGAGTCCTTCCTCGACCACAGCTTCTCGGAGGGCAAGCCCGGCGCGCTCATCGTCCACGGCCTGGGCACCGGCGCGCTCAAGGCGACCATCCGCGACTACCTGCGCGCCTCGCCCTACATCCGCGGCTTTCGCGGCGGCGACGACCACGAGGGCGGCGAGGGGGTGACGGTGGTGGACCTGGGCGGCTGAGCCTGCTCCGCGCGCCTCGTCGCAAAAGGGCGAGGGCCGACCCGGCACCCGCTCGCTCACCTCTCAGCGGCCGCGACCGCCGCCGTCGTTCCTCACTTGTGGCGGAATGGACTCTGGTTCGCTAAGGTTTGCGTCCACAACGTTGCAGCTCAAAGGGTGTGACGGTCGTGTGGCCGTCATAGGCTGAACGGATGGTCGGGCCACCATCCGGAGATTCGCGCGGAACCTTCCCGCGCGCTCCGGAGGCTTTCCCATGGCCCGCAAGCCCGTCCCCGCTCCTTCGACCGCGACCGCCAACACCAGCGATGCGGCCCCTCAGCCCCAAGCCCGGCAGATGGGCTGCCTCGCGCTCGTCGCGCGGATGACCTGGTTGTTCTTCGGCAACATCGCGCTGCTGGCGCTCACGCTCTCTCTGACGAGACGCCAAGGGTTCTCGGGCTGGGACGTCGCCTTCTGGAGCCTGGCGCTCGGCCTCATCGGCGTGCGCTATCTCGACGTCACGCGCCTCGGCGGCTTCTCGACCGACGGCAAGCCCGCAACGCTTGCCGACTGGCGCCGCTACTCGTTGAAGATGCTCGCCTTCGCGGTCGCGGCCTATGGCGCCGCCCTGGGGCTGCGCAGCGTCATCGGCTGAAAGCCTCTCCGTGCCCGCGCGCTGCTTCGAGCCGCGCGGGGGGAGCGGCGCCGCTGCCGGTTGGCCCGACAGCAGCGTCTGCTCTTCCAGACGGGCCCGATACGAAAGAGGCCGGCGGCCGCCACCATGGCGAGCCGCCGGCCTCAGGTCATCGGGTCTCGAACGCCGCTACGGGGTGTTGGCGGCGCCCGGGGTCGGCGTGCTGCTCAGGCTGAAGTCGGCCGAGTTGTCGTCGGTGTCCTGGCCATTGGGAATCCGGCAGAGCGAGCCGTCGCCGGGGTCGGCGGGCGCCGCGTCGCCCTCGGCGATGTCGAGGACCGTCCCGTTGCCAAGCTTGCCCTGAGTCGAGGCGCCTTCGTACGAGAGCGCGTCGAGCACCGAGTTGTCCCTCACGTTGACGAGCGCGACCGCGTCCGGTCCGTTCTGGATGGCCATCGCGGTCTTGAGGATCGACAGCGCGCCCGGGGCCGGAGTCACCTCCGCCAAGTGCACGACGAGATAGCCGCCGGCCGGCAGCGACGCGCCGGCCTCACTCAGCGCCACCCGGTAGTACTCCGCCGCCGGGCTCGAAGCCCCGTTGAAGAAGACCAGCGCGAGGTCGGCGAGGCTGCTCGCCGAGGAGGTGGGGTTGAAGACCTCGATGAACTCCGCGGTGTCGGTGCCCGCCTGGTCGTAGTCGAGCTCGTTGATGACCAGCCCGCCCGTCGTTACGGCGGCAAAGCCATCGAAGCTCGCCGAGTTCTGCGCCGAGGAGATGCCCCGGCCGTTCAGATCGAGGACGGTGTTGGCGACCGTGACGGTGTACTGCGTGCCGGAGGCCTGGGCGCTCGTGCCTACGGTGGCGATGGTCCCGTTGACCGACGCGCTGGTGGCGCTCAGCCCGCCGCTGAAGGTGAACTGCGAGCCGTTGCCGAGCACGCTCGCCGCATCGATCTCGCGATCGAAGGTGACGCTGATCGAGGTCGCCGAGAGAGCCCGCGCGGAGACGACGAGCGGCGCGGGGCAGTTGACGTTGGTGAGCTCGGCCGCCGAATAGGCCGACGGCTGGGCCTGCGCGTTGTGGCGCCACATCACCCCGTAGTTGATGGTGAAGCTGCAGCCCTGCTCGAGACCGAGCGACTCCTTGAGCGTCTGCGCCAGCCGGACCTTCAGGTTGGTGTCGTTCGGCACGCCCGAGGTCGAGAAGGGCGCCGACTGGTGCCCGGAGCCGCCGTAGGCGAAGGGACCGGCGACGGTGCCGCTGAGGCGGATCAGCTCGCACTCGTACCCGCCGAGGTTGGAGACGATGTCTGTCGCCGAGCTCAGGTCCTGGACGAGCGAGGTGACCGGGTTGCCCGCCGAGACGCGGCTGTAGCCGTTGATCGCGGTCGCCATCTTGATCGAGCTGACCGAGGAGTCGAGCGCGGTCACGGTGAGGTTGACGCTGTCGCCGACCGCGACGGCCGGGGAGAGCGTGGCCGGGTCGACCTTGACGAAGAGGGCCGGCCCGATGCGGTCGGCCTGGAGCACGAAGCCCGCCGCGTCGTTGCCGACGGCCGCCTTCACGTAGGTGACGAGCGCGCCGTGGATGGGCAGCGACAGGCCCGTGCCATCGGCCGCCGCGCGGGCCGCGGCGATCTGCTCGGAGGCCGAGCCCTGCTGGGCGACGCAGAGGTTGCTCGCGCTGCAGACCGGCGTCGCGGGCGTCGCCGCGCAGTCCGGGTTCGCCAGGCACTGCACGCACTGGCCGCCGGCGATCGCGACGTTGCACTTGGGCGTCGAGCCCCCGCAGCCCTCGGTGGCAGTGCAGACGACGCACTGCTGTGTCTGGGTGTTGCAAACCGGGGTCGGGGTCGAGCATTCGCCGCTGTTCGCGCAGCCGGTGCTCTCGGTCTCGCAGCGTCCGCCCGCCACCGCGGTGTTGCAGGTCTCGTCCGGCTCGCAGCCCTCGGTCGCGGTGCAGACGACGCACTGGCTAGCCTGCGTGTCGCAGACCGGGGTCGGGGCCGAGCACTCGCCGCTGTTCGCGCAGCCGGTGCTCTCGGCGTCGCAGCGTCCGCCGGCCACCGCGGTGTTGCAGGTCTCGCCCTGCTCACAGCCCTCGGTCGCGGTGCAGACGACGCACTGCTGCGTCTGCGTGTTGCAGACCGGGGTCGCGCCCGAGCACTCGCCGCTGTTCGCGCAGCCGGTGCTCTCGGCGTCGCAGCGCCCGCCGGCCACCGCGGTGTTGCAGGTCTCGCCCTGCTCGCAGCCCTCGGTCGGGGTACAGACCACGCACTGGCGGGTCTGCGTGTTGCAAACCGGGGTCGCGCCCGCGCACTCGCCGCTGTCTGTGCAGCCGGTAGTCGGCGTCACGCACCGGCCATTCGGATAGCTCGTGTCACAGTAGTCGCCCGGGAGACAGCCGTAGTACGCCGTGCAGACGACGCAGCTCTTCGTCGCCAGATCGCAGATCGGAGTCGGATCCGAACAATGCGAATCGGAGGTGCAATCGACGCACTGGCCCTTCGCCACCGAAGTGTCGCACACCTCGTCGGCGCCGCAGCCCTTGTCGGCCGTGCAGGCCTTGCAGGTCTTGGCCGCCTCGTCGCAGATCGGGGTCGCCCCGCCGCACGCAGGAGAGCATGCAGAGGGCTCGCAGTCGGGGCCGGTACACTCCTCTTCGCCTCCCGAACAACCGGCGAGGGCGAGGACGGTCAAGGTGCTGAGCAGGGTGAGTCGCAATCGCATGTGGCCTCCTGGGAAAGATGGAGAACTCTACACCGTCCCGCGCGCAGCGTGTTCAGCCCTGGCCTCGTGTGCGGCGTGAATCGTGAGAGCCGCAATCCCACCTCGTCCTACAGTGCATGCCCAGGCTCGTGGTACCGAGCGAGTGGACGCGGCCCGCTCCCCGCGCCAGCGGCGCTCCTCGAAGCCCGGCCCCAGGTCGCCGCCCGCGCGAGCCTCTGCGGCCATGGCTTCGGCGGTTCCAAAGGGCCCACCGGCCCAGGGCCTCTGATCCTGAGGATCGGTCGAGAGATCCTTCTCAGCCTCGCTTCAGCGCCTCTTCTTCATGCGCGCACGCGGGCCGCCGAGACGGTGGCGGTCGTACGCCTTGCGCGACGGGCCGCAGGAGATCTCCCGACATCTCTCGAGCGGCTCTTCACCAGTCTCGCAAGAGACTGCAAATCGCGAAGGGACTAGCGCTCGCGCTTTGCCTTGCTCGCCGTCGGCTTCGCCTTGCGGACCTGGCGCTCCTGTCGCCCGGAGGCCTCGGTCTTCGGCGCGCTGCCGCGCCCGGGCTTGGGCTCGCCCGCCGGCTTGCCACCACGAGGAGCGGCTGCCTGCCCAGCTCGCTTTGGCCGGGACATGGCCGGGGGCTTCGCCTCCGGCTCCTCGGTCTGCTTGCCCCGGCGGCGGCCCGCGCCACCCGCGCTCGGCCTCTGGCCGCGTACCTCGAGGAGTTGGAAATCGATGTGCCGTCGCTTCGGGTTGACGCCGACGACCCGCACGCGCACCGGCGTCCCCAGCCCGAAGGTCACGCCGCTCGGGAAGACTATCCGGTGGCGCTCCACGTCGAGCTCGCCTCCTGGCCCCACGGTCTCGGTCTTGACCAGGCCCTCGACGAAGATGTCGGCGAGCTCGACGAAGAACCCGAAGTCGGTCACCGCCGAGACGTGGCCATCGAGCTCCTGCCCGATCTTGTCGGCCATGTAGAGCGCCATGTAGTAGCTCTGCACGTCGCGCTCGGCGCTCATCGCGGCCCGCTCGCGCTCGCTGCAGCGCGCCGAGACACCATCGAGCCGCTCTTCGAGCTCGGCGAGCGCGCCCTCGGAGAGCGAGCGCGCCCCGCGCGCCCAGTGCTCTTTGAGCAGTCGGTGGACCATCAGGTCCGGGTAGCGGCGGATGGGCGAGGTGAAGTGCAGGTAGAAGGGGGCGGCGAGCCCGAAGTGCCCGACGTTTTCGGCCGAGTAGATCGCCTGCATCATCGCGCGCAGCAGCAGGAAGTTGAGGGTGCGCTGCTCGGGCGAGCCGGCGATCCGCTTGAGGAGCGCGTTGAGCGAGCGCCCGCTGATCTCCTCGCCGGTCTCGAGCGCGAAGCCGTGGGCGCGCGCCAGCGCGAGAAAGGTCTCGAGCTTCTCCTCGTCCGGCTGGCCGTGAACCCGGTAGACCGTCGGCAGCCCTCGAGCCGAGAAGTAGCGGGCCACCTGCTCGTTGGCCGCGAGCATGAACTCCTCGATGAGCCGGTGGGCGATGTTGCGTGGGCGCTTGTCGATACGCACCGGCCGGTTGCGCTCGTCGAGGACCACCTTGGCCTCGGGCAGGTCGAAGTCGATGGAGCCGCGCCGCTCGCGCGTCGCGGTCAGCAACCCGGTCAGCTCGCCCATCAGCTCGAGCTCGGCGCGCAGGAACTCCCGATGTGGGACGCGCTCGCCGCCGATGACCGCGGCCACTTCCGAGTAGGTGCAGCGGGCGGCGCTGCGCATGACGCCTTCGTAGATCTGCGCGTCGACGCAGCGCACCTCCGGCCCCTCGCGCTCGAAGACCAGGTCGGCGACGAGGCAGAGCCGGTCCTCGTCCGGCTTGAGCGAACAGATGCCGTTCGAGAGCCGCTGCGGCAGCATCGGCAGCGCCATGTTCGGGAAGTAGACCGAGGTCGCGCGCCGCAGCGCCTCGTGGTCCATGGCGCTGTCGGCGGCGACGTAGTGCGCGACGTCGGCGATGGCGACGACCAGCCGGTAGCCGGCCTTGACCCGCTCGACGAAGACCGAGTCGTCGAAGTCGCGGGCGTCCTCGCCGTCGATGGTGACCAGCCGCAGGGCGCGCAGGTCGCGCCTGCGGGCGATCTCGCGCTCGTCGGCCTCGAGCGGCACCTGCTCGGCCTCCTCGAGGACGTCGCTCGGGAAGGTCTCCGAGAAGCCGTTCTCGTAGGCGGCCTCGAGCGCTTCGGCGCGCGGGTCTTCGCGGTCGACCACCTCGAGGATGCTGCCGCCGGGCGGCGTCGTCGGCGTGGGCGGCGAGGTGATCGCCACCTTGACGAGGTCGCCGTCCTTGGCGGCGCGCGTCGGGGGCACGAGGATGGCGTCGCCCAGCGAGCGCTCTATCGGCAATACGTAGGAGGCCTTGCCGCGCTGGACGTAGGTGCCCAGAGCCCGGGTGCGCCGCCGCTCGACCACGTCGACGAGGCGCGCCGACGGCCTGCCCTTGTAGCCGGGCACGACCTGGATGCGCACCAGGTCGGCGTCGATGGCCCGCGAAGCGTCGCTGGCCGGCAGGTAGTAGTCGGCCTTGCCTCCCGACAGCGGGCGCACGAAGCCGAATCCGTCCGGATGCTTCTTGAGCGTGCCGATGATGAACCGGCCGCGCCGGCCGGTTTGGGAGCCGATCAGCGGCGGGGCGGTGGTCGCAAACTCCTGGATAGGAGGCTCGGCTACGAGCGGCGCGCTCTCGCGCGCCTTGGCCGGCAGGTCATAGCGCTTGCCCTCCTTGACGAGGTCGCCCTCGCGCACCAGCTCGCGCAGCTCGCGCTTCAGCTCGGTTCGCTGCCCGGGGTTGAGCCCCAGGCGAGTCAGGAGCTCGCCCAACCCGAGCGGCTTCTTCGACTCGGCGAGAGCGTCCAGCACCGCGGCTCGTTCGACAGCCATCATTCGCCTCATTTGCTTGTTGCGGGAAAAAGGGGCACGCGCCCCGCGAAGGGGGCGCGCCAGCGGCGGCCACCCTACTGCGAGTCGGCCGTCGAGCGACAATCCATCGACAAGGCGCAGGCGCCGGGGCCGTCGCGAGCCACGAGGAGCCAGGCCCCAAGGTCGAGCGCTGCGGGCCCCTCGGCTCCGCGAGATGGCCGGGGCCGCCCCTGCCCAAGCCCCGCTCGACGGCAGACGCGCTCCTCGCGTCGCGGCCGCCCGGGCTTGCGGGTCGTGGCCCGCTTCGCCGAAAGTCGGCCGACGCCACCGCTGCCGCTCTTCCGGCCAAGCACCCTCCCGGAGACCCGATGCTCCCCGTCCCTGAAGCCCGCGCGCGCATCCTCGCGGCCGCCGCGCCCCTCGCCTCGGAGCGGCTGACCCTCTCGAGCGCTCTGTTTCGCGTCCTGGCCGAGGACGTCTTCAGCGGCAGGGCGCTCCCAGCGCACGACGCGTCGATGCGCGACGGCTACGCGCTGCGTGCTCAGGACGTGACCGCGACGAGCGAGGCTGAGCCGGTCCGCCTCAAGGTGACCGCCCGGTCGGCAGCGGGCCACCCCTCGCCGACCGGAGTCGGGCCAGGCGAGGCCGCGCGCATCCTGACCGGCGCGCAGGTGCCGGCGGGCGCCGACGCGGTCGTTATGCAGGAGCACACCCGCGTCGAGGGTGACGAGGTGCTCGTGCTCGCGCCTGTCGGCGCCGGAGACTTCGTGCGCCCGCGCGGCTCGGAGACGCAGGCCAACGCCCTCGCCCTGCCCCGCGGCACGCTGCTGACGCCGGCGGCCATCGGTCTGCTCGCCGAGCTTGGCCGCTGCGTCGTGCCGGTCCACCAGCGGCCGCGCGTCGCGTTGCTCGCCACCGGCGACGAGCTGTGCGAGCTCGACGCGCCGCCCGGCGATCGCATCGTCGACTCGAACACCTGGGGCCTGTCGTCGCAGGTGCTTGCCGCCGGCGGCGAGCCGGTGCGCCTGCCCATCGCGCGCGACGACCTTCCTCAGATCGAGCGGGCCCTCGCCTCGGCCGCGCGCTGTGAGGTCGTCCTCACCAGCGCGGGCATCTCGGTCGGCGAGCGCGACTTCGTCAAGGAAGCGCTCGCGAACCTCGGGATCGCCCTCGACTTCTGGCAGGTCGCGATGCGCCCGGGCAAGCCTTTCGCTTTCGGCGCACGTGGCGCGCAGCTCTTCTTCGGGCTGCCGGGCAACCCGACATCGGGCATGGTCTGCTTCGAGCAGTTCGTGCGCCCCGCGCTGCTGCGGCTTCAGGGCCGCGCCATCGTCGAGCGGCCGCTGCTGCGCGCCGTGCTCGAGAGGCCTGCTCGAAAGGAGAAGGGGCTCACCTTCTTCGTGCGCGCCGCGACCCGGGTCGAGGACGGGCGGCTCTTCACGCAGCCAGTCTCGCGGCAGGACTCAGGCTTGGTCTCTTCGATGGCCACCGCCAACAGCCTGATCGTGCTCGGCCCGGAGCTCGAGCGGGCAAAGGCCGGGGACGAGGTTTTCGTCCAGCCGCTCGATGGCTTCGGCACTTGAAGAGGGCGCGCCCACTCGGCGGCCGCGAGCATCGAGCAGCGCTCGGGAGACGGGCCGGCGTCCGCCTCCGCCGCGGCTTGACTTTGGAGCGCTGCCGGCAATGATCACGCGCTCGCCGAGGCATTCTTCTGGAGATCTCGGCAGTTAGCTAAGACATAGGGGGCCGCTCGTTCCTGCGGGCGGATGGAAGATGAGCTGGAGCGCCATGTCCGACAGCAAGCGCGAGCCTGCCAAGCTGCACCAGGGGCCCTCTCGCACCCTCGAAGTCTTCGCCGAAGCCCACCTGCCCACGGTCCATGGCGAGTTTCGCACCGTCGTCTTCCGCGAGAAGAAGACCGGCGCCGAGCACCTGGCGATGGTCATGGGCGAAGTCGCCGGCAAAGAGGGCGTGCCGGTGCGCGTCCACAGCGAGTGCATGACGAGCGAGGTCTTCGGCAGCCTCAAGTGCGACTGCAAATCGCAGCTCGACCACGCTTTCACGGTGATCGCCCGCGCGGGCTTCGGCGCGATCATCTACCTGCGCCAGGAGGGGCGCGGAATCGGCCTGGGCCAGAAGATTCGCGCCTACGCGCTCCAGGAGCAGGGCCACGACACCTACGAAGCGAACCGGATGCTCGGCTTCCCCGACGATCTGCGCCGCTACGACGCGGCCGCCGAGGCGCTGCGGCTCCTCGGGGTGCGCTCGGTCGACCTCATCACCAACAACCCGCTGAAGATCGCCGCGCTCGTCGACGAGGACATCGCCGTGCGCCGGCGCATCGCCTCCATCGCGCCGGTCCACGCGCACAACCACGCCTACCTGGCCGCCAAGGTCGAGCGCTCCGGCCACCTCATCGAGCTGCCCGGCGCCGAGGAAGCGGAGAGCAAGGCGGGCTGAGGCGCGCAGGGCCACACCCGAGAGCAGGCAGGCGATCGCGGGGACGCCTGTTTTCTTTGCCCGAAACCACCCCGGTGTACACTGCCGTAAAGGCAAGCGGTTCTTGGGGCGTTGGCCCTTGTTGCAGAACATGGGAAAGCTCGAGGTCAAATTCTGGGGAGTTCGAGGCAGCGTCCCCGCGCCCGGCCCGCAGACGACCGTCTACGGCGGCAACACCTCGTGCGTCGAGGTGCGTGCCGGCGACGAGCTGCTCATCCTCGACATGGGCAGCGGGCTGCGCGCGCTCGGCCAGGAGCTGAGCGGCACTCCCCGGCGCGCCTCGATGCTGCTGTCGCACTATCACTGGGACCACATCCAGGGCCTGCCCTTCTTCGGCCCGGTCTACGACCCGCGCTTCAGCTTCGACATCTACGGCGCCACCCGCGACGCCCGCGGGATTCGCGAGCTGCTCGCCGGTCAGATGAGCCCGCCCTACTTCCCGGTATCGCTCGAGACCTGCCGCGCCAAGCTGACTTTCCATCCGGTCGCCGACCGGGAGGTCCTGGCAATCGGGGAGGCCAGGGTCACCGCGCGTGAGTTGAACCATCCCAACGGCGCGCTCGGCTATCGCATCGATTACGCGGGGCGCTCGCTGGTGTACGCGACCGACAACGAGCACGGCACCCGGACCGACGACACGCTCGTCGAGCTTGCCTCGGGAGCCGACGTGCTCATCTACGACGCGATGTACACGCCGGCCGAGTACAGCGGCGACGGCAAGAGCTCGAGGGTCGGCTGGGGGCACTCGACCTGGGAAGCCGGGGTGTTGACCGCGCGTCGGGCCGGCGCACGCACCCTGGTGCTCTTCCACCACGACCCGGGGCGCACCGACGAAGGGCTCGAGGAGATCCTGGGCCAGGCGCGCAAGCAGCACCCCAACACGCGGATGGCCCGCGAGGGCAAGACGTTGGAGTTGTAGGGCGGCGTCGGTCGACGATCGAGATTCGAGAGTCGACAGCCCCCGGGCTTTGCCGCGGAACCCAAGCGATCGGTCGCAGGTTGGTAGGGGCGATAGCAATGCGCCCGGTTCAGCGAACGAAGAACCGTGCTCGTCAGTGATGGCCTTGCCGTCGGAGGTCTGCGGCCAAGCCCGGCCTGTCCGCGCCTGACTCTCGACTCTCGACTCTCGACTCGCGACCATCGATTGCCGCGTCGAGCGCCGACCGTCGACTCTCGACTCTCGACTCTCGACTCTCGACCGTCGCGCCGCCCGCCGCCCTCCGGGCGGCCCGACGAATCACCGCCTTCAGCCCGGCGAAGGGAACCCGCTCGACGGCCTCGGCGATGGGGACCCATTCGCTGGTGATGTGCTCGCGGGCGTCGAGCCGCACCTCGTCCCGCCCGTCCACGAGGGTCCAGAAGGCCGTCTCCTGGAAGATGCGAGGAGTGCGCTCCGCACGCGGCTCTCCGAACAGGAAGGAGTGCACGTAGCCCAGCGGCTCGACCTCTCCTTGAAACCCGCTCTCCTCGCGCAGCTCCCTCATGGCGCAGGCCCGCGGCTTCTCACCCCGCTCCACGGTTCCGGTGATGGGCTGCCAGAACCCGCCGCGGTGCGGATGGCGCTTGAGCAGCAACACCTCGAAACCCTCGCCCGCGGGCCGCAGGACGACCACCGACACGGTGCGCTGATCGATCCGCCCGCGGTGCTGGTTCGCCCCCAGCCGCTTGGCCAGGTTGCGCGCGAGCGCCTCCTTCATCGCCTCCATCGACGGCGCTCGGCCCAGCTCACGCTCGACCGAGGTCACCCCGGCCTCGCGGATGCCGCAGGGCACGATGAAATCGAAATGGGACAGGTCGGTCGTCAGGTTCAGCGCAAAGCCATGGGTCGTCACCCAGCGGCTCAGGTGCAGGCCGATAGCGCCGATCTTGCGCGCGTCCTTGCCCTTCTCGCCCACCCAGACGCCGGTCCAGCCCTCGATGCGGCCCGCCTTGACGCCAAACTCGGCGAGCGCGCCGATCATCGTGTCCTCGAGGCCGCGAACGTATCGGCGCACGTCGCAGCGATCGGGCGCCAAGTCGATGATCGGGTAGCCGACTATCTGGCCGGGGCCGTGGTAGGTGACGTTTCCCCCGCGGTCGGTCTGGAAGACGCCCACCCCGTGCCTCTCGAGCTCTTCGCGGGAAACCTTGATGTCTTCGGGCTCTGCCCCCCGGCCCAGGGTGAGGACCGGCGAATGCTCGAGCAGCAACAGCACGTCGCGCTTGAGCCGGCCGCGGCGGGCGAGCGCAAAGGCGCTCTGGAGCACGAGCCCATCCTCGTACTCGACCGTGCCCAGGTCGTAGACGACCAGGTTTCGCCCCTGCTGTGCCATCCGGTGTGTGCCCTCGCGGGTTCTCCGAATAACACTTCTCGGCGCGATCATCGACTTTTCAGGCGGTCGAGCCCGCCTTCCGCCAGCGCAGGCGCCAACAGTTGTGGATTTTGGGCTTGCGCGCGAAGTCCGGCGGGAGGGTGCGAGCGGTCAAGTCCTCGATCTCCAGCTCCGGCAGCGCCTCGAGCTCCATGCGAAAGCGCCGGAAGTTGTTGGAGAACACAAGATCGCCGTCGGGCCGCAGGAGCCTGGCCGTCGACCGCAGCAGCTCGACGTGGTCGCGCTGGATGTCGAAGGTGCCCTGCATCGCCTTGGAGCTCGAGAAGGTGGGCGGGTCGAGGAAGATGAGGTCCCACTTGTCCTTCTCGTGCTCGATCCACTCGCGGGCATCGGCCCGCACGAGCATGTGGCGCCTGCCGCGAAAGCCGTTGAGCTCCAGGTTGCGGCTCGCCCAGTCGAGATAAGTGTTCGAGAGGTCGACCGTCGTCGTCGAGCGTGCCCCGCCGGCCGCCGCGTAGACCGAGGCCGAGCCGGTGTAGGCGAAGAGGTTGAGGAAATCTCGGCCCTTGGCCAGCTCGCGCAGCAGCGCGCGCGTGGGCCGGTGGTCGAGGAACAGGCCGGTGTCGAGATAGTCGGTGAAGTTGACCAGGAAGCGCAGGCCGCCCTCCTGCACCTCGTGAAAGCGACCCCGCGCGCCGAGCTTCTCGTACTGGGCCGCCCCCTTCTGCTTGCGGCGCACCTTGAGGAAAACGTTCGAGGGGTCGACCTGCAGCACCTCGGGGATGACGGCGAGCGCCTCGTTGAGCCGTGCCGCGGCGCGGTTCCGGTCGACGGTCTTCGGGGGCTCGTACTCCTGGACGTGCACCCACCTCTCATAGAGATCGATGGCGAGCGCGTACTCGGGCAGGTCCGCGTCGTAGACGCGCCAACAGGTGACGCCCTCGCGTTTTGCCCACTTCGAGAGGTGCTTGAGGTCCTTGAGGAGCCGGTTGGCGAAGGCCTGGGCCCCTTCGCTCCTCGGCCCGCGCGCGGTCGAGGCCGCCTCGCCCTCCTTCGGCGGCTCGATGGGGATCTCGAGGAGGCGGCACTCGATGGCGCCGTTGTAGAGCACGTGCCGGCGGGTCGCCTTGAGCCCGACGCTCTTGGTCAGCTCGAGGTTGCCGGTGAAGACGAAGCCGTCCCAGCCCTTGAAGCGCTGCTTGAGCGTGTCGCCGATGCGCTTGTAGAGGCCGCGAAGCCCCTCGATCTCCCCGAGCCGCTCGCCATAGGGCGGGTTGACCACGAAGAGGCCCGGCTTCTCGCCGACCGGCTCGGCCATCGACAGCTCGCGCCGCTCCAAGCGCACGAGGGGGGCGACGCCGGCCTTCCTCGCGTTGACCTGCGCCGAGCGGACCGCGGCCTGCTCCACGTCGAAGCCGGCGATGGGCGGCAGGTCGGTGCGCTGGCGGCCATCGCGCGCCTTCGCCTCCTCGAGGATCGGCCCCCAGACCTCCGGCTGGTGGCCGCGCCAGCGCAGGAAGCCGAAGCTTGAGCGCAGCAGGCCCGGGGCGACGTCGGCGGCCAGCAGCGCCGCTTCTATCGGCAGGGTCCCCGACCCGCACATCGGGTCGACGAGCCCTCCGCCCTCGCGCACGACCTCGGGCCAGCGGGCGAGCAGCAGGATGGCCGCGGCGAGGTTCTCCTTGAGCGGCGCCTGCGCGCCGCGCTCCCGGTAGCCGCGCCGATGCAGGCTCTCGCCGGACAGGTCGATGCTCAGCGTCGCCTCGTCCTTGCGGAGGTGCAGGTTGACCCGCAGGTCCGGGCGCGCGACGTCGATCGAGGGCCGCCGCCCGGTCTCGTCGCGAAACTGGTCGACGATGGCGTCCTTGGCCTTGAGCGCCCCGAAGTGCGTGTGGGTGATCTGCGAGTCGGACGAGGCGAAGTCGACCGCGAGCGTGCCGTCGGGCGAGAGGTGCTCGGCCCAGCGGACCGAGCGCACCCCGGCGTAGAGCGCCTCGGGGGTCGCGGCGGGAAAGCGCGCGATGGGCAGCAGGATGCGGCTCGCGGTGCGCGACCAGAGGCAGGCGCGGTACGCGGTCGCGAGCGGGCCGGCGAAGCTCACCCCCGCCCTCGTCCCCTCGACGCTGGCCGCGCCGAGGCCGCGCAGCTCGTCGGCGAGCAGCCCCTCCATGCCCTTGGGCGTCGTGGCGAAGAACTGGGTCTCGGTCATGTTCGGACTCCGAAAGCGCGGCAGGCGCGCCGCTCCATTCAGAAGCGCAACAACTGGCGAAGCCGGCGGGCCTCGTCGGCCCCCAGCGGGCGCCCGCCGAAGCGCGCGGCGAGATAGCGCTCGGTGACGAGCTCGACGATCGGCGCGAAGGGTGCGCCGGAGTCAGCCACCGCGCGCGCGAGCTCGCGGGAGGTCTGCGAGCGCGCCTTGGAGAATCCGCGGGCGGCCAGCCGCCGCAAGAGCATCCGGTAGACCCGCGCCGCGTGCCGATCGCTCTTCCAGCGCACGCGCCGCTCGGCCCCCGCGGGCAGGCGCCAGAGCCTCTTCGCGACCGCGAGCGCGAGCGCGAGCGCTATCGCCGCCCCCAGGTAGTTGAACAGCCCCGCGGCCCCAGCCCCGGTGCGCCCTTGGAAGCGGGCCAGGCCGCTCGAGAGCGCGCGAAAGACCGAGCGCACCGCGCGGACCTGGTCCCAGAAATTCAGGTCGACGACGAAATTGCGCCACGGCCCGGAGGCCCGCTCGTAGAAGTCGATGAGCGCCGAGAGCAACGAAGAGGTATCGGCGAGCCGTCCCTCGGGCGGCGTCGGGTCGAACGGCACGAAGCCGACCTCGGGGAAGTAGACCTCGGTCCAGGAGTGGGCGTCGCCGGCGCGCACGACGTAGCTGCCCTCCTCGTCGCGGAGGCCGCCGTAGAAGCCGGTCACGTTGCGGGTCGGCACGCCCGCCGCGCGCAGCAGCACCGCCATCGCCGTGGAGAAGAACTCGCAGTGCCCGGCGCGCCGCTCGAAGAGGAAATGCGCCAGCGGGTCGGCGGCCGGCGCGGGCAGCTCGGTCGTGTAGCGAAACCGCGAGAGCTCCCGCTCGATGGCGAGCGCCTTGTCGTACGGGTCCTCGAGGCCGGCGGTCAGGCGGCGCGCGAGCTCGGCGATCCGCGGGTCGAGTCCCTCGGGGAGCTGCAAGAAGAGCCGCTCGATGCCCTCCCGGTACTCGTCGCCCCTGCCGCGCAGCTTTTCGGGGCCAAGCGGCGCGCGGGCGCGCAGCTCGTACTTGAAGCCCTCCGGCGCCTCGGGCCGGACCCTGACGTCGCCGAGCGCATCGGCGACGAAGAAGAGCATCGGCCGGCGCAAGCCCCGGCGCAGGTAGCGGGGCGAATCGATGCGGACCATCCGCCCGGTCAGGAAGACCGCGTTCGTGCCGGCGGTGCCGAGGACCTCGACGCGAAAGCGCGTGTCCCCCTCGGCCTGCTCCGAGAAGTCGAGGTAGCGCCGCGGCTCCCTGCGCGGCGCGTTCGACTGCCAGCCCGTGCCGTCGTAGAAGTCGAAGGTCTTGCCCTTCCACAGCAGCCCGGCGTGCTCCTGGCCGGGGTCGGGCCTGACAGTGAAGCGCATCACCGGCCGCGGATCGGTCTTCAGCACGCCGTGGACCTCGAGCCGGAGCTGCTCGGAGAAGCCGACCGAGGCGCCCTGGGCCGGCTTGGGCAGCCGGATGAACGCGCCGGAGGTGAAGCGCGGGAAGGCGAAGAAGATGACTATCGCGCCCCCGAGCGCGGCTATCGAGAGCCCGGTCAGGCCAGCGAGCAGACGTCCGGAGACGAGGCTGTCGGCCACCTGTCGCGGGGTGCGCGCCTCCTCGACGACTCGCGACAGGTGCGAGAGCGTCAGCGCCGTCGTCGCGCTGGCCGAGTAGCACGCGAAGAAGACGCCGTAGAGCAGGTCCGCCGAGAGGGCAGCGCCGCCGGCGAGCATCAGGAGCGCGGAGAGATAGAGCAGCCCGTCGTCGGCGGCGCTCTGGCGAGACAGCAGGCGGTTGGCCGCCAGCGCCGCCGCGAAGAGCGACGCGGAGACGACGAGGTCCATCGCCCCGGTGAGCCAGAGCGCGGCGAGGACGGCGAACGCGGCGCCCGTCAGCGCCGTCAAGAGGGCGCCGCGGCCGCGGCCGATGCGCCCGTCGGCGAAGTAGGAGCCGATGAGCACCGCGGCAAAGAGCGCGACCAGCGGCACCGGCACGTCGCCCTCGGCCGAGATCGACGCGAAGGCGAACCCCACCGCGGCGTGCGCGGAGAGCTTTCGAGCGGTGGCGAGCCTCACGCCGCGCCTCCCCCGGCGCCGATGGCGAGCGCGCCCTCGCGCTTGGGATCGGGGGCCGGCCCCGAGCTCTGCGCGGGCCCGAGCTCGGCGAGCCGTCGCAGCAGGCGCTTGAGCTGCACCGGGCCGGAGGCCGGAGGCAGGTACTCGCCGCTGGTCGCCAGCCCGACCTCCAGGCCGCGGCCAGAGAGCATGCGCGCGACGGCCGCGGCCTGCTCGAGCGGCCCCACGAGCCAGTCGCCGGGCTCAGGCCCGCGGTTGTCGACGAGAAGGACGACGCGCCGGCGCTGCTCGTGCTCACGCTCAGCGACGAGCAGGCGCCCGACGGCGGCGCTCTTGCGCCAGTGGACGTGACGCCGGTCGTCGCCCGCGCGCATCTCGCGCAGCCCGTGCAGCTCCGCGCCCCGCCCCGCCCTGCCCTCGGGGCGCTCGCCGTCGCGACAGCCGCCTCGGGCGCGCCGCTCGAGCGGGCGCACCCGCGCCGGGACCACGTAGAGCTCGTCGGGGACCGAGACGTGGATGTACTTCTCGAAGAAGCCGAACGGGAAGCGCGTGGAGACGACGAGCCTGTCGAGCTGGAAGCGCCCGCGGCGCGGGACGCTCGTGTGCAGCGTGGTCTCGGCGCGGCCATCGGGACCGACGTAGAGGACCGAGGCGCGCTGGCCGGCGAACGGCCCGTCCTTCTCGGCGATGAGGAGCGTGAAGGAGGGCCAATGGCGCTTGAGGTTGCGCACCCGGTAGGTGACGGCGAACCCGCCGCGCGCCGGCGGATCGGCCGGTAGCACCCTCTCGAGCCGAAGCCCCTGCACCGCGCTCTCGGAGAGCACGCCGGAGATGAGGATGGCGCTGAGCTGCAGGCCGAGCACGAGGAAGAGCAGGTTGTTGCCGGTGTTGAGCGCGGCGATGCCCACGCCCAGCGTGAAGAGCGAGTAGTACCAACCCTCCCGCGTAAAGCGCAGGCGGCGGCGCCGGCGGCGCTCCTCGCGCATCCGCTCGCTCCAGCTCGGGCGGGCGACCGGGGGTGCCGAGGGCATCCTCTACTCCGGCACTTCGACCCGCTCGAGCAGGTCGGCGAGGATCCGCTCGGCTTCGCCGCGATCGGTCTCGCTCGCCTCGCGCCCGGCCGGCGCGATGCGGTGGGCGAGGCAGGCGATGGCGACCCGCTTGACGTCGTCGGGCAGCAAGAAGTCGCGCCCGTCGAGCAGGGCCACCGCCTTGGCCGCCGACTGCAGGCTCAGCAGGCCGCGGGTCGAGGCGCCGCCCGCGAGCAGCGGGCTCTCCCGGGTCGCGCGCACCAGCGCGACCATGTAGTCGGCCAGCGACGGCTCGACCCGCACCGCCGCGGCGCTCGCCTGCAGGCGCACGACCTCGGCGGCCGAGGTGACCGGGGCGAGGGTCGCGAGCGGCTCTTCGCCGGTGGGCGAGAGCAGCAGCTCGCGCTCGGTGCTCGCCCCCGGGTAGCCGAGCGAGATGCGCAGCATGAAGCGGTCGAGCTGCGAGTCGGGCAGCGGATAGGTCCCCGACTGCTCGCGAGGGTTCTGCGTCGCGAAGACGAGGAAGGGCGCGGGCAACACCCGGGTCTCGCCGTCGAGGCTGACGCGGCCTTCGGACATCGCCTCGAGCAGCGCCGACTGCGTGCGCGGGGGCGCGCGGTTGAGCTCGTCGGCGAGCACGACGTGGGCGAAGACCGGCCCGGGGCGAAACGAGAAGCTCGCCGAGCGCGGGTCGAAGACCTGGGCGCCGAGGATGTCCGAGGGCAGCAGGTCGCTGGTGAACTGGACCCGCGCGAACGACATGTCGAGCGAGCGCGCGAGCGCCTGGGCCAGGGTGGTCTTGCCGACGCCGGGGACATCTTCGATGAGCAGGTGGCCTCTGGCGACCACGGCGCAAACCGCCAGCTCCACCGCTTCGCGCTTGCCCCTCAAGGCCCGCTCGACGCTGTCGCAGATCTTCTGGAGAAGCTTGCTCGCCTGCTCGGATGAGAATCGCTCTGGGTGCGCCGCGAGGGCCTCGGATGCCATGGGGCGGCAGTCTAGCAGTGAGTTGTGAGTTGTGAGTTGACAGTTGTGAGGCGGCAGCCGGGCCTTCGCCCCGCGACCCCAGGGCTCGTCACCGGGCACTTGGCCCGCCATGACCTTGAACCAACCGGGAGGCCGCCCTCCCCCGGTCACCTCGAGCAGGGTCGGGAGGCCCGACCTCGTCCTCGGTCCTTCACCGGCTGTGTCCTCTCGAAGGCGGGGCCTTTGGTTCGAGCGCGGAACGAGGGAGGCGGAGCCGAGGATCTAGCCGCTCAAGGGGAGCCGGCCCCGACGGAGTCGAGGCCGGATTCCTCGACGGGTCTTCGGTCCCCCGCGGGTGGCGCCTCGGCGCGCGCCCGGCGCTCGAGCCTGTCGCGCTCGGCGAGGACCTTGGCGGCATAACCGGCCAGCGCCTGCCTCCTCGGCGCCTCGCCCGCC
>DHSB01000039.1:23933-26252 GCA_002408385.1 Myxococcales bacterium UBA5297
CGCGCTCGGCGAGGCCCTTGGCGGCATACCGGGCCAGCGCCTACCCCCCCGGCGCCCCGCCCGCCGCGAGGATCGCGCGAGCGGCGCCCGGACCGACGTTGTAGGCGAGCAGCGCTTCCTCGACCTCGCCGAACCGCGCGAGCAGCTCCGCGAGATAGGCGCACCCGAGCTCGAGGTTGCGCTCGAAGTCGAAGAGGTAGCGCGCCTCGCGCACCGGGCTCTTCGCGCGCTCGGCGAGCCACCTGCCCGTCGCCGGCATGAGCTGCATCAAGCCCAGCGCGCCCTTGGGGCTGACCGCGTAGCTGTCGAAGTTGCTCTCGACGCGAATGACCGCGGTGACCAGCAGCGGATCGAGCTGGTTGCGCCTCGCCTCGCGCACGATGGCCAGCGCGACGCGAAACCCCTGGCGCGGGGGGAGCCCGGTGCGGCTGCGGCCGACCTCCGCGGCGATGCCCAGCCGCTCGGCCTCGATCCAGAGCTCTTCGTCAGCCGGCCTTGCCGCGAGACCTCGTTCGAGCCTGGCCAGCCGCGCGAGCAGCGCGCTCCGTTCCCCCTCGCTCGCGCGCTCGGACGCCGCGAGCCTCGCCTCGGCCTCGCGGAGCCGGCCCTCGAGCCGGCGCAACGGCTCCTCGCGCTCCAGCCCGCGCGCGACCGGCCAGAGCGCGGCGGCGAGCGCGAGCCCTGTGGCGACGCCCACGACCGTGGACTTCATCGGTTCGGCCCCCGCCCGGTCCCCGGAGCAGCAGGCATGCCACGCCCGACCTCCTCCTCGTGCGGTTGCACGGCCGGAGCGGGGATTGTCGAGGCGCCCCGCTTCGAGCCGAGGGAACGCGGCACCACACTCGAGGCCCCGACAGGAAACGACCTGCCCACGCTTTCGCCAAGGCGGCCGCGGCAAGAGGCGAAAGCCCTGTGCCCCCGACACCTCCCCGCCATGCAGCCGGCTCCAGGCGGCACGCTTTCAGGTCAGGCAGACGTGACTAGCTTTCGCAGCAAGAGGTGGGGGACGGCCGATGGCCTGGACGATCGCGCTGCTGCTGCTGGGAAACTGGGTCGTAGGGCTCGCGAGCGGCGCGCACCTCGGTTGGTGGCTTCACGTGGCGTTCGTGCTCGCTGTCGTATCGGCGCTGATGGGCCTGACCGGGCGGATGGCCTCGATTCGCTCGAGCAGCAGACGCGCGGTCGCGAATCGAACCCGACAACCCGAGCCGCCCGACGGGCGCGGCTCGCTCGAGTAACGGAGAGGGCATGCGGATGCGCGGTGGCTTCGGAGCGGGCGGCCCCAAGAACGAGCTGGTCGAGCTGCCCTCGGACCCCTCCGGCTTCGTGCGGCGCGAGTGCCCCGGCTGTCATCGGACTTTCAAGGTCCGCGCCTCGCGGCTCGACCAGGGCCTGGTGCTCCAGCGGGTCGTGGGCAAGGTGTCGCACGAGAACGCGCACGAGGCGCTCTGTGCCCTCGAGCAGCGCTGCTGCCCCTACTGCGGCGCCGGGGCTCTCGACGACGCCTGGTTCACCGCCGAGCAGCGCGCCTGGCTCGACAAGCGGGCCGAGACCCTGCTGCTCGAGGTCCGCTACGAACAGCTCGCGCACGTCGAGCGCACCCTGGCCGACAACCCGAGCCCGACCTTCCTGCCGGTGCGTCCGGAGATGCCCGACTGCACCTTGCGCCCCGAGCGCAACGACATGCGGCTGGTCCCGCTGCTGTGCTGCGGCGAGGAGCTGAAGGTCTCTGAGTCCTGGCTCGGCCCGGTGCGCTGCTTCTTCTGCGGCAGGGAGCACGAGCTGGGCGCGACGGTGATCCGGCAGAGGCTGGAGCGAGAGTTGTGAGGTGCGAGTTTTGAGTTGGGAGTTCTGAGTTGGGAGTGGACACCGCCGGCTTCGCCCGACCCGAGCCAGGCAGGTCGGCAGGTGACGCAGGGCAATTCGCCCGTCCAGGGCTCGAGCAGAGGCGCGGTCGAGCAAGCGCGGGCCGCGGCCGAGCAGGCGAACCGCGACTCACAACTGGGTAACCGCCGGGCCGAAGCAGGCGCACGCCGGGGCAGAGCAAGCGCACGCCGGGGTGAAGCAAGCGAACCGCGCCTCGCAACTGGGCAAACGCCGGGCCCGAGCAAGCGCACGCCGGGGTGAAGCAAGCGAACCGCGCCTCACAACTGGGCAAACGCCGGACCCGAGCAACCGCACGCCGGGGCGAAGCAAGCGAACCGCGCCTCACAACTGGGTAAACGCCGGATCCGAGCAACCGCACGCCGGGGCGAAGCAAGCGCACGCCGGGCCGGAGCAAGCGGACGCCAGACCCGAGCAAGCGGACGCCGGGTCGGA
>DHSB01000039.1:26444-37820 GCA_002408385.1 Myxococcales bacterium UBA5297
GGGTCGGAGCAAGCGGACGCCGGACCCGAGCAAGCGGACGCCGGGTCGGAGCAAGCAGCAAAGGGAGCCTCACGAAGGGCTGAGGAACCGTCGAGAAATCCTTCTCAGCCTCGCTTCAGCGCCCCTTCTACATGCGCGCACGCAAGCCGGGACGGCGGCGGTCCCGCTCGTCCTCCGCTCGCCGTCGACGCCCTACTCCCTACTCACAACTCACAACTCACAACTCCCGATTTACTCCCCGCGCGCCCGCGCCTCGAAGAACCGATAGGTCATCTCCAGGCCGCGGGCGAGGTCGACTTCCGGCTTCCAGCCGAACAGCTTGCCGGCGAGCGTCGGATCGATGCAGCTCCGCATCTGCTCGCCCGGCTTGGCCGGCGCGTGGACCGGCGGCCTGTCGAGCCCGGGGACGGCGACGAGCTTGTCGTAGAGCGTGTTGACGTCGGTCTCGACGCCGGTGCCGATGTTCACCGCGCCGACGAAGTCGCTCTGCACGGCCATCAGGTTGGCTCGGGCGACGTCGTCCACGAAGACGAAGTCGCGGGTCTGCTTGCCCTCGCCGAAGATCTGGCAGTCCTTTCCCTCGAGCAGCCGGCTGCAGAAGATGGCCACCACGCCAGCCTCGCCGTGCGGGTTCTGCCGCGGGCCGTAGACGTTCGCGTAGCGCAGCGCCGTGTACGACAGGCCGTACTGCTGCCGGTAGTAGTTGAGGTAGAGCTCGCCCGACGCCTTGGAGACGCCGTACGGCGAGCACGGCCGCTGCGGGTGCGACTCGGGCGCGGGGAAGACGTCCTGCTCGCCGTAGATGGCCCCGCCGGTCGAAGAGAAGACCACCCGCCGGGTGCCCGCCTTGACCGCGGCCTCGAGGATGTTGATGAACCCGCCGATGTTCACGTCGGCGTCGAAGCGCGGATCGGCCACCGAGCGGCGCACGTCCATCTGTGCGGCGAGGTGCGAGATGGCGTCGGGCTTCTCGTCGCGGATGAGCTTCGCGGTCTCCGGCGAGCGGATGTCGAGCTGGTGCAGGCGCACCCGCGGGTCGAGGTTTTCACGCCTGCCGCTAGAGAGATCGTCGACCGCCAGGACCTCGAAGCCCTGCGCGAGGAGCTTGTCGCAGACGTGCGAGCCGATGAAACCGGCGCCACCGGTCACCAGGACCTTCATGAGTGCCTCCAAGGGTTGAGACGCGAATCGGTGCGGAGTCGCGAGGCTCCGAGAGAGATTTTTCGGACTCGGCGCGCTCGCTTCAAGGCGTGGCGCCGGGGCGAAGCTGCCCGCGGAACCAGGCGACCGTGCGCTGCAGACCTTTGTGCAGCGGGATCTGCGGCTCCCAACCGAGCACTTCCTTGGCGCGGCGGATGTCGGGCTTGCGCTGCTTTGGGTCGCCCTTGGGCAGCGGGTGGAAGGTGATCTTGCCGCTGCCCCCGGCCACCTCGCGCACCGCCTCGACGAACTCGAGCATCGTGAACTCGCCCGGGTTGCCGATGTTCACCGGGTCGGGATAGCCGCTCTCGGCCAGCAGCAGGATGCCGCGCACGAGATCGTCGACGTAGCAGAACGAGCGGGTCTGCTTGCCGTCGCCGAAGACCGTGAAGTCCTCGTCGCGCAGCGCCTGGCCGATGAAGGCGGGCACGACCCGGCCGTCGTCGAGGCGCATGCGCGGCCCGTAGGTGTTGAAGATGCGCACCATGCCGGTGTCGACCCCGCGGCTGCGCCGGTAGGCCGAGACGATGGCCTCGCCGTAGCGCTTCGCCTCGTCGTAGACCGCCCGCGGGCCGAGGGTGTCCACGTTGCCGAGGTAGCTCTCGTGCTGCGGGTGGACGAGCGGATCGCCGTAGATCTCGGAGGTCGAGGCCTGGAGGAAGCGCGCCTTCTTCGCCAGCGCGAGCTCGAGCGCGTTCTCGGTCCCTTTCGACCCGGTCCGCAGCGTCTCGAGCGGAAGCTGGGCGTAGTCGATGGGCGAGGCGGGAGAGGCGAAGTTGAGCACGTAGTCGACCCCGCCCTCGATGGCGAAGGGCTCGACGATGTCGTGCTCGACGAACCGGAAGCCGGGGTCGGCCTCGAGGTGCGCGATGTTCTCGCGCTTGCCGGTGATCAGATTGTCGACCGCAACCACCTGGTGGCCGCGCGACAGCAAGGTCTCGCACAGGTGCGAGCCGACGAAGCCGGCGCCCCCCGTGACCACCCAGCGCTTGGTCGTCATGGATTTCCGTTCCTTGGTTGGTGAGCGCTATTTGCGATCGTCGAGCAAGCTCATCTGGCCGGGCAGGTCCTTCTTGTGCTTGTCGAGCACGAGGTCGATGCCTTCCCGGATGAACGTCGCCACCGGCCTTTGAGTCCTCTGGCTGAGGACCTTGAGCAGCTCGTTCTGCTCGGGGGTGATGTAGACGGTGGTGGAGATCTTGTTGCGGGCCATCGCGGCTGGCTCCCTTGCGAGGCGCGTGAACGCCGTTTCGCGGGCCGGGACGCTATATGGCCATATGTTTATTGTCAAACAGGGTAGGCCTGCCGACCTGTCGAGGAAACGACCGCGGCCGCCAGAGCATGGGCCGCCGCGCGCGAGGCGACGACGGGTGCAGTCGAAGGTCGAGGGAGCGGCCGCCCAAGGCAGGAAGAAACCTCAGGAACTTCAGCCCGGTGGGACCGCGCACCCGGCCTCCAGGAGGCTCATGCGAGGCCCCAGCAGGCCCCAGGAGGCGCCGCCGGGAGCCAGCCTCACCAAAAGCCCGCGGGCCCAAGATCGCTCCACGGGTCAGCCAGGGGCCTTCCTGGTCCGATGCGGCTCGAAAACGGCGCCGATAGCGCCCGCGAAGCGGGCCCGGCGGCTCCTGGAGCAACCGCGCGCGGCCCCGAGGTGGGCGGCGGCACGGTTGGCCGCTCGACCGTCTCGCGACGAGAAGAGCGGCCAGCCCCGGTTGGCTGACCGCCTGCGGATCTGCTGGCTGTAAACCGGGCGACCGCCCGGTCGAGGGCTAACCTCAGGAGAAGCCGCCGTGCCCGCCGCAGCTCCCACTGCTGGTGTGGCCCCCGCTGCTCCCGGTCGAGATCGCTGGGGCCGACAACAGGCGAACCGCGTCCTTCGCGCCGCAGGCCGGGCATTGGACGGCCAGGTCAGCGTCCGTCGCGCGCACGAGATCCTCGAAGCGCTCGCGGCAGGTTCGGCATTCGAATTCGTAGAGCGGCATGTCTCCTCCAACCTCGCCCGGGGCAGGTCTTTCTGCTTGGCGTGCGAGCCGCGCCGCCACTGGACGTGCGTCTCTCCGCAGAGACAAGGCGACCTCCGGGGTGTCGGCTCACAACTCACAACTCAAGACTCACAACTAGCCACCTCATCGGAGCCCACGGCAAGTCCAAGGGTTCGCGGGCGCCCCGAAGCGCGATCGGCCTGATATTCTCACGCCTTCTTTTCAACGGTGGGCCCGCCCATGCGCTGTCCGTCACTTCCCCCGCCTTCTTTCTTGCTGGCGCTGGCCCTCGCGTTCGCCGCCTGCCAGTGCGAGACGCTGCCGCCGAGCGTCGCCTGCACGAGCGACGCGAATTGTAGCCCCGGCTCCCAGTGCCGCGACGGCACCTGCACGAAGGTGTCGACCGATGCGGGCCTTGACGCCGGCGAGCAGGACGCGGGCGGGTCGGCCGACGCGGGCTGCCCTCACCCCTGCGGCCAGGCTTGCTGCGGTGATGAGGAGGTGTGCGAGGAGGGCGCCTGCCGCCTCGACTGCGGCGCGGCGGCCCGCTGCGGCGCGGCGGGCTCACAGCTCTGCTGTGGCGAGGGCGAGGTCTGCTACCGCGAGGAATGCGTCGTCCCCGGGCCGACCTGCGAGAGCCTCGCCGACTGCATCCCCGGCGAGTACTGCGACCCGGCCATCGGCCGCTGCCTCGAGCGCGGCGACGGCACCTGCGAATACCGGCCGCCCGCCGGCGCCTTCAGCCCGGCGGACCGCTGGCATTTCTCGGTGACGACCGACAGCTACACGCAGGTGATGATGGCCCCGGTGGTCATCGACGTGAACGCCGACGGCACCCCCGACGTGCTCGCCAACTTCTTCGGTCCGGGCGGCTACAACGCGGCCGGCCTGCTCCGCGCGCTCTCGGGCGACGACGGCAGGCTGCTCTGGACGAGCGCCGACTCGGCCGACCAGCACGTACGGCCCCCGGCGAGCATCGCCGCCGGAGACCTCGACGGCAGCGGCCGCATCCTCGTCGTCACCGTCTCCTTCGCCGGCCCGCTCCTCGCCTTCGACGGGGCGAGCGGCGCTCTCGTCTGGACCTCGCACGACGCGGCGGGCGAGCCGGTCAACTGCGCGGCGAGCTGGGGCGGTCCGAGCCTGGCCGATCTCGACGGCGACGGCAGCGCCGAGGTCGTCTGCGGCCTGAAGGTCTTCGACAAGGACGGCCTGCTGCGCTGGGACCAGGGCATGGGGGCCGGGCGCATCGGCCCCTTGAGCATCGCGGCCGACCTCGACGGCGACTGGCGCCTGGAGGTGACCGACGGCGCCTCGGCCTTCCGCCACGACGGCACGCCGCTCGGCTGGACGGGCCCGGGCTTCGGCGGCTTCCCGGCGACCGGAGACTTCCTCGACGCCTCGAACACCCTCGGGCGCGACGGCAGGCCCGAGCTGGTGGTCGTCAACTCCGGAGCGCTGGCGCTCGTCTCCGGCGCCACCGGCGAGCTGCTCGCCGGCCCGGCCGCCCTGCCCTCCTGGAACGGAACCGAGTGCGTCCAAGGCGGCGGCAACCCCGGCAGCGGCGGTCCGCCCACGGTCGCCGACTTCGACGGCGACGGCCAGGCCGAGGTCGGGGTCGCCGCTCTCGACTGCTACACGGTCTTCGAGGTCGCGCTCGAGGCCGGGGCGCCCGTCTTCCAGGTCCTCTGGTCGAAGAAGGTGCAGGACCACAGCTCCTCGGTCACCGGCAGCTCGGTCTTCGATTTCGAGGGCGACGGGGCCGCCGAGGTGGTCTACGCCGACGAGGTGCTGCTGCACGTGTTCCGGGGCTCGGACGGCGAGGAGATCTTCAGCCGCCCGAACTGCTCGGGCACCACCTACGAGTACCCGGTCATCGTCGATGTCGACGGCAACGGCCGCGCCGACATCGTCATCGCCCAGAACACCTACGCGGCCGTCGGCCTCGGCTGCGATCCGGCCGTGCAGCCGGGCGTCCACGTCTACAGCGACGCCGCCGACAACTGGGTCAACACCCGGCGCATCTGGAACCAGCACGCCTACCACGTCACCAACGTCTGCGACGGCATCGACCGCGCCTGCGGAGGCCGGGGAGCCGAGGGCAACACCTACGGGCGCATCCCCGCCTCCGAGATGCCGAACTGGGCCTTCACCAACCTGCCGCCCGGCGAGCAGGCCCTCCCGCTCAACAACTTCCGCCAGAACGTCCAGGGCGAGGGGCTCTTCAGCGCGCCCGATCTCGTGGGGCAGGAGCTGTCGGCCGACCGCTCGGGCTGCCCCGCCGAGCTGACGCTGTCGGCGCGGGTGACCAACGACGGAGCGCTGGGGATCCTGCCCGGCCTGAAGGTCGCCTTCTACAGGGAGGGCCCGCCGCGCGAGCTGCTGGCGGTCGGCGAGACGCGCACGAGGCTGCTGCCGGGCGAAAGCGAAGTGGTCAGCGGGGTTTGGCAGCAGCCGGCAGGAAGCGCGCCGAGATTCCTCGTCATCGCCGTCGTCGACGACGACGGCAGCGGCGCGGGCGCAGTCTCCGAGTGCCGCGAGACGAACAACGAGCTCGGTCCCTTCGAGACGGGCTGCGGCGCGGGTCCGAGCTGAAAAGGTGTCGAAGAACCCTTCGAGCGCTCGCCGGTCGGCCCGAGTCACTCGCGCGGGCGCGGTGCCTAGAGGGCAAGCGCTGATTGGTTCGTGGGGACAGCCGGGCGAGGCGCCGGCCCGACCTTCGGGGTGAGCGGAGAGGCGCGGCGAGCTTGAGGAGATTCGCGACACCTCTTGAGCGCGCGGTTGACGTTGAGGCAACCTGCGGAATATCAAGGTCTTTCTTTCTAGCCCGGGATGAACATGAAGCTCTCCTACGCCAGCGTCTTTTCCGCAGTGCTCCTTGCCGGCTGCTTCGGCTCCGATCAGAAGGAGGAGACGGTCAGCCCCGAGAAGGTCACCGAAGACACGCTCGTCGACGGCGTCAAGGAGGAGCGGCGAGGCGACGAGATCGTCAAGGAGTTCGACCTCAACCGCGACAAGCAGCCCGACGTCTGGAAGTACTACCAGACGGTCAAGGTTGAAGACGGCCACTCGTTCGACAGGCTGGTGCGCAAGGAGCTCGACATCAACTGGGACGGCAAGATCGACATCTGGCGCTACTACGACGAGCGCGAGCAGGTCGACCGCGAGGCGCTCGACCTCGACTTCGACGGGCGCATCGACCAGGTCAACTACTACGAGAAGGGCCAGATCACGAAGAAGGAGAAGGACCTCGACTACGACAAGAAGGCCGACCTGTGGATCTTCTACGAGAAGGGCAAGATCGTCCGCAAGGAGCGCGACACCAACGGCGATGGCAAGATCGACTACTGGGAGTACTGGGAGGGGGATGCCATCGACCGCGTCGGCGAGGACCTCGATGGCGACGGCAACGTCGATCGCTGGACGAAGAAGAGCGCCGCGGGCGAGTAGCTCGCTCGGACCAGTCCGTTCGCAGCCTAGGGCCCCGCCTTCCGAGAGGAGGCGGGGCTCGTTTCGTCTTTGCGTCGCGGGCCGGCGCCTCGGGCAAGAGCGCTCGGAGCAGCTTCCCGATTCGGCGACGGGCGCCTAGCGAAGCGCCCCGGCCCATCTGCGACCGATCGCCTAGATACCTTCCGGAGCGCCGGACGCCGGGATCGCCGATCTCCGGTAGACCGGCCTTCGGATCCCGGCGGCGGGGCGGTTCGCCGGACCCGCCAGCACGACGCCTGGCGCTCCGTCTCTCGGCGGGCGCATTCGCCATGCGCCCCACCGACCCCCGACCGATCGCTCAGGTCCCGGGCGAAGCCGGGGCTGTCGGCTCCTGACTCTCGGCTGCCGCCGCGCCCTCACGGCGCCTTGGCCGGAACCGCCGCCTTTCCCTCGCCAGGCTCCGGCTCCTCGACCGCCCACGGGCTGGGAAGCAGCGGAGGCCGCTCGTTGGCTCGCGCCGAGCGCTGCAGCTCGAGCTCGGCGATGAGCATTGCCGGCGCCACCGCCGAGACCGGGACATAGCCGCTCTCGGCGCCGCAGAAGCCGTTGAAGACGCCCGGCGCGTCGCCGGTGGCCGTCACCTTGTTGATGGTGGTCAGGGGCGTCCCGACCATCTCCACGCCGCGCACCAGCTCCTCCCTGCCCGTCTTCGCGTCGACCCGGTAGACCAGCCGCGGGATGCCCTTGAAGGCCTGGTAGCCGTAGGTCGAGGTGTTGGTGTTGCCGCCGGCGATGTCCTCGATGATCAGCGCGTAGGGCTTCTTCTGCCGGCGCGCCTCCTCGACGAGCATCCGCTTGAGCTTGTCGTAGCCTACCTGCCGCGTGCTCTCGACGACCAGGTTGGCCATGCGCGACATCGGCGGGCGGTTGGCCTGGGCGCGGCCGTGGCCGTTCGAGCCCGCGGAGCCTTTGACGGGCTTGCGCGACATGAGGAAGCCCTGCAGCTTGCCGTCCCTGACCAGCTCAACCCGCTGGGCGGGGACGCCCTCGTCGTCGTAGCGATAAAAGCCGTTGAGCGACCGGCCTCCCAGCGCGCCCAAGGTCGGGTCGTCGACGATGGAGAGGAAGGCCGGCAGCACCTGGCCGCCGACCTGGCCCTTGAAGGTGCGCCCCTCCTTGTCGTTCTCCTGGCGGTCACCCTCGAGCCGATGGCCGACCACCTCGTGGAAGAGCACGCCCGCCGCGCGCGGCGCGAGGATGGCCGGGCCGGTGTAGGGGTCGATGACCGGCGCGGTGCGCAGGGCGCGCAGCTCGGAGATCATCTGCGCGGTCTCGCGCTTGATCTCCTCGAGCTTGGGCAGCCCGGCCTCGGTCGAGGCGTAGTAGTCGCGGCTGTTCTCGAGGAGCTGGCCGTCGACCGCGCGGGTGACGGCCTGCACGTGGACCGCGTACCTCGTCGCCTCGGTCACCAGCGCGCCGCCCTCGCTCGAGGCGAAGTAGCGCACCTCCTTGCGCGCCTCGACCTTGACGTCCGAGTCGAAGACCTCGGGGTGTCGCTTGAAGAGCTCGCCGACCTCGCGCACGGTGCGCCCGGCCCGCTGCGAATCCCAGGTGAAGGGCTCGGGCGGCTGGACGAAGCGCGAGGGCTTCTCGCGCGAGAACGAGGCGGTGCGCTCCTCTGCGTCGACCTCGTAGACGCGTTTGCCCTTCTTCTTCAGGTACGCGGCGAGCGCGGCCTTGTACTTCTCGTCGGTCACCAGCCAGAGCGCGTTGCGCAGCGCGCGCGGGTCGTCGTCGAGCGGCGCGTCCTTTCGCACCTCGTAGCTGTTGAGCTCCGCGAGGTCGAACAACTCCAGAGGATCGCCCCCCGAATTGTCGAGCTCGTAGGAGCCGACGCGCACGTCGACCCCGAGGCGCCGGTCGCGCAGGGCGTGGTCGGAGAAGACGGCACCATAGCGCCCGGAGACCTGGCGCACCTGCTCGTCCTTGATCTGGTAGGCGATGAAATACGGCGCCTCGTACTCCTTGAGCTGCAGCTTCTCTATCGAACGGGCGAGCTCGCTCTCCATCGCGCCAAGCAGCCTGGCGCGAACGTCCTCCTCACCCAGGGCAAAGGCCGGGACGGCAACCACGAGGGCGACGGTCAACAGGGGGGTCTTCATGCTCCACCTTTCTGCGGTTCGGACGACGGGGCCGACAGGGACGGCGATGATAGTCACGACCGGGAGGCGACAGGCACCAGCGCTTCGATGCTGAGGGGGTCGCGGCGGTTCGTATCGGCGACGGCCGCACGAGCCCGCATCGAGAAGGCGGGCTGGCGCGACGCCCGGCGTCCCGCAGCCGCGCCGAGAGGGCCCTCGCGAACAGGCTGGGCTTCACCCGGAACCTGGAAGTGATCGGTCGCAGGTCGGTACCGGGGGGGCTGGTAGGTGGGCATCGAGATGTTCCCGTCGAGGAATCGAGCAGAGGCGCGGCCTATCCGAGGGTCCCCGGCGGCCGGCACGAAGGCCAGCCCTCCCGAGTCGTGCCCCTCCGCAACGAATCTTCAAGGTCAGCAGTACAGGCCGCCCCCAGCCTCCTCGCTCGCAGCCTCCTGCCTTGCGCGCACGAAGAAACTGATAGAGTTCGCGGCCCGACATTTCGGACCTGATGCCAGCTCGCCGCTACATCTTCGCGATCTTCCTCGCGCTGTGCACCGCCGCCAGCCTCCTGCCGCTCTGGGTCGGCGCGCACCTGCCTGCCGTCGATGCGCCCCAGCACCTATTCCTCATCCACGTGCTCGGGAGCCTGGACGACCCCTCGCTGCCCTATCACGACCATTTCGTCGCGCGCCCCGGGCTGACCTACCTGACCTTCTATTACACGGTCCGTGCGCTGGCCGCGCTGGTCGGCGTCGAGATCGCGCTCAAGCTGTGGCTGACGCTCGTGCTCGGCGCGATTCCGCTGTCGCTGCTGGTGCTGCTGCGGGCGCTCGGCCGCAGCCGGTGGCTCGCGCTACTCGCCTGCCCGCTGCTCTACACCGACAACTTCTACTGGGGCCTGTTCAGCTTCCAGTCGAGCCTTCCCTTCACGTTCTTCACGCTCGGCTTCTTCGTCCTGGCGCTCGAGAGCGATCTGGGTACCCGCAAAGCACGGCTCGCGCTCGGCGGGTGCGCGCTCAGCCTGCTGCTGCTGCAGCTCACGCATGCCGCGGGGATGATCTTCCCTGCGGCCGCCCTGCCGCTGCTTCTGCTGACGACGCGCTCGGACTGGCCAAGGCGCAAGCGCGCACTGCTCGCCCTGGTCCCCGGCGTCGCCGTCTTCTTCGCCTGGCTGCTGTCCGGGGTGAACCGGGGGCGCCAATTCGGCAAGCCCGGCGAGCCCTGGAAGGCGTCCGGGCCGCTCTTCGACCTCGACAACTTCGTCTTCCACCCGCTGCGCCAGAAGGTGGGCAAGCTGCCCGAGCTGCTCTCGAACGGATTCTGGGACTGGGCCGACAGGCCCGCTCTCTACGGCCTCGTCGCCGTCGCCCTGCTCGCGGTCGTGCTCGCCGCGGTGCGCCCTCAGGCCTCGACCCGAGGTCCCGTCGCCCGCCTGCGCCCCGCGCTGCTGCTGCTGCTCGGGCTGGGGTTCTACTTCTTCCTGCCGGCCGACATCACCGGCTACATGTACCAAATCCACCCCCGCTACGCGCAGGTCGCGGCCCTGCTGGCGATCCCCGTCCTGCCCTTCCCCTCGGGCCCGCTCTACAAGGTCTTCGCGAGCGCGGCGACCGCCCTCGCGCTCTACTCCGGCGTCAACCTCGCCGTGCTCTTCCACCGCTTCGACCTCGAGACGCACAGCTTCGAGCAGGTCGCCCGGGAGATCGCCCCACGCGCGCGCATCATGCACCTCGTCCTCGACCGCAACAGCCGGCAGGCGACGCACGCGGTCTACCTGCACTACGCCGCGCTGGCGGCCCTGCGCGTCGACGGCGTGCCCAGCTTCTCGCTGGCGACCGACCCCTCGTTTCCTGTCGGTTACAAGGAAGGCGCCAAGCCCCCGGCCTCGCCGTGGGAGTGGCAACCGCAGCGCTTCACCTGGAACGACCACGGCTCCTGGTACGACCACTACCTGGTGCGCGGCGAGGTCTCTGCCGAGCGGCTCTTCGGGCCCCACCTCAAGGAGCTTGAGCTCGCCGCGAGCGCCGAGGGGTGGCGCCTGTTCCGTAGGAAAAGACACTAAAGCGAGAACCGGCCTTTCTGGCTGGCTGTAGATTGGCCTCCAGGCAAACGACGCTTGCAGGCGGGCGACCTCACCCCTGAACCAACCGCCGCCCGGGAAGAGAGCGTGTCATGGCAAGGCAGAACGTGAGCGCGAAGAGGGTCCTCGAGCGGCTGCGCTCCAACGAGCCGATCACTTCCCTGGCCGCCGATCTTGGCGTGCGCGAGGCCGAAGTCGCGCTGGCTCGCGAGGTGGTGCGCCACATCGGTGAACACCAAGCCGAGGCGGCGGGCAGGCTCTCCGACGCGCTCGCGCGCGCGGTCGTCGAGGCCGCCGTGCAGATAGAGCATGGGGGCTTTCTCAAAGCCGTCGCCGAGACGGGCAACAAGAGCGCTTCGGGCGCGGCACGCCGGGGCCTGGCCATCCTCAAGTCGCGGGGAATCGAGGTGAGCGTCGAGGCGACCGGCGAGGCCATCTACCGCCCCGAGAGCTTGCCCCCCGAGGAGCTGCGCTGCCTCGTGTCGACCCACGACACGCTCGGCGATCGGCTCCTGTGGATCCCCCGCCGCCATCGAGACCGCCAACG
>DHSB01000039.1:37927-38164 GCA_002408385.1 Myxococcales bacterium UBA5297
TCGGCTCCTGTGGATCCCCCGCCCCCATCGCGGCGGAGGCATTCAGCTCATCACCGTGGTGCTCTCCGACGCTCAAGGCATCACCCGGGTCGAGCTCGACGAGGTCAACCGGCGGTCGCTTCGCAGGCTGCGCGACGACACACTGGAGCGCGGCGCGCACCACGGGGTCGCGCTCGTCGACATCTCGTTGCCGCGGGCCAAGGGGCTCATCGCCGCGGCGCGCCAGAAGCTGACTCG
>DHSB01000039.1:38177-38310 GCA_002408385.1 Myxococcales bacterium UBA5297
GCCTCGACATCGACGAGGAGGCGTTGCTCTCGAACCTCTCGGGCGATCCGCGAGAGGCCGAACCCGCGGCAAGGCGCGACCCGCCGCTGCCCGAACCGCTCGAGAGCCAGCGCCTGGGCGAATCGGCCCTGCT
>DHSB01000039.1:38461-46759 GCA_002408385.1 Myxococcales bacterium UBA5297
GAATCGGCCCTGCTGCACGACGAGCCCGCGGTCGCCACCTGGTACCCGGACGAAGCCGCGGCGCGCGAGCTTGGGCTCAAGCTCGACGAGGTGATGACGAGCAGCCTCTATGTCGACGACAGGCAGCGCGTCGAGCAGGCCGAGCGCGAGATAGACAGAGCGGTCGAGCGCTACTTCGACGAGGGGCGCAGGAAGACCTACGCGAACCGGCTCTTCGAGCTCGTCGAGTCCTTCCGCCAGAGCAACCGCGCGGAGGCCGCCGCGCGCGCCGGCGCTGCCGCGCGCGCGCTCGCCAGCGGCGCCGCTCCGACGGCGGTCCCCTTCTGCCGCAGGCTCTTTGAGAAGCTGCTGCGCAAGCCGCTCGCAGTCGCTGGCGCGCGCCCGGCCGAGCCAGAGCCTGAGCGAGAGGCGCTGATCGTCCCCGGGCGCTAGGCCCCTCGCGAAGCCTGGAGAACGAAGCCGTCGGAAACCCTTCGCCGACAGGCCTCGCGGCCGCCTTCGAGCGACCAGTCGGTGCCCGGGGCCAGCGCCTCCTCCGGGTCGCCGGCGGCCGGTCCTGCGAGGAGGCCCGCGTCTGCGCTCGCCTTAGCGCCGGGTGCGCAAGCGCGAGACGATCTCGACGGCAAGCGCGCTGCCGTCCGCCGCGGTCAGCCCTTCCTTGGCACGTACGAGGTAAGCGGCATTCGACTCGAGGCCCGCGTGCTCGACGACCAGGCAGCGGGGGCTGCCCGCCTGCGAGATCCCCTGCCCGACCTCGGTCCCGCCCGCCTCGGTCTCGAGGGCAAGGAAGCCGTTCGCGAGGGCGGCGTCCATGTCGCGGTTGAAGCACAGCACCGGCTTCACCTGCGGATCAGCCTCGGTCGCGCCGTCGTGCGGCGAGACGTTGACGATGGCCAGCGGGACGTTGACCTCGAGCGAGGGCTCGCCGCAGGCGGAAACAGCGAGGGCGACTCCCAATGCAACCAGGGCTTTGTTGTACATGGCGGGCCGAAACTATCCGAAAGCGGGCGCGTTTCGCAATGCGACGAAGCCAAGCCCGCCGCACCTGGCCTCAGCGCCGCGGGTTCCTGCCCGCCGGCGCGCAGGCCGGCACGACCACCGTCACCGCGGCCCCCAGCGGCTCGCGGTCGACGGTGAGCCCCTTCATCCGCCCGGCGGTCTGGGAAAAGAGCCTCGCCAGCGCCTTGCCGTCGCCGAGCAGCACGATGCGCTCGCCCTTGAAGCGCGTCGCGCCCTCGGAGATGAAGGCCTGGGCGAGCTCCTCGTCGCCCGCGCCCGAAACCGGCGGCAGCTCGGTGACGAAGGCGCGCGAGCCCGCCAGGCTCATCGCCTCGCAGGTGCGCTTGACCAGGGCCGAGAACACGCCCGTGGTGCAGGCGCGGCGCTGGCCCACGCCGAAGCAGAAGATGCGCTCGAAGCGCAGCCTTCCGCCCGACGGGAACAGCAACGCATCGCCTCGCTCACCGATGAAGCGGCCTGCCTTGAGGATGTGGGAGAGCCCGCCGCACAGCCGCCAATCGATGTAACCGGCGGCGCCCTTGAGTGGCCGCTGGTCCTCGAAGACGAACAGGCAGGCCGCGTCGAGCCCCTCGAGGGCGTCGAGCGCGGCGAGCCCGGTGTCGGCGAAGGACAACCTCATCCGCGCCGCCCCTCCCTCAGCGTGGCGGCGAGCTTGTCGAGGATGCCGTTGATAAAGGCACCCGACTCCTCGCTCCCATAGCGCTTGGCGAGCTCGATGGCCTCGTTGAGGATGACCCGGGCCGGGGCCTCCTCGTGGTCGAGCAGCTCGTAGACCGCCAGGCGCAGCACGTTGCGGTCGACCCTGGACATGCGCTCGACGCGCCAGTGAAGGCTGTGGCGCTCGATGAGCTGGTCGATCTCCTCGCGGCGGCCGACGACCCCGCGCACCAGCTCCTCGGCGAACTCGAGGCTCGCCTTGTCGGGCGCGGCCTCCTCGCTCTTCCAGGCGTGGCTCAGGGCATCGATGGGATCGGCCGAGGCGATGTCGACTTGGTAGAGGGCCTGCAGCGCGCGCTCGCGGGCGCGAGTCCGTGGTCCTGGGCGGCGACCTTTGTTCATCTGGTCCTTCCGCGCGAGAGGGGGCCTTAGCGGCGGTGCGCGCCCAGCTCGCGAATGACGTTGGCGGTCTCGATGGCGGCGACGACCGCCTCGGCTCCCTTGTTGCCGGCCTTGGTGCCGGCGCGATCGATGGCCTGCTCGACGTTGTCGGTGGTCAGCACGCCGAAGGAGACCGCGCAGGGCGCTTCGAGGGCGATCTGGGCAATGCCCTTGGAGACCTCGGCCGCGATGTAGTCGAAATGCGGCGTGCCCCCGCGGATGACCGCGCCCAGCGCGACGAGCGCGTCGAACCGGCCGCTCAGCGCGACCCGGCGCGCCACCTGCGGCAGCTCGAAGGTGCCGGGGACGCGCACGACCTCGATGTCCGAGTCCTGCGCGCCGTGGCGGCGCAGCGCGTCGAGCGCGCCGGTCAGGAGCTGCTCGGTGATGAAGCTGTTGAAGCGGGAGACGACGATCGCGACCTTGAGGCCTTGGGCGATCAGCTTCCCCTCGACGTAGCTCGGCATCCTGGTTACCTCGTCATCCTGCCGCGGCGGGCCGGGCGCGCGGGCACCATCTGCCCGGCGGCCCGCTTGCGGCGCAGGTGTGCCCGGTTCTCGGGCGTCGGTTCCACCTCTATCGGCACCCGCTCGACCACGGTCAGTCCGTAGCCCTCGGCGCCGATGATCTTCTTCGGGTTGTTGGTCAGCAGCCGGATCCGCTCGACCCCGAGGTCGCGCAGGATCTGGGCCCCGACCCCGAACTCGCGCAGCCGGCCCTCGCCCATGACCCCCTCGCCCGCTTCCTTGGCCGCCTGAGGACAGCCGAGGGTGAGGGGCGCGTCCTTGCGCAGATAGACGAGCACGCCGCGCCCCTCCCGCGCTATCTGGGCGAGGCTGTGGCGAAGCTGCGCCCCGCAGTCACAGCCGGCGTACCCGAGCGTGTCGCCCAGGGCACAGGCCGAGTGCACGCGCACCATCACCGGCTGCGCCCCGTGCAACTCGCCGCAGACGAGCGCCAGGTGCTCCCGGCGATCGACCCTCGACCGGTAGCGGGTCACCTCGAGCTCGCCGAGCCCGGCGAACGGCAGGCTCGCCGTCTCGAGGCGCTCGACGAGCACCTCGCGCTCGAGCCGGTAGCGGATGAGATCGGCGACCGAGAGCAGCACGAGCTTGTGCTTGCGCGCAAACCGCTGCAGCTCGGGCCGCCGGGCCATCGTGCCGTCGGGGTTCATGATCTCGCAGAGCACCCCGGCCGGGGTCAGCCCGGCGAGCCGCGAGAGGTCGACCGAGCCCTCGGTCTGGCCGGTGCGCACCAGCACCCCGCCATCGCAGGCCACCAGCGGGAAGATGTGCCCGGGGCGCACCAGGTCGCTCGCCTTGGCCTTCGGCCCGGAGGCGACGCGGATGGTGGTCGCGCGGTCCTTGGCGCTGATGCCGGTCGAGACCCCCTTGGCCGCTTCTATCGAGACGGTGAAGGCCGTCTTGAAGGGCGAGCGGTTCTGCTCGACCATCAACGGCAGCTCGAGCCGGCGCGCCCGCTCCGCGGTCAGCGTCAGGCAGATGAGCCCCCGGCCATGGGTCGCCATGAAGTTGACCGCCTCGGGCGTCGCCTTCTCGGCCGCCATCACGAGGTCGCCCTCGTTCTCGCGGTCCTCATCGTCGGTGAGGATGACCATCCGACCCGCGCGGATGGCCTCGAGCGCCTTCTCGACCCGGGCGATGCTTTCCTTGGCGTCTTCGCGTTGCTCCAGCCGTTCCATTGCCGCCTTCTCTACCACGGTGTTTGGCACTTGACAGGCTTCAGATGAAGCCGCAGCGCCGCAACAGATCCTCGTCGACGCGCCCTGCGGAGGCCTGGGGGCCGAGCAGGCGCGCGACGTACTTGCCGATGAGATCGGCCTCGAGATTGACCGCCTCGCCCACGCGCTTGTCGCCCAGCGCCGTTCGCCGCTGGGTTTCGGGGATGAGCGAAACCTCGAAGCGCTCGCTCGAGACCGCGTTGACGGTCAGGCTCGTCCCGTCGATGGCGACCGAGCCCTTCTCGATAAACAGCGGGGCAAGCTCGGCCGGCAGCCCGAAACCCAGGACGATCGCCCCGCCCTCCTGCCGCCGCGAGACCACGCTGGAGACTGCGTCGACGTGGCCGAGCACGAGGTGCCCGCCCAGCCGATCGGAGATCCGCAGGGCCCGCTCCAGGTTGACCCGCGTGCCCGCGGTCCAGGAGCCGATCGTCGTGCGCCGCAGGGTCTCGTCCGAAGCCTCGACCTCGAAGCCGCCCGCCCTGCGGGCGACCACCGTCAGGCAGGCGCCGTTGCAGGCTATCGACTCTCCGAGCTCCATCTCCTCGGCCGGCAGGGCGGTGCGGAGGGCAACCCGCGCCATCGCGCCGCGCGCGAGCGACTCGACGGTTCCGATGTCTTGAACGAGCCCGGTGAACATGAGAGCGCGGGAGTATAAGGCAGACCTCTGCCTGGGAACACAGAGAGAGGTGCCCGAATTCGGACAATGCCGGGGGCGAAGCACCGAAGCTCCCATCCCGGAGCCCGGCCCCGGCGCTCGGGTGCCCGGGACCTCGCTCGCAGCCTCGCCCGCTCGGCCGACAGGATAGCTCGTCAGGAGAGAGCAGTGGCCCGAGCCCGCGGTCGGCGTCCGAGGCTCTGGTAGGCTCGAACACCGGAGAACTCGATGGACGAAAAGCAAGCCTTCCCCCAGGCCGACCCCGCCGCGCTGGCCCACCTTCAGAAGCTCGCCGAGATCGGCCTGATGACCTCGTCGCTGCTGCACGAAATCAAGCAGCCGCTCGCCGCCATCAAGGGCTTTGCGCAGATGCTCCGCGAGGCGGGCGAGAGCCCCACGCCGCCCCTCGACTCGATGCTCGCGCAAATCGAGCGCATGGAGCGGCTCATCGCGAACCACCGGCGCTTGCTGCAGGCAGGCGGGCCGCCCTCCCGGTTCGATCTGTGCGCCGTCGCGGCGGCCGCGGCGCGGTTGCTCGAGCCGCGGGCGCGCCAGGTCGGCACGCGAATAGAGCAGCGGCTGCCCGACAGGCCCGTGTTCGTCCAGGCACGCGAAGCGCAGGTCTTGCAGATCCTCGTCAACCTCGTCGCCAACGCCCTCGACGCCCTCGCCGGCTGCCCCCGGCGCACGGTCGAGTTGCTCGTCGCGGGCGAGCAGGCGAGCGCCGAGATCCTCGTCGCCGACAGCGGCGCGGGCGTCTCGGCGGCGATAGCCCCGCGGATCTTCGAGCCCTTCTTCACCACCAAGGGTCCGGACTCGGGCACCGGGCTCGGGCTCTACATCAGCCGCGCCCTCGCTGAGGCCAACGGCGCGCGGCTCGAGTTGGTCCGGCCCGCCGAGGTCGGGCTCGCGGCGCGCACCGCCTTCCGGCTCGCCTTCGGCGCGCAGGTCGACCGGCCGAAGCGTCGCCGCTCGGTGCTGGTCGTCGACGACGAGGAGGTCGTCTGCTCGATGCTCGCGAGCCTGCTCGGGCCCGAAGGACTCGACGTCCACCTCGCGCTCTCGGGCGAGGAGGCGCTGCGCCTGCTCGAGCAGCACGACTTCGACCTGGTCCTGAGCGACAAGAACTTGCCGGACGTAAGCGGGCTCGACCTCGCGCGGGCGGTGCGCCGGCGCATGCCTGAATGCCCGGTCATGCTGATGACCGGCTACCCGTCGGTCGAGACCGCGCAGGAGGGCCTGGAGCTCGGTCTGCTCGACTACCTCGAGAAGCCGTTCGACGACATCGCGCAGGTGCGCTCCCGGATACGCGAAGCGCTCAACCCGCCGCCCGCACCGGCGGCCGCCCCTCGGCCGCGCACGCGCCGGATCCTGGTCGTAGAAGACCGCCCCGACGAAGCGGTCCGGCTCGGCGAAGCGGTCAGCGCCGCCGGGGGCATGCCCGTCGTCGCGCGCAGCGTCGACGAAGCGCTCGCCCAGCTCCTGGCTCCGGGCGCCGACGGCGTCGTGCTCTCGCTCGACCTGCGCGACCGCTCGCTGTCGCCCGAGGCCATCCGCACGCTGCGCAAGAGCGCCAACGGGCTTGTCGCCGTGGCCGACAGCCCCTCGCTCGAACAGACGATCGCCGCTATCCGCATGGGCGCAGCCGCCTGCCTGCCTCGGGCGCTCGCGTCGCTCGAGACGCTCTCGCGGGAGGTCTCGAAGCTGCTCGCAAAGCCCACCGGGTAGCCGGCTTTCGCCGCTCGAGCGCAAGGCCCGCCGAGCGCGGGGAAGCTCGGGCCCGAGCTTCTCCGCACCTAGAGCGGCTTGAGCCGCCGGCGCGGCTGGCGCGTCGACGACCGGAGCATCCACCGCGAGGGGCGCGCGATCGCCAGAGCGGCGCGCTTGCCGCCCCCTACCGCGACCGGCGCACCGCGGGCCTGGGCCTCAGCGTGATGAGCACGTCCTGGCCCACCTGTTCGACCCCGGTCTGCAGCAGCTCGATGGCCTCGGACATTCGCTCTCGCCGCGCGAGCCGGGCCCAACTGATCCCTTCACCGAGCACCTTGGGAGCGATGTAAAGCTGTACCGCGTCGACGAGGCCCGCCTCGAGGAACCCGCCAAAGACACCGGCCCCGCCCTCGACGAGCAGGTGGACGATGTCGCGCGAAGCGAGGTGGGCGAGCGCCGCCTGCAGATCGACCCGGCCGCCGTCGCCCCCGATGCGCACGACCTCGGCCCCGCGCGCCTCGAGCGCCCGCGCGCGCTTCTCGTCGGGGCTGGAGGTGAGCACGAGCACCCCTCCGCGCTCTTCGTCGAAGAGGCGCGCCTTGGCGGGGATGTCGAGCGTGCCGGTGAGCACGACGCGCAAGGGCTGGCGCGCGGCGGTGCGCCCGCGCAGACGCGTGGTGAGCTGCGGGTCGTCCAGGCGCACCGTTCCGGCGCCGACGAGGATGGCGTCGACGCGGTCGCGCAGCCCGTGGACCCGCTCGCGGGACTTGGGCCCGGTCACCCAGCGCGAGTCGCCGTTCGAGGCGGCGATCTTGCCGTCGGCGGTCGCGGCGATCTTGAGGGTGACGAAGGGCCGCTTCTTGGTGACGAAGGTGAAGAAGGGATCGTTGAGCGCGGCGCACGCCTCCTCGCGCACGCCGGTGAGCACCTCGATGCCCGCCTCGCGCAGTCGGCGCAGGCCGCGCCCGCTGACCAGCGGATTGCGGTCGCGGCAGCCGACCACGACGCGGCGGATGCCTGCGCGGACGATAGCCTCGGTGCACGGGGGCGTGCGGCCGTGGTGATCGCACGGCTCGAGCGTCGAATAGAGGTCCGCGCCCCTGGCCTTCTCGCCCGCCTGGCCCAGCGCGACGACCTCGGCATGCGGCCCGCCGGCTTTGGCGTGGTGGCCCCGAGCGATGACCCGGCCGTTCTTGACCAGCACCGCGCCCACCACGGGGTTGGGGCTGGTGCGGCCCTGGCCTTTCTTCGCCTGCTCGAGCGCCTCGCCCATGAAGCGCTCGATCTCCTCCTGCTCACGCCGCGCGGCACGCCCCTTCGCGCCGTCGGCCTTGCCCACCGTCCTCATGAAGCGCGGCTCACTCTCTTCCTTGCGGCGCGATCCAGCTTCGAGCGTTCGGCAAGCAGCTCCTTGAGCTCATTCATGAACTCCTGCACGTCGCGAAAGTCCCTGTAGACCGAGGCAAAGCGCACGTAGGCGACGTCGTCGATCTGTTGCAGGGCCTTCATCACGAGCTCGCCGATGAACCTCGACTGAACTTCCTTCTCGCCCGCCTCCTGGACCTTCTGCTCGATAGCGTCGAGCATCTGCTCGAGTTGCTCGGCGGGCACCGGCCGCTTCTCGACTGCCTTCTTCAGCCCGCCACTGATCTTCTCGCGGTCGAAGCTCTCGCGACGGCCGTCTTTCTTCACGACGAGCGGCAGGGTGTCCTCGACCCGCTCGTAGGTGGTGAAGCGCCGCTCGCAGCTCAGACACTCGCGGCGCCGCCGGATCGCACGTCCCTCGTGCGAGAGACGCGAGTCGATGACCTTGTTCTCGGTTTTCTTGCAGAACGGACAACGCATGGGGGCGCGGATGTTACCAACATCGGACAAATGCGCCTACTTTCGCAGAACCGCCTTTCTCGCATGCGGCGGCTCGCGCTCTCGCCGAACAAGCCGCCGGCGCGCTGCCCCCGTGAGCGGCACCAAAGCACCTGGCCCAGGTGGCTCCGGCGGGCACGCCCAGCGGCCCGACCGAAATTCGCATTCCGGGCGTACGCGACCGGACGCCTCAACCACGCGAGAGAAC
>DHSB01000039.1:46905-47046 GCA_002408385.1 Myxococcales bacterium UBA5297
AGAACGCCTCAACCACGCGAGAGCAGGCCTCAACCACGCGAGAGGACGCCTCAAGCACGCGAGAGGACGCCTCAAGCACGCGAGAGCAGGCCTCAACCATGCGAGAGGACGCCTCAACCACGCGAGAGGAGGCCTCAAGCA
>DHSB01000039.1:47281-49007 GCA_002408385.1 Myxococcales bacterium UBA5297
AGGAGGCCTCAAGCACGCGAGAGAAGGCCTCAAGCACGCGAGAGGGCGTTGTACACACGACGGTGGAGCCGTTCCTCGCCGGCCTTGCGGACCACGCCGCTCACGCCCGCTTCCATCGCGAAGAGCAACGGAGGCCACCGACCGATCCTCGAGAAGCGAGCGGCCCGCCCTGCGAGCGCGAGCTCGGAAGGCGGGCCGCCGAAAACGAGACCGGAAAGCCGGCTAGAGCGCGAAGCTCGGATAGAGCGGGAACTGGGCGGTCAGCTCCTTGATCTGTCCCTGCACGCGCTTGGCGACCTGCTCGTCCTCAGGCTGCTCGAGCACGTCGACGATGAGGCCGGCGATGAGTTTCATCTCGGCCGCGCCCATGCCGCGGGTGGTGAGCGCCGGGGTGCCCAGACGCACGCCCGAGGCGACCGTCGGCTTCTCCGGGTCGAACGGGATCATGTTCTTGTTCACCGTGATGTGCGCGTTGCCGAGCGCGGTCTCGGCCGCCTTGCCGGTGATCTTCTTGGGCCGCAGGTCGACGAGTATCAGGTGGTTGTCGGTGCCGCCCGAGCAGAGCCTCAGCCCGCGCTCCTTGAGCCCCTCGGCGAGCGCCTGGGCGTTGTCGAGCACCTGCTGCTGGTACTGCTTGAACGACGGCTCGAGCGCCTCCTTGAAGGCGACCGCCTTGGCGGCGATCACGTGCTCGAGCGGACCGCCCTGGATGCCCGGGAAGATCTGGCTGTTGAGCTTCTTCGCGAACGGCTCCTTGCACAGGATCATGCCGCCGCGCGGGCCGCGCAGGGTCTTGTGCGTCGTGGTGGTCACGATCTCCGCGAGCGGAACGGGCGAGGGGTGCAGGCCGACGGCCACCAGGCCCGCGATGTGCGCCATGTCGACCACCATCGCCGCGCCGACCTCGTCGGCGACCTCGCGGAACTTCGGGAAGTCGATGGTGCGCGGATAGGCGCTCGCGCCGACCATGATGACCTTGGGCTTGTGCTCGCGGGCGAGCGAGGCGACCTGGTCGTAGTCGATGGTCTCGGTGTCCCGGCGCAGCCCGTAGTGCACGACCTTGTAGAGCTTGCCCGAGAAGTTCACCGACGAGCCGTGCGTCAGGTGGCCACCCGAGTTGAGGTCGAGCGCGAGCAGCGTCTCGCCCGGCTGCATCAGCGCCATGTAGGCCGCCATGTTCGCCTGCGAGCCCGAGTGGGCCTGGACGTTGGCGTGCTCGGCGCCGAAGAGCTTCCTCGCGCGGTCGATGGCGAGCTGCTCGGACATGTCGACGTATTCGCAGCCGCCGTAGTAGCGCTTGCCGGGATAGCCCTCGGCGTACTTGTTGGTCAGCGGCGAGCCGAGCGCCGCGAGGACCGCCTGGGAGACGAAGTTCTCGCTGGCGATGAGCTCCAGGCCCTCCTCCTGGCGGCGGACCTCTTTGTTGACGATGTCGTAGATCTCGGGATCGAACTCACGCAGGCTCATGCGGTTCATGGGCGTTGATCTCCTGGCCACGCGGCCGTTGGACGAAGGCGCGAAGGTAGCCCTTTCGCGCTCGGAGAGGCAAGCGCTGCGAGGGCCGCCAGGATCGCGGGCAAGCGGGCCGGCGCTGGTGTCCGCGCTCGCGAGGGCGCGAAAGGCTCCGTGCCGCATCGCGCGGCCCCTTCGCCCGCCGGCGCCTGCCCTTGCGGCCGAAGACCCGGGCTCGGCAAAGACAGAAACGGGCCCGCCGCTCCTTTGAGCG